>NC_010296.1:2157000-2876000 GCF_000010625.1 Microcystis aeruginosa NIES-843
GAACCCCCAGAACCGGAACCAGTTGTTGTTATTCCCGAAGAAATCGATTATTCAGTTCTTAAAACTAAAATTGATGTGGAGATGAAACGATTAGCTTGGACCACAGAAAAAGGTCGGGAATACCTGATTTCTACCTATGGCAAAAAGTCCCGTTTACTGCTAACTAATGAGGAGTTATTAGAATTCTATAACTACTTATCTAGTATCAGTGCCTAATCACTAAACCTGCTGCATAAATCAAAAATCTTCCGTTAAGTGAGAAGTCTCCGAGCCAGTATTCTCCGAGTCAGGAGAAGCAGAAAGAAATAGATTATTTCCTGGCAGTAGAAAAGCGATCTTTTTCTGTAAAAATCCTTAAATTAAGGACTTTAATAGCATCTGCGATTAAAAACTCAATTTTGCGGGAGATATAATAAAAAAGGAAGCTATTAAGTAGGGAGGCACAATTATTTGTAGGATGGGTTAGCGGTAGCGTAACATAATCGGGCGTTGGGTTTCATGCTTCAACCCAACCTACGTTCTTTTTCTCCCTATCTCCCTATCTCCCTATCTCCCTATCTCCCTATCTCACTGATAACTGATAACTGATAACTGATAACTGATAACTGATAACTGATAACTGATAACTGATAACTGATAACTGAATTAGTTTCTCACCGCTTCTGTTTCCACTTCTTTGGGAACAACAACTGGCACTCCGCTGACTGTTTCGATTTGATAAATAACGCGACTTAATTGGGAAGGACAACAGAGAGGATCCGTGTCTTTATAGCGATTAAAAACCACAATAATTCGATCGCTATTTTGTAAAACAATTCTCTGAGATGCTCCATCAGTGCGGGAATCCATCGGTCGCGGGGAAAGAGTGCCAGCGAATTTACCATCGACAAAAACAAAGTCTTGATAACCCATCGGTCGGCACATTCCATCCACTCCACTCATGGCCGAAATAACGCTAGTTTTACCATAGGTTTGCACGGACCCGTACAGTAACCATCCTGCTTTATTAAGCGCTTGATCATTGGCAGTAATTGCCGGACGAACCTGTTCACGACACTGGTTATCAATCACGGTTTTAACGGGAGATTTGGGGATAGGTGCCTTGGCTTTATTCCAATTAGTTAACGGTCGATCAAACCAAGCTCGCGGAGTCTCTTTTTCTGGGGTTTGGCTAATAACTTCTAATAGCTTCCATGTTTCCGAATTTTGATTATTAGCTGGATTGGAGACGGTTTCAATGCTAACTTTAATTTGATAGAAAAATCCTGGTTTATAATCAAATCCCTCGATACTATTGGCGAACAATCTCCAGTTTTCCTCTGGTTTTTCTCGTATCTGTAAACAGTCTTTGGTTGGTCCTTGGCTACAGGGTTGTTTCCTAGAATTGATATAAATTGTCTTTTCCGTGCGCGTGGTGGTCGGTGCGGGGGTAAAAGTGAGTATTCCTAAACCTTCGGGAGTACGATAAAATAATTGTAAATCGCCTTTAACTGTTACTTGGAATTGTTCCACTCCTTGCAAGGCGGCCAGATATTGATTTTCTTGTTTCATCTGCGGTTCCGGACAAGCTTTTTTGGTAGTAGCGATCGCTTGGTTGATCTGGAACGTGCCATTATTGACTTGATAGCCAGTATTATACTGGTTGCATCCGGCCGAACCACTGAGGATATTTTTCTGGAAAGCGGCAGTAATTTCCGTTTCTTTCACCAAACTTCCAGCTGTCCACCCCCTTAGTTTCCATCGAGTCCCCTCCAAAGGGGAAGTATTAGCGATCGCCGCTTTCCCCGCTAAAGCACAACTTAGGGCAATTGTCAAGAAAATTCCCGTTTTTTTGGCGTTCAAAATTGCTATTCTCCTCGTCAAAGCAACAATTGTATTATGGCGTGGGGTAATCGACTGAGTGGTTAGGATAATTTTTCGGATTTCTCTTTCTGACCATCCCGTGACGGATGAAGAGAGAACAAGTTCCCTCAAACCTTAACCCAGTCAGAAAGTCATCGTTGTCAATAATCACTTTTTGCCCTCAAATGGCCAAAAGTTGCTCCGAGTTCACCTTAAGCAGTACAATAAAAACCTTGAGTGACCCCTTAAACAAAAAAAACATTATGGCACAAGGACAAGGATTCGGATTCGGTCTCGGTAAGATTAAAGAATTACAAGACGCTTTCCAAAAAGCGCAACAGGTGCAACAAGGGGCCAAAGTTCTGCAAGAAGAACTGGAAAATATGGAAATTCCCGGCCAGAGTGAAAATGGCTTGGTGACAGTCTATCTCAGTGGCAACCAAGAACCCCGGGGGATTGAAATCGATCCGGCTCTCCTCTCCCAAGATCTGGAGATTGTGGCTGGGTCTATTCTAGAAGCCATGAAAGTCGCCTATGATGCCTCCACGGAAACCATGCGCAGCAAAATGGAAGAACTGACCAGTGGTTTAAATATCCCCAGTATGTAATCGCTTTTGACGGCAATGGTAAGATGGAAAGTTGGACTAACAAACAAGGAGGTTCAACTTTGCTGACTTTGGGTGTCAATATCGACCATGTGGCCACAATTCGCCAAGCGCGCCGCACCGTGGAACCGGATCCCGTGGCGGCGGCAGTTTTGGCCGAAATCGGTGGTGCTGATGGCATTACCGTTCACTTGCGCGAGGATCGTCGTCATATCCAAGATCGCGATGTGCGGATTCTCCGGCAAACGGTGCGGACTCATCTGAATCTGGAAATGGCCCCGACGGAGGAAATGATCGCCATTGCTCTCGATATTAAACCCGATTATGTCACCCTTGTCCCCGAAAAGCGCCAGGAAGTGACCACGGAAGGGGGGATCGATATGCTGGGCAATTTTGACCGTTTTTGTCGGGTTGTAGAGCGCCTGCAAGCGGCTAATATCCCCGTTAGTTGGTTTATTGATGCCGATTTTGCCCAAATTCAAGCGGCCGCTAATACGGGGGCGAAATTTATTGAACTCCATACCGGTCAATACGCCGAAGCACAACAGGAGAGCGATCGTCAAGCATTGTTAACAATTCTTAAAGAAGGTTGTGAATACGCTTCCTCTCTGGGTTTGCGGGTGAATGCTGGTCACGGTTTGACCTATGGGAATGTTTATGCCGTCGCCTGTTT
Source organism: Microcystis aeruginosa NIES-843 (assembly GCF_000010625.1). NCBI lineage: Bacteria > Bacillati > Cyanobacteriota > Cyanophyceae > Chroococcales > Microcystaceae > Microcystis > Microcystis aeruginosa. Next base: position 2,160,121 of record NC_010296.1, read on the forward strand.
GCCCAATATGGAAGAATTGAACATTGGTCACACAATTATCAGTCGTGCGGTTTTGGTCGGGTTGGAACGGGCTGTTAGGGAAATGAAATTGGCTATGCGTGGACAATTGTAAAAGCCATCAGCTATCAGCTAATCTACCGACTAACGAACAATTACACTGAAAAATTAAAGGAAAGATGATGACAACTTATTATTATTTGGTAGCCAGTCAAAAGTTTTTAGAAGAAGAAGCGATCGAAAAGGAAGTTTTGAAGGAAAGAATCAGGAATTATCAAGAAAAAGGTCAAGAAATTGATTTTTGGTTAATTGCCAATCCAGCTTTTTTAGATACTCCCGCTTTTGCCGATATCAAAAAGAAAACTCCCCAACCGGCAGCGGCGATTGTTTCTCTCAATCAACAGTTTATTACTTGGCTGAAATTGCGTCTAGAATACGTTATTACTGGACAGTTTGAAGCTCCTTCCGATAGTATTCCCGAACCGTTAAAATAACCCTTTTTTGTCTGTGGTAAATAAGTGGTTATAATTAAATAGAAGATAGATTTTGGGTTCGATCCCCCCTGCCCCCCTTGATAAGGGGGGTGCCGATAGGCGGGGGGATCCCCCTTAATAAGGGGGGCTGACGATTTTAACACCTACCTACTTAGCTTGCCGTAACAAGGGAAAATTGCTAGTTTTTGTCTATGGCAAAAAATACAGACGAGGCACTGATCACCAGCTGACTTTGCCTTTGAGCTTGCTAATTTTTCCCTGACCGATTCCCGATACTCGATCCAAATCTTCTAGGGAAGTAAAGGGTTTTTGTTGCCTGGCAGCGATAATTTTTTCGGCTAATTTGCCACTGATACCGGGTAAACTATCTAGTTCTTCTTTGGTGGCGGTGTTTAAATTAATTAAGCGATCGCTTTTAATTGTTACAGATTGGGGGCAGTTTTTTCTATCCTGTTCGATCCGATTTTTAATAGTTTCCGGCAGTCCTAATTTAGCGGTACGGTAAAGATATTGAAATTCTCGATCGAAATGAGCGGCAACGGTGGGATTATCGATAATAACTAAAGCTTCATCGTTTTGATGGTTAGCGGCTCTTGACCAATTATGAGAACCAGTAATCACAATTTTATCATCGATTAAACCGAATTTATGGTGTAATTTATCTCCCCGGGCTAGATCGGGAACTCCTAGAGTATTAATTGGGTTTTGCCAAGGCTGATTATCTGGTTCATAACGACATTTATTACTGAGAGCAACTCCTAATAAATCTAATCCTTCGCTATAGTATCGGAAGGCAAAACTAGGATCAATTAAAGCTTTAATTTCTATCCCTTTTTGATGTCGTCTGGCGAGAATATTAGCTAGAGGCTGTTCCGTAAAGACAAACAGGGCTAAATCCACGGATTTTTCAGCTTTATTTAAAGTTTCACCGATCAGACCATTGCTAGTAATTGCCCAGGGATAAGCGGTAGAATCGGGGGAAAATTTGACCGTCAGACTACTATTACCGATAGGAATTTTTTGCGGTTTTCTTTGGGGTTTATCTAACCCAAATTTAGGCCGATCTTCCCTTCCCCACATCAGATTAAATTCTTGTTGAAAAACTCTAGCTAGTGGGGGATTATTAATGACTAATAAGTGATTGGCATTCCCGACAGTTTGGGTATTAGAAAAGTCTCCATGAATATCACTTAAGGTATAGTTAGCTGAACTGATTAAAGTAGTGTAATTATCAATAACCATGAATTTATGGTGCATTAAACCGCTACCTTTTGAGCGATCTGCCCTATCATCAATTAGGGGAATACCAGCTTTTTTGAGGATAGTAATTGCATCTCTTTGGGCGATTTCCTCCGCACTTAATTTACCATCTCGATTTAGATCAACTAAGTCAAAAAGGTTTTGATAACGTTCCTGTTCTCGATCGCTTGATTTTTCTTGGTTTTTGGCTAAACTATGAATAGGTTTATTGTAAATATTTTCGAGGATAACCCTAACTTTAATTCCCTGCTGCTGACGAGCAACTAAAGCTTGAGCAATGGCGGGTAAACGTAACTCTTGCACTGCTAGATCGATCGAACTTTTGGCCGAGTTGATATTATCAATAATAACCTGTTCTAAATTATCCCCCGGGCGATTAATTTGGCGATAGGGATCGGTATAATTTGACCCCTGGGCCTGATTATAATTAAAATAGACTTGAATATATTGATCTTGGGGCAAGGGTTGCGGACGATTTTGGATAGCATTCAAAGAATGACAGCCACCCAAAAGAGAAACTGTTCCTAACAAAAATCCCAACTGTCCCATAGGCCGAATTTTTTTTAATCTCAATTTATCTATTGCCATTTTTGTCCACATAATTATCATTACCCTAGGATTCAGGAGGGAATTTTTACCTAAGGAGGTTCTCGGAAATCGGTATGTACTAAATTGATTATAAGTAGTCGGACATAAATTCTGTTGTCTATCTTAAGAAATGTAAATTGCCGCAATTCTTACTGACTACTGACTACTGACTACTGACTCCTTACCCCACAGTTAACTTTACTTTTGTCCAACTACTTAATCAATCCTGATTCTAGATTGAAGACGATGGCTTTGTCTTTGATTGCTTAAATCGCTGACCAAAGATGTGACATCTAGTTAGGGAATTTTGTTATAATCTGGGGAACAATAGCACTGTTCTTCTAGATTTGGGTTTTACCATGACTGAACTTTTACCCCAATGCAGTAATCTGGCTGGTAATGTTAACAGTATAATTGAACTATTCAAAGGCGAATCCTCTCTCCGCAATCAACAGGATACCAGCAAGATAGAAATTGCCCTACAAAAAGCCATTTCTCCCAAATTTGAAATCGTTTTTGCCGGTGCTTTTAGTGCCGGGAAATCAATGTTAATCAATGCACTTTTAGAGCGAGAATTGCTGTATAGTGCCGAAGGACACGCAACGGGTACAGAATGTTATATTGAGTACGCAGAAGCTGATGAGGAAAGAGTGGTTTTAACCTTTCTCAGCGAAGTAGAAATTCGTACTTTAGTCGATACCGTCTGTCAAAATCTGCAATTAACTAATCCCAGTAACATTAATTCCCACGAATACTGTAGTCAGTTAAACCAATACTGTCAAAAAATTATCGAACAGGAAGGGGGAGAAGGCAAATCCGAGCGAGCTAAACAAGCTCAGGGTTTAAAATTATTAATTGAAGGATTTACTCAAAATCGTGAGCGGATCCATACGCTGCATAATGCCACCTATTCCATGGAACAATTTCACTTTTCTAATTTAGCAGAAGCGGCAAGTTTTGCCCGTCGTGGTAGCAATAGCGCCGTCTTAAAACGTCTAGAATATTACTGTCATCATCCTCTCCTTAAAGATGGTAACGTTTTGGTAGATTTGCCCGGTATTGATGCCCCAGTCCAAAAAGATGCCGCCTTAGCCTATCGTAAAATAGAGCATCCTGATACTTCGGCAGTGGTTTGTGTTTTAAAGGCTGCTTCTGCGGGAGAATTAGCCACAGAAGAAACGGAATTACTCGAAAAAATTCGCTCTAATGCTGGTATTCGTGATCGAGTTTTTTATGTTTTTAACCGCATCGATGAAACCTGGTACTCAGCCCAACTAAAACAGCGTTTAGAAAACCTAATTCAAACGCAATTTCGTGATACTTCCCGCATTTACAAAACCAGCGGACTTTTAGGGTTTTATGGGTATCAGGTGAAAAATCAAACCAATATTAATCAGCGTTATGGTTTAGATTCTATCTTTACCGAAAGTGTTAAAAATTTAGGAGGAGAAGAAGAAACACCGCAATTTGTCAGCGAGTTTAATAACTATTGTGCCAACTCCGGTAAATTACTGGCAACTCCCTTTAAAGTTTCCATCCACGGTTATGAAACTCCTAATAAAAATTACTTCCGAGTTTTAAGCGAGTGGGGAACTCCTTTACTAGAGCAGTTAATTGCTGATAGCGGTATCGAAGAATTTCGCAGGGCAATTACTCGTTATCTCACCGAAGAAAAACGCCCGCAATTGTTTGCAACTTTAGCTGATGATTTACAATCTCTCTGTATCACTCTCAAAAATCATTACCAGGGTATTTATCGTGATTTAGAAAGTCAACCACGAGAAATTGAGGCGATGAAAGCTCTGGAGTTAAATCACCTCAATCAAGAGTTAAAGGAAGTGGGAGAGAAATTAACTAAACATATCGAGGGTTATGTCAATGCTATCGTGGTTAATAGCGATGAAAACTTTGAAGAAGACTTTAAAAAACTGAAAGCGAGAATGGTATCAAGATTGGATGAGTTATTAAATACTTTTTCTGTTAAAAATGCTTACTCGCAAGCGACTTTAAACCATCCCCGCAATGCTACAGCACCTTTATTAGCAGTATTAGTGGAAGCTTTTTATTATCTGTCTAACCAGCTAGAAGATGTGTTAATTGAGGAGTCAACCAGTTTAATTAGTCGCTTTTGTCAGCGTCTTTTAGATGCGGTAAGACAAGGTGATTATTATCGACAAATTTACCGCTTATTAGGCAATGATGGCCACCTAGAAAGTCAGCTAAAACAGCTAGAATTGCAGTTAATTCATGCCTTGATTTCCGAAGCAAAAACTGAGTGTGATCGCTATGTACGAGAAAATCATAATTTTTACAACGAAGGCACTTTTTCGATCTTTCAATTTCGGCAAACTGTGCAACAAACTGCCCAAGGTTATGACTGTGAAAGTATTCTTGCTGCCGAACCTGCTATCCGTCAATTACTTAAGTTAGATTTTGAGCCAAAAGTATCAGCGACAATTCATAAAAATTTCCGCCAAACTGTTAATAATACTCTGAAAAATCAATTGATACCAATGGCAAAAAAACAAGCGGCTACTATTCTACAACAGTTCAATCAAGCTCGTTCTTATCTAGAACAAACTTTAGAACAGGAAGCAGCGGAAAAAATTGCGAATAATGCCCGCAAACAGGAAGAAATTCACCAAACAATTGAGGATTATAACCAAGCGATAAACTCTCTCAATACTTGTTTAACTGCTATGGGTTTACAGAAAAATCATTTACCTGTAATTGGTGAACAAGAATTAGAGATTGTCCCTGAAGTTGTTAATGACTCCAGCAATTAATATGGGGAGTAGGAAGGTGGGAAGTGGAGGGAAAACCATCCATCTATCAAAAACCGATTTGCTGTCAAAGCAAAAAATTAATTAAAATTAAAACTCATCGGGGGATAAGCGATCGAAGTCTTGTTATTCTTAAACTGGTAGGTTTTGGGATTTTTCTAGGCCCGCAGCTTAACCCGATCAACCGATAACCGATAGAGGGGTGCAGAATGGGAGAATGGTTAGATTTTACCGATGAAGTGGTCACTGTTAATGGCAAAGGTGAGGAAATTAAACGGGAAAAAGTCACTAATCGAGGTTATAAATATTTTTTAAGCAAAAAAACCTTTTTAGAAATGATTTCTATCCCTAGCGGTCAATACCTCATCGGTGCGCCCAAAAGCGAGTTAGGCTGGAAATTGAGTCAAAGTCCCCAATCTCCGGTTAATATTCAGGCTTTTTGTCTGAGTCGCTACCCAATTACCCAACGACAATGGCGCGAGGTGGCAAAATTAGAACCGGTAAATATTGAACTTAATCCCTATCCGGCCCATTTTGAAGGTTATGATCGCCCAGTAGAACAAATTAACTGGTGGGAAGCGGTGGAATTTTGCGATCGCCTATCCCGTCTCACGGGACTCAATTATCGTTTACCCGCAGAAAAAGAATGGGAATACGCTTGTCGGGGAGGAACATCAACCCCTTTTCACTTCGGCCCGACAATTTCCACTGATTTAGCCAACTATTCCGGGGTGGACTGGGATTATGGCGGCAAAGTGTGCAGTTCTGGTCGTTATGGGGAAGGTCGCCTAGGTTGCGATCGCAGGGAAACCACACCAGTGGGAATGTTTGCCGTCGCTAACCCTTTCGGACTCTACGATCTGCACGGAAATGTCAGGGAATGGTGTGCAGATTACTGGCGCGATAACTACGAAGCAGCCACAATAGAAGATAGGGACAGACGAGTTTTACGCGGCGGTTCTTGGAATGACGGCCCTAACAAATGTCGCTCGGCCTACCGAGTCAAATTTATGGCTACTGCTGGACTCTACGATATCGGTTTTCGTGTCGTTAGCGATAATTCTCCTTTATAGAACCGATCAATCTTTGTGTCCTTTGTGTCTTTGTGGTTCGTTCCAGTCGCTCACTGGCAGGAATGTATCTTAGAATACATTTTACCCACCAAACCCAAGAGAGCCGATAGTGTTTCTTGGGGACTTCTGGAGTTTTCGAGGATGAAACGGGAATTAGAGAATTTATTGGGACGGAAAGTTGATTTGCTAACGAAAAAATCGATCGAGCAGAGTCATAATTGGATTCGTCAACGAGAGATTTTAGGGACAGCGCAAGGGATTTATGTGGCGGGATAAGGCTTTTTTACTAGATATTGTCCGAGCAGGTCAATTAGCTCAATAATTTGCCGATCAACTGGCAAAATTTGCAGGTGTTTGTCAGAAAAATTTTTAAAATGTACCGCTCCTCGATCGAGAGTTAGAATTGATTTTAGAGACAATAAAGGTGATTTAACCAAATGATTGCTAACTTTGACCATAACTATCTTTCCCCGGAAGATTATTTAGCAACGGAGAGAATAGCCAAGGATAAACACGAATATATTCGCGGTCAAACCTACGCCATGGCTGGTGCAAGTAAAGCCCACGGTATGATTATTATCAACTTAGCCACACTTTTAAAAAACCGGCTGCGGGGTAGTGGTTGTCTTGTCTATGCCACAGATATGAAAGTTCGTCTAGAAATAGCTAATAGTTATTTTTATCCCGATCTTGTGGTCACTTGCGACTCGCGAGATAATCAGTCTTTCTCGGAAGATTTTATCCGTTATCCGCGCTTGATTGTAGAAGTATTATCCCCCACTACGGCTGCCTTTGCTCGCAACGCGCTCGCGAAGCGAGATCGGGGTGATAAATTTGCCGACTATCGTTCCCTTGAAACTTTAGAAGAATACGTTCTTATCAGTCAAGAACGCATCAGTGTGGATTGTTTTCGTCGCAATGACGAAGGATTCTGGGTTCTTTATCCCTACAGCAAAGGAGCAGATATTTATCTAGCTAGTATCGATTTTCACTGTGCGATCGAATCTTTATACGAAGATATAACAGAAATCCGTTAAAAAATCAGATAAGTTTTTTTCTATGTACTATTTACTTTTTACTTGATTAATGCTTGCTATTCTCTCCGCTATTGTTCCAGTGGGTTTTATCATCCTCATCGGTGTGATAGCAGGAAAAATTCTCACTGTGGAAGTGCATTCCCTTTCCCAAATAACGGTGTATATTCTTGCTCCCGCTTTAGTGATTGATGGACTCTATCGCACCACTTTATCCGGCAGCAATATCGGTTTAATTCTCCTAGGTTTTGCTCTTATTTCACTGGTAATGGTGATTATCGTCGAAATTATCGCCTATTGTCTTAGTCTCGATGGTGATACCCGCAAAAGCCTCATGGCTGCCGCTGTGATGCCCAATAACGGCAATATGGGTTTACCGGTGGCTAGTTTTGCCCTGGGTGCGGCTGGACTGGAAAGAGCGATAATCTATATGATTGGTTCTAGTATTCTGTTATTTGGTATTAGTCCCGCTTATTTGCGAGGAAAAAGCTTTCTTTCAGGATTTCGCCTGGTTTTTCAATTGCCCTTAATCTGGTCAATTTTTATCGGCATTAGCTTTCAAACTTTCTCTTTTCATCTTCCCCTGCAATTAGATAAAAGTATTAGCTATCTAGGACAATCGGCAATTCCTTTGGCTTTAATTATCCTAGGTATCCAATTATCTCAGCAAAAATTAGCGATCGGTAAATTAGAATTATTAGGGGCTGGTTTGCGTCTTTTAGTCGCTCCTCTTTTGGCATTTGCGATCGGCAATAGTTTAGGATTAACCGGTATGGATCTAAAAATTCTTATCCTACAAAGTGCCATGCCCACCGCCGTTAATACCGTCATTTTAGTCACAGAATTCGGTGGTTCAGCAGCTTTAATGGCCCGCACAGTTGTGGTCACTACCCTTGCTAGTTTTCTGACTATTCCTTTCTTTCTTTGGTTATTATAGTTATTTCAAATAAGAACGAGACACTAGGCGACACAATAAGTACGAATAATTTCATCAAGGGGTGTCCCCACAGGAGCATACATTCTTGCCCTCTTTAATGCACTAAAATCATGTTCGATATCATTTAAATCAGGAGAGTATTTTGGCAAAAACACGACCTGATGACCTGCTTCCTCTACCAGTTGTTTAATGACTGTCTTCCGATGAATTGGTGCATTATCCATAATTAATACTGATGTTATGGTTAGAGAGGGCAACAAATATAAAGATAACCACCCTTCAAAACCTTCGGCATTCAGGCTTCTCGTAAATACCATCGGTGCAATAAAGTCTTTTTTTCCCTTTCTTCTACCAGCGACAAGGTTCTCTCTTTTTCCTCGTTTTCCTTGTCTATCTCCAAAGACTTTCTTCCCTTTTTTTGACCAAGCATAAAAACAGGCTTGAAATTCTTCAAACCCTGACTCATCAATAAATACAAGGCTTTCACTTCCATATATTTTAATCAATTCTCTCAGCACTCTGTAGTATTTCATTCTTTCTTCTCGGTTTCTTTCTCTATAACGAAGTTCCTTCTTTTTTCTGGTAACTTTCATGTTTTTTAAGGCATAGCAAATGGCACTTGGTCTCACTCCAAATTTCTCGGCTCTGTCTCTTAATCTTGCCTCGGGATTTTCTTGGACATCTTTTGACAGTGCTTTCCAGTCCAGCTTTCTCTGACGGTGTTTTACCTTTGTTGCTTCCAGTTTTTCCCTACCTAGCCATCTATATATCGTCGCTCTTCCTATATTAAATAGAGCGGCGGCTTTGGTTATGCTTCCCCCATTCTCTACATAATCGATTACTTTTTTTCTCAAGTCTAGGCTATAAGACATTTTTCTGTATGGGTTGCTCGTTTCTCTTGATTTTACCTTATTTTTCCCTCGTCTCACACTTATTTGAAATGACTATAAAAGTCTATTTATAAGTAGGGTTTGCGGCAAAAAGTTTGTTGGTGGGGTTAGGAGTCAGGAGTCGGTCGTCAGGAGTCAGGATTCTCCGAGTCAGGAGTCAGGAGTCAGGAGATAGGAGATTATTTTATTTATTCTCCCCACACCCCACACCCCACACCCCACACCCCACACCCCACTTCCCCACTTCCCCAATTCCCACACCCCACACCCCACACCCCACACCCCACTTCCCCAATTCCCACACCCCACACCCCACACCCCACACCCCACACCCCACACCCCACTTCCCCACTTCCCACTTCCCACTTCCCACTTCCCAATTCATAATTCATAATTTAACCTTTGACTCACCCCGGCAATAGCAGCCAAGAGAAACCAAACAATAGTATTAATCTTGACATCGGAGAGGGTGACATCGACGAGATTAAATAAAACACAAGCGCCAAAAGCTACCAGATAGGTAAAGATAATTAACTCCCCCCCGGCTTTTTGTTGTCGTAAAAAGATTAATAAACGCACCCCTTGGGCATAAATCCAACCCACCCAAGCGGACAATAAAATTAAGCCAATAATTCCCGTTTCTGCCATTAACATCAAATATAAATTATGGGGATGACCTAACCATAATCCCTGACTTTTTTCGTAGAGAGGTGTAAAACTGCGTAATCCCCAACCGAATAGGGGTCTTTCTTGGGTCATTTCGAGAGTAAAACGCCATTGAGTTGATCTGAGAGTCGCTAGAGGGCGATCAGGGAACATTTCATCGGATAATCGCGCCCAAATCGTCCTAGGAACCAAAAAACGCACACTATCCCTTAAAGGATTTGGTCCCCAAGAAGCGAGGGAAATCACCCCCCCCAAGAGGATAAAACCGGCGACTAAGGCATTCCAACCCAGATAAAGGGCGAAAATTAGGCCTCCTAAAAAGGCTAAGGCCCAAGCATTGCGAGAATTGCTTAAAAATAGCCCTACACCGTCGATCAATATGGTTAAAGTTAAAAACCCGACTTTGAGATTTAAAAGGGTATTTCTTTGTCTGTGCCACTGCCGCAAAGTTAGAATTAATAAACCGATCGCTAAAATCAGAGTTATTAATAAATAAGCCCCCAAAAGATTAGCATACATAAAAACCGAAGACATCCGCCCGCTCGGTTCACCCCCCGCCCCGTAGGGCCAGGTAAAAATCCCTTTTAATGCTTCCGGTTTTTGCCAACCGAGAAAAATTTGTCCCCATCCCATCACCACTACCCAAACCGACGGAATAACCATCACCCAAGCTAGTTGACGCAATTGAGAGGGTTTTTTAATTAATTGCCGAATATTGCTAAAAAAGAAGAAAAAAGGCAGGAAATTTCCTAAACCAATCCAAGCATCCCCCGGAGTTGGGGAAAGACTGGCACTAATCATCAACCAAAGAGTGACGATACCGAGACCTTGATTAAGACGTGACCGGATAATTGCCCGAAAATTGCCGGTAAAAACCCTAATTAAGACGATAATAATGCCGATACCCGCTAACTCCGGCAGCATCATGGCAATAAAAACTGAAAAAAGTATTAAATTCCACTCCCACCCTTGACAAAAAATTTTTTTCATGCTATGCAGGCTGCCAACAATCGTCACGGGTCAGACGAATTTGGGCGATGGCAAAAATAGTCGGGATAATCCGGCCGTAATCGGTGGCGATCGCTTTCCAACCGAGGTCAGCAATAAACCAACCCCATAGAGCCGGTCCTACCAAACTTAACACGGTTCTGACCGCTCCGTAGCGGGCCGCCGCCGTAGTCATGCCCTGTTTAGCCGTTTGTAGGGCGATTTGATTAGCAATTGCCCCACCCTGGACTAGGGCAGTTTTTGCCCCTTGATAGCGGACAAAATGGAGAGCGAACTGCCCGGCGATATGTTTGAGCAGAATCGGTTTCAGGATAGAATTAACGGCGATGACGCTGCCGCCTTTGAGGACTATATCGAGGGGATTGTGTTGTAGGTGAACGGGTAAGGGTTGGGGAGTGTGGGAATCCGCGAGCGCTTTTTGAATTTGAATCGAGAGGGATTTTTGTTCCGATGGGGGGAGACGTTTCCAAGCTTTGTTAACCAGATGAAGATAGATTTCCGCTTCAATTTCCGTTGTCGGCATTTTTTGGGAGTAGGGAACCTTGAGGAAATGACAGACACGGACGAGAATTTGACGATAACTAACTTTTTCGGTTTGACCTTTTAATACTGTCACACCATCGGCAGCCAAGTAACGAAAACGATCCTCGACGCTATCTAACCAACTATCCCAATCTTGACTTTGAACGGCGATTGCGTCCGGCGCTCGTAGATAATCGAGAGGGTTAAAACGACGGCAAAAGAGGATGTTAGTGATTTGCTGTAGTTCCTCCTCGGTGGCTAACTCCAAAGCTGTGCGTAATTCGTCCAATGTGGTTTGTCCTCCTCAGCCCCAATAATCAACTTAGTTTCGCTAGTGCTGATTACTACTAATATTAACTCAAGGGTTCACAGGATTAGGAAGGCTAGTGACAAATTTTTCGATTAAGGTTGGGATCATTGGTGCGGGTTTAGCCGGGTTAACCTGCGCTCGTCAGTTGTGCGATCGAGGTTATACTGTTAAGCTATTTGATAAGTCTAGAGGCATTGGTGGTCGTTTAGCCACACGACGGGTTAACCGAGTCAATCAAGTGATTGCTGTGGATCATGGTTTGCCTTTTTTGACTATTCAGGGCGAAAAAACGGCGGCTTTAATTGATAATCTCCTGAGAGAGAATCTAGTTACTTCTTGGTTTGATTCTAGCTATGTTGCTCCTTCTGGCATCAATAGCGTGGCGAAATTTTTAGCTAAAGGTTTAGAAATTGAACGAGATTTTCTGGTTACTCGTCTGGAAAATCGTCAAGAAAAATGGGTTTTAAACAATAACGGTCAAATTCGGGGAGAGTTTTCGGCGATTGTCCTGGCTATTCCCGCCCCGCAAGCAGCGTTATTGTTAGAAAACTCTCTCATAACTACTATGCCAGAATTGCGATCGATCGTTTACGATCCCTGTTTAACGGTAATGGCGGGTTATGGCGATTCTTTACCCGCAGTTGCTCCCTCCACCGATATCGCTTGGTTAGGACTTGATAGCAGTAAACGGCAATCATCCCCTGATTATGTCTTTGTTGTGCATAGTAGTGGAGATTTTGCGGTTAAATATCTCGATAGCGAGGATTTAGAAGCAGTTAAGCTAGATTTGCTCGCTCGTGCTTCTTTGCCTCTCCCCGATTGGTCCTGGATTCACCGTTGGCGTTATGCTTTAGTCCGTCAGGGTTTAGCTGTACCCTGTTTAAGTGTTAATAGTCCTTTACCTCTAGTTGCCTGTGGTGATTGGTGTCAAGGGGGAGATTTGTCGAGAAATTCTTCCCTAGAAACGGCCTTAACTTCTGGGATAGCGGCGGCTAATCAAGTTCAGCAGCTACTCTCTTAAGAATCTAGAGACAGGTTTAAATTCTTAGGTTAAGCTTAAGTTAACAAAAGTTTAAATATATAATAATGTAGATATCCTATACTGGGGGGTCGGTAACAATGGAAAAATTCAATTCTAAAGATAACTTTCTCTACCCTAAAACCAGCTACAGGGGTTTATTCACGCCACAAAATTTAGTTTTTAACGCTAATTTGCAGGAATTCGCCCTGAGAGTCTCTTTTATCGCTGGTTTACACAGTGGGGGAAAGCTTACCTCCACGGAAGCTTACGAGAAAATTAACCAGCTTTGGCAAGAGTTGAATACCAGTCAAAAATTCCTACTAGCTAATCATTTTGAGGATCACGGAGATTGAGAGATGGGGGTTTTTCAGTGATCAGTAAACAGTAAACAGTAATCAGTATCTAAAGTGCCACATTGACAAAAGTGGGTCAAGTAGTTCTTAGTTATGTCAGAGCTTTCTGGCCATAGCTGGCTTTCATCTTCTAGATAAAAATGTTATCAAAAGACAAAAGCGGGTAATTCTGCCGCTACAATATGATAGCGAGTTGTCAAGAGAACAGTAAAAGAACTGCCAATTGGATCTAGATGCCTCAATATACTACTAAACAAGCAACGGAAAACCCTGTTGTGTCCGACCAGTCCGCCAAGAATCCCTTTTCACTATTTGGTCAATTTTGGGAAAGCCTAAAAATTGTCGCTCAACCCTATTGGTATCCAACGGAGTTAAATGGACGTGCCTTTGGAGATGTGATCATTTCTTGGGGGATGTCAGCTTTGATTCTTTTAAGTATCTTGGCAACGGTGGGGGTAGAAGCTTTTAGTAGCTACTGGAATCGTTATGTACTCGACATTATTATTGAAGATAGAGATCTTTCTAAATATCTAAATACGCTGTGGTTATCCAGTTTGTTGATTATATTAACAACGGGGTTATTTGCTTTTTCTCAATTTATTCGTCGCAAAGTAGCCTTAGATTGGTATAAGTGGTTAACGAAACAAACCGTCAAAAAATATCTCAATTATCGCGCTTATTATAACATTGATTTTACCTCAGCTTTAAAAAATCCCGATCAAAGATTATCTCAAGAAATTGAACCAATTACGACCATGACCCTAAGGTTGTTAATTACCTTCGTGGAAAAAGGGTTACAAATGATTACTTTTGCGATTATTCTTTGGACAATTTCTCGGCAAATTGCGGTTTATCTAATAATTTATACGATCGCAGGAAATTTCATAGCAATTTATCTAACTCAAGAATTAAACAAGATTAATCAATCTGAGCTTAATAATAAAGCTGATTATAATTATGCTTTAACCCATGTGCGTAACCACGCCGAATCCATTGCTTTTTTTCAGGGAGAAGAGCAGGAAGAAAAAATCATTGAAGGCCGTTTTGAACGGGTTATTCAAAGCTCGGAAAAACTGATAAATTGGGAACGGTTTAATAATCTTTTTAATCGAGGTTATCAGTCAGCGATTAGTGTATTTTCAATGTTTATTTTGACCCCGATGTTTATTAAAAATGAAATCGATTATGGGGAAATAAGTCAAGCGAGTTTATGCTGTTTCCTTTTTTCTAATGCCTTGGGACAATTAATTACTGAATGGGGAACATCGGGTAAAGTTTCAAGTTATATTGAACGGTTAGCTACCTTGACAGATGCCTTAAAAGTTGCCAGTGAAGAGCCGAAAAACTTAAGTCGTATTATCACCCTGGAAGATAATCGTCTAGCTTTTGAAAATTTTACCCTACAAACTCCCGATTATGAAAAGGTAATTGTGGAGAATTTATCGGTTTCTGTCCCTTTGGGAGAAAGCCTACTGATTATTGGCCCCAGTGGTCGAGGAAAAAGTTCCTTGTTACGAGCAATCGCCGGTTTATGGAAAGCAGGTAGCGGCCGTTTAGTGCGTCCTCCTTTAGCTAAAATGTTATTTTTGCCCCAACGTCCTTATATTATCCTTGGCAGTTTACGCCAGCAATTACTTTATCCCCATACCAATGATCAGGTGAGCGATGAAGAATTAGAAAATATCTTAAAAAAAGTCAACCTGCAACATTTATTAACTGACAAAAATAGCTTAGATAAAGAAGTCAACTGGGAACAAATTTTATCTCTGGGAGAACAACAAAGATTAGCTTTTGCTCGACTATTAATCACTAAACCTACCTTTACTATCTTAGATGAAGCAACTAGCGCTTTAGATTTGGCCAATGAAGCCAGCTTATATCAGCAATTACAGGAAAGTGAAACCACTTTTATTAGTGTTGGTCATCGGGAAAGTTTATTTAATTATCATCGATGGGTCTTAGAGTTAACAGAAAATTCCCATTGGCAGCTGTCAACTGTAGAAGATTATCAGCGCAAAAAAGTGAATAACCTAGTGATGATGTCAAAAAAATCAGAAAATTTTTCGGCGGTAAAAATAGAGACTTTGTCTGAGGTTAAAACTGAGCATGATGCGGAAATTGCAGGAGTTTCTGAAATAGCCGAAGGTTTGTCCCATCAACAAATGCAGTCCCTAACTGATTATTCTTTAAGTAGCGTTCGTAATCGAGCCAGTTTAGGTAAAATCATTACTGCCAAAGATGGTTTTAATTATCGTTACGATAAAGACCCAAAAACCTTAAAATGGGTGAGAATATAGCTAATGGGGTGACAAACAGATTGAAAGTGAGACAGAGTATTCAGACTTCCCCCTCTCAGGAGAACTAGAGAATCAGGTTTTTGCTGGGTAAGTTGATTAACAAGCTACTAACTGATAACTGATAACTGGTATAGGAGTTTTATCACATGAAAGCACTGGAAAAACTGGTGACGGAACGATTATATTTAGTCCCCTTCAAGCTTGAACTTCTCAAGGCCGCAATTATAGGTATCGATGAATTAGCAACAATTTTGGGGGTAAAAGTTGCAGCTGACTGGGCCGAACAAGAGTTGATTCAAGCTTTCCCTGATATTGCGAATATTTTGCTGCAATTCCCCTTACAAAATGAGTGGGGGTGGGGGAGTTTAATTATTCATCAAACAGAAAATACCCTTATTGGTCATGTGATGATCAAAATTATTCCTGATGTCACAGGTTTACCCACAGATGCTGTAGAAATTGGCTATCAAGTAGCGCCGTTATATCGACGACAAGGCTACGCATCTGAGGCGACAAAAGCAATGATGGACTGGACACTTTCTCAACCTGGTATGCAAACAGTGACCGCTGGCTGCGCTCCCGATAATATAGCTTCAAAGCGAGTTTTAGAAAAAATAGGCATGGATCTGATAGAAGCACGAGAGAAAGTCTTGGTCTGGAAATTAAGTAGGGTTTGCTGAAAAAGTTTGTTGGTGGGGTTAGGAGTCAGTTATCAGTTATCAGTTATCAGTTATCAGTTATCAGTTATCAGTTATCAGTGTTAATCAACTTACCCAGCAAAAACCTGATTCTCTAGTTCTCCTGAGAGGGGGAAGTCTGAAAAATTTTCCCTACACCCCACACCCCACACCCTACACCCTCTTTCAAGTCAGTAGTCGGGGGGGAAATCTGGAGTCAGAGCCTCGTCGATGCGATAAAATACTCTGGCTCTGTATTTGTTGGTTTATGAGTTAACTAGGATTTCAGCGATCGCCTGGGAGATAGGAAAATAAGGAGGATAAAGTTCTAGCCAGAAAAACTCGCCAACGGGATTAATTTCTAAAAAGATATAACGTTCATCTGGTGTGACAATCATATCAATTGCACCATAATTAAGACCGAAATATTTCACTAATTCTAGTAGTTGTTTTTCAATAGTTTTCGGTAAATCGTAGGGTTGCCATTGTTGATGGAGCGCTCTTCCCTCTTTTCGCCAATCGTAGATAGCACCGTCTAATTGTTGGGAATTAATCGCCGCCGTAAATATTTGTTCACCGACGATAGTGATGCGTAATTCCAAAGCTTTAGGAATGTTTTCCTGAAAAGTCATTGGACAAAATTGCAAACCTTCCAAATTATCTAGGTCTTCCTTTGTAACAGGACTGGTAAAAACAACCATTTCCTCTTGCTTGTCTCCATAAATAGCAAATTGAGAAAGCATTTTAGTCACAATTCCCGTCGC
Organism: Microcystis aeruginosa NIES-843; assembly: GCF_000010625.1. Lineage (NCBI taxonomy): Bacteria > Bacillati > Cyanobacteriota > Cyanophyceae > Chroococcales > Microcystaceae > Microcystis > Microcystis aeruginosa. The sequence continues at coordinate 2,176,795 of NC_010296.1, forward strand.
TTCAAACTCCTGAGCAAATTGCTTGACAGCTTCAGGATTATTAGAAGTTAAAGTCCCCGGAATTAATAAACCTAATTGTTGCGCCACTTGTAACTGCAATTGTTTATGATTGGCATGATCTACCTTAGCAATTGGATCAAGATGAAAGCCAGATAAACTAGCAATCATTCCTCGAATACTTAACCGACATTCCTTAAGAGAAGCTTCGCGAAATTGACTATCCATCCCATCGGGTAATTTTAGTCCGTATCTCATGCGTCGATACCAGACAGAAGAAACTTCTTTTAGCTCTAATTTTTGTTCTCCATCGGTAATAATTCCGCCTTTTTGACCGCCTGAGTAAAGATCAACTTTCACCTCTGTAGGGAAGCGATCAGTATCAAAACGGAAGGCTTTTTTACCCATGGCTTCTATGGCTTTGATTACCAGAGGAATACTTTCATTATCGTGGCTAAAAGTAACAATTAAAACGGTCATAGATTTCCTTGAAAACTTAATATTAACAATTTTTTGAGCGCCAGCTTTGCCGATCAACCGAAGACTAAAAAATCAGCGATCGCATTAGAAATAGGTAAATCTAAATCCCGTTCTAACATTCCCCACTCACCACCCGGATTAACTTCTAAAAAAACGTATTCTCCCCCAGGAGTTAAGATAAAATCAAACGCCCCAAAATTCAACCCTAAATTAGCCATAAAAATCTGAAGTTGCTGCAATAGTGAATCAGGTAAAGTATGATGTTGCCAAGCACCCGGATCAATACCCGGTCTTCGCCAATCTACGGCAGAATTATTATACTGAGAAGATTCTAAAGCTCCCACAAATGTCTGTCCATTAACCACGACAACTCTCAATTCTAATTGTTTGGGAATTTCCGCTTGAAAAACCATAGGACAATAGCGTAAAGATTCCGCTTCCTCAAGGTCTTCTGCTTTCACCCTACTGGTATAAAGAAAAAATTCCGGCGACTCCATACTTCTGGCGATCGCAGTTAACAATTTACTCACCATTCTTCCCTGAACCTGGGAAAAAAACTCCCGGGCAGCATCAGGATTATTGGTAACTAAAGTGGGGGGGATAATCAAGCCAACTTCTGAGGCCAAACGAAGTTGTAATAACTTATTTTTAGCCCTCTCAATTTGCGCTAAATTATCTAACCAACGCGCTGACCTTAAACTATCCCAAAAACTAGCCAAAGTCGTCTGGGATTCTCGCACACAAGCCTCCCGAAACTGAGGATCTAAATCCGCTGTTATTTCAGGTTGCCAAATACGTCTTGTCCAAACAGATTGCACCTGTTCACTATCAATAGATTGATGGTTATAGGTTAATTGATAAAAACTTTTTTTCCCATTAAATTGGGCTGCTAATTGAACCTCTAAGGGAAATTTATCGGTATCTAAGCGAAAAGGTGTGGCTCCTTTTTTTTCTATCGCCTCAGCCACGCGGTCAATCGTGAAAAAATCGCCGCTATGGGTCAACAATAAAACAACTTTAGGCGATTCTTTCATGTCAATTGCAAATCCCTATATTTTAACCCATTTTAAGGCTTTTGGGCGGATATTTATCGAGAAGAATCTCAATAAAAGGCGGAAAAAATTGCTGCTTTTGCTTAACTAATTGCAGTATTTGTTTTTTTCTTGAGTAATTACTAAAGTTACTTTACAGCACTTCTCAGGATCTCAACGTGCAGTTTTTTTGGCTGCGAGCCTTGCTTAGTGGAGCTTTTAGCTTTTTGTCTGTACGGTGTAATCAAGAAAAGTGCTGCAATTACTCAAGTGATCTGAGTTTAATAATCTTCCCAGTCAGAAGGGTATTTAAAGGTGCCCCCGTAGGTAGGCTCAGGGGAAGGAGACTTGATGGAAGATTCCTCTTTGCTTACGGACAAGAAACGAGCAAAGAAAGGAAGTGCTTTACCTTGTTGATCGTTGGGATATGCCATAGTTATTCCTCTGGTAATTTCGAGTGAATAGGTTTAATCACTCAGACAAAACTAACCACCTGCAATAACCCCTGAAAGCTTTGCTGTGCATGGCTTTCAGAATTGGGATTGTGCAAATAATTTGCCTTTGTTTGGGTGATGGAAAACATCATAAGCACTAATCCGGCCAATGTCAAGCACTTAAGAACAATTTCTGCTAAATCCGACATTCAGCACATCTTCATATACTTGTATATGTTTTTACATTCCCCAAGATGTTTTAACGAAAAACCTTGATTGTAGAAACTACTATTGAGAACATTTTCAATAATTGATTTTTTCTGAGAAAAAAATTGACAATTCTTCACCTTGATCAAAATCAATGATTGTAGCTATAATCCTTACTGGACAAGGATTGTAAGCAATATATTGGTAAAAATTATTAATTGAATGTTAAGAAGTGCGGAAAGTGGGTTTCCCACTCTACTAAATCTGCTCAAATATTAATTACCTAAGCAAAATTAATTATACATCTAAGCCGTCAGCTTTTTGCCGTGATCAGTAAACAGTAATCAGTAAACAGTAATCAGTAAAAATACAGTAGGAAACTTCTATTTAATACTCCACACTTAAAACTCAAATCTGATAACTGATAACTGATAGCTGTACAACTACTTAGTACAAACGCTTACGGGGGCGATAATTAGCCACGGATTCCACTAAACCCAAGGCAATAAAATTGGTTAATAAAGATGAACGTCCATAACTTAACCAGGGTAAAGGAATCCCTGTAATCGGGGCTAATCCCACGGTCATGCTAATATTAAGAATTGCCTGAAAAGCGATCATCGAGAGAACACCGATCGCTATTAAAGAACCAAAGTTTTCTTTAGCAGTATTAGCAATGACTAACAAACGCCAACAAACTAACCAGAAAGCTATTAAAACTAGAATACTGCCGACAAAACCGAATTCTTCCCCGACTACGGAGAAGATAAAATCGGTGTGTTGTTCGGGAATAAAATTTAATTGGGTTTGGGTGCCTTGGTGTAATCCCCGTCCCAATAATTCTCCCGATCCGATGGCAATGCGGGATTGAATTAATTGATAACCTCCCCCCAAAGGATTCTTTTCTGGGTCAAGAAATAGGGTTAAACGATCTTTTTGATATTCTTTTAATAAACCCCAAAAAACCTCGCCTAATTTACCCACTGCCAGATTAGTTGCCACCACGATGAAAGTAGATAAAAAACGGTAGGGAAGGGTAAACCAAGCAAGCACAGCGATGATAATTGCTAAAACAATCCAAGCAGGAAAAAGTAAATTAAACAGAAAAACCGATGCGAGGGGAGATAAGAGGATAATCATCCAAGGCAGTTTCGCATTAGCCCAGTAAATCATGCCTAGGGTAATTGCCCCAAAGACTAATCCCGTCCCCAGGTCCGGCTGCGCCATAATTAACACCCAGGGGATGGCAGTGACGACAAAGACACGAGCGATCGCAAAAAGATTATCGGCGGGACGATGATGTAGGAGGGCTGCTAGGGTGATAATTAAACCTACCTTGGCAAATTCCGACGGTTGCACGTTAAAACTGCCGATATTAATCCAACTTTGCGCCCCATTCGCCGTCACCCCCAGGACAATTACTGCAATTAGGGAGAGATTGGTGAGAAGATAGGTTAACCAGTGCCATTTCAGCAGACTTTCGTAACGACAACGGGCCAGAAATAAAGCGATCGCCACTCCCCCGGCCCCGAATAACCAGTGTTGCCACCAGTCGAGAGCAGTGGTATGTCTTTCGGCACTACGAATCATTAAACCACCGAAAACGGTTAAACCCGTCACCAAAACGAACAAAAGCCAATCAATTTGGGCTATATCCCGGAAAATGAAGCTAAACCGCTCATTAAAACCGCTTAGTTTCCTACTAATAAGGGACTGTCTTCTCACCATTTCTCTCCCCAAATTTACTAACTAACTAGGGTTTGCTCAATAAATCTAAAAACATTGTTCGATAATACTTTTAGACCTTTTTGAAATCCAAAAGTACCGGCCATTGGAGTGATCGGGGGGAAAATTTAGGGACTTTTTCCCTGAAAATGGGTAAAACCCTACACCCTACACCCCACACCCCACACCCTGCCCCCAAGAAAAACTTTTTGCCGCAAACCCTAACTATAGGCTGCTACGGATACTTTCGCCGCCACCTGACGAGCGATCGCTATCAGGGCTTTAGCTGAGGCCGATTCCGGTTGCCCCAAAACCACTGGTACACCAGTATCACCGCCCTCCCGTAGGGCTATCTCCAGAGGCACACATCCCAGTAAAGGAATGCCCAATTCTTGCGAGGTTTTTTCCCCACCACCGGACCCAAATAGATCATAGGAGCGATCGGGCTGATCGGGAGGGATAAAATAACTCATATTTTCCACGATACCCAAAACCCGCGCCCCTAGCTGTTGGAACATTTTTAAACCCCGGCGCGCATCAATTAAAGAAACCGTCTGGGGAGTGGTGACAATCACCGCACCCGCTAGGGGGACCGATTGAATTAAAGTTAATTGTGCATCCCCGGTACCGGGAGGCATATCGACGATTAAATAGTCTAAATCGCCCCAATTGACTTGATAGAGAAACTGACGGATAATGCCGTTTAACATCGGACCGCGCCAGATTACCGGTTGATCGGGGTTGATCAAAAAGCCCATGGAAACCATTTTGATGCCATGGTTAAAAGCGGGTTCCAATATCTCGCCATTTGCGCCCTGTACGGTCACTTGTGCGTCATTTAAGCCCAACATTGTCGGGGCGTTGGGGCCGTAGATGTCCGCGTCTAATAGCCCCACTTTTGCCCCTAAATGAGCCAAGGCGACGGCGATATTGACAGCCACGGTACTTTTTCCCACACCGCCCTTACCACTGGAAACGGCGATAATATTTTTAACCCCCTCCACGCCTTGGCGATCGGGTAAAGCTTTTTGTTGCGGGGTTTCGGCAGTTACGTCCACAGCGACACTTTCCACCCCGGGCAGCTGTTTAACGGCTTTTTGGCAGTCTTCCACGATAAATTCGCGCAAAGGACAGGCAGGAGTGGTCAAAACTAGGGTAAAGCTAACTTTTCCGCCATCGATCGCCACATTGCGGATCATGTTCAATTCCACTAGGCTTTTTTGCAGTTCCGGATCTTGAACGGGACGTAATACTTCTAAAATCGATGCGGTATCAAGGGGCATGGTTTCAGTGTCTCTAATCAAGTATTGTTCTTATGGTTATTTATCTTAACCTTGATGCCCGCACAGTTATCAGTGGGGAGTGGGGAGTTTTTTGCTGTGAACAGTGAACAGTAAGTAGTCGTGCAAAATTAATTTCCTAGTGAAGATAGGCAAGAGGCAAAAGGCAATAGGCAAGAGCGGGGTTAGATATGTGTAATTAATTTTGCTTAGGTACTTAATCAGTGAACTGAAAACTCACATCTGATAACTGATAACTGATAACTGATAACTGATAACTGATAACCCCTATCCCCCTAGATCTCTAGATCTCTAGATTACGGTAATAGGATCGCCGACTTTAATTGTACCTGTCTTTTCGGGGATGACATTTTCTCCGAACATGATGCCCCCGGGGAAACTGCGAAAAGTGCTTAAGGTTTTTAAAGGTTCTTGCTGGGGATTTCTCCTACCTGTTTCTTGATCGGTGGTGGTGATAATACAGCGACTACAGGGTTTAACTAGGGCATAATTTATCTCTCCAATTGTGATCTTTTGCCAACTACTTTCGCTAAAAGCTCGATCGCTACTAATAACAATATTAGGCCGAAAACGATTCATCGGCACCGGTGCAACTAAACGCCGATTTAAGTCCTCTAAAGAAGCAGTATTAGTTAATAAAATTGGATAACCATCGGCAAAGCTGACGGGAGTATGATCATTCCCTGCATAGCGAGGATTCGCGGGACGTGGATAATCGGGAGATTGTCGCACTAAACGACAAGGAATGTCGAGAATTTTCTCGAACCATTCGGCGATTTCATCCCCTTGATCCATGGCTATGGTTTGAGATTCCCAGATTTGAACCGCTCTTTTTTCTCCTGTGAAATTAGGCTGGAAAGTCAGGGAATCTTGAGATGTTTTTAGAGAAAATTTATCTCCTGTCATCGTGACAGAAACCCTGGCTAATTGCGGATATTCCCTTTGGGTGATAAATTTACCCTTGCCATCCACTAACATCATTTCTCGATCCCAGAGTAAACCCTTAGGAGTCACTTCAGCTTGGGATAATTGAATACCTCGACAGGATTTAATCGGGTAGATATAGAGATCAGTAACCTGCATTTTCTTTCAGTAGTTCTACATATTTTTTAGCCACATCTTCCCAAGTCCAGAGATTAATTTTATTGGGGATATCTTCGGGTAACAAGCGAGGAATTGGATTGAGGATAAATTGTTCTAAACAGTTGGCTAAACTTTCCGCATCTTCCCTAGGATAGAATTGCACTCTTTCAGGACAATTATATAATTCCACCTGTTCTTGAAACACTTCTAAATCGGAAGCGATAACGGGAATACCTTGTAAAATGGCTTCCGCTATTGCTAATCCAAAACCTTCGTATTTTGAGGGAAATACCACAGAGGAACAGGTTTGATAATAAAACTGCAATGTTTCATAGTCTTGATAACCTAATCCCTTGAAATGACTCTCGAAAATTTCTTGATTTTCCCGATAAAGTCGGGTACATTCTTTGAGATAATCTTGGTATTCTTGGGTTTGGGACTGTTGAGATAATTGCAAATTTCCACTAACTAGATTATCGGTTTCCTTGCCAATCAAAACAACCTTGAAGTTTAAGCCTTTTTTGGCTAGTTGTATAGTTGCTTTGAGCAAAGTCAGATGATCTTTGTAGATACCAAAGGAGGAGGGAAAATAAAAAGTAACTAGCTCACTTTTGACTAAATCACTCTTGGGATTAGACTGCTCGACAAATCCTGCTAAGGGTACAGCTTTTAATTTACTAGCATAGGTAGCATTGGGAAAAACTTTTAAAACATCGTCTTTAGTTTTTTGGGAAATTGTGAAGAGTAGATCGGCCCGATCTAACCATTCTTTTAAGACTTCATTGTAGGGTTCTTGATAGGATTCTGAGTAAGTTAAGGGAGCAAATTGCCAAAAGACATCATAAATAATGCCACTTAAAGTAACCTTGACATTGGGGGGAGAAATCCGATTAGTCATTCCATACAAACAGTGATCAGCTTGGTAACGCTTGATAATCTGATTAATTCTTGCTTCGATGCGTAAAAGGTCAATTCTACGAGAGAAAAGACGATGAATCGAAGTCAGTCTTAGGGTTTTGTAAAAATTCGCTAGAGGACCATAAAAATAGATTAAACTTGTCTCAAAACTCTTGGGGGAAAAATCAAGTTCCTCATAGATAAGTTTATCGGAATCAGGCATTAAAAACTTAAAATATTCAATGTCATTACGAGGAATAACGATAATAATTTTTTCGACGTATTCTAATAAGCTAGGTATTAAAGAGATAATGACTCTTTCTACTCCTCCTTTGCGATAAAACACGATCGGGATGACAATTTTCATAGATTTCCTTGTAGATGGCTAGTAACTACATTATTAATATCTGTCATAAACTTATCGGTAGAAAACAGAAATTTTTGTTTCTCTAGAGAGGAAAGTAATTGATATTGCCTATCCTCATTTTGGATCACATGGGCAATTTTTTCTACCGCATCCTCAAGATTATCAAAAAACAAATCGGTGTTTTCTTGACCAATAATTTCTGCTGGTCCCCCTCCTTCACGGGTGAAGGGAATGATCCCCGCTTTTACCATCTCGGCGATAGAAATGCCAAAGGGTTCAGGTTTAAAATGAATACCATACTTACAACGGTATAAAACTTGGGAATATTGTTCATAACTAAGGTTTTCACATAGCTCAATCCAATCAGAATTATCTCGAATTAACTGATCCAAATAACGTTTATATTTAGCCTCAGCGTTACCGCCACCGCCCCCAGTAATATAGAGTTTAACATCAATGCCTTTTTGACGAACTTTTTCCAAACATTGAATTACCCGATGGGGTTGTTTTGCCTCTACCAAACGACCGCTACAGATAAAGGCATTTTCCTTATCTTGCCAAGCAATGTCTGCCGGTTTAATTACCACGGGAGGATAGACAACTTTAGCGTCAATTCCATAATAGTCTTTAATGGCTGCTGCCACTGCCCCTGAATTGGCTAAAGAGAAGTTTTTTTTCAAATTATCCACAGAAAAATTAGAGATACGATTATAATATTTCTGGGCTAACTCTCCACCTTCTAAAACCTTAATCCAGTGAATGTACTGCATACCTGGCCTACCCAAATCGGCAGCGTTATAAGCAGAAATTACTAAATCGTAATCTTGCTGCTTTTGTTTACAATATCTTAAACTGAGATGAATAGCTAATTGTCGAAAGTGTTTATTATTAGAAGCTAAGGCATTATTGACACGATAGAAGCTCTTTGGTAGTAAAGAATCAACTTTGATTGATTGAGCATTTAAAGTTGTTCCATACATTAAATTCAACCATTGCCAATCGAGGTCAGCAAAAGTTATTAAAGTCAGATCATACTTATCTTTCAAAGCTTCCATCATCCAGAGAGCAACCGCTTCCGCACCACCACCCAAAAAACAAGGGTAGTAGATAGCGATTTTTTTGCTTAGAGGGTTATTCATGATCATTGATACCTGACATTAGTTTAAGATTCTAGCAAAATCCGGTCTTTACGCAAGCATTTCTTCTAAAACCCTGGCTACCCTTAGGATTAACTCTTCGCGATCAGGAGCGGCGATGATTTGTAAACCTAAAGGTAGCTGGGATGGGCGTTTAATCGGCAAAGAAAGGGCAGGTAAACCGATAAAAGAAAAAGGTTGGGTGAATCTGCCTAAATTGGGTCTAATTAATAGCTCTTGCCCGTCAATAATCATTTTTTCTACTCCTAACGGCGGCGCAATACAGGGAATTGTCGGGGTGAGGATAATATCGACTTCGCTGAAAATCTCTCGCAGACGATCGCGATACCAACGGCGAAAACGTTGAGCCTGTAAATACCAGCTAGAGGGAATTAATGCCCCCGCCAAGAAGCGATCCCGGGTTGCGGGGTCAAAATCCTCTAATCTGGTCTGTAAACGCGGTAAATGCCAATTTGCTCCCTCGGAAGCGGTAATTATATAGGCGGCTGCCCTGGCGCGGACGGTTTCGGGAATGGTGATTTTTTTGGTAACTCCTAAACGTTCGGCGATCGCTATCACCGACTCGATTACTTCTGGTTCGGCTCCCTGCTGAAAATAATCATCGGCAAGGGCTATTTTTACGCCCTCTAAGCCATTTAAAGGGGCTTTAAGGTTATTTTTGGCAAAAAGACCCCAAATAGCCGCCATATCCGCCACATTGCCGCTAAAAAATCCCAGATGATCCAAACTACTAACGAACAAAAATAGGCCCTGACGGGATACGCGCCCAAAGGTGGGTTTTAGCCCCACTACGCCACAACAAGCGGCGGGAACCCTCACGGAACCATTAGTATCGGAACCGAGGGCGAGAGGCACTAAATTAGCGGCAACGGCAGCGGCGGAACCGCCGGAGGATCCCCCCGAGACGCGACTAGGATCGCGGGGGTTGGCAGTGGCTCCATAATGGGCATTTTCGGTGACAAAACCGTAGGCGTACTCATCCATATTGGTCGCCCCCACCAAAACCGCCCCGGCTGCTTCTAGGGTTTGTATAGCGATCGCATCTTGTCCGGCGACAGGGTGATCTCGATTGATTTTGGAACCGGCAAGGGTGACAATACCCTCGATATCAAAGAGATTTTTGACGGCGAAGGGGACTCCTGCTAAGACACCGACGGGTTCCCCATTAGCGATCGCTAGATCGATTTTTTGGGCTTGAGCGAGCGCTCTAGGGTGTAAAATGTCGGTAAAGCAATTTAAATGGCGATTTTTCGCCTCTATCTCCGCTAAAGTCCGATTAATAACTTCTAAGGCGCTAGTTTGACGATTTTGGATCGATCGAGCTAAATTGCACACAGAAATAGTCATGGTTCAAAGCTGAGGGCGCTTTCCCCGTCATCCTCTAAGGGAAATTCTGTCACTAAACTGGCGATTTCTTGCAAGCGTTGCCAGTTTTCAACCACAGAATTTAAATAGCGATCGGGAATGGTTAAATCTAGGATTTTCGCCATGATTATAACGTATTCTTCTGGATTATTCATAGATTTCGTTCTGGTTGGGGTTAAGGATATCAAGATTTGCTTGAAAGCAGCGCTCAGGAATAAAATCGACACCTAGTTAAGCTGTGAAAATTGCTAGGATATAAGAGAAAATCTCCTGTAAATACAATAGCTATCCCTAGGGAGGAAGTATAACTTAAATTTGTTCTTGACCACCGACTCCCTAGGATCATAACCTTAGATATGATCCTAGAACTGTATATTGAGATATTTTCCTCCCCTTCACCCCCCGATTAAATTAAACTTATATATGACCAAAAACAAGAGGTAACAAGCCTCCCCTTTCAAGAGAATGAAAATTAAAAGCTACTGAAGACTACTGGTAGTCACTGATAACTGATAACTGATAACTGATAACTAATAACTGATAACTGATAACTGATAACTGATAACTGAAATGACCATCTTACAAGACGAAAAACTCCTCTTTACTCCCGCAATACCCCACAGTGATGCCCTTAGAACTATTTTTGCCTTTCCTAATCAGTATTCTGTGGGTATAACCAGTTTAGGTTATCAAATTGTTTGGGCAACTTTAGCCCTGCGATCGGATATACAAGTTAGTCGTTTATTTACGGATTTTCAAGAATCTTTACCCCGTTATCCCGAATTAGTCGGCTTTTCCTTTTCCTGGGAATTAGACTATGTTAATATCCTCTCGCTGTTAGAATCTTTAGAAATTCCTTGTCACAGTCATCAACGGCAAGATCGACAGGCGATAATTTTTGGAGGTGGACCAGTTTTAACCGCTAATCCCGAACCTTTTGCCGCTTTTTTTGATGTAATTTTATTGGGAGATGGTGAAAATTTAATTGCTGATTTTATTAATGCCTATCAAGAGGTTAGAAACGCTGATCGCCCGACAAAACTCCGTCATTTGTCCCAGGTTCCAGGGGTGTATGTTCCTAGTTTATATACCGTTAATTATGACAGTCCAGAAGGTGAAATTACAGCAATTCTACCCATAGATAATAATGTTCCCGCCTTTGTTAGTAAACAAACCTATCGCAGTAATACCCTTTCTGCTTCTACGGTGGTGACAAAACAAGCGGCATGGGAGAATATTTATATGGTAGAGGTGGTGCGAAGTTGTCCAGAAATGTGCCGTTTTTGTTTAGCTAGTTATCTAACTTTACCCTTTCGTACCGCTAGTTTAGAATCTTTAATTCCCGCCATTGAAAAAGGTTTAAAAGTGACTGATCGCCTTGGTTTATTAGGTGCTTCCGTCAGCCAACATCCTGAATTTGAAACCTTACTCGATTATCTTTTTCAACCAAAATTTGAGGGGGTTAGACTCTCGATCGCTTCAGTTAGAACTAATACCGTCACGGAAAAATTAGCCAGAATTTTATCCCAAAGAGACACCAAATCAATTACTATTGCCGTAGAAAGTGGTTCCGATCGCCTACGGGAAATTATCAACAAAAAGTTAGCCAATGATGAAATTATCCAAGCTGCTATTAATGCTAAAGCGGGCGGTTTAAAAGGGATAAAACTCTATGGTATGGTGGGAATACCGGGAGAAGAAACCGAAGATATAGCGGCGACTGTGGAAATGTTAATAGCATTAAAAAAAGCCGCCTCTGGACTGCGAATTTCTTTCGGTTGCAGCACCTTTGTGCCTAAATCCCATACTCCTTTTCAGTGGTTTGGCGTTAATAAAATGGCCGAAAAAAGATTAAAATATCTAGAGAAACAATTAGGTAAACAGGGCATAGAATTTCGCCCAGAAAGTTATAATTGGTCGGTGATTCAAGCCCTATTATCTAGAGGCGATCGCCGCTTGACTTCCCTGTTAGAATTAACCCGTGGCTACGGTGATTCTTTAGGCAGTTATAAACGGGCTTTTAAGGAACTAAAAGGACAAATTCCCCCTCTAGATTATTACGTCCATCAGCAATGGCGTTTAGAACAGGTTTTACCCTGGAGTCATTTACACGGTCCTTTATCCTCAAATGTTTTGGTAAAACATTTAGAAGATTCCCAAACAAAAAGGTAAAGTATCGCTAATAAGCTAAGACGCATTTCAACAATGTCTTGACTATCAGACCCCACATGAGGTATTCTATCAAGGTAGATCAGATAGTGGTGACATTCAGACTTGAATTAGCCCTATTAAAAACAAAAAAATGTTACTTTTATTAACTATAAATCTCGATTAAACCATTAATTTAATCTTAGTTGATCAACCCATGAGCAAGAAAAATGAGACCGTTACCCTGCTTTTAGCCTTGGTGATTACCCTAGTATTTTTTGGGGCAGGTGGTTGGTGGTTATACAATCGTTTTCAAGGAAAAAATAACCCAACCAATCTTTCTGAAATCGAGAAAATATCACCGGAGCAAAAATCGGTATCGGCACAAGCAAAATTTAGTCAAGGGGAAAACTTATTAATAGTTGAAGGGGCTTCTTCGGACAAACAAGCTGCCATACAGGCAATCGGGAAAGGAGACTTTCAGCAAGCAGTTTACCTCCTAGAAAAATCCCTGCGAGCTAATCAAAATGATCCGGAAGCTCTCATCTACTTAAATAACGCCCGTATTGGTGAAGCTAAGTCCTATACTATCGCCGTTTCCGTGCCAATTGGTAGCAATGTCAACACCGCCCTAGAAGTTTTACGAGGAGTTGCCCAATCTCAAAATCAAATCAATCAAACCGGAGGAATTAATGGCACTCCTTTAAAAGTTCTCATTGCTGATGATGCTGATAATCCCGAAATTGCCGCTCAAATTGCCCAAAAATTAGCGGCTGATAACAGCATTTTAGGAGTAGTAGGACACACTAGCAGTGACACCTCTTTAGCGGCGGCGGCTATCTATCAAAAAGGGGGATTAGTAATGATTTCCCCCATCAGTACCTCAGTTAAACTCTCCAATTTTGGTGACTATATCTTTCGTTCTGTTCCCAGTGATTTTGTGGCGGCACGGGCATTAGCCGAATCTAGCTTGCAAAAAATTCCTAACGTCAAGGCAGTGGTATTTTTTAACTCCCAAAGTAATTATAGTCAATCCCTAAAATCTGAATTTACCACCGCTTTAGGATTAGGAGGAGGTCAAGTGGTGAGTGAATTTGATCTATCTTCCCTCACTTTTACCCCTTCTAAAAGCCTCCAACAAGCTCAACAGGAGGGAGCAAATCTAATCGCCCTTCTTGGGGATAGTGGAACCCTAGATAAGGCTTTGCAGGTGGTTCAAATCAATGGTCAAAAATTACCGATTGTGGCGGGTGATGACGTTTATAGCCCCAAAACTCTGGATGTAGGCGGAAAAAATGCCCTTGGCATGATTGTTGCTGTCGCTTGGCATTTGGCGGCTAATCCAAATAGTCCTTTTGTGAATAATTCCCGCCAATTGTGGCAAGGAGACGTAAATTGGCGCACCGTCACCGCTTATGACGCTACCCAGGCTTTAATTGCTGGCATTAAGGCAGAATCTAGCCGAGAGGGAGTTCAACAGGCGTTAAGAAGCAGTGATTTTTCTGTTCCCGGGGCGACTAATCCAGTGCGATTTTTACCGTCTGGCGATCGCAATCAATCCGTGCAATTAGTGGTAGTTAAACCCGGTTCTCGTTCTAGTTTTGGGGTAGATTTTGTGCCAATTTCTCGATAAAATGACAACTAAATCAAGATGAATTATAAGTAAGTAGTTATAATTAAATTGAAGATAGATTTTGCCTCTGATCCCCCCTTAATCCCCCCTTAATAAGGGGGGTGCCGATCCCCCCTTAATCCCCCCTTAATAAGGGGGGTGTCTGAGAACTTTTAACACCTACCTACTTATGTTAGAAACTCCCCCTAAATATTCTGTTCTTGGTTTACCGGTTCATCTCCTCGATAACTACAGTCGTTGGTTAATCGATCGCCTCTATCAAGGTTTTGGTTCCCACGTTGTCACTCTTAATGCAGAAATGGCAATGTTAGGGGAAAATGATGCCAAAGTAGCCCAAGTTATTCGGGAAGCAGATTTAGTTATTCCCGACGGCGCGGGGATTGTTATTTACTTAAAATTAAGGGGTAAAAAACAAACCCGCTGCCCCGGTATTGAATTATCAGAATCCTTAATTACTGAGTTAGGAATGCAGGGAGAGAGTTTTCCTATTGCTTTTTTTGGTGGTCAACCGGGGATTACGGAAAAAGCGGCAAGTAATTGGCAAAAAAAGATACCTAATATCCGTATTCTGTCTAACCACGGTTATCTATCCTCCCAGGAAATGTCCGATTGGATCGAGGTGTTAAAAGATCAACAACCGCGGTTAATTTTAGTTGGTTTGGGAGTACCCCGACAAGAATATTGGATTAGGGAACATCGATATCTCTGTCCCCAAGCTATCTGGGTAGGTGTGGGGGGCAGTTTTGATATCTGGTCCGGGACAAAAATCCGCGCCCCTCGCTTTTTCTGTGACAATAATTTAGAGTGGTTGTATCGACTCTATCAGGAACCTTGGCGCTGGAAAAGAATGTTAGCTTTACCTAAATTTTTCTGGCGCTCTCTTTTTTATTCCTAGTAATAGTTATTATAAATTCTTTTCGATAAAGGCAATCACTCGATCTAATCCTTCCCGTGTTTTTAAGTTGGTGAAGATAAAGGGTTTATCCCCGCGCATCTTTTTGGCATCTCTATCCATCACTCCTAAATCTGCCCCCACCATCGGGGCTAAATCTATTTTATTGATTACCAATAAATCCGATTTTGTGATACCCGGTCCCCCCTTGCGAGGGATTTTATCTCCGGCTGCCACGTCAATCACATAGATGGTTAAATCTACTAATTCGGGGCTAAAGGTTGCCGCTAAGTTGTCACCACCACTTTCCAGAAAAATTAGCTTTAAGTTAGCAAATTTTCTCTCTAACTGTTCAATGGCAACTAAGTTAATTGAGGCATCCTCGCGAATAGCTGTATGGGGACATCCTCCCGTTTCTACTCCTAAAATTCTTTCCGGAGCTAAAGCTTGCGATCGCACTAAAAATTGGGCATCTTCTTGAGTATAAATGTCATTGGTGACTACGGCGATCGGATATTGATCCCGCAAATTTTTACACAGGGCATCGAGCAGGGCTGTTTTTCCTGAACCCACCGGACCGGCAATTCCCACGCGCAAGCAAGACATAGTTTTTTCGGGAAAAAGTGAAAAGGAAAGGGTTAAAAATTTTGGGGCTATCCGATAGAAAAAAGAGGGGTTCGCAGGGCGACACGGATTCCCATTATAATAAAAGGTTAACGCAAATCTGAGAATTTGTCAAGCCTTTTTGTCAATAAATTTGGGGAAATCATCGACAAAAAGATCACCAAAAGTCAGTGATTTGGTAGCCAAAATCCGTTAACATCTGCCTAAATAGGGGCAAACTTAAACCGATAACATTACTGTGACATCCCTCTAATCTTTCCACGAATAGACCCCCCTTTCCTTCTAGGGCAAAACAGCCGGCACATTTGAGGGGTTCTTCGGTGTCAACGTAGGCAATAATTGTTTCATCGCTGATATTGGCAAAGTGAACTTTAGTGATCCCACAACGAGTCAAAGTTTGATTATTAACTCGATCGATTAAAGCATGACCTGTATAGAGTGTACCCACCTGACCGCGCATTTTTTGCCAACGCTCGATCGCTTCTGATTTATCCTTGGGTTTGCCATAGACTTCCCCCGCTACTTCTAAGACGGAATCGCAACCAAGAATCAATCCTGTATCAAATTTAGGGGCGATCGTTTGCGCTTTACATTGGGCTAAAGTTTGGACAAGATGGAGAGTATCATCAGCATTAATTGTCGATTCATCAAAGTTACTCACCCGCACAATCGGATCGATTCCCACCATTTGTAATAGTTTTTTGCGCGCAGGAGAAGCGGAAGCAAGAATCAAGGGAATGGACATAGTTTTTTCAGTAAAAAGAGATAGGAGATAGAAGACAGGAGATAGGAGACAGGAGACAGGAGACAGGAGACAGGAGTAACTGATAAATGAAAAATCTCCCCAACCTGTAAAACCTAACAATGCTATGGCAAAACCTGCTAGGAATTGGCAGGATTTTCGGGGGGAAAATAACGATCTAAAATCTCAACCATGCGCGATTGTCTTTCTTCCTTGTCAAATCGATTGTAAAAATCTGACTGAACCTCATAAAAATCCGACATCGATCGAGTTAATTGTCCTAGCAGTTGATAAAGTCCCCGTCTGTCTTTTTCCCATTCTTTTTTAGACTCAGCAAGACTATTAGTTAACGCTTCGATCGATTTGGCGTTAGAATTAGCGATCACTCTAGTTTCTTTTAATCCCTGATTGGTTTCCTGTAATCCTAATTTAATCTCCTGTAATCCTAATCTAATCTCCTGTAGTCCTGATTTAATCTCCCGTAGTTCTGTTAGGGTATTTTCAGCAAGAGATTCGAGTCTATCTAGTCTATTTTCTTCCGAGTTACTCATATTCAGTTACCGGTTATCAGTTATCAGTTATCAGTTACCAGTTACCACTTCCCCACTGATTACTGACTCAGTAAGTAATCTCAATTAATTGTTAGATAATTGTTAGATAGTGGGACAGGCTTCTGGTTCTTTGTCTGTTATCTTTAATTGTAAACCGGCTACCTAGTTGATGATAGGTGGTGCGTTACGACGGATTGTTACCTTGAAGTCAAAACAGGAATTTTTGCCGTCTAACGCACCCTACATTTTACTATTGCCTGTGGCCTATTTCCCTAACTAACCGAGAAAGAATCAACGATAGTTTCAAAGAGTTCTTGAATTTGCGTCCAACGTTTTTGGGAAGTGGAAAGATTAAAAGAATAGAGTTTATTATTATTAACCGTGACGCTGGCCAGATTATGACGTTCTTGGCCGTTGGCTAATTTAACTTGATATTCGAGGATATAATAATCTTGACCGTCGATTTGATGAGATTCTGAGCGAATTAATTCTACTTCCTTATCGAGATTGGGGTTAAGACTGTTATTTTTCAGGAGACGATAGCCCACTTCCGAGGGTGTCCCTAAATCTGTTAAGGTTTTATTGTCGGGGATGGGATTGATAATAACGCTTAAATTTTCGCTCGTTTCGATCAGGTCATGAAAAACCACATCTACTCCTGCAACTTTTTTCACATCCACCTGCGTCCAACCCTTAGGATATAAAAATTGATAGCCTTGGCTGCCACTGGTGTATCCTTGCAGTCCAGCGATGGGAGTTGCACAACCGGTTAAGAGGAGGGTGGTAATTAGGAGGAAAGTCGCCAAAAGAGATTTAATCATGATATTTTGACCTGTGAGTAGGGCTGTTTAATTTTACCTTGAATTGTTTAGGTGAACGGATTATGAAAATTAAGAAAAAATTGACAATTATTATAGCTATAGCGACTTTTTTACTGACTATCTCTCCCCTAAGCGCTCAAACTACCGCTAACCCCGTGAAGGCTGTAGAATTTTATAATCGGGGGGTGGATCGTTTAACCGCAGGGGATTACTCAGGGGCGATCGCTGATTTTACTCAAGCTCTACAATTAGAGCCGAAGGATGCCGATGCTTACTATAATCGCGGCTATGCGGAATTAGTTCTCGGCCAGTACGAGCGAGCGATCGCAGATTATACCCAGGCCTTGACAATCAACTCTAATTATGTTAATGCTCTCGGTAATCGTTGTTATGTGCATTATCTGACGAAAAAATACGAGGCAGCGGTGGAAGATTGCACAAAAGCGATCGCTTTAAACGGAAATTTTGCTGATTTCTTTATTTATCGCGGTAATGCTAAGGATGACTTGGGAAGACACCTAGAAGCGATCGAGGATTACACAAAAGCTTTGAGTTTACAGGGAACTAGAGGACAGGATCGCATTTTCTATAATCGCGCTCTAGCCCATAACCGAGCCGGACAGCAGGAAATGGCTTTAAGGGACTATAATGAGAGTCTGAAAATTAATGCTAATTTTGCCGAAGCGTACCACAATCGGGGTTTGACCTATTATAAATTGGGAAACAGGGAAAAAGCGATCGCTGATTTAGAGGAAGCGGCCCGTCTAGCGTTATCTCAGGGTAAACAGGGGACTGCGGCTAAGTCTCAGTCAGCAGTGGCATTAATTCAGGGTCAAAAGCCTTAAAATAGGGAGTAGTTGTGATATTAGCGGTAAAGAGGAGTGAAAGGGGCTAAATCGCAACTACGAGGGACTAAATTTTAGCCAGCTTGGGATGCGTAAAAAGCGACGGCTAACAGTCCACCGACAAGTGTGATCGCAGCAACGCCCCAGACAAGATAATTACGTTGTTGCGATTTAGTGGGGGGAGCCGCTTGATAAACTTTCGGTTCGGCGGCGAAATTATTTAAGCGTCCACCTTCTTCGTTTGTATAAGGCATAATCAAAACCTCAAATATGACAATTTTTCAGGAAAAAAATCCTCTTATTACAATACTACAACATATTAGTAACCGAGTCGGGGATGTGGGAAATTCTCACGGGGATAACAATTCTTAGTCTGGGGGTAACTGCCGGACTCTGCTACTTTTATTGGCGATCGCATTGCCAAGGATTGCAACTGCGAAAACAAGTTAAAAAAAGTCAATCATACTAAATCCGTTTTTAAGTAGTTGGACAAAAGTAAAGTTAACTGTGGGGTAAGGAGTCGGTCGTCAGGAGTCGGTCGTCAGTAAGAATTGCGGCAATTTACATTTCTTAAGATAGACAACAGAATTTATGTCCGACTACTTAATACTAGAATAACGAGCCTTGAATATAAGTATTGCTTCTTTCTTTTTTAAATCTTTTAAATCTCTCTGCAGCTATCTCGCAATAGTCTGGTCGAATTTCAAAACCCACAAAAATTCTTCCTAATCCCAAGGCCGCTATTCCCGTGGAACAAGAACCAGCAAAGGGATCAAGAATTATTTCTACCGGATTAGATGAAGCTTGTATAATTCTCTCGACAATTGCTAAAGGAAATTGTGCGGGATGTCCAGTTCTTTCCTTAGAACTGCGCTTTTCTCCTGTAGTGACTTTAGGAACTTCCCACACATCAGAAGGATTTTTACCGAGGGGATTACAACGATATTTACCATTTTTCTTTTGATTGGGATACTTAACGTTAGGGTCACGAATATTGTCTAAGTTAAAAGTATATTCTTGGCAATTTTTGAGATAAAAAAGCCATTTTTCATTGCGAGGACTAAGACGATTTTTTGTAGAAACACCTGCCCCATATTTCCAGACAATTTCTTGTAAAAGATAAAAGGGAGACTTATCCCAAAGAAGATAGGGAATCGGAACACATAATCCCTTTTCTGGTACTTCTAAATAACCAACATTTAGCCACAAAGCACCGTTATCTTGAGTAATCTGATAAATTTGCCGCAGCCAATTAGCACACCAATCAACATAGTCATTGATTGAAAGAACTCGTTCATATTCTTTGCCAATATTATAAGGTGGTGATGTAACAGTGAGGTCAATTTTTATGTCACTATGAGATAGTTTAGACAAAAAGTCTGTGGCATCTCCTTGATAAAGAATAAAGCCGTTGTCCGAGTAAAAAGGTTGACCAAGATGACTAACCAGAATTTCTTTAAGAAAATTAAATTTGTTGGCTCTATCTTTTTCTAACTCTGGAGAAAATGGCTGTAGTAAGGAGGAAGGAGCAATCTGAGTTGATTGATGATCAACAATTCCCTCTGCTAGATAAGAGTTTTGTTCCTTGCTGGCAATTGGACGAGACTCATCTTCCCTAGACGATAGTTTTTTTTGTTTCCGCTGGGACTCTACAACCATAATCTCAAAGGACAGGTAAGTATTTTGATAGTTTTAATTATGCCCTTATTTTACCAAAATATCACTGGAGTTGTGCTTAATTTAATAACTTTTGTAATCATTCTCCTTCCCTTACCCTGGATGGGGGGGGTAAAACCCCACCAAGAGTTAAAGATTGACTGATAAAGCAGCGAGTTTTCCTTGAAAAATCTCAACTGAGTAGATTGGATAATTAGGAGATGCACCCGAAAATTATCCCTAAAATGGTGGTAAATAACCCATGGCATTTTTGACTCGATCGAGAGTTTGATTGGCCACCGCTTCTGCTTTGAGACGACCTTGCCGCAAAACTGTGGCTAAATAATCTTTATCCTCTCTAATTTGAGCGTATTTTTCCCGAATAGGTTTCAGAGATTCTATGGTGACTTCTGTTAACATCGGTTTAAATTGTCCCCAACCTAAATCGGCACATTCTCCCCCGACTACCTCTTTACTTTTTCCCGATAAAATGCTATAGAGAGTTAATAAATTATGGCATTCGGGACGTTCTGGATCATCGAAAGTTAAACCCTTAACTAGATCGGTTTTACAGCGTTTAATTTTCTTGGCAATGACATCAGGACTATCGAGAATATTAATCCGACTCATCTCGGAAGGATCGGATTTAGACATTTTATTCCGGCCATCGGTTAAACTCATCACCCGCGCTCCTTCCTTGCGGATCATCGGATCAGGAAGTTTTAAAATTGGTTGTTTCGGTTGCCCAAAAAGATGATTAATTCTAACGGCTATATCGCGGGTTAATTCTAAATGTTGTTTTTGATCTTCTCCCACGGGTACTTTATCGGCATCGTAGAGTAGGATATCGGCAGCCATCAGCACGGGATAATCGAGTAAACCTGTGCCAACATTTTCCCCCTGTTTAATCGCTTTTTCTTTAAATTGAATCATATCGGTTAACCAATTTAAAGGGGTGATACAATTCAATAACCAAGTTAATTCCGTATGGGCCTTAACGTGGGATTGGACAAAGATAGTCGCGTATTCTAAATCAATTCCGCAGGCTAAATATAAAGCGGCAATTGCTAAAGTATCCTCCGCAAGAGTGGCGGGATTATGGGGAACGGTGATCGCGTGTAAATCGACCACACAAAAGAAATTATCGTAGTCTTTTTGTCCCTCCACCCAATTGCGGATCGCACCGAGATAATTGCCTAAATGTAAATTGCCGGTTGGTTGCACACCAGATAAGATTCTTTGTTTACCCATAACTCTTGCGATCGCTTTTTATCATGATTTCATTGTATCAGTTTTTGCGGGTAATTTCATCCTAAATCCAATTGGGAAAAATCATTCTCAGATAATAATCCCGCACTGACAGGGGAATGCCTAAATAAATTGGTAGCCAATAGATAAAAGCAAAAATTATCAAAATTATGAGTGAGCGCGAGCCATTTTTATAAATAGGACTGGAACTTTCTAAACCATCGGCTAAGAGCCAAGCTAGAGCAATCCAAGTGAAGCTATAGGCAGCCATATAATGATAGAGAAAGGTGCAGCGACTAATTTTTAACCAAGGCAGCAGATTAGCAATATAGTTACAGATAAGATAGGCGGAAATTACTCGCTCTTTTCGGTTAAATAATCGACTAAAAACTACTAGAATTGCTCCCGTAGAAAACCACCACAAAAACGGATTTCCCATAGCGTGAACATCATAAATTTTATCATCTACTCTCTTAAAATAATAAGCCACAGGTCGCCCCATTACTAACCAACTATACCAGGGAGAACAATAGGGATGAACATCAGATTGATTACCTTTTATTCTCTGATGAAATGACAAAATTTCTTGATGTACTTGCCAAAAATTATATTGATGGTTGACGAGAAGATGCGGTATCCACAGTAAACTATAGGTAACTAGGGGAAAGATAATTAAGGCGATAAAAATGTCCTCTAATCTCAGGTTAGTTGCCTTTGTCCAAAGATTATCTTTTGACTGCTCTTGATTCAATATTTTTATTAACCAAGCAATACCGATAAAAATAAATATTCCCAGTAAAAATCCTAAGCCATTCCATTTAATATTTGCCGCTAAACCGAAACAAACCCCCGATAATAATAACCAATTGAGTTTCTGATTTTTCTGGAGTGCTAATAAAAAAAATAATTGTCCAGACAAACCGAATAAAATTAAGTAAATATTATTGAGAGCGTAGCGGGATTCCACCAGAAATAATCCGTCTAAACTGGCGAGGAAAGTTGTGATTAAAAATACAGTTGTTCTCCGAGTTAATTGATAAGCAATTGCGCCAATAATTAGGGGAATAAAAGAACCAGTGAAAGCATTTAACCAGCGATAACTAAAAGTTGAGCGCAGGGAACCTGTTAAATTATTAATGGTTTCAGGATCGGCAGGAAAATGGGAGCCAATCCAGATACTAATAGCAATTAAATATTGACTTAATGGTGGGTGAGACTGGAAAAATTCTTTACCGATTAGATATTCATTGCCGTATTTAGCATAATAAACTTCATCGAAAACAAGAGTATTAAACTGACTGAGATTCCAGAATCTTATTCCTAGAGAAAATACAAATATCCCTAGGATAGATAGGTTAAATTTTACTTGAGAACTCATGGAAAGATAATAGTTATGATAACTGGGAATTTTCTGTTAAACGCAAGCGAAATTCTTTGACAGCAAGACGGGGATTAGGATGGTTGACGTATTCGGCTAATAATTCTAAATTTAAATCCGGTAATAAAGCACTTTTAGGGATTAAAATATATTCGCCATTCTCTTGTAAAGAATAGATTTTTAACTGATTATCTTGCCAAAACCAAACCTCTTGAGTTCCCAATCTTTGATAAACTTCTAAAACTTTCAGGCTGCCACTGGTTAAGATTATTTCTATCGCCAAATCAGGAAACTCTTTTTCTGTGAATAAACAAAAACATTCATCTGGTTCTTTTCCCGCTTCTTTTTCCTGTTTTCGCAAAGTGGTGGAACCTAATCCCCAGAAATCAATTTCAGCATATTCTAAATAAACTTCTACCAATCTACCGATATTTTTTTTGCTAACTTCGTGACGACGACTAGGAGCCATAATTTCTACCATTCCATCTAAGTAAGTAATGCGATAACTGGAACTATCTTCTAAATGTTTTAAGAGGGTTTCGTACTGTTGCCAATTAACCCCAGAAATAAACATTCTTTGTTCAGGATCATTAGCTTTTAACTCGAAATCTTCTAATCCTTGTAACCGAATCGTAGTCATCATAAAATTAATTACCTCGTCTATTTTACTTAATTACTCAGGAAGACTTATTTTGATTTCTTCTGGTCTGAATTTTAGCGCGTAAAATCCTAACTTTATAGGGATCGGCATCTTTTCGCCACAGAATCTGATAGCCTTTGATTGTAGCACAATGCTCCTCTAAACATTTTTGCCAACCCTGTAAACGTTCGATCGCTTTTCTATCTTCTAACAATCCCCAATCCTTTTCTAATTGAGTTAAGCGAAGCAATTTATCATAGTTGGGATAATCAGCCGTTACTAAAAGCTCTTTTTCGTGTAAAATTGGCGGATTAGGACTATCCCGATAATCACGAAAACTAAAATCAGCCGAACCTAAATATACATCCATGCTAGTAGCTAAAATCGGATGAATTTCTGTATCAAAATTGGGGTAATAGAGATAGGAAATTTTGGGTTGACGAAAGGATAAACGAATAACATTAGCATTTTCTAACCGTCCGATAGTTTGACTAGCACAACCTTCATATAAGCGTAATAACATCGGTAATTTTTCCAGAATGCTAATATGAATAGTTAGGGAATAACGGGAAAGTTTGCCTAAAGAACTATTTTCACAAGTACAAGCGATCGCTGGCAGATTTCCCGCACTTATTAACACTTCTTCTGCTAAAGCGCAAGCATTGCGATAACTGCCAAATAAAGCTTTAAAATCGGCACGGGTAGCGGGGGATAATTCCCGTACTTTCGGACAGTGGCTAAATTGACTTAAAGCTAAATAAAGTAAAAGATCGGCGCGTCTTTTATCAGCAATTATCTCCCATTCTTCCGCTTCTGTTACTTGTAAAATAACTTGAAAAGCGCGTCTAAAAGTGCCAAATTCTGCCTTAATTTCTTCCTCTTGTAATAATTCTCCCGCGACGGGTAAACGTCCCTGCTGGGTGTAAAATTCCATCAGGGGAGTCAATAAATCTTCGTAATCTTCAAAGCATTTGAGATGGGTTTTAATTTTAGGAGTGGTAGCGCGGGAACGCCATCTGGATAAACGAAAAGCTTCCGCTTTTTCTTCCTCTCGAAAAACTAGATAAACTCCCAAAGTTATCGGAATAGAATCAACCCCCAAAGTGCTATCAATATACTGTTTTAGTTCTTCCTGTTGATAGTATTTTTGAAAGGTATTACGACGGGTTATAATTCCATCTTCATAGGCCATTAAACCCCGTTCGCTATCATCAATTAGAATCTGTGCTGAAACAATTAAAACTTGACGGGTTAGTTGCCAAGCTTTTAATAAGGCTTCCTGCCGTTCTTCGGCGGATTCAATAACATTAATTACATAGCCTAAATTAACAATATCAGATTCAATTAAAGGACTATCGGGACGATAATAAGGATCCCAACCTTCACTTTGATAACCCTGTTCAGCTATGCGTTCTATATCACCTCCATAACCACAACCGTAATCAAAAAAAGTGGTTTCAGGAAGGAATAATCCCGCCGCTAATGCTAATCTTGCTGGACGAGAAAGGGTTTTGCGAACAAGAGCAGCCTTGTGGCGATCAATTATTATCGATTTTTCCTTTTGTCCCTCTAGATTACAAACTAAATAATCTCCAGCAAAATCAAGGTTATGCTTTCTTAAAAGCCGTTGCCATTCCTGTTTAGTACCGATGGGATAAGAACTGTTTAAAAGTCCTAAAGCACTCTCGATTTTTGTGAGATGCTCGAATTCTTGATAAAGGGGATAGTCCCTAGTAACAAAAGTTTCTTTTCGGTGTAAAATGGGCGGATTATCGGCATTTTGATAATTCCATTCACTTAAGATTAATGTCCCCAGATCTACCACTAAACTTTTAGTTAAAGCTGGGTGAGGTTCCCGATCAAAATCGGGATAAAAAAGATAGGATATTTTCGGTTTATCGGTGCTAAATTTAATTATTGTTGCCTCGGATAAATGCTGATTAATTCTTGCTTGTTGTTCGTAATTCTGGAGGATAGGATCCAGTTGATGTAATGCTTCTCGATGAACATAAAGCGCCCCCGGTAATAGTTTACCGATGGGACTAACTTGACACAGTTGCACGATTACGGCGAAATTCTCAGCCATGGCAATTAATCTGTCTAATCACAAATTCTAGAGACAGAAAAAACTAAATAAATCTAGTTAAATGAACCCGATAGCGCTCTTTTTTTGTCACAGTAACCTCACCCACTTCTAAACGACCTTTTCCCCGAAAAGAAATCAAATCACCGGTTTTAACGTTATAACTAGATTGACTGATATCTTTCCAGTTAACTCGCACATCCCCGGCGCTAATTGCCTCGGCCATTTTACTGCGAGAAATGCCAAAACCCGCCGATGCGATCGCATCTAAACGCAAGGAAGCTTCCACAGTATTAATTTCTTTTTTTTGCGGTGGTCTAACTTTTAATTCCGTCAAAGGAATCGGGCTAGTTTTCACGGGAACCGAACGCACTTGTAGTAAATTAGCAGATAAAAAATCTGCCAATTCAGGTACTACAATCGCCTGCGCTCCTCGCTCACCTAAAACGATTATATCGCCGACTTTTTCCCGGACGATACCCGTCCCCAACATCGCCCCTAAAAAATCCCGGTGGTTAGCGGTATCAAAAAGAAAATTACCGGCAATATCAAGGGCAGATAGGGGAATATCTGTTACTGTCAAAGGTAGATCAACTCTAGCAATACCGAGGCGCTGTCTTTCTGCTTGGGGATAACCGCCCCATTTTTGCATTGACACATCGGTTAAACGCTGAAAAACCCGTTCTACTTCCGCTAAAACCGCGGGAGAAAGAAAGTCTGTCACCGTCACTTCCCAAGTCTTGATCGCTTGTTCGGCTTTATCAATAACTTTCGCTATCTCCTCGCGATTTTCGACACCCTTTAGTAATTCTTCTCTCGGTAACATTGTTTTCTGGTAATTAATCAAAAATTCTTAGGAAAAAATCAAATGCTCCATAACTTATTCCTAATAACCGTTCACTGTTCTAGGGCGTATCCTTGCAGATTTTCGGGGTTAAATTGACGGAGGATAAGAGTCGCTTGATTTTTCAAGTTTTCGGAACCCTGCACGACAATAATATATTTTCCGGCACCGAGACGATTGCGATAGGGAAGTGCATCGCCACTGCCGGACGATAAACCCACGCCACCACCGACGAAAATACTGCCCATCGCCCCCCCAATCGCCCCAGCAATGCCGCCAACAATATGATTGCCCGGTTCTCCGGCCCAATCAAAGGTATGCAATCCCGTAATCAGGTTAAAAAGGTAGCCACCGGCAAAACCGAAGGGAATTAGCCAAAAAGCCATGAGAGTAGCCCGTTTTTTGGCCTGTTGGAAGGGATCGATCAAACCGAACTCATCGGCACTTTTATAGCCGCGACCGAGAATGGTCACTTGAGATTGGGGAATTCCCGCTTTTTCGAGGGCAACGGCAGCTTCTTCTGCTTCTATGCGATCAGCTAACACGGCAATGAGATAATTCATATTCTCCAACTTTTCAGGCTATCTTCATCTCCTATTGTAAGGATTTTCGGGACTGAAAAGCCGCTCGATCGAGAAAATATGCAAGGGGATGGCAAGAAATTACTTTATTTTGGTTATTTCTGGCAATAATTGACCCTAAAGATCAAGGGAGATGGTTATCATCTTTAAGGACATTTTTGGCGCCAAAAAGAACCCCCCCATTTTGGCTCAACCTAGAAGGACAGCCACAATCACTACTATAGACCAATTAAGTGGGTGGGTGGAATTAAATATAAGATGAACGTAGGTTGGGTTGAAGCATGAAACCCAACGCCTGCTCATGTTACGCTACCGCTAACCCATCCTACAAATAATTGTGCCTCCCTACTTAGACCTGTGCGAAAATTAAATTTGTGAGAAAAAAGAGCAAGACAACCCGTGCGATTGCCCTGTCAATCGTAGCTGATCAGGTCGCCCTTGTTCTTCGTCAGTGAAACCCCAGCAGTTTTTGGGTAGTCGGCAAGAACCCTCCTGCAGCGACTCCAACCAATCCGACTTTAGTTGTGGGTTCTGGAATGGTTTCCCCGCGTTCTTGCAAAACTTCAAGGTAAAGTTCAATCGCTTCTTTAATATTTTCCTGAACCTCTTCAAAGGTATCTCCAATACTCACGCAACCGGGCAAGTCGGGAACCATTGCTCCCCAGTTTGTTTCGCCTTGTTCGTAAATGACGGCATACTCTTTCATCGTTTATCCTCCAATTGAGCTTGTTTCCAAATCGATGCTAATGTTCCTTTCGGTATGTCGTCCCCAGACTTGCCAGGAACAACCACGATTCCTGGCTTTGTTTCATGGGCAAGGATACGATGGCTCCCGCGCATTCGGATCTGATACCAACCATCAGCTTCTAATCGTTTGAGTACATCACGAACTTTCAATCATCCCCTCCCTTGTCTCCGCCCATCGGGTACTTGATTGTAGATTATCAAGGGTATTGTGGCTACTTATAATAATGAGACAATTTATCAAATTTTCGGTTCGAGAAATGAGCGAACGGTGAGTCACTAACCGACCTATAGCGGTTCTCGCATCTGTGCGGCACACTTAAACCTTTGCTGATTAAGCTGTTCAGGATCGGGAATGTACCTCTTGTGAATCAGAAACGCTATATCTCAAACCTAACAGCATCAAAACTTTGATCCCTGGGGCGATGGGATCAAAGCTGCCTGCCCCTGGTTTACTCAAGGATTACTTAGGATACTGACCCGGACTTTTTCACCATTTTGCAAAGGTTTACTACTATTAACGACGAAACGCTCCCCCGGTTCGAGTCCAGTGATAATTTCTACTTGACCGTCAAGCGCTTGACCGAGACGAACGGGACGTTTTTCCACTTGCGAGTTAGACTCGGAAAGGACGAAAATTGCCGAGGATTCCCCTTGACTGACAATTGCTGTTTCGGGAACAATCACCTGAGGGGCAGAATTATTATTAAACCGTACCCGGGCCAATAATCCCCCTTTGATTAAACCATCCCCATTGGGTAGAGCAATCTCCACGGGAATCCGCCGGGCCGTGCCTTGGCTGAGGGGAAAAATCCTGGTGATGCGACCGGAAAAATTTCTCTCACCGAAAGCATCAAGGCTGACATTAACCTTTTGTCCTAAATTAATCGTTTTTAAATCCAATTCCGATAATAATACTACCACCTTGACCTGTTGAAAATCGCCAATTTTGAGGACTTCATCGCCGATACTGACTAAATCCCCCGGCTCTTTCAGTTTTTCGATCACTATCCCCGTCGCTGGTGATTTAAGAATAGCGTAGGCCTGACGTTGTTGTTCCTGAGCGATGACCGATTTTTGGGCGGCAATTCTCCCGATAATTGCCGCCACTACCTGCTCCTCGACTTTAATTCTCGATCTGGCGCTATTAACGGCTTTTAAAGCCACTGCCGCCGCAGTTTGGGCTGTTTCACCCTGTTGTAGGGGAATCGCCCCTTCTAGGGCTAATTTTTGCAGGCGCTCGCCATCATTTTTGGCCTGTTGGTATTGTAGTTGTAGGCGCTCCACTTCAATTTCAGCGTTACTGACTTCAATTCTCGCCCGGGCTAATTCCGCTTCTAGGGCCGACAGGGCGGATTTTTCTTGCCGGACAACGGTGGCAAGGAGACGATCATCAACATGAGCGAGGATTTGTCCTAATTGCACCTCATCTCCCACATCGACGACGAGATTAAGTAACTGACCGGTGGCTTGCGATCGCAGAGAAACCACTTTCAAAGGTCGGGTAGTTCCCGTGTAATCAAGATTGCGTCCGATGGTTGCCAGTTTAGCGGTGGTGACGTTGACGGTAGTAGTACGGGCCGCTGGTGGCGGTGGTTGGGTTTCGGTCCTGGGAGAACAACTCGCGCTTAAGGATAAGATAACCAGAGCGGAAAGGATAATCGGAGTCGATCCCATGGCGATAATCTTGGTAGAAAGCTGCTTTTGAGTCGATGGTCGCTTATTCTTCGTCCCAAGCTTCTACCGCTACCACTTCGCTGAGAGGGTCTTGCATGGAGAAACCGAAATCGAGCAACTCCTGCTTCCAGTATGCCCACTCATCTCCGTATAAAAGAGCCAGTT
Organism: Microcystis aeruginosa NIES-843; assembly: GCF_000010625.1. Lineage (NCBI taxonomy): Bacteria > Bacillati > Cyanobacteriota > Cyanophyceae > Chroococcales > Microcystaceae > Microcystis > Microcystis aeruginosa. The sequence goes on from NC_010296.1 coordinate 2,206,111, forward strand.
TCCAGATACTATCGCTAGGTTTGACTACTTTTGCATCTATCCACTTGCTAGCCTTGCGTTGAAACTTCACCATCGGGTGAGCTACAGCTTGTTTGGTCATAAATTCAATTGCTATGAATACTTCGGATTTTGCGCTTCCCGACTAAACTAACTCAAGACTAAGACTTTTGCCATTACAAAGGAGCGAGAAGCGCGTTTATTAACTTACTTTTACACCATATCTGTGGTTTTGGGCAAGTCTTTTTAACCAAAAGTACGGTAATTACTACTATAGATTAGTATAACCGGAGGCCACAATCATGGAACCGATGCCTCGATCGGTGAAAATTTCCAGTAAAAGGGCGTGGGGAAGACGACCATCGATAATATGAGCGGCCTGAACTCCCTGGGCTAGCGATCGCACGCAGCAGCCAACTTTGGGAATCATCCCGCCGGCAACGATGCCTTTTTGAATCAACTCCCGGGCCTGTTGGATATCTAATTTAGCCAATAAAGTGGAAGGATCCTTGTAATTCTGTAAAATTCCGGCTGTATCGGTCATCAAAATCAGTTTAGCTGCCCCTAAAGCCGCCGCTATTTCTCCGGCTACCGTATCGGCATTGATATTATGAGCTTGGCCGGTTTCATCGGCGGCCACACTGGAAATCACGGGAATATAGCCACTATTGACCAAGGATTCGACGACGCTAGTATCGACACTGCTGACTTCTCCAACAAAACCAATGCCCTCTTTACCCACGGGACGAGCAGTGATCAGATTGCCATCCTTACCGCATAATCCTACCGCTTTACCGCCGGCTTGATTGATCAGGGCAACAATTTCTTTATTGACGCGTCCCACCAGCACCATTTCTACCACATCCATGGTGTCGGCATCGGTGACGCGTAAACCGTCTTTAAATTGGGGTTCAATGCCTAATTTATCCAGCCAACTATTGATTTCTGGACCGCCGCCGTGGACAATAACGGGACGAACCCCCACACAGGAGAGAAAAACGATATCTCGCATGACCGTGTCTTTGATATCGCTGTTATTCATGGCCGCACCACCGTATTTAACCACTACGGTACGACCGCGAAATTCTTGTATATAGGGTAGGGCCTCGCTGAGGATTTTCACCCGTTGGGCATCGTTTTGCTGGATATTATTATTCATGGGTTTTTTTACTCGTCTGATTCAGTGACCAGTTTAGCGGTTTCGGGTTTGACAAAAACTGTTCACCTTGAACGGATTTCTAGAAAGTCCTAGAGTTGCAGAATTTTTCGACGCAACGGACAAAAATCTCGACTCCCATCGCTAACACCGATTCATCAAAATCAAAGCGGGGATGATGGTGGGGATAGGCTAATCCTAATTCGGGATTGGCAGACCCCAAGAAGAAATAACAGCCCGGTACTTCCTGTAAAAAGAATGACATATCTTCCCCTCCCATGGTTTGACATTCGGGAACGATTCCGGCCGGGGTTTCCACCACTTGTGCGGCGATTGAGCGCACTAATTCCGCCATCTGATCATGATTGATTACCGGGGGATACAATTGCCAGTAATCGAATTGATAACTAGCCCCCTGACTTTGGCAGATGCCCGCGATAATTTCTTCCATCCGTTGTCGGAAATAGCCCCCTAACTGGGGATTGAAATAGCGCACCGTCCCACTGAGATTAGCACTATCGGCGATCACGTTTCTAGCGGTTCCCGCCGCTAATTTGCCCACAGTCACCACGGCAGCATCGAGGGGGTTAAGGTTGCGGGCGACGATGGTTTGCAAGGCGTTGACGATTTGGGCCGCCACCAGTAGTGAATCGACGGTTTGATGGGGAATTGCCCCGTGGCCGCCCCGGCCTTGAATCTGGAGATCGAAACATTCCACCGCCGCCATTAAGGGACCATTTTTCACGCCCACTGTCCCTAAAGGCAGATTATTCCAGAGATGCAGCCCGATAATTCCGTCCACGTCGGGATTTTTCAGCACTCCCGCTTCGATCATCGGTTTCGCCCCCCCTGGCCCCTCTTCGGCGGGTTGGAAAATAATTTTTACTGTCCCCTTGACATCGTGACGGTTTTGTGCTATGTAAACTGCCGTGCCGAGGGCGATCGCTGTGTGGCCATCGTGACCACAGGCGTGCATTTGGCCCGGATGTTGGGAACGATAGGGGACTTGGTTTTCTTCGGCGATCGGTAGTGCATCCATATCGGCCCGCAGGGCTAAAACCGGCCCCGGTTGACTGCCTTCGATGGTGGCGACAATTCCGGTGCCGGCGATGCCGGTTTGATGCTCAATTCCGTATTTAGTCAGGGTTTGACTGATTAAGGAGGCGGTGAGATGTTCTTGAAAGCCTAGTTCTGGTTTTTGGTGTATTTGTCGGCGCCAGTGGACTAATTGCGGCTGCAGGCAACGAATGGCAAGGCGAATTTGAGGGCAATTTAAGCTATTAGGAACGGGAAAGGAGGAAATCATCGGGTTCGGACGGCTAGATTTTTTGAGCACCGATTTCTAGTTTAACGTCAGGAGGCAGGAGTCGGTCGTCGGTCGTCGGTCGTCAGGAGACAGGATTCAGGAGATTGCCTTTATTTATTCTCCCTTCTCCCCACACCCCACACCCCACACCCCACACCCCACACCCCACACCCCACACCCCACACCCCACACCCCACACCCCACACCCCACACCCCACACCCCACACCCCACACCCCACACCCCACACCCCACACCCCACACCCCACACCCCACACCCCACACCCCACACCCCACACCCCACACCCCACACCCCACACCCCACACCCCACACCCCACACCCCACACCCCACACCCCACACCCCACACCCCACACCCCACACCCCACACCCCACACCCCACACCCCACACCCCACACCCCACACCCCACACCCCACACCCCACACCCCACACCCCACACCCCACACCCCACACCCCACACCCCACACCCCACACCCCACACCCCACACCCCACACCCCACACCCCACACCCCACACCCCACTCCCCACACCCCACTCCCCCACTCCCCCACTCCCTTCTTTACAAAACTTCATCGTAATTGGAGGGCTGGAAAGGGCAATCCTTGGGCAATAGGGGAAGGGAAAGCGGGGAAATATTAAAAAAAACTTAAAATTTTTATCTTGCTGCCCTTTATACCCTTAAAGCCTTGCTGTCTCTGATTTCCCGACGGTGAGAGGCTTTGAGCCATGGTCAGGAATTGATGACCAACTCGATCGAGTCATTGTTAAGTGACCGTTACAAAAAGACAGCAAAAAACTTAATAATATGTAACAAACAAAGTTTCGACAGCAGTGTATAAATTTAACTTGAGGGGCCAAGATAACAGACAAAAGTTAAGCTGGATACTTGTTTAACCTCCTTAGGTGATTTATGAGAGAGCAGTGAAGTTTTTTCAGGTTTCTTAAAGTAAATCGCAACAATCACGGTCAAGGCTCGTCCAGACTCACCGTGAAATCCCTTAAGAGGGAAAATTTTAATTGCAAGCAAATCCCATTTAAATTTAGGAGATTGTCACAATGTTTGACGCATTCACCCGGGTAGTATCCCAAGCTGATGCTCGCGGCGAATATTTAAGCTCTTCCCAACTAGACGCTCTGAGCGCCATGGTTGCCGACAGCAACAAACGGATGGACTCTGTTAACCGGATCACCAGTAACGCTTCCACCATCGTTGCCAACGCCGCTCGTAGCCTGTTCGCTGAACAGCCCCAACTGATCACCCCCGGTGGTAATGCCTACACCAGCCGTCGTATGGCCGCTTGCTTACGCGACATGGAAATCATCTTGCGTTATGTTACCTACGCTACCTTCTCTGGCGACGGCAGTGTTCTCGATGATCGTTGCTTAAATGGTCTGCGCGAAACCTATGTAGCTTTAGGAGTACCAGGAGCTTCCGTAGCTGCTGGCGTAAGCAAAATGAAAGAAGCGGCTTTATCCATTGCTAACGATCGCAACGGTATCACCCCCGGCGATTGCAGTGCTTTAATGTCTGAAATTGCCAGCTACTTCGACCGCGCCGCCGCTGCTGTCGCCTAGTCCCTGGGGCTAGTCTCAATTAAACCGTAGGAAACTTATTGCAAGATTATTGGGAGATACCAAACAATGAAAACCCCCCTTACCGAAGCCGTAGCAGCCGCTGATTCTCAAGGTCGTTTCTTAAGCAGCACCGAAATCCAAACTGCTTTCGGTCGTTTTCGTCAAGCTTCTGCTGGACTCAGCGCCGCTAAAGTGTTGACCGAAAAAGCCAATTCTTTGATCTCTGGCGCTGCTCAAGCTGTGTACAACAAGTACCCCTACACCACCCAAATGCAAGGGGCTAACTTTGCGGCGGACCAACGCGGTAAAGAAAAATGCGCTCGTGACATCGGTTACTACCTCCGCATGGTGACCTACTGCTTAGTTGCTGGTGGAACCGGTCCGATGGACGAGTACCTCATCGCTGGTATCGACGAAATCAACCGCACCTTCGACCTGTCTCCTAGCTGGTACATCGAAGCTCTCAAATATATCAAAGCCAACCATGGTTTAAGTGGCGACCCTGCGGTAGAAGCCAACTCCTATATCGACTACGCTATCAACGCTCTCAGCTAGTCCGATCGAAAAAACTGCTGGTCTGGAAAGACAGGAGGTTGTTAGCAAAAGGGTTAGCAATCACCTGTTCTTCCAGACCTTGTTATATCCATTAAAGGTTAGTTTCAGGAGGATCGACGATGACTAGCTTGATAGCGGCCCAAAGACTGGGATTTGAACCCTACAACGGTTCCCCCCGCTTGGAATTACGCTCCACCGACAGTGATGAACAGGTAGAAGTGGTGATCCGCGGGGCCTATCGACAGATCTTGGGCAACGAGCATCTGATGTCCAGCGAGCGCCTGATCAGCCTAGAATCCCTCTTACGCAATCGTTCCATTAGCGTCAGGGATTTTGTTCGGGCGATCGCTCAATCAGAACTATATCGGCAGAAATTTTTCCACAGCAATCCCCAAAATCGCTTTATCGAGTTGAATTATAAACACCTGCTCGGTCGCGCTCCCTACGATCAAGCCGAGATCGCTGTCCATAGCGATCTCTACAATCAACAGGGTTACGAAGCAGAAATTAATTCCTATTTCGATTCCCCCGAATACAACCAACATTTCGGTGAGAACATTGTCCCCTACTATCGCGGTTTCGCTACCCAGACGGGTCAGAAAACCGTCGGTTTTAGTCGGCTGTTCCAAGTCTATCGCGGTTATGCGACCAGCGATCGGGCGCCGTTAAAAGAGGGAAAACTGACCAGGGAACTAGCCTATAACAGTGCTTCCCCCGTTTATATTAACGGAACTGGTCAATCCTTAACCGGATTAGCTGGGGGCGATCGGGGCAAATTCTATCGCTTGCGCGTGGTGAGTGGCGCAAAAGCGGGACGACAAACCCGTGTGCGTCGCAGTGTGAGCGAGTATCTCGTTGCCTACGAGCAACTATCGAACAAATTGCAAGAAATCAACCGTCAAGGCGGCCAGGTAATCGAACTGATCCTCGCCTAGCTTTGAGCGGTCAGAAAATGATCATTTTTTTGTAGGAGAACTTTAGTGGCAATTACTACCTCAGCTTCCCGTTTAGGGACAACCGCTTTTAGCGAAGTTGCTCCCGTGGAATTACGTCCCGATTGGTCCCGTGACGACGCACAGGCGGTTATTCGCGCCGTCTATCGTCAGGTGCTAGGCAATGACTATATCATGCGTTCCGAGCGCCTTACCAGTGCCGAATCCTTACTCTGCAATGGTTCGATCACCGCGCGGGAATTCGTCCGCGCCGTGGCCAAATCGGAACTGTATAAGAACAAATTCTTCTACGGTAACTTCCAAACCCGCGTCATCGAACTTAATATCAAACATCTTTTAGGTCGCGCTCCCTACGATGAGTCGGAAGTGGTCTATCACCTCGATCTCTACGAAAACAAAGGATTCGAGGCCGATATCGACTCCTACATCGATTCCGCCGAATATACCGAAAACTTCGGTGATAGCATCGTTCCCTACTATCGCGGTTTTGCCAGCCAACCCGGTCAAAAAACCGTGGGATTTACGCGGATGTTCCAACTCTATCGCGGTTATGCCAACAGCGATCGCTCTCAGATTGCCGGCAAAACCTCCCGTTTAGCGGTGGAATTAGCTCAAAACGGTGCTTCGGCAGTAGTCGGTCCGTCCGGTGGCAGCGATGGTTGGGCCTATCGTCCCTCTGCTCAACGCAACACCCCCAGTAAAGCTCTTGGTGGTAGTGTGGCCTATGGTGATGTGGGTAAGCTCTATCGCGTGGAAATTGCCGCCATCAGCAAACCGGGTTATCCCAGTGTCCGTCGCAGTAGCAAAGCGGTTATCGTCCCCTTTGAACAGTTAAATAACACCCTGCAACAGATCAACCGTCTCGGTGGCAAAGTTGCCAGCATCACCCCCGCTAGTTTGAACTAATTTTCTAGCTTAAGATAGCTAAAAGTCTCCCGGGCAGCCGTCAGGTTCACCGGGAGACTTTTTTCTAGGGAACTGGCAGAAATTGACCCTCAGCAGATCGGGCAAACCTGTAGAATGAAAATAATTCCCTCGTTTTAATGCCTGTGACTGTCACTTCGATCGCTTTTGACTCTATCGATACTGCCTTAGCGGAAATCAAAGCCGGACGTGCCATTGTCGTAGTTGATGATGAGAATCGCGAAAATGAAGGAGATCTAATCTGTGCAGCCCAATTTGCCACCCCCGATCTGATTAACTTCATGGCAGTGCAAGCTCGCGGTTTAATCTGTCTGGCAATGACGGGAGAGCGTCTTGATGCTCTCGAATTACCCTTGATGGTGACAAAAAACACCGATAGCAATCAAACCGCTTTTACCGTTAGCATCGATGCCGCTCCCCATTTAGGGGTTAAAACTGGCATTTCGGCAGAAGATCGGGCGAAAACCGTGCAAGTTGCCATTAATCCGGTCACTCGTCCCGACGATCTCACCCGTCCCGGTCATGTCTTCCCGATTCGTGCTAAAGCCGGTGGGGTCTTAAAACGTGCCGGTCATACGGAGGCGGCCGTGGATCTAGCTCGGTTAGCCGGGTTGTATCCGGCGGGAGTTATCTGTGAGATCCAAAATCCCGATGGTTCCATGGCCCGTTTACCGCAACTATTTGAATACGCTCGTCAACATAATCTCAGGTTAATTAGCATTGCCGATCTGATCGGTTATCGCTTAAAACACGATCGCTTTGTCCATCGGGAAACGGTCTGTAATTTTCCCAGTCAATTCGGTACTTTTCAGCTTTATGCCTACCGAAATTTATTAGATCAAACCGAACACATCGCTATTGTGAAAGGCGATCCCGCTCTCTTTGGCGATCGCCCTGTAATGGTACGAATGCACTCGGAATGTCTGACCGGGGATGCTTTGGGATCCTTGCGTTGCGATTGTCGGCAACAGTTACAAGCTGCCCTAAAAATGATTGAAAACAACGGTTTAGGGGTGGTGGTTTACCTGCGACAGGAAGGACGGGGAATTGGCTTAATTAATAAGCTAAAAGCCTATTCTTTACAGGATATGGGACTAGATACGGTGGAAGCCAACGAAAGGTTAGGATTTCCCGCCGATTTGCGCGATTACGGCATGGGAGCGCAAATGCTCAACGATTTGGGGGTGAGAAATATTCGTTTAATTACCAATAATCCCCGTAAAATTGCCGGATTAAAAGGCTATGGTTTGGAAATAGTCGAGCGAGTACCTTTGCTGATCGAGGCTAATGATTATAATTCCAATTATCTGGCCACAAAAGCGGAAAAGTTAGGACATCTATTCCTACAAACCTATCTAGTCACCATCGCTCTCAGTTGGGGGGAAAATCCGCCGTCAATTTCGCAAAGATATCATCAATTAGAGAAATTACGGCAGTTAAGTCGCGCTAATCAATTATCTCTCCAAGAAGAAACCCGACCGGTAGCCAATGCCCTTTTTGATCGCGCCCCTTTGATCGTACATTTAGGTTTAGATATTCGTCAGGGTGTCAGCAGTAATTGGTATAAAAATCCTTCCCATCCTTATCTTCTGGTTATTGACAAGATATTAAATGACATTAAAGATTGGTCGGAAATTGAACGCTTAGAATTTTTAATTTCCGACGGAGACGATTCGATGACGGGATTACAAATGAAACTCGATCGTCAAAAAATGTCCGATGAAGATTTCTCACAATTACCACAATTAGCTACCCAAATTATCTACAGTTTTACTCGTGATTCAGCCAAAAATTAGTTTTCTATGACCATACTGTTGCCTCTTGCCTCATCTCAACAAGCAATTTAAATATTTAACAGCTTAACAGTTATAATTAAATAAAGCTAGTGTAACGGGGAAAAACCATGACAACTCTCGACATTTTACCGGAAGTTACCTGTCCCCCCACCGATTTATGGAGTGATGAACCACCTTTGGAAAGTGATCTACATCTGCAACAAATTACAATTCTGATCGGTTGTTTGGAAAGGTTATGGCAAGAGAAAAACGATTACTACGCTTCCGGTAATCTGACTATCTACTATAACGAAGAACAACTGAAAAAGCGCGATTTCTGTGGTCCTGATTTTTTTGTGGTTTTAGATACGGAAAAACGTCCCCGCAAAAGTTGGGTAGTCTGGGGAGAAGGGGGTAAATATCCCAATGTAATCGTGGAGATTCTTTCCGATTCTACGGCCAATATTGACCGCACTAAAAAGAAAATTCTCTATCAAAATACCTTTCGCACTCCTAATTATTTTTGGTTTGATCCTAATACCTTAGAATTGCAAGGATTTAGATTAATTGCGGGACAATATCAGGCTATTGCTGCTAATGAAAACGGCTATTTATGGAGTGAACAATTAGAACTCTATTTAGGCATTTTTGACCGTAAACTGCGTTATTTTACCACCGATGGTCAATTGGTTCCCACTCCCCAAGAAGCTGAATTAGAGCAAAGACAAGCAAAGGAACAGATTCTTTTAGAAAGGGAACAGATTCTTTTAGAAAGGGAACAGGAACGACAAGCGAAGGAACAGGCTATCCTCGAAAAAGAACAAGCTATCTTGGAAAGGGAAAGATTAGCCCAAAAATTACGAGAATTGGGCATTGATCCTGAAACTATCTAATTGATCAATATCTCTAAGCTAGGTAATTCCTATCCTAGAAATGGTGGTAATTTAACCTTATTTTTCCTGTCTTTCTAAAGCTAATTGTACTAACTTATCGACCAATTTATCAAACTCTAAACCGGTGGCTTTCCAGAGTTGGGGATACATACTAAAATTAGTAAACCCCGGCAGAGTATTAATTTCATTGATCAACACTTCCCCAGTATTTTCTACATAGAAAAAATCCACCCGCGACAATCCCGCAGCATCCACAGCTTTAAATGCTTCTACAGCCATTTCTCGCACTTGATTAGCAATTTTATCAGGAATATTAGCGGGAATCACCATACTCGATCGCCCGTCAGTATATTTAGTTTCATAGTCATAAAAATCACTATCAAAAGTAATTTCTCCCACCAAAGAAGCTTGGGGATTATCATTACCTAAAACCGCACATTCGATTTCTCTTGCGGTTACTCCTGCTTCAACAATAATCCGTCGATCATAACTAGCAGCACTATCTAAAGCAGCCTCTAATTCTTGCCGGTTGCGTGCTTTACTAATACCCACCGAAGAACCTAAATTAGCCGGTTTAATAAAACAGGGATAACCTATTTCCTCGGCGATTTGATCGCACAATTGCGGAAAAACACAGGGATTTGACCACACTTGCGAGCGGGTTATAGCCTTATACTTAACTTGGGGTAATCCAGCGGCTGCAAAAGCAGTTTTCATGGCAATTTTATCCATTCCCAAGCATGAACCCAGGACCCCACTACCCACAAAAGCAACCCGCATGAGAGTGAGTAATCCTTGTAAAGTGCCATCTTCCCCATTCGGTCCGTGGAGAATTGGAAACCAAACCTCCATTTCCCTCACTTCTGGGGGAAATTGCCAGATATTGACTTTTATATTACTCTCAATAGCTAGGGGTTGCCCAGAGGTTAAAATTTGTCTAGCAGTTGCTGCCGAATGCCAACAGCCATTTTTATCGATATAGAAGGGGATAACGGCGTATTTGTCAAGATTTTCGGGATAATTAAAAGCTTGCAGGATCGATCGAGCCGAATTGATAGATACCTCGTGTTCTCCCGATCGACCACCAAACAACAATCCTACCTTGATCTTATCCATATTATCCTCTCTAGACCCAGCTAGATCCTAAATTAGAGTTCAACTATCATATATACTATGGGCGGAGTTTACAATAGTTGCCAATGATTTAGATGCAGCTGTTCCTCGTCAGATCGAGGTTTTGGCAAAACCTCAAGATAAATTAATTATCGCTCATGATGAGATGTGGTCGTTCTTTCCCTAAAAAAATGGATAATCACTTTGGAGCTATTCACCCCCCGAAATTGAATGATTATTTAGCTAATTTTTCCAGTTTTTTCTTAGTTTTCTGAAGTTTTAAGGCTAAATTACCATGATGTTCGGGATAGTAAACGTGCAAGAATTCGATAAAATCCTCGATGGTACAAGGTTGATGAAATCCCCCTAAATTACCGTGGAATTCTTGGTGAATTTCTTCTTTAATAGTCACCAAATTCAGATCTAATGTCGCTAGATGGGGATATTTTTGGACAGAGTAAAGATGATGGACAGCGAGATTAAATCTATTATTTCTATCCGGTTTTTGCCCTGTCACCTGACAAGTGTTTTTATCTCTAGTTTTAGCTCGTTTTTTAGCCTTTTCAATCTCGATTTTTTGTTTGGTATCGTCATCTAGATGTTCCTGAATTTCTTTAAAGGCAAGAGGAAACTCCATTGCAATCATTTTACACATTTCTTGGCGCGATTTATTCGTCAAAGTTTCACTCATGGATTTAGAAATCATCACTATTCCACTTTCAGAGAACCAAAACTCTCTTTTTTCATCTTCGTAAAAATCTACTCCTAATTCTAGAGGTTTATCAGTTCTTTGCTGAAGATGATTCACGGTTTTATTTAGCTTGGTTCCATTAGTTTTTAAAATTCGCCGCAAACTCTGTTTATGAATCATAGGCCGTCCTTTATAAACTTGAATTTCGCCGGAGTCAGTGAGTTCAGCAAAAATTAATTTTCGTGCTAAGGAGCGACGAATTTTTTGATCGTGCTTAGTAAAAAATTCTCTAAATCTGTATATAATTCCTCGCTTTTCATTCTTCTCGATATAGGAAGCAATTTTTAAAGCACCTTCAAAAGAAAACACTCTAACTTTATCTTTTTTATTGACAAATTGATAATCGACACCTTCAACTAAATCCCAATCATCATTAGGATCAGCATCAAAAATATCAACAATTTTTTCTAGTTTTTCAAGAGTAATAGAAAACCATTGAGCTAATTCGGTATCCCGGATCAGGAAGGTATTTGCTTTCTGAGGCATGATTATTTTATCTCCGTGGTGATAGATTTATACATCACAGTCAAACGATCAAAGATGTGAGAGTTTCCTGTTTCTTGGTTATCGGGATGATAGATCTTAGAAAGACGATAATAGGCATTTTTAATGTCTTCCTTGCTGGCAGTATTTGGATCAAGATCGAAAACACGATAGGGACGAAAATATTTAAAAATATTGATACCGTTGATACAATCTTTCCCCTGTTCGTAATCTTCTTCGGGAAGAATACCGATATATTTCCTGTAGATAACCTCCCAACTTTCTCGCTGAGATAAATTGATGTTATCAAAGGCTCTAGTAGCCATTTGAAACATACTCGATTTTTTTAGTTCTGTGGTATTGTTAACCTCAAAATAGGCATAAACTGCCTGTTTAAGTTGCGTTAGAGTTAAAGGTTTAACTTTTGAGCTTGTGGTGGTGGTGGCTGTAGTTTTTGATTTAGTTAACGATGGTTTGGGAGACTTTTTACGGTGGTTTTTGATGACAAAATCGGCAAAATCTTCGAGAATACGACTTTCGATCGAGTATTGCTCACAGATATGACTAATCTGCTCTAAAATGAGCGAGTTAAGAGGATTAGTGGTCATAATTTCCCTAAGAAGCTGCAAAAAATCTAGCCTTTCTTATCAAGATGAAGTGTAGGCTAATTTGGTATGAACGACCGACGACTGACTCCCGAAAACTTCCTATCCTAAATTAATACCACAGCAGTGGCCACTTTATCAAGTGGTTAATCATAAAAAAAATTGCTGGCATATTATAGATTTAAGTCAATAAATGGGCAGCCGTGGCTCTTCTAGGTTCTGTGTGATCAGTTTAACTTACTATAGAAGCGATCAATCTTTGTGTCCTCTGTGTCTGGAGTGGTTCCTTCCACTCCCTCCCCAGCAGGACTGTATCTTAGAATACATTTTACCCACCAAACCGAAGAGAGCTGCAGCCGTTTAGCTAGGCAGTCATTCTAAAGATAAGATTCCCAAGAGCGATGGTAAAGTTGAGACTAGAATTGAGGAGACAGTCGGGAAATTTTTACCTAATCAAGAAAAGATGGCTCTCTGAGTCTTTGGGTGAAAAATGTTCACCACGTCACATTATGCACGGAAGCTTTCATAGGTGGCAACTTAAGCAAGAAGCTTAATTATCAAGAGTAGCTGATCATCCAAGGGGAAGGACGTAAAAAATGGTAAAATAAGGCAGATAAATCTAACAATAATCCTAATTCCTACACCTACTATTTTTTTAGGTTTTAGAGGGGAAGTAACCAAACAGTTTTTTATAATCAGAGGCCAGATATCCTCGGTGAAAAAAACCTAATTCTTCAGCAATTTCATAAATTAATTTTGTCTGATTATTTTGGTTAAGAGATTGATGTAGAGCATTAAGACGAAGCAATTTAAAATAATTGTAAGGAGACATTTGATAGAAGTCTTTAAATATATATTCTAAGGTGCGTTGACTTACTTTTAAGTCTTGACAAATCGCTGGAATAGTAAGATCAGAACGCAGATTTTTTCTCATCATTTCTTCTGCTTTTTTGAGAATAGAGGTGCGTCTGATAGTGTTTTTAGGAGTTTTAATATCTTTGGTTACTGCTAAAGTCAAAAGAAAATCTTTGACAATTTCTTCTTTTAATTTTTGCTTGACAAAATTTAATCTTAATGCTTTTCTTTGCCCAGATATTTGTTGACGATCTAAATTAAATAGCATTTGATAAAGTTGATGACAAGATTGTTGGAGATGACGAATTTTTTCCGATGGGCAAATCACAATAGAAGAAGCGGAAGAATTTAAAAACTTTTTCGCTTCTGGTAGCTCTAAAGTTTGGCACAATTGTTGCAGATAATTATCATGAACGTAAAGCTGAAAACGATTGGAAAAAGGATGTTGAAAAACGGAAATTTCTGATTTAGGGGGGATAATCCCCAGATAGTTATTTTCTAATGGATACAAATTTTGGAAGAAGACAGAATTCACCTGAACAGGAATCGCAAAAACCCACATTTTAGAATGGATTACTCCCGCAACATTCGTTAAACAATTACGTTGCGATAATTCTAACATCACTTCATCGATGATGATCCTTGAAAGATACCCTTCAAAATGATCACCACTGAGTTGTAAAGCATCTACGTTGAGAAATTCTCGATTCTGAAAATAGCGAGAAAAGTCACAAACATATTCACTTTTAAAGGTTAATTCCTGAGAATTAATTAAAATATTGGTTTTATTGTCAAAAATAAACATCTATATATAACTATTTGGTTATTGAGTAAAGTTAAAATTTTTTTGCCCATCAATTTAAAAACTTGCGTTTTTTGGATCATCTTAGCATAGAAGACTGAGTAGTATGAGTTAAAGCAGAGTTGGTTTGTTAATTTTGTCCATCAGTGTAATTCCAGCTAAATCTCTCACTTTTTTCCGTTATCAATTACTAAGGAGATTTCGATGGCTAAACAATATATGCCACTTGAAGATTGCTCTGGGTCTGCGGTATTGGGTGGAGAAATTCCGCAATTACGTCCCCCAGCATTTTCTGATCACCCACAATATACCACATTTAGCTATACCTATCATCCAGGGGGATCAGAAATTTCCGAAGCTGTTGCCCCTAATATTAGCACTCGTTTCTATGCCATCGAAGCAACTATTGATTTCTCCAACGCTAAAGGGGACTTACAAGGTGTTCTGATGGCGCACGGCGGATGTTTTGGTGGACATAGTTTCTACATCTATCAGGGAAAACTATGTTATGTCTATAACTGGTTAGGACAACAACAGAAGATCACTTGTGATCTTCCTCGTCTTAGTAGCGAGGTGACACTCAAAGTTGAATTTGCCAAACCAAAGATAATCGCCCCTTCCGATGAAAAGTTGGGTAACAGCACAATAGATAAGATGAAACTGTATATTAATAACATCGAACAAAATGTCGATATTATAAGAACTTTATCAAATCATACTCCTAACTTCCTAACTCAATATAAACACGAGATTCCTTACGAGTTTCAAGGTGCGAAGCTGCAAAGAATTATCGTTACCATTACCAATGATATTATACTAAATCCCTTGAGTAAAGGCTAGTTATGAGGAGAGGCAAAAGGCAACCCCCCCGACGTCGGGGGGTTGATTCATAGTAGGGTTGATTCATGAATCAACCCTACCTTGATCCCCCCTTAATACTAGGGCGTTGACAATCCCCGCACTAAAGCGACGGGGATTCTTGGTTCAAAGAGATTACTTGCGTAAAATCGGTCAACTAGAAATGACGGGAAACGATTTTTTCGATGGTTGCTTGGGTATCCTGCAGCAGTTTCTCGCGACTATCGCTAGTATTAGTCAGACTAGGCACGAGATTACGAGCTTGTAAAGCCATGTGAAGCTGTAGTTGAGCTACATACTCGCGGATATCTTCACGGGTTTCCGATTGGTTAGGATGAAACATAGAGAAACTGGAAGGGTCTGTCTAGCTGATGGTGTCTTGTCGATAACTCCTATACAAGTTATCACGAGAGCTTAGGTTCCAGTCAAGGGTCGGCCGCAACTCTACACATTTCTCAACACAACTTATCTCTCTTTCATCAATCTAAGAGAGTTAAAATGAGAAGAAAAGCCTGAAACCGAGACAGAGACTATGGTTAAGCCTAGACCCGCCCAACGGTCAAATCTGTAGATATTTAGGGTTTGCGGCAAAAAGTTTTTCGGTGGGGGCAGGGTGTGGGGTGTGGGGTGTGGGGTGTAGGGTTTTACCGATTTTCATCTGCTCAATTACCTAATTTTCAGGGAAAAAGTACCTGAATTTTCCCCCCGCTCACTCCCACGGCCGGTACTTTTGGATTGACAAAAAGTCTAAAAGTCTTATCCAGCAAGGTTTTTAGATTTATTCAGCAAGTCCTAACTATAACAATCTAGAAAATATAATTACTTGTGCAACAATGGTAATTCGCCTCAGACAGTGATGCAATTCAGACTTGAATTGGCCTCAGCGCCTCTCGAACCTAGGAAATTAATTTGGCATGATTACTTAATTTCTACGGGTTCTAAATTATCAGCAGGAGTAAAACCAAAGAGACGGGAATAAAAATAAAATTCTGCATCTAATGCTCGTTTTATCGATTCAGCTTGACGAAATCCGTGTTGTTCTCCCGCAAAGGGAACGTAAGCGACGGGTAAACCTTTTGCTTTTAAAGCTTGTACCATCATTTCCGCTTGATTGGGTGGAACCACTCGGTCTTCTAAACCTTGGAAAAAGATCACTGGACAGGATAACTGAGCGGTAAAATGAATAGGCGATCGCTGATAGTAAATTTCCTTTTCTTGAGGATAAAGTCCCACCAATTTATCTAAATATCTCGACTCGAATTTATGGGTATCGTTGGCTAAAACCTCTAAATCACTAACTCCGTAATAACTAGCTCCTGCTTTAAAAGTATCATGAAAAGTTAAGGCCGCTAAAGTTGTATAACCACCGGCGCTGCCTCCAGAAATTGCCAATCTTTCCCCATCGACTAATCCCTGATTAACCAAATATTTTGCCCCGTTGATGCAGTCTTCCACATCGACAATTCCCCAATTTCCCTGCAAACGCTGACGATATTGACGACCATAACCCGTACTACCGCCATAATTGACATCTAGATAGCCAAAGCCGCGACTGGTCCAGTATTGCACCCGCAGACTTAAACTAGAGGTGGCCGCAGCCGTCGGTCCACCGTGACTTTTGACTAAAAGGGGCGGTAATTCGCCATTGGGGGCGGTATAATCGGGGTTTTTGGGGGGATAATACCAAGCATAGGCCGTTAGTCCCTTACTGGTGGGAAAAGCGAGCATTTCCGGAATCGAGAAATAATCGCTAGAAATAGTTAAATTACTGGAAGATTTGAGAATTTCTCTCGTTCCTGTGGCTAAATCCATTGAGACAACCGCCGTTACTTCCCTGAAAGAACCGCCAATAAAAACTATTTTGTTATCGCTAACTTGTAGGGAAGAAATGTTAGTATCAGCAGTGATAATTTCTTGGAATTCTCGATTAACAGTATCGATACTTCCTAAATACCAACGACCATTTTTTGTATAGCTACAAATAATCTGGGATTCCCCAGCAAAGCCGTAGTTAGATAAACCAAAAACCCAATGAGGGTAGGCAAATTCAGCATCAATTGGTTCGATAACTGGTTCGATTTGTTCATCGTGTTTAAAGCAATAAAAGTTCCAGAAATCATTGCGATCGCTGGTAAAATATAACTGTTGATCGGCGGACCAGCGCGGTTCACATACTGACTCATTTTCACCACCAGCAATGACCCGAATATTACTCAAATAAAGATGATTAATATCGGCCACCCAGAGAAAAGAACTATCCCAGGGCATATTAGGATGATTCCAACTAATCCAAGCTAATCGAGAACCGTCGGCACTCAAGCGAGGAGAGGTATAAAAATCATCGCCTGATACTAAAGTTTCTATGTTTCCTGTATCCACATCGATGCTGACAATACTATTAACTGGTTCTCGATCTTTTTGGCTATGATCTTCACAAACACAGATTAAACGATTGCGAAATTCATCGAGAATTAAATCCGCATAACGACAGGAATTTTCTGGGGTCAGAGGTTGGGGTAAACTATCGGCAGTTTGGCGATAAATTCTTTGGTCAGCAAAATTACAAAAATAGATAATTCCGGCAACAATTAGATAGGAACCTCCCCCGTATTCATGGACACGAGTTCGCACATTAAAAGGTGCTGGGGTGATGTCTGTGGTTGTGCCGTCGGGGTTTAATTTAACTAAAACATTTCGCCCCTTTTCCTGTGGTCTGCCTTCTAACCAATAAATATCTTCTCCATCTACAGTTACACCACCAAGACTAATCGATTCTGCCACAATTAGATCGGAGGTAATCGGTGATTTCCAGGAACCGTAAGCTGATACTTGATAAGACATTTTCTACTAAAGCAGTGATCTTAATGGTGAACTAACTTGATCAGAAACGCTGATAAATTAAGAAAATTCCGAGTAAACAGAACAAAGTAGGGATTGGCCGCATCCCTACCTGACTCTCTGTTTTTCTGCAATCGGAGCGGCGGGATTCGAACCCACGACCCCTACTACCCCAAAGTAGTGCGCTACCAAGCTGCGCTACGCCCCGATATTGAACCTTAACTATCATAGCGATAATCGCAGCATTTTGCAAGCTTTTTTTTCTTCCTTTCTCCCCCATCCCCGGAATTAGCGGCCAGCTATCTAGCTAGGGTTTGCGGCAAAAAGTTGTTCGTGGGGACAGGGTGTGGGGTGTGGGGTGTGGGGTGTGGGGTGTGGGGTGTAGGGTGTAGAGTTTTACCAGTTTTGAGGACGTTCGGCGAAGCTCAGTCGAGTGGACGGTGAGCTTGTCGAACCGCCGTGGCCAATTACCTAATTTTCAGGGAAAAAGTGCCTAAATTTCCCCCCGATCACTCCCATATCTGGTACTTTTTGATTGACAAAAAGTCTAAAGGTCTTACCCAATAAGGTTTTTAGATTTATTCAGCAAGTCCTAGCTAATTGGGGAATACGTCCTTTTAATCCCGTCATTAATTGCAGGGCAAACAATTTCAACGGGGGGAAACCGCGCATAATTGCCAATCCGAGACGACGGATGACAACGATAGGTGGCCAGTTATTGGAGAACAGGCGATCTAGAAAATCTGTGAAGCCTAAAATCGCTAAATTCTCCGATCTACGCCATTTTTCGTAGGATTTTAGGGTAGAAAGCGCTCCTATATCTTCTTGCTTTTCTACTGCTTCCTTTAATACCTGCGCTAAAGCGGCTGCGTCGCGAATGCCTAAATTTAAACCTTGACCACCGACGGGATGACAACAGTGAGCGGCATCACCAATTAAAGCCAGTCGTGGTTTAACATAGGTATCGCTCTGCATTAACTGTACGGGAAAGAGAGTGCGGGGGCTAACTAATGCTATTTTTCCCAGTAATCCCCCCGTATATGCCTCTAATTTCTTGATAAATTCCGCTTCGGGCATTTCTTGCAGTTTTTTCGCTTCCCCATGGGGATTTGTCCAAACGATCTGACAGCGATTACCCTGGAGCGGTAAAATGCCCATCGGACCGGTGGGCCAAAATCTTTCAAAGGCGGTATCGTTGCGATCGAGTTGATGTTTAATGGTGAAAGCGACACAGGATTGCCAATATTTCCAACCTTTGGTTTGAATTTGCGCCCCTTGCCGGATAGCGGATCTGGCTCCATCGGCCCCGATGACTAATTTTGTGGTGATTTTTCGGGTTTGACCGGCTTCTTCCAGGGTGACAGTGGCTGTTTCTGCTCCGTACTCCACTTCTAACACTTTGGCAGGGGATAACCAGTCAATGCGATCGCAATCTTGGCTGGCATTGTGCAGGGCGGTTAAAATCACTTGATGTTCGCCCACATAGCCCAAATAATCGGTTTTTAGCTCATCGACCACAAAGGGGACAAAAATCGGAAAATCGGCATCAGAAAGGCGAATATGACGAAATTTACCGATACTGGGCGAGATTTTATCCCAGATACCCAAGCCTGTAAAAATCCGGCTGGACATCAGCGAGAGGGCATAAGCTTGACGACGGGAGGCGGCCACCTCTAGGGGACGTTCCTCGATCATAGCGATATTTAATCCTGTATTTTTTAAGGCCACCGCTAGGGTGGTTCCGACTATGCCGCCCCCGACAATGATTAAATCGTAGCTGTCCCGTCCTAACATATAAATATTTTTCTCAAAGATAATCAGTGACTACACTGATCTATTCTGACACGATTTTCGGGGTTGCTGTCGGGTTTGATTGTCTTCACCCCACCTAGCCATTGATCGACTTGAAAGGGTTTTGTCCGTTGCCGAGAGTTTCGGGTTATCGCTCTTCCTGGACTTCTGGAAGGGTGATAACAAGCGGCTAAGTAGCTGGTTATAATTAAATTAAAAATGGATTTTAGGTTCGATCCCCCCCTGCCCCCCTTAATAAGGGGGGTGCCGATCCCCCCTGCCCCCCTTGATAAGGGGGGTGCCGATAGGCGGGGGGATCCCCCTTAATAAGGGAGTCATCTGATAATTTTTAACGCCTACCTACTTACAAGCTCTGTTAGCTGATGCTCCTGGGGTGCCAGTCTTCTTGGATACCCCGACTTGGGGCGACAACCCGAGAAGTTGGCTCAAGACAAAACCCGCAACAGCTAGACTACTCTTTTTTTAACTTAAGGCAAGCTTTCTATTAATTGAATCACAAAGTTAGCCCTTGCAGAATCGCCTAAAGCTAGATAACCTTCTCTAGCTTTACTATACCAAATCTTGGCTTGATTATTATCTCCTAAAGCGGCATAAACTTCTCCTAAACCAAATTGAGCCAAGGTTTTTTCTTCTAATTGTTCTGGTATCTGAGCTAATTTTATCGCCTTCAGATAATGATTGGTAGCTAGATTAGCTAGGCCAATTTGCCAGTACAAGTCAGCTAAGTTTCTCTCGATAATGGCTGAATTTTGACCCTGTTTGATGGTAGTTTCTAGAATAGTGATCGCTTCACTGGTAAGATGATAAGTTGCTAGGGATTTGGAGGATAAAACATAGTTATTAAAAGTTGAAGTCGGTAGGGTATAAGTTCCATAAAAATCGGCTAATATTAATGCTTTAGTTTGCTTATTTATATTTAATTGTTCTATTTTATTAACTTCGGCCTGTATAGTTGCAACTTCTGAGGAATGTAACCTGATGAATTCTATTTTAGAAGCTTTATCTTGCTCGGAAGACTGTCCCCCATCGGTTTGAATTGTCACAGAATAAGGAATACCAGGCTGAAAAACTGGTGTTCCGGGATAGGAAATTTGGGTTTGAGAAACTTGCTTTTCCCAGATAATCCCCTGTGAATCCATAACTTTTATTGTGTAATATCTCGTTCGGGAAACTTCATTCCAGCGCAAAATGGGGGTATCTGTCAGTATCAGGGTGTGACGGGGTGAAATGAGATAGGGAATGAGTGCATTTGTTCCCCCTAAAGAACCCGGGGGTGGGGGATTTTTGGCTTTTAACGCTTCCCAGATGGGGCAAATTGTCTTTAGTCCAGAGGGTACACCTGAACTAACTGGGCGTTGTTGTAAATCGGGACATAATACTGTCACCCTAACACCCTGAAGAGGAAAAATTTGATCGCCTTTGTTTAATTCTGTATTAATAGAAACGGGTTTAAATTCAGTCCAATTTTGTCTTTTTAGCTTGACGATACCAGTTGTTGATTCAATTCTAGCAGGCAAGGCTATCCCTTTAGCACTTTCTAAAAATAGGGTCAGCATTCCTGTGGTTAATCCTAATAGGATGAGTTGGGTTTTGGTGAGCATTTTTGTTTCTCCCGGTTTGCTAGACATTGTTGTGCTTGTATTCTCCAGCTATCTTCGTCAGGATTTAAGCTGTTAGTGTATTGATTACAGGTTTCCCATTCTTTTAAGGCCTCTGTTTGGTTATTTTGGGCTTCTCTTACCTGCGCTAGTAAACAATGAGGGGCAGCACTATTTTTATCTAATTTAATCGCTTCTGATAAAGCTGTTTCTGCCCCTGGAATATCTCCTTGTTTTAGCCTTGCCCAACCTAAATTTTTCCAGATAGCAAATTGGGTTTCTTGATCTAATTTTGCCTCAGATTGGGCTTTAAGTAAGAGGTGAACAGCAGCAGGATAATTTTTATTGAGAATATGTAATCGAGCTAGATTATTAATAGCGGTAGTGTTACCCCCTTGTATAGCTAATATATATTCTTTTCTAGCTGAAGCAAAATCCTGTAATTCTTCGTAGAGTAATCCTAAGTTAAAATGGCTCTTCGGTAATTGTTATGCAATGGACGGGGGTTATAAGGGATGGAACCCTTATATAGAAAGGCGTTTAGCGATTTTTGTCAATTGTTTTTGATCTAAAGCGAACTCATCAATTAAGTCTTTTGCCAGATAAGGATTTAGTCAATTTATGCCCCCCTATCGAACCATACCAAGTAACGAAGAGCCGTTAAAATGTGCCTCAGCGTCATCTGGATTTAAAGACAAAGCTCGTTGATAATCTTCTTCTGCACTGCTCAAATCTCCCTTTTCATAATGACTCCAACCCCAATGATTATACCAGGTGGCTACAGTTGGTAAAGAGAGTCTTAATCCCCAAATACTCAGCATTAATAAAAAAGATAAACCAGCGCCAATTTCCTGCCAGTATTGTTCTTGAATCCCAAAGCGTGTCAGTAAGTTTTTTCCAGTTTCTTGTCCAGTTTTAGTTAAGATTCCTCCTGCGGCAAGTAAGGTTAATATACTTTGAAAACTGACTAAAACACCTCCCAAAATATCGCTTCCCCCTGAAAGAAACCGCGAGCCAATTTCACCAATTAATCCTAAAGAAATTGTCAAGAAAGTAACAGAAGCTCCATTTGCCAATAAATCGTATTTATGCCAAGGAGAATCAATTTTAGGGACTTCAAGTAGCCACCACCAATTTTTAGTATCGGGATTAAAATTGGGACGTAATTGGGCGATTGTTGGGGCGATTGTGGCTTGTTTTTTCCTAAGAATGTTGTCTAATTCTTGGAGAATATTTAGGATATTATCAGTAATTAAATAGATTTCTGTTAGCTTAGTTTGAATGCGATCGCGGGCTAGTAAAATATTAAGAATTTCGGCTTCTGTTGGTGTAGTATGCTCTTGGAGAATGGCGATCAAATCTTGATATAGTCATTTCAAATAAGTGTGAGACGAGGGAAAAATAAGGTAAAATCAAGAGAAACGAGCAACCCATACAGAAAAATGTCTTATAGCCTAGACTTGAGAAAAAAAGTAATCGATTATGTAGAGAATGGGGGAAGCATAACCAAAGCCGCCGCTCTATTTAATATAGGAAGAGCGACGATATATAGATGGCTAGGTAGGGAAAAACTGGAAGCAACAAAGGTAAAACACCGTCAGAGAAAGCTGGACTGGAAAGCACTGTCAAAAGATGTCCAAGAAAATCCCGAGGCAAGATTAAGAGACAGAGCCGAGAAATTTGGAGTGAGACCAAGTGCCATTTGCTATGCCTTAAAAAACATGAAAGTTACCAGAAAAAAGAAGGAACTTCGTTATAGAGAAAGAAACCGAGAAGAAAGAATGAAATACTACAGAGTGCTGAGAGAATTGATTAAAATATATGGAAGTGAAAGCCTTGTATTTATTGATGAGTCAGGGTTTGAAGAATTTCAAGCCTGTTTTTATGCTTGGTCAAAAAAAGGGAAGAAAGTCTTTGGAGATAGACAAGGAAAACGAGGAAAAAGAGAGAACCTTGTCGCTGGTAGAAGAAAGGGAAAAAAAGACTTTATTGCACCGATGGTATTTACGAGAAGCCTGAATGCCGAAGGTTTTGAAGGGTGGTTATCTTTATATTTGTTGCCCTCTCTAACCATAACATCAGTATTAATTATGGATAATGCACCAATTCATCGGAAGACAGTCATTAAACAACTGGTAGAGGAAGCAGGTCATCAGGTCGTGTTTTTGCCAAAATACTCTCCTGATTTAAATGATATCGAACATGATTTTAGTGCATTAAAGAGGGCAAGAATGTATGCTCCTGTGGGGACACCCCTTGATGAAATTATTCGTACTTATTGTGTCGCCTAGTGTCTCGTTCTTATTTGAAATAACTATAAGTTTTTAGGTCTTGTTCTAGAGATGAATTAGACATAGGCTTAGAATACTTAGAATAGTGATTTTCTTAAAGTAAACCTAGAATTGTTCTTAACGCTGTTTCTAATTCTTCGAGATAAGGATTGTCTAAATGTCCCATAACTCGAATAATTCTTGACTTATCTATGACTCTAATTTGCTCGCACAGTGCTACTGAATCTTGACTTAAACCTGCTATACCTTCTGGAATAAAAACATGAGAATCAAGTAGTTTGCGCCGGATTTTAGTGGTTAATGGCACAATAATAGTATGAGGACTTACGCCATTAGCTCGATCAATTTGTATGATGATTACAGGTCTAATTCCTGACTGTTCTGTGCCAATGACGGGGTTGAGGTCGCACAAAACCACATCACCACGAATAACGCTACCATTTGATTTCGCCACGAGCTAATTTTTCCTCATAATCTTCTAGATTTGACAAATAATCTGAAAAATCAGATTCTGCGATTTCTACGAAATCAGAAAACTGCTGATTGTACTTTAAGGTAAGGAAATCAATAAAGTCATTCACTTCTTCAACTAATGACTCTGGAAGTTGACGAATTTTGGCAATTGTAATATCTTGGACTGTCATGATTGAGAATTGTTCTTGAGAGTGGGGTACTAAAGCGCAACTACAAACTGATCATAGCATTTTTGAGCAGGATTTAACTGATAAGTAGCTGGTTATAATTAAATTAAAAATGGATTTTAGGTTTGATCCCCCCTGCCCCCCTTGATAAGGGGGGTGCCGATAGGCGGGGGGATCTACCCTTGATAAGGGGGGTGCCGATAGGCGGGGGGATCTACCCTTGATAAGGGGGGTGCCGATAGGCGGGGGGATCTACCCTTGATAAGGGGGGTATATGATAATTTTTAACGCCTACTTACTTAACTGATTATAATCCATTGCCAATGAGAATAAAAGGCGCCCAGTAACGGGGATGGCTGAGGCGGTTTGCTACGTCCGATGGCACTCCTTCAATAGGTTCTATTCTAATACTACCACGCCGCTGCTCATTGGTTGGGTTATTACTGGTAATCAAGGCAATTTGTGCCTGTTGTAATGCCGCTGCTTTACTCAATTTACCCGTCCTCAAAGCAGCATAAAAAGCATTCATCAAAGCTTGTGTACCGCCATCGTCAACACTCCATAAAGAGGCAATAACTGCCCTTGCGCCTGCGGTTTGTAGTCGATATCCTAACCCTAAAATTTCGATTCCTGTGCCGTAATTACCCCCTAAACCTGTCTCGCAAGCACTCAAAACAATTAAATCAATATTTTTAAACCGCCAGTTTTTCATTGTTTGTAGAGTCACAACTGTCCCATCTCCAAAAAGAACAAAAGACTGTTCTGGGGTTCCCACCACAAAGGCTGCATGGGTGGCAAAATGGACGACAGTATAGCTATCCAGTAGGGGAATAATTGTTTGATTGAAGTCTTTATCGAAGTATTTAGTAGTAGGAGAAACGGTCTGTGCTAATTTATCTACCTCTATACCCGCAAAAGGCAACCCATTAAATCTGAAGTCTTGTCCTTCATGTCGAAACTGATAGCTGCCCTTGACAAAAGCCGCCGCTAAAATTTGCATTTTCGGTTCGGGTTTGGTATTAAAATCAGTCAGAGATGCTGCCGTAATATTATTAATGCGGTAGCGTTCAATTAACCACTGTTTGCCGTCGTATAAAGCCGACAGAGGAATGTAGCGCAGTTGTCCGTCAGGAGCATAAATAATCGTTTTTGCATCGGCAGTTTTTAGGTTATTTTCTAGGGGTTTAATCAGCCATTCATAAAGCTGTTGGGCTGGCTTTTTGGCATCCAGATTAGGATATTGTAAGGCTTCCCGGAAAGCGCGAATAGTTTCGTTTAGTTCTTTTTTGCTGACTTTTACGGTGTGGCGGACGGGAGTAGAATCAGCAGTGGTGAGGATGATTTCTAAGCGGTCATCAAAGATAATTGGGTAGATAAGGACGGCATTTTGTTGGAGTTTTTTGAGATTATCAGATAAGCCAATTAAATTGTCTAAATTATTCAGGAGATCGGCGGAACGGGTTTGGGGTTTGAGTTGGTTAATTAAGGCTAAAACTTCTGGACTTTCGATAAATTTATTAAACTCAGCGACAATTTGTTCCTGTTGTTTCCAGAGTTGGAGGAGGCGTTGTTCTTCTGAGGGAGTTAGTTTGCCGTTGAGTTTTTGTCGTTCTTGCAGTCGGCTGATTTCTTGGCCAATTTCTACTGCTTTATTAAGAATTGCCTCAATTCCCTCGTCTATTTTTTGTTCTGGCGGTAGTTTAGGAACTCCCTGTTCTGTATTTGTATTACCGCGCACTCCCCGCAAATAATCGTCTAATTCCTGTACTTTTAACAAATCTAACACCCGTTGCGCTTCCAGAATGCGGTCTTGTTGCAGCAGCAAGTCAGCTAAACGGCGGTAGGTATCAGCAACAGTTTCGGTGTAGGTTTGTTGCAATTCTTTGGGGAGTCCTTTAATATCGCCCCTGAGAGTTTCATAGACGTTAACCGATTGTTTGTAGAAGATAATCCCTAGTTGGGGTTGGTTTTGTTGTTGCAATAAGTAACCAATATTGTCTAAGGTTACTGCTTCCCCTGCGCGATCTCCCACCGCCCGCGATAAGGGTAAAGCCTGTTGGTAATAGTCTAATGCCTTTTGTTTCTCCCCTAAAGCAGAATAGACAGGACCAATATTATTGAGAGTAGTGGCTTCCCCTGCGCGATCGCCCACCGCCCGGGATAAGGGTAATGCCTGTTGGTAATAGTCTAATGCCTTTTGTTTCTCCCCTAAATCTGAATAGACACCACCAATATTATTGAGAGTAGTGGCTTCCCCTGCGCGATCGCCCACCGCTCGCAATAAGGGTAATGCCTGTTGGTAATAGTCTAATGCCTTTTGTTTCTCCCCTAAATCTGAATAGACACCACCAATATTATTGAGAGTAGTGGCTTCCCCTGCGCGATCGCCCACCGCCCGCGATAAGGGTAATGCCTGTTGGTAATAGTCTAATGCCTTTTGTTTCTCCCCTAAATCATCATAGACACCACCAATATTATTGAGAGTAGTGGCTTCCCCTGCGCGATCTCCCACCGCCCGCCTTAAGGGTAAAGCCTGTTGGTAATAGTCTAAAGCCTTTTGTTTCTCCCCTAAAGCATCATAGACAGCACCAATATTATTGAGAGTAGTGGCTTCCCCCTTGCGGTCTTTTAGGGATTGATAGATAGGTAAGGCTTGGTTAAAGTATTCCAGGGCTTTGGGTTTGAATCCTAAACGACTATAAACTCTACCCAATTGCAAGTTTATCAAAGCTTCCTGTGCTTTATCTCCCAGATTACGCCACAGAGGTAAAGCTTGTTCCCATTTAATTATTGCCTGTTGATAGGATTCGGCTGTCCCTTGTTGGAATAGTTGCATCCCCTCGTTAAATAGCCTTTCCGCTTCAGCTTTTTTCGTCTCATTGGTTTGCGCTTGGACAGGTGGCACTATTCCGGGTTGAGAAATGGGCAAGATAGACACGCCGGAGGCGAGTAGCAGCAGTAGGGTAGCGAGGTTGAGGGATTTGAGCATGGTTTAAGAAAGGATATTTAGTTTATTGGCTCTTCTCGGCTTTGTGTGATAATTTTTGCTTATGGAATCGTGAAATGCTTACTGGACAAGACTTTTAAGACTATTTTGCGGATATTCTATCAGTATATACCTCGTTTCCACACAGAAACCAGAAGAGCCGTTTATTCTACTTTCTGGTTATAGATCTGGGACTTTTGTTAAAACTCCCTCATATTTTTCTTTGTTATCTCTATTTAAACAGCAATAATACTAAATCTGGTTATTAAAAACTGATTATTTATTCCCCTTTGCCTTTTGCCTCTTGCCTTTTGCCTCTCCTCATAACTAGCCTGTACTCAACGGATTTAGTATAAGTACCTAAGCAAAATTAATTACACATATCTAACCCCCCCCTTGCCTTTTGCCTTTTGCCTTTTGCCTTTCTTCACTAGGAAATTTATTTTGCACGACTACTTAGGATTGAGGGTGATAGAGAAAAATTCGGGGTAAGGGCGAAGCATTCGGATAATAAATCTACGGTTTCAGCGATAGGTTATTGCCCGAATGCTTCGCCCCTACTGTTTTCTGTTTCTACATCTGGGACTTTCGTTAAAACTCCCTCATATTTTTCTTTGTTATCTCCATTCAAACTAGGCAAGTTTTCAACAACATTCTTCCCCTCTTTATCAACTGTTACAGCTAGTTTTAATCCCAAAGCCTTCAGCCAAAGCCCTAAATTATAAATTCCTATTCCTGCTGGCATTGTTAATAATTTATCGAGAAATTGCTCATAAATTTTAATTTGTTCTGCGGTTAAATGAGAATCCCCAAGAGCTTCCAGAACATTCCTCAAAGCCATTTTCAGTAATTCGGGGTCGAATTCAAACGGCTCTTCGTTACCCTTTATGCTAAATCAACATACAAGATGCCAAGATAACATACTTCTAACCCAAAAATTCCGAAAGTTTCTCAAGCCATAGCCTCTCCGTTTTATTAGTTTAAGTTTATTGTTGATTCCCTCGACCACCCCATTCGTTGTCCTTCGCTCGAAATAACTAATGATTTCTCCAAACCAGTTTCGGATTGTTTGACAACTCTTGGTAAAAACACTGGAGGATTTTGCCAACCATTCCGAGATGGATAGCAGTCCCTCTGTCGGATTCTTTGAGGTTTCATAAATCTTTCTGAATTCTTCCTTTAATTTCTGCATCTTTTTCAAATTTGGGAATTTTTCTTTGATAGCTTCTAGTTTAATTTTTTGGGGTTCCGTTAAATCTTCTTCATTTTTTAACAGGCTATATTTACTTCGCTTTAAAACTTCTAGCTTCGCTTCTTTTTCCGCTTTCTGTTTTTTATTTTTCTGCGCTTCTACGGCTCTTTTTTCCGCTCTTCTCTGTTCGTCTAACTCTTGATTAATTTGTTTCATTACATGGAATCTATCGGCGACTACCTCGGCCGATGGCATCAATTCTTTCACCAAATTTTTATAGGGCAACCAAAGGTCTATGCTCACTTCTTCAATTTGCTCTAACACCTCTTTTCCCCACCCAGTAAGCGTTTCCCTCAACTCTTCTTGTGTTCGCTTCTCTAGAATAGCTATTAGTTTTCCCGTATCTAAATTTACTAAAACCGCACAGTAATTTTTTTGTCCTTTGACTAGAGCGATTTCATCAATTCCTAGCCTTTTTAATTTCGATAAATCTGGCTCTGTAATTTCTTCGGCGATGTCCTCTACCATTCTTTGAATCTCTTCTTCCGTTACGTTATTTCTTCGGCTAACATTTAAAATATCTCCTTCTTTTAATTGTTCGAGTATATTCTCGGCTAGTCTTTTCGTATAGGTTCGTTTCTTGGCGACAAAATCTAACTCTTCGCTAAAGGGTCTCTGACAATTACCGCACTTAAATTGACGACGATTAACCTGTAGGTACACTGGTTGTCCTGAGATTGGTAAATCTTTGACTAAATGTCGATGATTTTGGTGGAGTTTATCGCTCTCTAACCCACAACGAGGACAGGTTGCTTTTTTATTTTTCGATTCGACTGGTCAAACTATACCGATATTTTCTAGGTGTCGATAGCCTTGAATACAGGTTCCTTCTAGGTTCAAAAATTTGTCAAGTATCATAAGTAAAATAATCTCGTTTTTGGCTATTATATCAAATCTTAACTCGATTGTCTATCTTTTGGTATTAACCTGTTTGTGCCTTAAGTCCTTCCCTGTATGGATTTCAGCTACTTTTGAGCGTAGGCGCTCTCATCGAATTTTATTTTAAGTTAATTATTTGCATAACAATTCCCGAAGAGCCATTCAAACTCGTCTTCTTCTAAGTGAGTTTCGAGATAAAGAGCCGCATAGTTTGGATCTTTAAGATTGTCAGGGAGCATCTCACCTTTGCAATGAGCATAAATACTTAGTGGAAAAATAGGCTTTTCGAGGGTAATTCTTGTTTTAATTCTCCATGTACGCAGTCTTTAAAAGCCTCTATTTCGTTCCAAGACACGATTAAGAGTGGCTTTTAGGCTAAGTATAATTACTTATCACGTAAGTGAGATGCTCCCAAGATTGTCCAGCAAAAAAGGGTGGTAGCTAATACTTTTAGACATAATTTTAACTAGGATTCGGCTGTACCTTGTTGGAATAGTTGCATCCCCTCGTTAAATAGCCTTTCCGCTTCAGCTTTTTTCGTCTCATTGATTTGCGCTTGGACAGGTGGCACTATTCCGGGTTGAGAAATGGGCAAGATAGACACGCCGGAGGCGAGTAGCAGCAGTAGGGTAGCGAGGTTGAGGGATTTGGGGATGCGGGACATGGAAGCCTTCTGGAGAGTAAGGACACAGCAGCACTATGGCCTTATGATAGTGTATTTTTAATGGTAGTAGGGCGCAGATTTCAGTATTTTGGCGCAAAAATCCGTTACCGTAGGAGCAGACAACGTCCACTCAAAGGTACTAAACCTTAACTTAGAAACTATGTCTCTTACTGCTACTGAATATAAGTACATCCAAATCGATGAATACAACGTCCCTTTTATTGCGGGAACAACCATGAAAGTTGTGGAATTAATAACACCTATGAAAGCTTACGGATGGTCTCCCGAAAATTTCCACGAACAACATCCCTATTTAACTATGGGTCAAATTTATTCCGCCTTAGCTTATTATTGGGATCATAAAGAGGAATTGGATGGGGATTTGGAACGGCGCTATCAATTGGCGGAACAACTACGCCGAGAAGCAGGGGAATCTCCTATTGCTAAAAAACTAGCGGCAATGGGATTGTTGCCATGACGCTCGCTTTCTACATGGACGAACATATTCATAAATCGATTACCATTGGATTGCGCCAGCGGGGTATAGACGTTATAACTGTACAAGAAGACAATTATACAGGAAAAGCCGATCCCATTATTTTAGAACGGGCGACTGAACTTCAACGAGTTATCTTCACTCAAGATGAGGATTTCTTAGTGCTTGCAAACCGCTTTCAAGCTCAAGGAATCTATTTTACTGGCGTTATTTTTGCTCATCAGCAAGATGTTACTGTAGGAAATTGTATCCGCGACTTAGAATTGATTGCTCAAGTTTGTGAACCTCAAGACTGCATGAATTGTGTCCAATATCTCCCCCTCTAAAATTGGCGCTCACCCTTGTGCTTTATCTTGTTTAGAGAAAGAAGCCATAGTCTTATGAAGTCAGAATTTAGGAAGGGAAAGCCTGCCATTTTTTCTCAATCATTGGGAGGATGCCAGCCTGCTTGTACCCAATAGCTACGAACTACCAAAGCATCTGGATCGTCACTGAGATGAAGTACACTAACAGTTGCTCTACCAATCGGTGTAAGTCCTACAATTACTATACCATCTTCAGCCCATCGGAAATGTTCCGACCAAATTTGAGTAGATGGATTAAATAGTAGGACTGTTTCGCCTGTTTCTGGGTCAATACCTGTCGTTTTGTCGCTTTTGTAGCGATTGTACAGGGGACAAGCTAACCATAAGTTAGACTCATTATTACTACCTTTTTTAGCAAGGGGAATGATGTGTTCGATCTCCAAACGAGCCATCACTAAATGCTGAGGACTCAAGCAATAACCGCAACGGTTACGCGCAGTAACTCGAACCCGACGTTCAACTTCGATAGGGATGTAGGGACGTGCCATCTATTCCCTTAGAGGAGGGCGCAAACCTCGTTCAACTGCTACTTTTAAAGCACGAGCTTTATAAATTAAACCGCGCCGGTAAACCTGCATCAGTGTATCTAGTTGGTTGACTCCAGCTTGATTAAGTTCTCCTTCTTGATTCTGGGCTAAAAGACTACTGAATAACTCTTGCTGTTCAGCTTCCATTTGCAGGTCACAGAGGGCTAAAATTTGGTTATCTGGCAAAGATTCGATGGAGAGTTCGCTGATAGCGTAGTCAATCCATTCGACTAAGATTTCTTCTAATCGTCGATGAGTAAGTGCTGCAATTTGTTTAGCTTGTTCGGCTAAGGCTTCAGGCAGTTCTAGGGTGACAGTTTCAGTCATTTTTTCTTTATTATGCCGCATAAGAGAGCTTTCAATTCAGAACCCCCAAACTTGGGATGCAGGGGATCTTCCCCATATAGTCTTAGAGAAATCGCCTAAACCGAGGCTCTCCTATTTTACAATAAAACCGTTAAATCTGACTAACTGCTATAGTTAAAACATGGCGGCTCTATGGTTCCGGTTATCGCATTTACTTTGGACAAATCGGGACAACGATTATCTTACTCCTGTGTGGAGGAGATAAAAAAACGCAAGCTAAAGACATTGAAATAGCCCAAAAATATTGGCAAGATTATAGGAGGCGAGAAAATGCCAGTCAGTGATAGTTATCATGATTCCCTGATCGAATCCCTTAAACCCGCATTTCTCACAAAAAGTACGATCACCAACCCCCGAAGCCTTACAAAATCTGGGTTTTGACTGGGTGATCGCCTTGTAGCAAAAACGACAGTGTGTTGTTAGGATTCAACTTAAGCTCATCATCAATTAGACCTTGAAAAAAGAACAAATTTAAAATGCGTATTTTTAGGTTAATTAGTTGATAAAGTCTCAATTTTAAGTAGAGAATGAAGTCAAAAGCTTGCTATAATTTAATCATTAAAACTATTTAAAGTATGTCAAGTTTATGACTCCTAGTTCAGACCAGTCTCGACTCAATCAATTAAATTTTGGAAACCTCAATGGAAGACAAGTAATCGCTAATTTTGAGGGAGGAAAAATCACCTCAGATGCAGGAATTATTTTGATGGCAGAGTTAGACCAAAAGCTAAAAATAACGGCTCGGTTTGCCGAATGTTTTCGAGATTATCGAAATTCATCCTATCTAGATTATTCAGTTCATGAACTACTCGCACAAAGAGTTTATGGGATAGTTTTGGGATATGAGGATGTCAATGATCATGATAAATTACGTCATGCTCCAGCTTTAGCAATAGCATTGAAAAAACTAAATTTTATTGACTCAGCCCAAGCAAATTTAGCGGGAAAAAGTACAATTAATCGACTAGAATATTGTCCGGAAACAGTCATCAATCAAGAGAACAGTCGTTACCATAAAATCGAGCCTAACCCCAAAGAAATTGAAAAAGCTTTTGTGGACATCTTTCTAGAATCCTACAAAAAGCCACCGAAACCAATTATTTTAGACATGGATGTCACCGATGACCAAGTGCATGGAAATCAAGAGGGAGCGTTTTTCAATACTTATTATAAAGGAGTGTGTTATGCTCCTTTGTATATTTTCTGTGAGCATCATTTATTAGTAGCTAAACTCCGGTCTTCTCATGTAGATACTGCTGGAGGAGCATTAGAAGAATTGCAGCGAATAATCGGTATAATTCGAGAAAAATGGTCAGATACGCAGATATTAGTACGAGGAGATAGTGCCTATTCCCGTGAAGATATCATGAAATTTTGCGAAAGTCAAGCAGGAGTTGATTATGTTTTAGCAATGGCAACGAATAGTCAATTAAAATTACGAGCGACCGATGTAATTGAGAAAGCTAAGGCAGATTACGAGCAAAGACTTCAGCCAGTTACTGAATTAATGGAGACGTTATTTTCTCCCGATGAAGAGTTAGGAGAATTGGCGAAATTGGTACCAGAATCGACTTGGTATCGTTCCCTATGTTATCAAACCCAAAAATCCTGGAGCCGTTCAAGAAGAGTGGTGACAAAAGTTTGTCCTGGTAGTGAGGGCGTAAAAATTCGCCACGTTGTGACTTCTTTACCTGCATCAAAGATTCCCCCATCTAAACTTTACACTGAAAAATATTGCCCCAGAGGTGAGAGGTCAAATCGAATTAAAGAGCAACAATTAGACTTATTTGCTGACCGGAATTCGACACAGACATTTGAGAGTAATCAATTAAGACTTTGGTTGTCATCAATGGCTTATGTTTTAATGCAAGCTTTTCGTCAAAATTGTTTGGCTAAAACTTCTTTTGCCAAAGCGACAGTGGGAACAATTCGCCTTAATTTCCTTAAATTAGGAGCTAGAATTACTGTTAGTGTCAGAAGAATTTTAATCGCAATTGCCAGTTCTTGTCCCTATCAAGATATTTTAGCGATAGCTTACTCTAGAATTCAAGCGATAGCGGGAACTGGATAAGTTGAAGAGTTTTCAAAGATCATTAAATAGTCTTAAAAATGGCTGCTTATAAATTCAGCTAACTTTGTCGTGAACATTTTCCCTAATTGACGGAATTTTTCCAGTAATTCAGGAATTTTTTGATTAGTTTAGTCAGATTATTCCTTGATAACTAAGCGGGTTTCTCTTATTTTTGAAAAACACCAACTTTTAACCTCCAAATTAGGTTCTTAATTCAGTTTGTGAGAAATGCGGGTTAAAGATACCCATTATGCAGCAGTTTATTTGGAAACTCATCTAGAGGGAGATGAATATGGATTTGAATCAGAATTACTCAGACTCTCCTTCAATCACGTCCTAGAAGCCCTTGGCTCCCAAAATCTAACACCAGAACAAATCAAAATTCAGGCGAAGCAATTGGAAGAATTAATGCAAAAACCTGCCCCTGAAGCCATGAATCAACTAACCTCTTGGCTCCAAGCTTTAGGATTGAGATTAACGATAACAGTCGCTCCAAAAATGCCAGAAATAAATCATCAAAATGACGCTGTTAGTGGGACTTAAACAAATTTCAAGCCCAAACAAAGCCTAAACTGGCTTTGTAAGCGGCAAACACATCCCGATTCTCGGTCAGCCACTCAAAGAAACGGAAAGACATCGCTGTCCGAAAAGCTTCCAAGGCTTCCACAAAAGTGTTTAAAGGTCGATTCGCCCACCGCCTTTGCAATCCCCCAGTTAACTGATGCCACAGGATAAATGTATAGGCACAAAACACCAAGATAAAATGACGAAGTAAGCTTCGTTTATCCCTGACTTGATATTCCCTTAACCCTAACCATCCTTTGGCTTCTCGGTAGAATACTTCCACCCAATTTCTTTCGGTGTAAGTCCTCACTATCCACGAAGCTGTTACTGTATCTGCCTCAACTACATTGGTGATGAAATAGTCAACCTCTGTTGCTTTTTCCATTGAACTTGCATTCATGACGATCGCCAAGTTCCTTTCTCCTTCTAGTTGAGATATTTTCGCTCTGAATACCGCTACCCAAACCGTTTTCTCTTTATCTAGATTTAGGGTGATTTTCTCCCAATCCTTTTCTGATAGGCTTTTTGCTAGTTGCTCAAGCTGGATTGTTTCTTCCACACCCCCTTCTTTTTCAATAATTACTTTTCGATTTTTTGCCAATCCTCCTAAGTATTTTAGCTTTCTTTCTTCCAGGGCTTTGAGAAAATTTGTGTTGTTGCCATAACCAGCATCTATTAAGACGATTTTCGGTCGATAGCCTCTGGTTAAGCTCCGGTCAATTAAATCTATCGCTATCTCCGGTTTCTTCTTAAATTCTTTGTCTTCTTTCCCCTCGGCTAAGGAACTAGCCGGTTGATAAATTTCAATGTCTAGGGGGACACTTTTTTTGCCGTCGTAGAGATGGGTAGTGACGGCGACTATTCCGTTGTCTGTCTTGCCAATTTCTCCTAGGTACTGCCTGCCAACTCCGGCGGTCAGATTGCCACTTTTTCGATGTCCTGAGTCATCGACAATCAGGGAAAATCCTCGGGGGATTTGCGTCTGGCGGCATTGGTTCATCACTTGCAACCGACATTCATTCACCTGACGGTCTGACCAGGGAGATTCGGTCAAAAAGTGATGTAATCGGTTATAAACTACTCCGACGGCATTATTGGCCATTTGAGTGAGGTTTTTCCGCTCACTTTCCCCTAATAATCCTCCTAAATATTGTCTGAAGCCGTTTTTTTGCGCTTCGTTTTTGAAGCAATTGTCAAACCGCCGACACCATCGGTCAAAGCATGGGGGCATCGCGGCTGGGGTTGTCTCTTTCATCGCTGATCTTTCAACGTAAAGTGCTTACTCTTTAACGATTATACTCGATTTGATCTTTATTTGGCGTTTAAGTCCCATTAGTTCAATCGAGATTACAGTATAGTTCAGCAAGCTTAGTAAATGCTGAACCTCAGCAAGTCGTTTTCGGGCTTAACCGAGTAGTATTGGGTCTTATTCTGCTTCTCCAATCAGAGTAAATGCCGCCCAATCTTTCGGATTAGGATGGTTTTTCATGGTGGTTAACATTGCCTGTCGCAACGCCTGCGCTTTATCGAGCTTTTTCTCTTGCCAATTGCGATAAAATTCAGTCATTAAACTTGCAGTAGGTGCATCAGGAACTGACCACAAAGAGACTATAACGCTGGGCGTTCCCGCTAAAATCAACGAACGAGATAAACCAATCACCCCATCACCTGTAATATCGCCTCTTCCTGTATCGCAAGCACTTAAAACGACTAATTCAGCATTGAGCTTGAGTTGGAGTATTTCATCGTAGGTTAAAAATCCGTCATCATTGGCAGAGGGATTCGGTGCTAAGGCGATCGCACCATTTCTTAGTTTAGCTAGTTCTGCTTTATTGAGCCAACTTACTAGGGTTGTTCCCCTAGCATTTTCCCCTGTAGCATCGGTATTATCTAACAATCCATGAGTTGCTAAATGAATAATTCTAGCATTAGGTAATTGAGCAATAATAGCGGTTTCTGTTGCCTCTTGGTTGAGAAGAGGTTTAACCTGGAGTAATTTAGCAATAGCGATCGCTTCTTGTTCTGCACCGGGTAAAGAGGGTAATTGTTTAGGAGGATTGCCTAAACTTGGCATTACGGGATTGCCAACAATTAATATTTTGTTAATAGCTTCTGGGGAAAGATGAGCGTGTTGTTGCTTAATTTGATGGGTGAAATCGAGTATTTGAATGGCTGGAGAAGTAATGATAGTATGCTGAGAAATTAAATAGTTATTTTGGGGATCTTGCAGTGCGGGAAAAGGGACTAAATAAAGAGAGCGGTGAGGAATAAAAATAACCTTTGCTTCGGGATTAGTTGGCAGAAGTTCGGCAATAGGTTGAATCAGGATTTGATAGAGTTGTTGAAGACGTTGTGTTTGTCCCGATGCACTTCCATTAATAGTAACAAGTTCAATACTTGCACCTCGTCCTCTTACACCTAACGATTCTCGCCCACTTTTAACGAGTTCGTCGAGAGCAATTTTTTTTGACTTAAGATCGACTTGACGAAATTCTATTTTGCCTGTCGGTTGTACAACCCAAATGTAGAGTTCTCCAGGGGTTCCTTGAGATTGTTTTCTCCCGTGACGCAGTTGATCGTTTTCTTCGGGGATAATTGAATATTCAACTAAGGTTGCATTTTGGGTTTGAGCAATTTTTTTGATTTCTTGGAGACTTAGTTTTAACTTAGAAATAAATTGGGGATTTGCAGAAAGTTTCTTGACGAGCAAGTTAACAAAGGCACGAGCGCGACCATGTTCAGCAGTTTCCAGTGCTTCATCATAGCGTTTTTGCGCAACTAATACTCGTTGTAGGAGAATATAAGTAACGAGGGTATCGAATTGAGAAACCTGCAAGCGATCGGGTAAATCAGAGCGAAATTTATCCCAAATATCGATAGCTTCTCGCAAACTTTTTTCGGCTTCTGAAAATTGTTTAGCATCTAATTGATTGTTGCCTAAATTATTGAGTGCCATGGCAATTGGTTCAGGATTGCCTAGCCCTCTAGCAATGGCTAAACTTTGCTGATAGTATTGAATCGCTTTGAGATAATCTTTCTCTTGATCTCGATGAAATAATCCCAAAGTGCCTAATACGGAACGCTCTAATACTTTATTGCTGTTTTCTCTAGCAATAGTTAAGCTTCGTTGATAGTCATGAAATGCTTGTTGGATATATTGCTTATTTCCGGTATCTTGACCTAAAGTTTGATAAACAATTCCTCGATTATGTAAAATGTTTCCTATGATAGCTTTTATATTTAACTTTTCTGCTAATTCTGAACTCTGATTGTAAGCTTTTTCTGCCAATTCTAAACTCTGATTGTAAGTTTCTATAGCTTTATCGTAATTATTTAATTGAGTATAAACAAGGGCAATATGTGATAATGCAGATGCTTGACTTGATAGATCATTTGTTTCTCGAGCAATTTTCAAAGTTTTTTGGAAATAATCAAGTGCAGTGTCATAATCTGCCAGCCTCAAATAATTAATGCCTATATTTTCTAATAGCGTTGTTTCTTCAGGATTGTTATGGTTTTGATAGATGGGTTGTGCTTGGTCGAAATATTCAAAAGATTTTCCTAATTCTCCTAATTCTCGATGGACAACACCCAAATTGATCAACAGTGAACCTTTTAAAAATGAGTTAGACAAAGATTCAGCCAGTAATAACCCTTGCTTCCAGAGTTGTAAGGCTTCTTTTAGTTGACCTGTCTCAAAAGCTTGATTGCCCTGTTTGAGTAGTTGTCTTACTTCATTTTCTTGAGAATTGGGCGATTGTGCTAATAGAAATTGCTGAGATATAAGAGGTTCTGAGCATAATTTCTCTGCCAATGTCACGACAAAACAAGCAATAATTAAAGTGACTCCAATCGCCTTGAGTTTCATCAATATCCTTCAATTTGCAAAAGACTTCTGGGTGGGGTTGTTGGAACTTGGCATCTACCTGAGCCTTCAGTGGATTCTCCTACTTTTTTATCAGTAGTAGGTTGGTTAGGTTCTTCTACAGGCTTTTGGCTAATAGTTGCATTATTCTCGGTATCATTGGTGTCACAAACTGTGCTTGTACCTTGTAGTTGTTGTGTATTGCTATTAGGATTAGTATTATTAGAATTAGAATCGCGATTTGTATTACCTGGATCGCCACCACTTGCTAGGCTTGTATTAGTAGTAAACATTACCATACCTCCTGTTTGGCCTCGATGATCAGTTCTTGTAAATGATTTAATATCTCCACCAGTGCCGCTAATTCCCTGAGGAATTACCTCACTACCTGCAATAAAACCAAAACTACTGTTACCCCCATTAATAACTAAGCCGCTACCTAATTGAACAGTTAACCCTCCGTGAGAAATCGAAAGAATAGGTCGTTGAGGAAATGGATTATTCGGTGTAATCGAACCCCCTTTTAATCCATCTATCAAAAGAATACTTCCAAGATTATCAGTATTAGTAAATTTTCTTGTTATTACCTCAGTTACACGAAAAACACCAGAAGCATCAGCCGTAAAACCAAAATCATTTACATTTTCACCCACAAAAATAATCTCAATTCCCTTTGCAATAATATCACCTCGATCAAGGTCTATAAACACATTGCCTTGAGAGCCAGTAATTATCAATTGGTTTTGCTGAGCGTTCAGGTTTATATTGTTAGTCGCACTGAGCCTTCCTGCGTTAATATCTCCATTAGTTGCCGTTAAATTTATCTCACCACCTGTCATAAAATCGGTGAAGGTTGTCCCCGATAGAGGAATATTTTTATCAGCCGTATTAATATTACCTGCTACAATGTTTTTGGCTGTTATGGTGACTACTTTTCCAGGTGCGAAAATAGTATCATTAGGATTCATCACAAAGTTGCCACCTGCCGTAAATGTGATCGAAGTAGTTGAGGTATCTTTAAACTCTAAAATATTATTTGCCAAATCTTCGACAGTAATGTTATTACTCGCTTCTAAAGTAATATCCCCTTTCATGTTTTCAAGAGTTTCTTCTGAAATCGTGGCATTAGAACTATTGCTAATAATAATATTTTCTGGATCTAAAAATATGCTTCCCGATTGACCATTAACTGCACCAACATCTACATTTCCTCGAAAACTTAAATTCTTTTTTCCCGAAACCTCAACAAAACCACCATTTCCTGATTCCGTTCCACCCCGT
Organism: Microcystis aeruginosa NIES-843; assembly: GCF_000010625.1. Classification (NCBI taxonomy): domain Bacteria; kingdom Bacillati; phylum Cyanobacteriota; class Cyanophyceae; order Chroococcales; family Microcystaceae; genus Microcystis; species Microcystis aeruginosa. The sequence goes on from NC_010296.1 coordinate 2,245,227, forward strand.
GCAGTAATATTGCCATCAAATCTCGTTGTATTATTTGCCCAAGCAATGACTTTCCCACCATCCCCGTTCATCAAAGCATCGGCATCAATGATGGAATCCTGACTGATATATGTCTGCGTTGCATTAGGAATCGTTCCTTTTCCCTGGTAATCACCACCAATTAACGCAACTCCACCGCCATTAATCCCCGACACATCAATCTTGCCACTAATCACACCAACCTTATCCCCTAATACCTGCACTTCACCCCCAGTCGTTCCTGACGCATCTAAAATTCCCGATGCAATCACTGTCCCTGCTTGTTGGGGAATTTCCGTTTGAGAATGAGTCAGGCGAACTCGGCCATCTCCTGTTACTTCAACTCCTGTTGCATGGGTGAGGTTGCCACCTGTCAGTAGTTGAGGCAAAGATAGAGGGGTAAAACTTTGCCTATCTGCGTTGAGGGAAGTTTTGACCGCAACAGGTAAATCCAAACTCAGCAGACTTCCTTGAGGGGTAACGCGTATCAGTTGTTCCCCTTTGACAGCAGCAATGGTAATATTCCCTTCTGGGGCTTTCAGGGTTCCTGTATTGATGACCGTTCCCCCCAACAGAGTGATATTATTTCCTTGAGGAACGGCTAAATTACCTGCATTAATAATTGCCCCTGCATGGCTATCTGTAAAAGCAAAGGCGTTGGGAGTTCCAATTAAGTCAGCATAATTGTTGCTGCCCATTGCCTTAAACCAATAATCCCCTACCTGTATCCCCGTAGCGGTTGTGGCAGTAAAGGAACCAGGAACGTTTAAACTGGCATTAGGACCGAAGATAATTCCCGCAGGATTGACGAGATAGAGATTAGAATTAGCCCCTGAGACTTGAATTAACCCATTGATAACTGAGGCATTACCCCCAACGACTCGACCTAAGATATTAGAAATGCTAGGATTTGATTGAAAGTTTGCTGTCTGACCTTGAGAAAGTCCAAATTGATCGAAGCTGTGAAAGAGATTGCTTCCCGCTTGTTTCCCACCACTAATATCAAATTGGTTGTTATTAATAATAATCACTGTTCCCGTTCCATCTGGCGTAGCAGTAATCTGGGACTTAACAGGGGAAACGCCACAGGTTGCCACTAAGATTAAGGAAGACCAAAGATAATGGATTGGTTTCACAGGACTCCTCACTGTAAATGCTTTGCCTTCAATTCTGCTAAAACTCCTTCAAAGGGAAACATTAACGACACAAATCTTGACAATTAAGCTTATTTATGTAAATTTATGTAAATTTTTTGTTCAAAAGCTGATCGAGTTAGAAATTTATCCCTACAAATGGAGCATATCTGAATCATTTGAGGAGATTTTAAAACAATGAAATGGTGTGTTAGGAGTGTCTTTATAACTTTGGGGTTAGTCTTGCCCTCCCTAATTCTAGACAGTAATAGGGAAACGAATAAGGCATGGGCAGGAGATTTTGATGTTTTAGAACTTGTTCAGCAAACACAACCAAGCGATCGCTTTTTGCCACCCGAATCCGAACCGATTCAACCCCTTCCCGAAGAGAGAAAACCCGTTATTACGCCTACCGAAACTCAACCGTCACCCCCATTAGAACCCACATTCCGCACCCTAAGTGTCACAACGTCTCAAAAGAGGAAGGGGCGCGAGTCAAAATACTTATCTAGAGGAGTGAGTTGGCGGCAAGCTGCCGGCAACTAAGCCGAAAATTTCAGAGTTCCCCCGGTCATTCTCAATAAACAGTGCTTGTTGAGAATGACTAGGCAATCAGACTTAACATCTAGGGGGAGATGTTCCAGTTGCTCGCTTTGTTTTGTCACCCCTTGAAGTCAATCCATCTGGTCAAGATAAGAGATAATATTCCTGGCAAGGTTTGGGAAAAAATCTCAAAATGTTGCGCCTCTCATCCGTTAAGTTGCTAATCTTTTGATTGTCTTGAATACGTAGGAGATGAATCCCTTGAAAGCACTGAAATATCCAGCGTAACGTCGGTCGGTCAGTTAACTTACCCAACGGATTTTTCAGTCCCGTCTCCTGCTGTTTTAAATTCAGACGAAGTTGTCTTTGACCAATAGTATAAACCAGCAGGCACAAGCCCATGAGCATGGCCATGACCTCGATTCTATGGGGAGATTTGAGAAAGACACTGTCAGCAAAAAAGCAGGGGTCTTTGAGAAAAGAAAATCCTCTTTCCGGAGCTTGTTGCCCTTTATATTTTTTGAGTATATCCTCACTGCTTAATCGTTGTTTCTCCAAATCGTTAGTTGCTAAAACGAATCGTCCTGCTCGTTTCTTTAGCCTCTCAATGGCGGTCAAATTCAACTCTAATTTGGCTTGAACTTGATAGCTTTGAGAGGGTAAATCGTCTTTTGATTTGAGTTTTGACCCCTGGGACTCAGGCGGAATGAGATTGACTTTAATCTCCGTTAACTGATGAGATTTTAAGGAGTCAGATAATCCTTTGGCTATCGCCAACGCCACCGCTCTATTCTCAAATTCTCTTCGGGATAGTTGCCGGATTTTTTCTTGGGCAGAATTCTTTTCCTGCTCGATTTTTTTCTCTAATTTTTTCAAGTCTGATTCTTGTCTAGCTTGACTTTCAACTAGCAACCATCTTTGTTCTATACCCCCATAGTTAGAGCTTGTTTCCCGCCAGGAATAACCCGGTATTTCTGAATCGGTTAACTCTTTTTCTGAGATGCTATCGACTAACTCTTGAGCCTCTTTAATGCTGAAGGGGACTCGAGACAACCAACGCATTTCTTTCATTAGTTTTAAATTCTCTTTGCTATAGAGGGCGCTATCGCCGACTATTAAACTGTCAAAGTCAACTTGTTTTTGAAATTCTCGGGCGATTTGACCAAAAACCGCTTTGTCCGCTTCATTTCCGTCCCCTACTTTCAGGAATAAAGGTACATCTCCATCCCCACTTACGATTAAGTCAATCATAAATTGTTTTAAGTCAGGTCGTCGGTCGCGGGAGTATCCGTAGGTAATTTTTATTGGCTGTTGTCTGGTTTCAATTTCTTCTCCCACTGCTCCTGATTTCAGGATTTCTACTGTTGGGTATTCCTTTTTATATTCTCCTTCTACTGATAGAGAAGTCGAATCTAAATGGGAGTTCTCGGTTGCTACACCAAATTTTTTCACGGCGGCTAAACTAATGAGTAGGAAAATACCCGAAACATCCAGTTGATAAAGTTTGTCCATTACTCGACCAATTTTATCATCATTCAGGTGTTTTGCTTCGATGCCTTCTCCCAGCAGATGTTCGGTTGCTTTATCTTCAAAAAATTGAGGAAATAAATACAAGGCCCGGGAGACAAATCCCAATCCGTTCAGGATAATTGCTTTCACGACTTGCCCCGCTGTGACAATTTCTCCTCGCTCAATTGAGACTTGTTCGTTGATAATTTCAACGATTCCTATTTCATCGATAATTCCGGCTACTAATCCCAGATGGTCTAGATTTTTGACTTCAATTTCTGTTGATTGATTCATGGTCGAACAGCCCACTGCCTAAGTTTTCCAACAATTCCTATTTTTTCATAATTAGGGGTCTCAAGCTCCCCCTAACGGCCACCGAGAAAACCTTCACCAGATAAGTATTTTTACTCAAGTCTCTGGAGGGGGACAGCTTATGTGACAGTTGAGGGTGCGGAATGTGGGTTAGAAACTCCTGATCTCACAATTTCTGTACGTCAAATAGAAGTCGTTGGCAGCACGATTTTTACTCCAAAAGACTGGAATCCAATTATTGAACCGTTGGCAGGAAGAACAGTTACTCTAGCGCAATTACAAGAAGCCGCCGATAAAATTACCCAACTCTATGTTGAAAACGGTTATATCACGTCTAGAGCAGTATTAGGAGAACAGGAAATTGTCGATGGTGTAGTGCAAATTCAAGTCATCGAAGGTCGTTTGAGCGAGATTAAAATTGAAGGGGCTCCGCGATTAGAAAATTATGTGCGATTGCGGCTAGAATTAGGAGCAAAACCTCCCTTGCGTCCCAACCGTATTGAGGATCAACTGTTACTCCTACAAAGTGATCCTTTAATCAAAGGGATTAATGCTTCTTTACAACCAGGAGTTAAAATTGGAGAAAGCATTCTTGTTGTTACTGTTAATCCTGCCCCTTCTTTTAATGCAGAATTGACTGCCGATAATTATTCTCCCCCAATTTTAGGAGGAGAGCAATATGGGATTGGTGTAGGTTATGGCAATCTTACAGGATTAGGTGATCGCATTTTTGCGTCCTACAAACACACCTCTGGTAGGACAAATCTCTGGGATTTTAGGTATCATATTCCCTTAAATCCGATGGATGGTGCAGTTGAATTGCGAGCTTTCCTGAGTCGCAGTGAATTTACCAGCAGTCAAACCTTTAATTTAATCAACCAAGGTCAAATTACCCAAGAAACCTTCGATTTAACCCTGAGTTCTGATTACGACTTCTATCAGGCTAGTTTCCGTCAACCGATTATTCGTACACCAAGGAAGGAATTAGCATTATCCCTTGGTTTTAGCTATCGCAATGGGTTTCCTTTAGAAGCCTTAGAAGCTGTCAATCTTCCGGCAATCTTAACAGACTTTCTCAATCAAGTGGGGGTAGAACAGGGATTACAGGATTTAGGATTGTTAAGCCCTGACTTGAATCAAGACAAAACTAGCGTTTTTGCACTAGGAGTCGATTATATCACCCGTGATCAGTCAGGGGTTTGGGCATTGCGATCGCAGTTTAATTTTGGGACAGGATTATTTGATGCAACCATTAGACCAAGTCCCTTACCCGACGGTCTTTTTTTTAGTTGGTTATTGCAGATGCAGCGTATTCATCGCTTAGGAGAAGACAATTTACTGCTAATTTCTGTGGATATTCAGTTAACCCCCAATAGTCTGTTAGCTTCAGAACAGTTCGTCATCGGTGGTGGACAATCCCTGCGAGGATATCGGCAAAATGTCCGCTTTGGGGATAATGGTTTTCGTTTCAGTATTGAAGATCGCATTGCACTGGTAAAAAATGAAGTTGGCAATGCAGTCTTTCAGATTGCTCCCTTTGCAGACATTGGTCAGGTCTGGAATAATCCTGACAATCCTGTTACGCTTCCTTCCCAGACGTTTTTAGCAGCTATTGGAGTCGGCTTACTGTGGAATCCGGTGAAACAAGTAGCAGTACGCTTAGATTTTGCCCTTCCTTTCGTCAATTTGAAGGATAGGGGCAATAACATACAAGACAATGGCATTTACTTTAATGTTATTATACGCCCTTAACGACTCCATTTCTTACTGTTCTTCCCTAACAACTTAGTTTTTGATGCAAGATTTAACTACATCCCAACCACCTCAAAGGTAATCGACATAGCCGCCATCTGTCGGGTATCAATCTGACGCACCTCCGCAAAAGAAGTTGTCCCACTTCCCCGACTTCCCTCATCTAAATCATCCAGAAGACTAAAAATTGCCTCATCTAGTTGGGGTGAATTAATCGGCGTACCTCTAGCACTTTCTCCTCTATCTGCTGCTAAAGTTCTCAACAAATCAATTGCTTTTTTAAGAGGAGTTGTACTAGCAATAACTAAAACTTCAGCCAACCCTAGATCACCGACAACTTTAAAAAACCGATAATGATCCCCTCTATCAACATCAGGAATATTAATAGTTTCTTGAGGAGCAAGTGGAGGTAAATCTTCATTTCCCTGGGATGGAGAAAGAACCATTAAACCACCATCTACACTAACAAGTAATACACAGATATAAAGGGGAAAAGATTCATTATTTTGAACAATGAGTCGAATTAATGTTCCTAGTTTAATTTTTTGAGCATTGGTAGTTAATCCCCTCACTCCTCTGGTTTGACTGATGGGGGTTATTGTCGCACCTCGTACAGTAAAAGATTCTGCTACTAATTGACTACCATCTACCGTTTCCATTGCCGCAGCTACACTCAGAAGGGAAGAAGTATTATTAAGTACCTAAGCAAAATTAATTACACATCTAAGCCACTACTCCGTCAGACTTCTGGTGTGAGGAAACAGTGAACTGAAAACTCAAATCCGATCCCTAATAGCTGTCTCCCGTCTCGGAGTCTCCCGTCTCGGAGTCTCCTGTCTCAGAGTCTCCTGTCTCGACTAGGAAATTAATTTTGCACGACTACTTAAGGGTTAACTTGACTAATCTTGCTGCTAATAATGATTTTAACTTAGGGCGTAATCGCTCAACGGCATCTGTTACTTTTTCCTCGGCAATTCCAGACGAATCGGGAATCAAATCCAATGCAGGAGAAAATAAAGCAATGCTGCCGACTTCTGGCAATTTTTTAACTTTTAATTGCTGTAATTGCTGATGATAAATGGGGGAAATTCGCCCTAGAATATAGTGAAAGTTGGTTTGCTCTAAAGATACCACTTCAATGCGTTTAATCGCTTCTAAAGCTTGTTTAGCTTGCTGTAAAGAAGCATCTAAACCAATTCGGAGAGTTAAATTACCGGGAATTGCCCGCGATCGCTCTTGAAGTAGAGTTCCGGAAGCAATATTATCTCTTGTCCGCATCAGTTTCCCCTTAGCTGTCAACTCTTGACGGGACTCTATCTGAACTTGACCTCGTTCTTTTCCTTCCCCATCCACTAAAGTTAAAATTGCCCCCCGACCGAATGCTGCTAAGGTACGCGGATCGATCCCTCCCAAAAACAGATCCACCCGATTTCCCTGCACTTGAGTGACCACAGCTTCAGCAGGGATTTTCTGATCTGGTTTGAGAAAATAAACCGCTTGCTGGCTGTTGTTACTTCCCTCCCTAGTATTAAATTCCGGTTGCTGTAATAAACCAGCCGTCGGGAAATATTCCCGTAAAATGCGATCGGTAGTAGCCGTCGCACTTATCATTACTTGACTAACTGAATCGCCTCCGGTTTGCTGCCAGAGATAGCGAGTCAAGGTATATGTAAAGATACCGGCAGCCGTATCGCCAAAGGAAGCATCGATCGCCGCTTGGTCATTTCTAGCAGCCGCGAGCATTATGCCTTTGGGAACGCCTTTTTTTCGCTCTGTGGCCAAGTCTGAAGCGGTCAAGTTGAGTCTGGACATCAGTTGTTTTTGATATTCCTGTTCCTGGGGACTTGCTAACAGTTGGATGTTAGAGTTTTCAGTCCGGTTTAACTCCTTTAACTCCCGATTTCCAGGGCGAGATCGCACTGTTAAGATGCCTTTTCTTGCCCCTCCAGAGTGACAACTATCCAGAATAAAAGTGACATTTTCTGTATTAATTGCTTGCATTAACAACCACAAAGTATGACCTGTAATATCATTAACTTTTCCTCCTTTATTGGGATAACCTGGAGGCAGAATGCTATCAACAGGAACAATCGTGCTAACTTGCCCATCTTGAAAAATTTGATCGGGATCAAAAACTTGAGAACCATGACCAGAAAAGTGAAAAACTACCACATCACCGGGTTGCGCCCATTGAATTAAATGCTCTTCAAACGCTTGTAGGATATTCTCACGAGTTGCTTCATGATCAGTTAAAAGCAAGATTTGATCGGACTGAAATCCAAAACGGTGAATGAGTAATTCCTGTTGTAGTTTGACATCATTGACTGCGCCTTCAAGGGCTATCCATCTAGTATCGGGGTAATTATTAACACCCACTAATAATGCCCGTTTACGAGGTGTATTCTCTGCCAGTACGCTACGATAAAGAATGGCTCGCTGTTTCAATTCCAACTGGCTCAATCCTAAAGTTGCTAATAAAGAACCAGTCAGGGATAGTAATTGCCTACGCTTAATTCTAGTCATAAAATTTCCCTACCTATTTAATACTACCAAATCTTGATACTGAAAGCATTTATTATTGTGATTTTGGGGGAATTTGCCCGGCCGTTAAGGTGACAATTTAGCCATCTTTTAAAATGCTGATAGACTCTCCTAGATCGCTATTCTCACACCAGCATCGATTTTCTGATGCAGTTCTGTTAAGGTGGATTCAGTCATTTGAGTTACAGATAGATAATCCAAGTATCGCATAAGGGTAAATACAACTGGGTCACGTTAATAAGCTAAGACGCATTTAAACCGCTTATTCTTAGATTAGCCGAACCTCCCCCAATCCCTTTACTGTTGCCTTTTGCCTCTTGCCTTTTGCCTCGTCTCAACAAGCAATTTAAATTACGAACAGCTTACGTCCCCGCTCATAACGACGACGAACCACATCTTCGGGAATATTATGCCACTGGCTACCTTTCTGTCAACTCTCTCTAAAGACTGATGATTTCCTCCTCTTCTTTTGTGTGTACTTTGTCCGCCTAAATCTTTTAAACTAGAAACATCGGAACTCAATACTGGAGAAACTTCTTATGTCGGAAACCTCTTATCTTTAATTCCACCCACTTACTTAGGAAATCACCATGGAACTTGAGCAACGAATAGCCGATTTTTATGACTCCTCTAGTGGACTGTGGGAAAGGATTTGGGGCGAACATATGCACCATGGTTACTACGGTCGCGGCGGCAAGATTAAACTCGATCGCCGTCAGGCACAAATTGATTTAATAGAAGAATTATTAACTTGGGGTGGTGTCACCGGCGCTAATCAGATTCTCGATGTCGGTTGTGGCATTGGTGGCAGTAGTCTTTATCTGGCCGAAAAATTTCACAGCCAAGGGGTGGGGATTACCCTTTCCCCGGTACAAGCCGCTAGAGCCAGCCAAAGAGCGCAAGAGTTCAATTTAGAAGAAAAAGTCAGTTTTCTTGTGGCTGATGCCCTAAAAACCCCCTTTCCTGACGATAATTTTGATCTGGTCTGGTCATTGGAAAGTGGCGAACATATGCCCGATAAAAGGCAATTTCTGCGGGAATGTTATCGGGTTTTGCAGCCCGGGGGCACTTTTTTGATGGCCACTTGGTGTCATCGTCCCACCACTTCCCTGGCCGGTAATCTAACGGAAGGGGAGATTAAACTATTAAACGAGATTTATCAGGTTTATTGTCTCCCCTATGTGATTTCTTTGCCAGAATACGCCGATATTGCCCGTGAAATTGGCTTTCAAGACCTAAAAACCGATGATTGGTCCCTATCGGTGGCCGCTTTTTGGGATGTGGTGATTGACTCGGCCCTAACCACAGATGCGATCGCTGGTTTGTTAGCAAGCGGTTACACTACTATCCAAGGAGCTTTATCTTTAGGGTTAATGCGGCGCGGTTACGAGTCGGGTTTAATTCGTTTTGGCTTACTGCAAGGGAAAAAATAAAGGCCGATCTCTCCATTTCCTTTTAACAAAACTTAACAATTATTGGCAAAATTTTGCTTGCTTTTATCGGGAGATTTTGAGATAATATTTTTAAAAGATTTTATTCATAATGGTAATCTTGGCACTTAACTCAATTTCCACAGATTCCCATTATAAGAAAAGCATAGCGCAAACCGCCGCCCAAGTCAAGTCCTTTCCCATACTTATGGGTGCGAATTTCCTGGAATCAAAAAAAGGGCTTTGGTGGGGTCTGGTGTTGGGGAGATTTTTGCTGGGTTCAGGGAACGAGATATATTTCTTTTTAACAAAACTTAACAATTATTGGCAAAATTTTGCTTGCTTTTATCGGGAGATTTTGAGATAATATTTTTAAAAGATTTTATTCATAATGGTAATCTTGGCACTTAAGCTGATTCGCACAGGTTACCATTATAAGAAAAGCATAGCGCAAACCGCCGCCCAAGTCAAGTCCTTTCCCATTAATTAGGGTCTGCTGAAAAAGTTTTTCCTGGGGGCAGGGTGTGGGGTGTGGGGTTTTACCGGTTTTGAGGTGGCCAATTACCTAATTTTCAGGGAAAAAGTCCCGGAATTTTCCCCCTGATCACTCCCATGCCAGGGACTTTTTGATTGACAAAAAGTCTAAAAGTCTTACCCAACAAGGTTTTTAGATTTATTCAGCCAACCCTAATTATGGGTGCGAATTTTCAGGAATCAAAAAAGGGCTTTGGTGGGGAACAGTGATCAGGTAGAACCCGAAGGGAGCGTTCCCAGGTTCTACCTAGGAACGAGATAAAAAGCAAAATTTTGTATTTCTAAAATTCTACACTTAGGTTTTCCGAAAATGGCTCAGGGCAGATTTGAACTGCCGACCTTGGGCTTATGAGTCCCCTGCTCTGACCAACTGAGCTACTAAGCCGTTGTTTACACAGTTATCAATCATAACACACAATCACCCAATTGCACAAGAGCAAAAAAGGGAAGAAAAAATCTTCCCTTTGCGGGCATCTTTAACGTCTGCCTGGCAGGAAAGCCATGGGATTAACTGCGCCCTGGCCGGAGGGGTGAACCTCGAAATGTAGGTGGGGGCCGGTGCTAAAACCGGTGCTACCCATCTGGGCGATTGGCTCGCCTTGCTGAACAGTTTGGCCGCGACGCACCAGCAGACGGCTGTTATGGGCATAGAGAGTGGTGCTACCATCGGGGTGACGCAGTTTCACCAGATTGCCATAACCGCCCGAATTCCAACCGGAGGCGATTACTTCACCGGCGGCCGCCGCCACAACTGGTGTACCCACTGGACCGGCGATATCGATGCCGCGATGAGGTCTGCCCCAGCGCCAACCGAAACCGGAGGTTAACACACCTCTAGTGGGCCAGATAAAGCCGGTAAAAATCGGGGCGGGATTGGGTAAATACTCATCGGGATTAGTGAGGGGAGGAAGGGAAGGTTCTACAGTTTCGCCGACGGGGATTCGTAGGCGATCATTATATTCTTCCACATTAGTAGGAGCCGAACCGATAATCTGGGGGGGGGTGCTTTGGTTAGAACGCGAACGAATGGCAGTCCATTGGGGATTAGGGGTTATTTGCGGCTCATCGAGGGTTTCTGTGGGATTATCGACGGGAATAGCGATACTTTTCTGGGTTTCCGAAAGATTAGTTTCTCGCAGATTAGCCACCTCTTGGCGCAATCTTTCCCGATAGCTGCCAGTGATATTTTCGGGGAAGTCTTCCGTCCTCGTGGTGGCAGTTTCCGGGGGCAAATTTGGTCGATTGCTGGGGTTAAAGGAGAGTCTAGCGCGATCGCCGACCAAGGGAGTAAGATTTTGATTAACTCTAGCGTTGGCAGAACGGTCGGGAATTACTAGGGTTTGATTAACTTTAATCTGGTTGGGGTTGTCAATGCCGTTTTCCCTGGCTAATTCGGAAGGGGTGATGCCGAGAACACGAGCGATCGTGTTTAAGGTATCCCCTGGCCGAACCCGATAAACTTGGTTTTCTGGGGGAACTATGACCCGAGGATTGGGAACGGCGGGAATTTCAGTCACAGGAGCCGGATTTCGTAGGGCAACGCTGGGAATTTCCGGTCTGCTTGTCAAGGGAGGATTAACGGCAATTGTGGCTATCGGGCGATCGCTTTCAGGGGTGGGAACGGGAATCGGGATCACCTGGCTGGTTGGTCGGGGGGATTCTTCGGGAGCAATAACGGGAATCTCGACGCTAGTTGGCGAATTATCGGGAACGAGAGCGGTAGTTTCGGTGACGATTACTGTTTCCCCGGAATCGGACTGATGGGGGATTTCCTCGGTCCGTAGGGCGGCCAAACTTTCTTGGAGACGTTGACGGGTTTGACGCAGACTAGCAGAGGAACTATCCAACTGCTCAGGAGTTGCTGCCGGGGCTGCCGGGGGCAACTGCTCAGGAGTGGGAATTTTTAAGGTTTGTCCGATAATCAGATCGGATTGGGGGGGGAGATTATTGCGGGTAGCGATCGCTGTGGGGGTGGTTTGATAGGTGTCGGCTAAACTCCAGAGGGATTCTCCCGGTTTTACCTGATGCTCAACCACTGATGTGGCGATGAATTTGACGGTAGCAAGTGCTTGGGATTGGATTATTTGCGGTTCTTTTAGTTCTTTACCCGCACCTTTTGCTTTTTGGGACAGGTCAATTACTTCCCATTCTAAGGGTACAGAATTGGCGGCCTGGGCTGATTCTGAGGTGGAGTTGAGAATGCTAGGTACTCCCAGAGAGAGTGCTAATCCCAGCAGGGCAACTGAGTAACGGACTCGGTTAGACTCAGCAGTGCAATTCTGTTCCGGGGTAGCGGATGTCATGGGGTTGTGGATAAAAGTCTCTTTCAAACAGACCTCCTGTGGTGTAAAGAGTTAGCCAGAGCCAGTCGATTAAGCCGATGATTCTAGCTTTCAGCATTAGCCTTGAGGCTAGAGTAGAAGTTAGGCAACTTTCTTTTTAGTCAAAATACCTAAAGGTGACTTTTAGGAGAGATTAACTTAGATTTTGAAATTGTGCAAGTCTCCCTCTGACTATTAGCATCGGGATCACGGCAAGTTGGTGACATTTTGAATGTCCAGATTGACGATGCTCTATCTCAGATGTTCCAAGCTGATCAGCATTTTTCGTCTTGCCAATTTTTGCCAGTTTTTTCATAGAAATTTTTTATCTGTTTTGCAATTTACAAAGAAATTATTAATCATTCGCCGCTCGACAGGAAACAAGGGGCAACGATGGCTATTCAAGGTCAATACCGGATAAATAGGGTTCGCCGAAAAAATTTTTTCTGGGGGCAGGGTGTGGGGTGTGAGGTGTCGGTCGTCCATAGCAAATTAGGTGACACTTCGTCTTGATGAGAAAAAGGCTGTCAGCATTTCCTTCGCTAATTCAAGGATGGTGAGCGCCTGTTCCTTATCGAAAATTTGGGTTGAAAACCCCGCCCTTTAGCGGAGCGGAGGGCGGCTTGATTACTTTAACTTTTGGCTCTAACGAACCTGTCATGTAAAACTATCAACAACTTATGCTTGTAAAGCTTGTACACTAAGCCTTTAAGTTTTTGTTAGATTGATATTTATCAACTTTAGAGCATTGCTGTGTTGTAAATAGGCTACAATGCCAGCAGACCAAAGGCAACCTCCTTTAAGTTAAACCGCCCGTGAGTGGTATAAAAAACACAAGTAGGAAAGGCTAGTGGTTGGGCTTCTTTGCACAGAGGTGCGGATAACCTCTTAAAAACGCATGGACTCTAACGAGTACCGAAAACTATACTTTGCACGGCTATAACTTGCATTTTTTCCTCAAAGACAATAATATAGTTTAAGAGTCATAATTAGAAGCAAAGCACTCATTGAAAACATGATTAACCTAGAATTCACCGAAGAAGAAAAGAACTCACTGTATTATGAAAGATTTCATCATCCTCATCCCCGGGTTCAACTTAAAATGGAAGTTCTTTGGTTAAAGAGTCAAAAGATACCGCACCAAAAAATTTGTCAGTTAGCAGGAATCTCGCCAAATACCTTATTAACTTATCTTCGAGATTATCAAGAAGGCGGAATAGAAAAATAAAAAGAAATCAACTTCTATCGCCCTAAAAGTGAATGAGAGTCTCAAAGAGAAACGCTCAAAAAATATTTCGATAAAAATCCACCAGCCACAATAAATGAAGCTGTATACAGAAGAGAAGAATTGACAGGAATAAAAAGAAGTCCCACCCAAGTAAGGAAATTCTTGAAATCAATGGGAATGAAATGTATAAAAGTAGGTTCTCTTCCTTCTAAAGCTGACCGGGATGAACAAGAAGACTACAAAGAAAAAAAGCTAGAACCAAGACTAAATGAGGCGAAAGAAGGAAAAAGGGCTGTTTTTTTTTGTTGATGCCGCTCACTTTGTTATGGGAGCTTTTCTCGGTTTTGTTTGGTGTTTTGAGAGACTTTTCGTTAAGTCACCGAGCGGGCGTAAACGCTTCAATGTTTTAGGAGCATTAAATGCGATAACTCATGAAGTTATTATGGTAACATATGACACTTATATTACAGCAGCTCAAGTCTGTGAACTTCTTAAAAAAATAGCTGCTTTAGGAATAAGGGACTTCCAAAAAATAAACTATTCATGCTCAAGAATAATAATCATTCTCGGAGTGTAGGAGGTAGGGGTCGATGGTTGCCTCCTCCTTCCAATTTTGTAGTAGAATTAATCCTGTACATTATTAATCAAGTTTTTCTTTGTAAGTGTATATGGAATTAACTGATTCCCTCAAGAAATTGCTCAGTGAAACTGCACTTCAATTAAAAGGTGCAGCTAAAAGAAGATTCATGGCCCAAACAGTCTTAGAATTAGGCTATGGGGGACAAACCCTTGCTGCACAGGAGTTAGGCTGGAATCGAACTACTATTCGTAAAGGAATTAAAGAACTAAAAAGAGGTATTATTTGTGTTGATAATCATTCAGCTAAGGGGCGGAAAAAAGCAGAAGAACATTTACCTTTTCTATTGGAAAACATCAAAAGTTTAGTGGATTCTCAAAGCCAAACTGACCCAAGTTTTAAAAGCCAAAGGCTTTATGTGAGACTGAGTGCGGCCGAAGTCCGAAAGCAATTAATCTCTAAATATGGGTACAGTGATGAGGATTTACCGAGCGAGGAAACTATTCGGGTTAAATTAAATAACTTAGGTTATCGTCTGAAAAGAGTCGCTAAAGTTTTACCTCAAAAAAAATTCCAGAAACCGAGGCAATCTTTGAGGAATTAGCTAACATTAATCGGGAAGCGGATGAAGACCCTACGATGTTACGTCTTAGTTTGGATGCCAAAGCCCGTGTTAATATTGGACTATTTGATCGAGGAGGTAAGAATAGAATAACTGTCGAAACAAACGATCATGATTTTAATCCGAAAACAACCCTAACCCCTTACGGAATATTTATTCCAGAATTTGATGAGTTGTTTTTGTATTTCACTGCCTCCACAGTCACCAGTGACTTTATTGTTGATATATTAGAAGATTTCTGGGAGTCGGAAAAATCTCGTTTTGAGAAAATTAAAACTTTGATAATTAATCAAGATAATGGACCAGAAAATAATTCGAGACGAACTCAGTTCATGAAACGTATAGTTGAGTTTTCCCAAAAATATCAAGTTAATATACGTTTAGCTTACTATCCCCCTTACCATAGTAAATATAATCCTATTGAACGAACCTGGGCTGTGTTAGAAAACCCTTGGAATGGGAGTATTTTAGATGAAATCGAAACGGCTTTGAAATTCGCCCAAACTATGACTTGGAAAGGAAAACACCCGATTGTTAAGTTGATTACTGAAACTTATGAAAAAGGAGTAAAGCTTACTAAAAAAGCCATGGAAAAAATCGAAGAAAAAATCGAACGTCTCACAGAATCAACGAATCAAGACTTTCCCGATTTGGGACAATGGTTTATTGATATCTATTATGATAAGACCTAGTTTGTAGTTAACTAAGA
Source organism: Microcystis aeruginosa NIES-843 (assembly GCF_000010625.1). Taxonomy (NCBI): domain Bacteria; kingdom Bacillati; phylum Cyanobacteriota; class Cyanophyceae; order Chroococcales; family Microcystaceae; genus Microcystis; species Microcystis aeruginosa. The sequence goes on from NC_010296.1 coordinate 2,260,456, forward strand.
TGGTTAGCTAAAAACTGTCTTTGATTCTTTAACTTGTCCTTGTTATACTCGAAAAAGCTCGGAAGTATAAGAGTTTGTGCTGCCTATTTTTTCGGAAAAATAGGTTGTAATGGGAGACTCTTTGTTTTCCTAGACAAAAATAATTACTTTTTCAAAAAAACACTTTTCTATTTTTTTGTTGGGTATTTTATTCTCTGGAAGTCCCTAACTATTCCCATCACTCTAGTATTAGATAATGCCCGCTATCAAAAATGTAAAATTGTTGAAGAATTGGCTCTTTCTTTGTCAATAGAGCTACTCTATTTGCCGTCTTATTCGCCTAATCTAAATTTAATTGAAAGGCTGTGGAAATTTGTCAAAAAGAAATGTTTGTATGGTAAATATTATGAAAACTTTTCCGACTTTTCTTCAGCTATTTATGAATGTCTGAATGATGCCCATCTGAAACATAAAAAAGAACTGGATTCCTTGCTCACTCTACGATTTCAGAAGTTTAATAAATCTCAGATTATGAACGTCTAAAGTATAGCTAGTACCGCACAAAGCTTTTGGAGGTCATTACGGGTTGTTCCTTGATTGGACCGCCAATAACGAACACAAGAATTACGCACAAACTGAGAAGTTTTGATAGCTTCATCAAGCTGGTGATATTGCTCTGGTGTTCCGTTTTTTAACTTGGCTTCTACGACTAGCATTGATTAATCCTCGACCATTGGATAGTTTAATGATAACACAGTTTACCCATAGATGGTAGTATTAAAATCGTGCTTCGCAGTTAATATCCTGGTCGGATTTCATCCCCCGCAAAGGTTGATGTCTTGTCGAAAAATTTAGCGGGGGCATTCATCCGACATTTTAGGTAAAGGTTAAGCCGTCATCACTACTTCTGAATCAGCACCGCAACGGGAAAGAAAGACGAGAGACTTGGTTATTTAAAACCAAAGATGGGTTTCAATTATGGAAACACAACTGGACTCCAATCGTCAGACATACCCTAGTACGCCCCGACGCTTCACCTTATGACGGAAATTGGACTTACTGGGCGAGCAGACGAGGACAAGCAATCGACACACTGACGAGAGTAGCCAAACTACTTAAGAAGCAACAAGGCAAGTGTAACCGATGTGGGCAGTATTTCACCCCATCGGATTTAATTGAAGTTGACCACATTCACCCTCTAAGCTTAGGCGGAAAGGATGAATATAAAAACCTTCAATTACTACACCGCCACTGTCACGATGAAAAATCGGCATCTAATGGAAGCCTAGAATCATCTGATTTGACATCTTTGGCGGAATTTGTCAATCTAGATGATACAGGGTCAACCAAAAGAAGTCAAGCTGTATCCTTAACAAGGGAACAGTCGAACTAGGAGCCGTGTGAGGTGAAAGTCTCATGCACGGTTCTGAATGGGAGGGGAGGTCGGTGACGACCTTCTCGACCCCTAATATCCTAATTGCGAGGAAAGCCTATCGATACCATCTTCGGCAATACCCAGGGACTGAAAGCCAGTCAGATGAAACAGCTACAAAGGCTGTACCATGAACGCTTGCCTATTGATACTCTCACCACCCCAGAATTCGCCCAAAGACTGGCGGCTATCAGTACCGATATCCATCAACCCCTCTGCACCTATATCAACCGTCGCGGCCAGGTAATTCGTGTGGGAGTGGGAACCCCCCGACAAACCCAGTTTTCTCTCTTGGAACTACCCCGCTACGGTTCCGAACGTCTTTGCGGAATTCGTTGCATCGCCACGGAAATCAAGCAGGAACCGCCAAAAGAATCCAGTTTAACCGCCATGGCTTTGCAAAGATTAGACGCACTGGTGATCTTAACATTAACCGGTACAGGCATGATCCGTCGCGGTGGTGGGGCGACCGGTTATGTGGAGCAAGTCTATCTGGCGCATCTTATACCACAAAGTCAAACAAATGTCAATAGTAATATATACTGGTCTGTCTCCCCTCCCTTAAATCTAGAGGATTTAAGCAAACAGGACTTTTTAGAGTTAGTGGAAGGACTAGAGGCGGAGTTTCAGCGAGAATTTACCGCTATAACCGTTGATACAGCCGAAGATCGGGTGCTATTGGTTGGTTTAATCACCGACGGTATGAGCGATCGCCAGTTCGAGGACGGTTTAAGCGAATTAGAACGTTTAGTTGATACCGCCGGGGGCAAAGTTTTGCAAGTCACCCGACAAAAACGGGATCATCCCCATCCTCAAACAGTGATCGGTTCGGGAAAAGTGGCAGAAATCGCCCTACAGGTGCAAACTTCGGGGGCTAATTTAGTTGTATTCAATCGCGACCTTTCTCCCGCCCAAATTCGCAATCTAGAGAACCAAATCGGGGTGAGAGTGGTCGATCGCACCGAGGTGATCCTGGATATTTTCGCCCAACGGGCCCAATCCCAAGCGGGTAAACTACAGGTAGAATTAGCCCAATTAGAATACACTTTACCCCGTCTCACCGGGCGCGGATTAGCCATGTCGAGATTAGGGGGAGGAATTGGCACTCGCGGACCGGGGGAGACAAAATTAGAAACAGAACGCCGAACTATTCAACGTCGTTTATCCCGTCTCCAGGATGAGGTGGATCAACTGCAAGCTCATCGTTCCCGTTTACGCAAACAACGGCAAAAACAAGATGTAGCCAGTGTGGCGATCGTCGGTTACACCAATGCGGGAAAATCTACTTTAATTAATGCTCTCACCGCTGCCGAAGTTTATACCGCCGATCAACTGTTTGCTACCCTCGATCCCACCACCCGACGCTTAACTATTACCGATCCCCTCAGCCAAGTCTCTCACACCCTTTTACTAACTGATACGGTGGGTTTTATCCATGAATTACCCCCCTCGCTGGTGGATGCTTTTCGGGCAACTTTAGAGGAAGTAACGGAAGCAGAAGCATTACTCCATCTGGTGGATCTGTCCCATCCAGCTTGGGAAAGTCAGATTGCCTCGGTATTAAAAATCCTCTCGGAGATGCCGATTCAAACCGGTCCGATGTTAATGGTGTTTAATAAGTTGGATCAGGTAAAAAGCGAGGATTTGGAAATAGCTAAGGAAAAATACCCCCAAGCTGTTTTTATCTCGGCTATTCGTCGGCTAGGATTGGAAACTTTAAAACAAAAGTTAATCGATTTAACCGCTTAAGTATAGCAGTAAGCTGTCAGTATTCAGGAGACAGGACACAGGAGTTAGGAGTCAGTATTCAGGAGATTATTTTTATTTATTCTTCCCACTTCCTAATTCCCACTTCCTAATTCCTAATTCCTAATTCCCACTTCCCACTCTCCCATACCTTTTAAACAGGATTTTGTATCAGTTATTCAGTTATACTAAATCTGTTGAGTATAGGCTACTTGTGAGGACAGGCAAAAGGCAAGAGGCAAAAGGCAAAAGGGGGAATAAATAATCAGTTTTTAATAACCGGATTTATTATTATTATAACTATCATCTATTAGCGCCAAGATAAATTAACTCGGTATCGGGAAGCTTACCAAAGATTTTTTCGGAATAGTGTAAAAGCTCATCATTTTTGATTAACTTCAAAAACTCGTCATTGTCAAGAAATAGTTTCCAGCGATTAGTCACATCCATCTGTTGAGCATTGCCAGTAAAGTTCTGCTGTTCAAAGGAACTGCCACCACCATAACTACTAACATAATTTAAGCCAGCATCAGAAAACTCTAGATTAAGAGCGGCGGAAATTTTCTGGCGATAACTAATATCAGAAAACCATAGATTGTAATTAATCACAACCTTGTTATTGCTTAGATAGCTAGTTTCTTCAAGGAATTCTTTGGCGTATTCAATCCACATATCAGTCAGAGACATTCCTTTTGTCTTGACAGATAAAAATCCCTTTTTCAAACGACTGGCAATCAGATTAAACGGATCTCTGAGTAAAAGTACATCATACCTATGACTGGTTTTCCCTACATAAAGATCATGTTTTTTTTCATATTTTGGCTCAGTTATTTTGGCAATACTATGATCTTCGTAGCTATACAAAAAACAGTTTTTAGTCTTGAAATTACCCCAAGCTTCCTCTCGAAAACCTTTGTGGGGGAAGTGTAGATGAAAATGCCTAAAAGGACTGGTACTAACATTGACACTATTCAGAAAATAATGGTCTTGTTCTTGCGCTCTAATCCAATTTAACACCGCATGATTACCACTACGTTTCAAACCGATAAAACGAATTTCTCTTTGATTGATGACTTTTTCTAGTTGATCTTTTTGAGTTAGAGTACGCCAGAAATCCCAGGCATCATAGACTAAATCACGCTTGACTTTTCTTAAGTTATATAGTGAATACTTGGCTGGTTTTGAACGCTCATTTATCTGACTCATTAGTTCAATCCTCGGCTAAATCATCAATTTAAAAACTATGCAAACAATCTTTCAGCGCATAGGCTACCTGTTGTTGTTCCTCGCAGCTTAAATCGGGGAACATAGGTAAAGATAACACTTTTTCACTGGCCAATTCAGCCACGGGTAAATCGCCTTTTTTATAGCCTAAATACTGATAAACCGGCTGTAAATGCAGAGGAATCGGATAATAAACCATGGATAGGACATCTTTTTCCTGCAAAGCCGCCCGAATTTGGTCACGATTTTCCGTTAGGATTGTGTACTGATTCCAAACGTGCTTACCTCCGGCTAAAGCGGCAGGTAAAGTGATATTAGGCAAAGGTTGCAGTAATTCCCGATAACGTTGGGCAATCTCGATCCGTTGATTATTCCAAAAATCGAGATATTTCAGCTTAATTTGCAAAATAACCGCTTGAATGGCATCTAAGCGGCTATTGACACCGATTACCTCATGGAGATAACGCTCCTTGCTGCCGTGTTCTTTAATCATGCGAATTTGTGCCGCTAACTCGGGGTTATTGGTGGTAATTGCGCCACCATCGCCACAACCGCCTAAATTTTTGGTGGGAAAGAAGCTAAAACAGCCAATATCGCCGATACTCCCCACTTTCTGCCCATGCCATTCTGCTCCCGTTGCTTGAGCGCAATCCTCAATCACCAATAAATTATGGGAACGAGCGAAATTTACCACCTCAGACATATTGACAGATTGCCCAAAAAGGTGTACTGGGATAATCGCTTTAGTCTGGGGAGTAATCGCTTTTTCCAACAGTGCCACATCGAGGTTAAAAGTATTGATATCGATATCGACAAAAACCGGTGCTGCCCCGACTAAATTAATCGCTTCGGCGGTGGCAATAAACGAAAAAGTAGAAGTAATTACTTCATCCCCCGCTTGAATACCGAGGGAGCGCAGTGCCAGATAAAGGGCATCGGTTCCCGAATTACAGGCGACACAATCGCTAACACCGTGATAGAGGGCAAATTGTCGTTCTAATTCGCTCACAGCTTCGCCACCAATATAGCGCCCAGAACGGAGGATTTCTAAAACGGCATGGTTAGCTTCTTCGCTGATGACTTGGTATTGACGGGATAAATCGACGGGGGGAATTTTACTCACGCGCTTTCACTCAAATTAGAGACTAATCGGGATTTGTCGGCGAAAAGAAGGAATAACGAAGGCAGGAGGCAGGAGGCAGTTTTTGTAACGGGGCATAAATCCCCTTTACAAAAACTTTTCGCCTTAAGGCGAGGTTTTAGAGCCGATTTTTTTGATAATTAGTCAAAAATAATTATAAACTTGCTATTTATAGATGAAGTATCCTTGTAATTTGTTTCTTTTATTTTTATGGATGGATTAGTAGAACTAAATCTGGTGGATTTGGGTTGGGCTTTGGGGATGATGGGCATTTGTTTACTCCTCTCCCGTTGGTCAAATTTAGCTCTAGAGGGACAATTATTATTAGCGACCGGTCGATCGATCCTGCAATTATTAGTGGTAGGCTACGTTATCGCCGTTATTTTTTCCCTTGATAATCCTCTAGCTGTGCTGGGGATTTTGGCAGTAATGATGACTATCGCGACTATTGTTGCTAAAAATCGCATTGATAGCCGAGATCAAGGCTTATTACCCCTAGTTTTCGGCTCTTTATTGATTAGTAGCTGTCTAACTTTAGGTTATGCGATCGCCTTAATTATTCAACCAGAACAATGGTACTCACCCCAATACTTGATTCCCTTGACGGGGATGGTGTTAGGGCAAGCGATGAATAGTGCCTCTTTAGCCGGGGAAAGATTAAGCAGTACGATTAAAAGTCACCGTTTGGAAATCGAAACCCATCTTTGTTTGGGGGCAACCCCGCAACAAGCGATCACAGCTTACCAAAAAGAAGCGATTCGAGCTAGTTTAATCCCCACCCTCAATCAGATGATGGTAGTGGGTTTAGTCAGTTTACCCGGAATGTTCACCGGACAGGTATTGGCAGGAAGTGAACCTTTAAACGCCGCTTCCTACCAGATACTGATCCTGTTTATGATTGCCCTAGCTAACCTAATCACCGCTCAATTGGTGACAGAGGGAATCTATCGGCGCTTTTTCGGTGAGAATTTATCACTGATCAGTTAACAGTTATCAGTTAACAGTTATCAGTTATTAGTTATTAGTTATCACTGGCCACTAACCACTCCTGACTCCTAATTAACGCCCACTGTTCACTGATTACTGTTTACTGATAACTGATTTAGCCTTTCCACTTGCTGGCAACGACTTCAGCGAGATCAACCACGCGTTGAGAGTAACCCCATTCATTATCGTACCAAGCGATAACTTTCACCATATCGCCACCCATCACCATCGTTAGACTAGCATCGATGATCGAGGAGGCATCAACACCGCGATAATCAGAGGAAACGAGGGGTAAATCATTATATTCGAGAATTCCTTTCAAAGAATTTTCCGCAGCTTCTTTGAGGACTTCGTTTACCTGTTCCGCGATCGTGCTTTTTTCCACTTGTGCGACTAAATCCACCACAGAAACGTTAGGAGTGGGTACACGCAGGGCGATCCCGTTAAGTTTCCCTTTCATTTCGGGGATAACTAAGGCTACAGCTTTAGCGGCACCGGTGGAGGTGGGAACGATGTTAACGGCAGCGGCGCGAGCGCGACGGAGATCCCGGTGACTAGCATCAAGAATGCGTTGATCACCAGTGTAACTGTGGGTGGTGGTCATCGTCCCTTTGATGATGCCGAAGTTTTCGTGAATCACTTTGACGACAGGAGCAAGACAGTTGGTGGTACAACTGGCATTGCTGATGACATTGTATTTATCGTGTTCGTATTCGTGAGCGTTGACACCGACGACATAGGTTCCCACACCCGAACCTTTACCCGGTGCGGTAATGAGGACTTTTTTAGCTCCTGCGACAATATGCTTAGAAGCGCCCTCTTCATCGACGAAAACACCAGTAGCTTCGATCACTAGATCTACACCCCATTCTGCCCAGGGCAGATTGAGGGGATTGCGATCGGAATAACATTTAATGGTTTTACCGTTAACAATTAAAGAATTATCATCGGCATCGATATTAGCGTTAAGTTTGCCTAACATCGAATCATATTTGAGCAGGTGAGCGTTACTCCGGGGATCGGATGTATCATTGATCCCCACTACCTCCAAGCCACTATTAGTCCGTCCTAACCAACATCTTAGGAAATTACGTCCAATCCGTCCGAAACCATTGATCGCTACTCTAATCACTGCTGCTTGCCCTCTACGTTTTAGTGCAATACATAAAAAAATAATTAATGTTCCCAATCATACCTTAAAGGTTGAACTTTACGATCCCGATCGAAAATAATTTATTACATCACCATTCAGGAGACTCCGAGACTCCGAGACTCCGAGACTCCGAGACTCCGAGACTCCGAGACTATTTTTATTGATTCTCCCCACACCCCAAACCCCACACCCACACCCACACCCCACACCCCACACCCACACCCCAAAAAAAAGGAATTGGGAGAAAAAATTTTAATTCTGCGTCAAGGATTTTGCAAGGCAACTGGGCAACATTTGGGAATTCTGCTCAAATGCCCCTATCATGAAGTTGACTTTACTACCGATCGAGTTTAAAACTTATATAATCGTGGCTCTGAGGAGTGAAAACAGTGAAAAAAGTTAATTTTAACGGCCAACCTTTCCATTTTATCGGTATTGGCGGTATTGGGATGTCAGCCCTCGCTTATATCTTAGCCGAGCGCAATTTACCTGTGTCTGGCTCGGATTTACGTCCTACTCATATCACCCAACGGCTACAGGGAGCGGGAGCGCACATTTTCCACCGTCAAGAGGCAAATAATTTAGCTTTATTTCATTCTCCGGGCCCTCAAAACAGTAGCCAAACAGTTCCGCAAGTAATCTGCTCCACGGCGATTAATGACCATAACAAGGAATATCAAGCGGCCAGAGACTTAGGATACCCAATTTTTCACCGTAGCGACGTTTTAGCTGCTTTAATCGCTGATTACGACAGTATCGCCGTCGCCGGCACCCACGGAAAAACCACCACTAGCAGCCTAATCGGTTACGTTTTGTTAGAAGCGGGATTAGACCCCACGATCATTGTCGGTGGTGAGGTGGATGCTTGGGAAGGTAACGCTCGTCTTGGTCAAGGTCGTTTTTTAGTGGCAGAGGCCGATGAGTCCGATGGTTCCCTAACCAAGCACGCCCCGAAAATCGGCGTAATCACTAATATTGAGCTAGATCACCCCGATCATTACCAGAATTTAAGCGAAGTTATCGATACTTTCCATGAATTCGCCCATCAGTGCCAGATTTTAGTCGCTTGTTTAGATTGTGACACGATCGCCGAGCATTTCCGTCCCACGATTAGTTATAGTCTCGATCCCGAAAAAGGTGCCGATTACACCGTCAGCGAGATTATCTATGAACAGGGAATGATGAAAGCTTCCGTCTGGGAAAAAGGCAGTTATTTGGGACAAATGGAAGTGAAAATCCCCGGGCAACATAATATTAGTAATGCTTTGGCAGTGGTGGCCATCGGACGTTATCTCGGTTTAGAATTTGCCGTTATTGCCGATGCGATCGCTACTTTTGCCGGGGCAAAACGCCGTTTTGAACACAAGGGAGAGGCAAACGGCATTACTTTTATCGATGATTATGCCCACCATCCTAGCGAATTGTTAGCCACTTTAGCGGCGGCAAAATTGAAGGTAGAAGGCAAACAGTACCAACGTTCGATCGCTATTTTCCAACCCCATCGCTACAGTCGCACCACTGCCTTTTTGGAGGAATTCGGCTCCGCTTTCAGTTCCGCCGATGTGGTAGTCTTAACGGATATTTATAGTGCCGGGGAAGTGAATATCAATCACGTCACCGGGCAGCAAGTGGCCGAACAGGTGAGAAAACACCATAAAAATGCCTACTATCACCCCGAATTGAGTTCTTTAGGTCAATTCCTGCTAGAAATTCTCCAACCAGGGGATCTAGCTCTGTTCCTCGGCGCTGGCAATCTCAATCAAGTTATCCCCGAAATGCTCTCTCTTTACCGCGAACAATTAGCAGTTAGAGTATAGGAGTCAGTTATCAGTTATCAGTTATCAGTTATCAGATTTGAGTTTTTAAGTGAGCAGTATTAAATAGGGTTTGCTGAATAAATGTGAAATGTAGGCAAGGTAGGGGTTTTGTGGCTTTTCTTGCGAAACAGGTGTAAGATTTTGAGAGAATCGTCGTTCAAAACCTTGCGTCTTCATCGGCCCGCGTCCTGTAGGGGCGAAGCATTCGGGCAATAACCTATCGGTGAAACCGCAGATTTTCTATCCGAATGCTTCGCCCGTACTTTTTCAGCAGACCCTAAATAAGTAACATGATCGTTGGGTTTCATGCTTCAACCGTTCGGCAAAAGCTCACGGCCGAAGCCCAACCTACGTTCTGCTCCTCATATCCCCAATTCATAATTTATAATTCATAATTTATAATTCCCAACCCCCTAAAACCCTATGATTAAATCCTCTGTTTCTCTAGCTGAGTTCACTTCCTACCGGGTGGGGGGAAGAGCGCAATGGTATGCCGAACCAGTTAATCTAGAGGAATTAAGAGAATTGTTCGCTTGGGTGCGATCGCAAGGGTTGCCCTTGACTGTTTTGGGGGCTGGTTCAAATTTACTAATCAGCGATCGAGGTTTACCCGGACTTGTCCTCAATACTCGCCATCTGCGATCGAGTTGTTTTGATGCCGAAACTGCTACGATTACAGCAGCGGCGGGGGAACCCCTGCCAAAAATAGCTTGGAGAGCGGCAAAACGGGGCTGGAGGGGCTTAGAATGGGCGGTGGGTATCCCCGGTACGGTGGGGGGGGCTGTGGTGATGAATGCGGGCGCACATACCTCCTGTGTGGCGGATCGATTAGTGCGGGCGCTGGTATTAAATCCCGATGGTCAGTTAGAAACTTTAAGCAAAGAAGATTTAAATTATAGTTATCGCAGTTCTTCTCTGCAAGGGGATCAACGTTTAGTTGTCGAAGCCACATTTCAGTTAGAAGCTACCGATAATCACGAGGAAATAATGGCAATTACTACCCATAATTTACGCCATCGCAAAAATACCCAACCCTATGATCGTCCTAGTTGTGGTAGTGTTTTCCGCAATCCTAAACCGCAATTTGCCGGGGCTTTAATTGAGGGAATGGGATTAAAAGGTTATCAAATTGGTGGGGCGCAAGTATCAGAATTACACGCTAATTTTATCCTGAATATTGGTTCAGCAAAAGCCTCGGATATTCTGCGTTTAATTCGTCATGTGCAGGAACAAGTGTTCGATCGCTGGTCCCTCTGGTTAGAACCAGAGGTGAAAGTTTTAGGGGAATTTGACGGTATTTAATTATTTTTCTCGATAACGGTTGAACTCAGCCGCGATAGGCTGGAGTGCGACGGCAAATATTTTTATAATCCTCTAGCATGGTGCGTTCCCCAAAAATCTATTGGTGGAGCAGTAGAACTTGCATTAGGGAACGCACCCTACAGCGATGGGGATCGTACTGACAGTGGGAGCAGTGTAACGGTCTAGTTATGCCGTCTTCGCTTGTGAGGTTAACTTAAGCAGTTCATTAAGCTTATTTTTTAAGTTTTGGGATGCCATAAGCGGATTGTAAACTTCTCCTGCGTAGGGTTGCCAAACATAACTAGAACTAAAGGGGCGCAATACTGGCAATATTCCTAGCTCTTGTTCGAGTGGTTTTGCTAAAACCAGTCCTGGGATAGATAAGTTAGATGATTCTTCGAGAAGCTCGCTGTAAGTTCTAAATTCATCGACTTCAACACCAACCAGTGCATAACGGAATGGGGGAGCAAATCGTAGGGACTGATATAGTAAGATACCTAACTCTGTCATTGAATATGCACTTTCAGGGCTGTCTATTCCCACTTCGCTAAGATTACTTGGTGAAACACGACACCACCAATTTTCTTCTATGTCTTGGAATATATCTGTGTGACACTGGCAATGGCGACCAGTTGACAGCAACCATGATACTCCCTCAAAATGCTGAGCAAATTTATGGGCGTTGCTCTCATCCGAACCACATTCTGCCGATAGACTAAATATCCATGCCATTTTGATAGCCTCCCATTGTGTGTATGCCACTAATCAACCTTTTCCCAATATTTTTGGGTGTTTGCCAATGCTGCCTCGTACTTTTCTAGAGCCATTGTAACTCTTGGCATGATGCTAACGTGAGTCGGGCTATCTTGGACAGCCTGTAAATCCCCTGTGATATGGCTATCGTCAATTTGCCATAAAGGGTCTTTGCCAGTTCCACCAAAACTGGCAGGTTTGCGAAATGCTGGTAAACCTTCAATGGATAGGGCAACAGACATTCCCTTTGTGTCCCTAATGGCAACCGTTACAAGATCGCCATGCAACTTACGCTGTGGCTCTGGTAACAAATAGCTTTGTTCATCTAGGCAACCTACTGGCATTTGCTGAATGTTTATATCGATATTAGGTCTAACCCCTAATAATCTGGCACTACGACCAATTTTGGGTCTGTCGTTTTGCTCTGCCATGCCACGATAGTAGAGTTTCGCCATCACCCACTACTTGTATTTTACCTTTAGCTTCATTGTACCTGAAGCACCAACATAAACTCAATTGGGACACCATCAACGTCTGAAGATAGACCAACACCAGCTTTCTGAGACATTGTAATCTCTATTTCATCAACACCATTTTCTTTTCCTGCTCGAATAATGTCGATCGCTACTTTTCTTTGTTCTGCAATCTCTTTTTCGTTAGCACCTGATGTAAGAAGGGAAATACCGTCCAAAACAAGTGCTACTGGAAGCGCCAAAGGCACCATTGCAAGCCAACTATTCTGCGACAAGAAGGTAAGCGCTTTAAGCCGTTTTTCTGGCGTTGTGATGTCAAACTCGTTGGATTCACTCATACTCATTGGCTGGGTTCTATATAGCTAAGCTAAACGGCTTTTACTTCGGATCACTGATATAGACTCCAAAAGGGTTATAGCTATTGGATCATGCAGGTTAAATGCCGTTTAGCTTATCGATTAACGAAGTGTTGGAATACAAACACAGAATATCACGCCCAAAAGCGTGTTAGCCAGATTAGCCTACTGCTAGTGGAGCGGTAGGAGCCACATTAGGGAACGCACCCTACAGCTAACGTTGCCCATCACCCGCCGCAGATAACCTTGAACTCTAACCGATAACCTTTCGTCGGTCGGTGTGCATTGGGGTTGTTAGACCGCGCTGCTACGGCAATGCATTCTTATTAAGAGTTAGAATTGCTGTAAAAACTAACCCTTCTAATTCTAGAATCGTCTAATGGATATTCATTACATTAATCAAGGAAAGCGTGGAAAAAAAGGTCTTTGCAATATTTGTAAACAATCAGCTTCTCTAAGCTGGGATCACGTCCCACCAAAGGGAGGTATTGATTTGAAGCCTGTTGAGCAGATCACGATTTTACAACGTTTGGCTGGCAACCCTGAAGAACAGAAACCTCGTATTTCACAGAATGGTGTGAAGTATCGAACCCTTTGCAAACACTGTAATGAACGCTTGGGGCATCGCTACGACCCAGTTCTTAATAGCTTTGCTCTTGGAGTAGGCAGGATTCTTAAATCAATTGTGGAAGTTCCACCAATGATTCATTACAAGACGCAACCAGCAATATTGATTAGAGCTATTCTTGGTCATTTAGTTGCAGCGAAGGGAGTTATAGACCATAATGTTGTTGATCAGAAAATACGCGAATTTCTGTTTGATGATCAAGCTCAGATCCCTGAAGAAATTAAAATTTTTTACTGGATTTATCCATAGGAAGAAATTGTGGTTGTTCGTGATGTCATTATGCCTGCGGTCAGAGGAAACTTCAGTGAATTTAGTGAACTTGGAACCTTTAGCGGCATCCTTAAATATTTTCCAGTAGCTTACGTGGTTTGCAATTTAGAACAATATGAAGGGCTCGACGAATTAACAACCTATCGTGATCTCAAGCTAGAAGAGACTGTTGAGATTCCAATTCGCTTAACTGACACAAAACATTCTGCATGGCCAGAGATGACTGATGAGGGAAACTTTATGATAGGCGGATTGAATCTAAACAGTTCTGTTCACGCTCGTCCAAAAAAAGCATGACTTCCCCACAAACAACTTTTGCATACTGTCTCAACCGAGAATTGGCGGTCTAACTACATAATATACGGAAAATTTCCGTATAACACTCCTGAAAGTAATGATATGGGTCAACTTTCGGCATATCACCCCATTTAGGCGCGATCTCCAGAACTTTTCCGTATATCACGCCCAAAAGCGTGTTAGCCAGATTAGCCTACGGCTAGTGGAGCGGTAGGAGCCACATTAGGGAACGCACCCCACGGCGATGGCTACCACACCAATTTATATACTAGACGGATTTTTTCCATACAACACCCCAAATACAGATTTTCTGGCTCTTCGTTACTTGTTATGGTTCGATAGGGTGGCATAAATAAACTAAATCCTTATCTGGCAAGAGATTTAATTGATTAGTTCGCTCTAGATCAAAAACAATTGACAAAAATCGCCAAACGTTTTTCTCTATAAGGGTTCCGTCCCTTATAACCCCCGTAGATTGCATAACACAAACCGAAGAACCCATTTTCGTCGCCGTGCCTAGAATTTTATTGTCTAGTACAGCATCGCTACCATAGCACGATCGATTTAACTTGACTGGGAATGGATAAAGGCAAATAATCAATTAATCGATCGAGATCAAGACTCAATGTCTGATAACTTGTTATTGGTGGGGTAGGGAATCACCTAAGTCACCCTGTTGAATTATTGATTGTCATTAAAAATGTTTAAGCGATCGCTTTTCTTGCCCCTGTTAATTTTATCCCTTAGTTGTACGCTGCTTTTTAGTGCTTGTCATCAACAAACAGCTAATAATCCCCCAGCAACGACCAATAGTAACACAGAAACTTTAAAACTTTTATATTGGCAAGCACCGACGATTTTAAATCCCCATCTCTCCACGGGATTTAAAGACTCAGAAGCGAGTCGCATTACCTTAGAACCTTTGGCTAGTTTCGATGAAAAAGGGGAATTAGTTCCTTTTTTAGCGGCAGAAATTCCTACTATTGAAAATGGGGGAGTTGCCCGGGATGGTAAATCGGTGACATGGAAGCTAAAAAAAGATATTAAATGGTCAGATGGTACTCCTTTTACTGCCAAAGATGTCATCGCTACCTATAATTTTATTACCAATCCGAAAACTGGTTCTACTAGCGCTGGCAATTATGAAATAGTTAAAACTGTGGAAGCGATCGATCCCCATACAGTTAAAATAACTTTTAAGCAAGTTAATCCCGCTTGGTCATTAGTTTTTGTGGGAACAGAAGGGATGATTTTACCCGCTCATCTCTATGAAAAGTATAGCAATGAAACGGCACGTCAAGCCCCTGCTAATTTATTACCGGTGGGAACGGGTCCCTATAAAGTGGTAGAATTTAAACCGGGAGATACGGCGGTTTATGAACCAAATTCTTTCTTTCGAGAAGCGGATAAATTAGGTTTTCAAAGAATAGAATTAAAAGGAGGAGGTGATGCAACTTCGGCGGCAAGAGCGGTTTTACAGACACAGGAGGCGGATTATGCCTATAATTTGCAAGTAGAGGCAAGGGTTTTAAGTGATTTAGAAAAAGTGGGTCGGGGTCAGTTAATATCTAGTTTCGGTTCTTTGATTGAACGAGTTTTATTTAATTTGAGCGATCCTAATCAAGCTACTCCTGAAGGTGAGAGGTCTAGTATTAAGTTTCCCCATCCTTTTTTGAGTGATGTGAAAGTAAGAGAAGCTTTGTCGTTAGCCGTTGATAGAGATACTATTGCCACGCAACTTTATGGTATTACTGGGAAAACAACTCCTAATTTTATTGTGATGCCATCAGAATATAATTCGCCCAATACTCGCTATGAATTTAATCTAGAAAAGGCTAAGAAATTACTAGATGATGCGGGATGGAAAGATAGTAATGGTGATGGTACTAGGGATAAAAATGGGGTAGAAATGAAATTAGTTTTTCAAACCACTGTCAATCCTCTTCGTCAGAAAACCCAAGAAATTATCAAACAAAGTTTACAAGCGATCGGGGTAGGAGTAGAATTAAAAACTATTGATGCCAGTATTTTCTTTTCCAGCGATCCTGCTAACGATGACACGGTAGAAAAGTTTTATGCTGACCTACAAATGTACACTACTGGTAATAATAGTCCCGATCCGAAAGCCTATTTTAAAACCTTTACCTGTAGTGAAATTCCCCAAAAAGCTGATGGTTGGGCTGGGGATAATTATGCTCGTTATTGTAATCCTGAATACGATAAATTATGGCAAGCTTTTAGTCAAGAATTAAACCCAGAAAAACGTCGAGAAATAGTGATTAAAATGAATGATATGTTAATTAATGATTTTGTGATTATTCCCCTAGTTCATCGTGCCGATGTGGTGGCAATTAGCAATAGTTTGTCAGGGTTTGAATTAACTCCCTGGGATAGAAATACTTGGAAGATCAAAGACTGGAAGCGTAGTAAATAAATGCTGAAATACTTTCTGAAAAGATTATTATTTTCGATTCCCACTCTTTTAGCTATTAGTATGGTGGTTTTTGGCATTTTGGCCCTAGCGCCGGGGGATCCGATGGGAGAATTTGCCGCTAATCCTGCTATTACGGAAGCGGTGCGAGAAAATATTCGCAAAAGTCTCGGATTAGATCAACCCCTTCCCGTGCGTTATGTCAAGTGGTTGTTAGCATTTCTTCAAGGAGATATGGGCTATTCTTTCACCAGTCGCAGCCCAGTTTTTACCCTCATTTGGCAGCGTTTACCCACAACCCTCTGGATTGTCGGTATTGCCTATATTTTTGGGGTTTTAATTGCTTTTCCTTTAGGCGTAATTTCAGCAGTCAAGCGCTATTCTTGGTTAGACAAAATCATCTCTACTTTTTCGATGCTTGGCTTTTCTTTACCCACCTTTGTAACGGGATTATTATTAATTATTATCTTTAGTGTGCAGTTAAACTGGCTACCATCTTTTTATAACAGTACCCTAAAAATCAGTGATTTTAATAGTTTGATCGAGCAGGTTAAACAGTCAATTATGCCCGTAACTGTATTAAGCTTATATCAAGGGGCGATGTTGATGCGTTTTGTGCGTTCTTCCGTAACTGAAGAAATTCACCAAGAGTACGTTAAAACTGCCTTAGCGAAGGGACTAACTAATTTTTCTGTCCTCACTAAGCATATAGTTCGCAATGCTTTAATCCCCGTTGTCACCCTGATTGCTCTCGATATTCCCTCAATTTTTACCGGTGCTTTAGTTACAGAACAAGTGTTTCGTGTGCCGGGTATCGGTGCTTTATTAATCGATTCTATTTCCCGCAGTGATACCCCCGTAGTGATGGCGATTACCTTTATCTATGGGATTTTAATTGTTATCTTTAACTTAATTGCCGATTTAACCTATAGTTGGCTCGATCCGCGAGTCAGATATTAACTATGAACATTACAGAATCCTTACACACGGCGATTTTAGTCACCGATCTAGAAAAAGCTGTTAACTTTTACGAAAATGTTCTAGGATTGACTAGAATTGATCGCCCTTTTCAATACGATGGGGTTTGGTATCAAGTGGGAGATTATCAAATTCATTTAATTGTCGATACCAATTATCAAAACTACCGTCCCAATCCCCAAAAATGGGGACGCAATCCTCATATTGCCTTCGCTATTGATGACGTGACGGCCATGGGTAAGTATCTAGAAAGTCAAGGTTATACAATTCAAATGAGTGCATCGGGTAGAAAGGCCTTATTTGTCAGTGATCCCGATGGTAATATCCTAGAAATGAGCCAAATTTAGCCTGAAAAATTCCCCAATATGTTAGACCAATTACAGACTCAACTCTATCACCTTGAACAATACGCCGATCGCTTAGTGACTTCCCAACTAACTCACCTTAGTTTTGTCAGTATTGCCGTGATTTTTCTAGCCGGTTTACTTACCAGTCTTACCCCCTGTATGCTGTCGATGTTGCCGATTACCGTCGCTTATATCGGGGGTTACGAAAATCAAGGTCGTTTAGCGGCTTTTTGGCAGTCCACATGGTTTTCCCTGGGATTAGCCACCACCTTAGCGGGATTGGGACTAATTGCCGCTACTTTAGGAAAAGTCTATGGACAGGTGGGGATCGGTTTACCAATTATCGTCAGTGCGATCGCTATTTTGATGGGGTTAAACCTCTTGGAATTATTACCCCTGCGCTTCCCCTCCCTTGGCGCTACCGATTGGATTACCGGCGATTTTCCCCCGATTTTGCGGTCCTATCTTCTCGGTTTAACATTTGGTTTAATCGCCTCTCCTTGCAGTACACCTGTTCTAGCAACTCTATTGGCATGGGTGGCAAATACGGGAGATTTAAGCTTAGGAGGGGGATTATTGTTATCCTACACTGGCGGTTATGTTTTACCCCTAATTATCGTCGGTTCTTTTACTGCCTCGCTGAAAAGCTTTCTTTCTCTGCGTCAATGGTCCGGGTGGATTAATCCTGTCAGTGGGGTTTTATTAATCGGTTTTGGAGTTTTTTCTTTATTATCCCGTCTGCTGTGATGGTGGAGAGTTATGATAGATAATTGGCTAGAATTGCAAAACTTTTAACTATGACTATATCGGAAACTTCCTCAAATTTAAAGAATACACCGCCTCAATGGGGACGGAAATTTATCCAGACTATTGCCGATCTACGATTGGCAATTATCCTCTTACTTTTAATCGCTATTTTTAGCATTTCTGGGACGGTAATCGAACAGGGTCAATCTCTATCTTTCTACCAAGCTAATTATCCTGAAAAACCCGCTTTATTTGGCTTTCTGACTTGGAAAGTTTTATTACTATTGGGATTAAATCATGTTTATAGCACTTGGTGGTATCTATCATTATTAATTCTCTTCGGTTCCAGTTTAACCGCTTGCACCTTCCGACGACAATTACCCGCTTTAAAGGCGGCCAGAAACTGGCAATTTTATCAACAATCTCGCCAATTTCAAAAACTAGCTTTAAGTGCCGAATTAGAAACTGGTTCCCTAGAATCTCTCACCCCCTTGTTAGAAAAAAAAGGCTACAAAGTTTTTCTAGAAAATAACAGTCTTTATGCTCGTAAAGGTCTGATTGGTAAAATCGGTCCGATTATCGTTCATGCAGCCATGTTAATTATTTTAGCAGGAGCGATCTGGGGAGCGTTAACGGGGTTTTTCGCTCAAGAAATGGTAGCTAGTGGCGATAGTTTTCAGGTTAAAAATATTATTGAAGCTGGACCCTTATCTAAAAATTCTCTCCCTAAGGATTGGGGGATTAAAGTTAATCGTTTTTGGATTGATTATAGTCCTAAAGGTGATATAGAACAATTTTATTCTGATTTGTCGGTGATCGATAATCAAGGACAGGAGATCGATCGCAAAACTATTCAAGTTAATCAACCTTTGCACCATAAAGGGGTGACTTTTTATCAAACCAGTTGGGGGATTGCTGGGGTAAAAGTACAGGTGAATAATAGTCCGATCCTACAGCTACCGATGGCTAGTTTAGACACCAAAGGTAATGGACAAATCTGGGGAACTTGGATTCCGACTAAAACCGATCTTAGTGAGGGAGTTTCTCTTTTAACCAGAGATTTACAAGGTACGGTAATTGTCTATGATGCTCAGGGAGATTTAACCTCTGCTGTACGAGAAGGAATGACGATTCCCATCAATGGAGTTAATCTAAAAATAGTCGAATTAGTGGGCAGTACAGGTTTACAAATTAAGGCAGATCCGGGAGTACCTATCGTCTATTTAGGTTTTGCTTTATTGATGATGGGAGTGGTAATGAGTTACTTTTCCCATTCGCAAATTTGGGCTTTACAATCGGGCGATCGCTTTTATATTGGTGGTAAAACTAATCGCGCTCAAGTCAGTTTTGAACGGGAAATAATTGATACCATTGAAAGGCTAAAGTTAAAGTAGAATTGACCTTAATCTGGTGTCGTTTCCCGATGAAAAGTTCTGTTTATCTACTGACTCCTGACTCCTGACTCCTAACTCCACCAACAAACTTTTTCAGTAAACCCCAATTACTTATATGCCAGAATTGCCAGAAGTAGAAACGGTGCGTCGCGGATTAAATCAAGTTACCCAGGGCCAAAAAATTATCGGTGGGGAAGTATTATTACAGCGTACCCTAGCCTATCCTAATTGCGAGGCAACTTTTCTGCAAGGAATTGCTCAGACCACGATTACCAATTGGCAGCGCCGAGGCAAATATCTCCTCGCCAATTTAGATAATGGTAGCAGTATCGGGGTTCATCTGCGTATGACTGGACAATTGCTCTGGGTAAAAGATACCACTCCCCTGCCGATTCATACGCGCTTACGCTTCTTTTTTGCCAATCAGCAAGAATTGCGCTTCGTCGATACCCGCACTTTCGGGAAAATTTGGTGGATTGCCGCCGATAAAACCCCAGAAAGCGTGATTACTGGTCTCAAAAAACTGGGATTGGAACCCTTCGATCGCAATTTTACCGCCGATTACCTCTATAGTCACTGTCAAAAAAGTCGTCGTCCGATTAAAACTTTTCTCCTCGATCAAAATGTAGTCGCAGGAATTGGCAATATCTACGCAGATGAAGTTCTTTTTAAAAGTGGCATCCATCCCCAAACTGCCGCTAATCTCTTGAAAATTGAGCAAATAGACTTATTGACAAAAAACATTATTTCTGTATTGGAAACAGCGATCGCTGAAGGCGGAACCAGTTTTAGCGATTTTCTCCACGTTACGGGAGTTAATGGCAATTATGGGGCGATGGCCTGGGTTTACGGTCGTAATGGCGAAAATTGTCGCCTTTGCGGTGCAACTATTGCCAGAATTAAATTAAGTGGGCGCTCGGCTCATTTTTGTCCCCAGTGTCAAGTCTCAAGGGGAGAAGGGAGAAAAAGCTGATCACTGATTAGGGGCTGTGGCTTCAATTTTGTTATTTTCGTCGGCTAGGGTCTGAATCTCCTGTCTGTAAGCAAAAGGAGCGCGACTGAGAGCATCTTGAAAGAGGGGTTGAGCCTCTTGATTTTTGCCCTGTTCTTTCAGTACGATCGCCGCTGCCAAAATCGGTCGGAAATCGTTAACATCCATCTGTTGAGCTTGTTTATAGGCGTTTAAAGCTTCCGGATAATTTTGCTGCTCGAAATAGATTTTGCCTAAAAGTAACTGAACGGAAACGATATC
Organism: Microcystis aeruginosa NIES-843; assembly: GCF_000010625.1. Classification (NCBI taxonomy): domain Bacteria; kingdom Bacillati; phylum Cyanobacteriota; class Cyanophyceae; order Chroococcales; family Microcystaceae; genus Microcystis; species Microcystis aeruginosa. The sequence continues at coordinate 2,281,163 of NC_010296.1, forward strand.
GATTAAACTAGCAGGATTATTGGGATCGGCAGCAGCTTTTAAAGCGCGATCAAGCGTATCTTTGACCAGACTAATCGCCTCGATCGGGCGGTTTTGGCTAAGAAATAAATTAGTTAATCCGGTCAAGGCCCGCAGCTCTTGGGGATGGGAGGCTAAAAGAGCGCGATAACTGGCTGTGGCTCCTGCATAGTCCTCTATTTGCTGTTTCGCTTCTGCCAAAAGTAGTAGATAATCGGATTGTTGGGGGTTAAGTTGCGCTAATTTTTCTAAAGGTTCGATCGCTTGCTTTAAATCGCCCTGCTGTAAGCGAGTATCTAATAATCCCCGCAAAGCCGTCTGATTATCGGGTTCGCGCTCTAAAACCATCTGATAACCCAGTGCTTGACTGGCTAATTCCTCTTGTTTGACTGCGGACAGATGACTCTGGCCCGAGTGCCGCTCACTCTGGAGAATAGAAGTCAATAGCGGCATCATCGAGAAAGACAGCAAGGCAAATAACATCAGCACGAGACCGATGGACAGCCAACGACGGTGAGAGAGAGAAGCTTTCATAGACTGGGGTGCGAGGGGACAGACAAGAAAATGTTATGGAAATCTGGAGATTTGATGAGGGGATCGATCGAATTGGCCGCTCTTTATTAAGTACAATGGGCAAACGGTCAAGACTCAAAAGGGTTTTGACTGGGTTGACAGTCAAAAGATCATGGTTCTTAATATATTAGATGCCAGTAGAGTCGCCCTAGAGGGTTATTGTAACCCCCCAGATCGCGCTTTTGACTTGCTTGATTACTAATTTACTATGTGTCTCCGCCGCTAGGAGTGTGATATGAATCGTCCTGGGAATCGGTTTACCGAATCACCGAAAACCCCCCCGACCCCTGAAGTGGAAATTCAGGAAGTCCCCCTTGAATCCCCCCATACCGAGGCTGATTTAGCCGTAGAGTCAGCCACCCCCGCAGAAGTCAAACGTCAACAACCGATCCCCCCTCCCAGTCATCTGCGGCAGTATCGGGCGATCGGTCTCGTCTATGGCCATTATCAGCGATCGGAGGAACAATTAACTAAAGGCAATATTTTAACTGCCGATGGTACTCTGATCGATTCTGTGATTCTCGGTCGGGTGATCAGTTTGGTTAAAAATCATCTCGATCTGGAAAAACCCCATCTTTGGGTGGTTTATCCGCGCACCCGTCAGGAAAATGATGCCCTTCATGTTCAGATTGTCGGTGTTTGGGAACCAGAAACCCTGAAAAAGGAGGATGATCAGGAGATAGAGCCTCTCCTCGCTTCTACCCCGGGTTATTTCTCGATTCGAGGCGAAGTCATCTTTACCGAACGGGAAAATCAAGCGGTAGTGGTCAAAATCCGACAAATGCCCAAAACTGAAGCGGACAAACCCAAGTTTTTTAAACTAAAATTGCGCGGCACTTTACCTGGTAAACCGATCAGTCGTTTTTGGGATTTTCAGGTACAACTTAAAGGAGATGCCTTAACCATTTTGGAAGGTTTAGACCTCGGTTTTGCCAGCAAGAAAAAACCGATGGGTAAGGGAGGTTTTAAAAAGCCTTTTGATAAAAATCGTCATCTTTCGGGGGAAGGAGAAAAACGACCTTTTACCCCCGGACAATCCCCTATCCCTCGGCCTTCCCGACCAAAACCCGTATCGGAAAACTAATTTTTTTCTAAGGATGGGTGAGAAACCCATCCCTAGTCTAGGATTTGGTTTTGGGAGCTATTTGATACTTAGTATTGGGAATATAAGCGCGAATGTTATAACTATAATCCGTTCCCAAAATCTCGGCGATCAAAACCGCTAACTGAGTGCCTAAAATCGCTTCATCGGCAGAACTAAAAGATTTATAATCTTCTATTAACCATTCTTGACCACCATTAACTAAAGTACATCTAAATGTACCAAGAGATTCGGCAATTTCTGTATGTTCTGTATAGTTTCTCGTTCTTACTTCCCCCCTACTATCTGCCCTCAAACATAATTGATTAAGTTCTGCATAAAATTTGGCAGGAATTTTGTCTAAATCACCCCCTTTAGTCACCCAATGCATAAAAAGATGAAAAGACCAAGGAAGATTGAGGTAGAGTAGATAAAATAAACCCAGAATAATTGTTAAATATAAGGAGGAAGTCAGGAACTTATCATATTTCCTTTTTCGGGATCGATTTAAACGTTTAGCTAAATCTAACTTTGATTTTTTCATAAATTTTAATGAGTCAAAAGTAATTCGTAAAAAGTAAGATGTATAAAAAAATCCAGCGTTTTGCTCCGATTATCCTGTCCTTGAGTTTATTTATTCTAGCGGTCTGGGCAATTAGTCAAGAATTTAAACACTACACTTTTGCCCAACTCTTGGCTAGTTTGGATCATATTACCACAAGTCGTCAGCTAGAAGCTATTTTTTGGATGGCTTTGGGTTATTTGTCGATGACGGGTTATGATCGCCTAGGTTTTTATTATATCAAGCATCCCTTAGCTTTAGGCACTATTATCCGCACTGCTTTTATCAGTTATGCTCTTGGTAATACCATTGGTTTGACCTTATTTTCCGGGACAGCAATCCGTTATCGTTTCTATACTCCTGCGGGGGTGGGGGTGGTGGATATTGCCAAAGTTATTACTTTTACCCATTTAAGCTTTTGGTTAGGAATGTTAGGGATTGGTGGTTTAAGTTTCCTCCTCGATCCCCAACGGATTCCTCAACTTTTAAAATTACCTTTTTTAACTACTAAACCTTTAGGAATAATTTTTTTATTGCTGGTTACGGGATATTTTTTCTTGACTCTCACCTATAAAAAACCAATAAGAATCGGCCAAGAAAATATCTATTTACCCTCTTGGACTCTTTTCCTGGCTTTGATTTTGTTGACTTTTATTGATTGGATATTAGCCGCTAGAGTTCTCTATCTTCTTCTCCCGGGCAGCTACAATACTTCGTTTTTAGGATTTTTCGGTCTCTATGTATTTGCCATGACGGCAGGGGTATTAAGCAATGTGCCGGGGGGAATAGGGGTTTTTGAGTTTATCATGCTGAGATTACGCCCCGAATATGTATCTAATGCCGAGCTTTTAGGCTCTTTAATCGCCTATCGAGCTATTTATTATTTCCTGCCTTTAATTGTCGCTTTTGTCTGGTTGTTGGGTTACGAGGCGCGCAGAAAATAATGCCCGCAAATTAGCTTAAACGGACAAAAAAAGTCCCCATGCCGTCATAGCTGGGGAGCATCAATCTAGTAGGCTAAAGTTTCTAAAGTTTCCCGTAGATAGGAACAAATGCGAGCATCAGCATCGTCTCTATTTTTACCTGATTCTAGTTGTTCTTGCTGCCAACGCCGAAAACCGGAACTAGCGGCGATGGCTTGTTTTAAATGCTCCCAAGTATGATGATCTTTGTGAAGTGGGGTGTCGGAAAATGTGCTAGAGTTGCCCATCTTTACCTCTCGTGGTAGGGTTGCACCTTTTAACATAACTTAAAAATCGCTGAAAATTCTGATAACTGGGACACAATTAGGCAGAAAAAGGTGTTGCCTAGCGGGAAATCTGCGGGGATGCCAACACCTTTTTTGAGGGAATCTAGCGGATTTTTAGGAGATTTTGCTGGTTTCTGCCGCTTCTTCCGTCACCACTGCCACGTTTAAAGCTGCGGGGGGAATGGGGATAGGAAATACCGCCGGCAGATTAGCGGTGGCATCTTCAGGAGGCTGCGCAGAGTGAAAACGACGGTAGCTTAAAACACCCGCTACGGTGATTGCTCCTGTAGCAGCGGCAACCCCTAAAATAAGTTTGTTAGCATCGACAGGGAGGGTGGTATTGCTGCCAAAAATGCTTTTACCTTTAGCGAAAGCACAAGCGGAGGCGCTGCCAGCATCAAGAGTACCTAAAACAATGCCACTGACGAGGGTAGCACTAACGGCGATGGAGGTGAAAAAAGTTTTCTTCATAATTGCCTTGGGGATAGGTTGTCAATAGCGATTATCCTTGCATTATAGATATCTCCATCACAATTGTCTATTTTATTTCCGTTGGTGACATTGAAATAATTTTGTTTAAGGATAATGAATTATCAATATCGTGTCGGGGGTAGTCTTGCCTATAACCATCCTACCTATATCGAGAGAAATGCCGATCGAGAACTGTTAACGGCGTTGAAAAATGGTCAATTTTGCTACGTTTTTAACTGTCGTCAGATGGGTAAATCCAGTTTAAGGGTACGAGTGACTCATATTTTACAGCAATTGGGCATGGATTGCGCGTCCGTAGATATAACCAGTCTTGGCAGTAATGATAATTTATCCCAATGGTATAACGGGGTGATTACCCGTTTGTTTTTAGGATTTAATCTGACGGGAAAAATTAATCTTAAATCCTGGTTGCGCGAGCGAGAGGATTTACCTCCCGTGCAGCGTTTGGGACAATTTATCGAGGAAATTTTATTAGTTTATTGTCGGGGAGAGAAAATATATATTTTTATCGACGAGATCGATAAAATTCTCAGTTTACAGTTTTCTCTAGATGACTTTTTTTCCCTGATTCGTTATTGTTATAACCAAAGAGCGGAAAATGCCCAGTATGAAAGAATTACTTTCGCTTTATTCGGTGTTGCTACCCCAGCAGATTTAATTCGCGAAAAGACCCAAACATCTTTTAATATCGGCCAAGCGATCGAATTAACGGGATTTAATCTTGCAGAAATTGCTCCTCTAGCTGCGGGATTATCCAGTCAAAGTAATTATCAACCCGACTGCTTAGAAAAAATTATTTTTTGGACGGGAGGACAGCCATTTTTAACCCAGAAAATCTGTCAGCTATTGCTGGAAAGTAATTTAGATATTGAGACGCTGATCAAAGAGAGAATTATTAATAATTGGGAATCTCATGATGAACCAGTTCATCTGCGAACTATTGCCGATCGCTTGTTAAGAAATCAAGACAAAGCGGGTCGTTTGTTAGGCATCTATCAACAAATTTTAGAAAAAGGTGCAATCCTGTGCGATGATAGTCCAGAACAAGGGGAATTAAGGTTATCGGGATTAGTGGTAAAAAAGGATAATCAATTAGTAGTTTATAATCCTATTTATCGAGAAATATTTAATCTCAATTGGGTGGAAAAACAATTAGAGCAATTGCGTCCCTACTCAGAAGCACTTGCCGCCTGGCAACAGTCTAATTATACCGATGAATCGCGGCTTTTACGCGGAAAAGCTTTAAATAATGCCCTCGATTGGTCTCAGGGGAAAAGCTTAAGTAATCTTGATTATCAGTTTTTAACTGCTAGTCAAAATCTCGATAAAAGAGAGGCAGAAATTAGCCTAGAAACTCAGAAGCAAGCTAATAAAATTCTAGCAATCGCTCACCAAAAAGCTACGAAAAGAATTCAAATTGGCTCGGTAATTTTAATTGCTTCTCTCTTGGGTTCTCTCTTAGCCTTTATTCAGGTAAAACAAGCATGGAAGCAAGTAGAAAGCGCTCAATTAGGTATTCAATTACAGCGCAATGGTGATAGTTATTGGCAACAATTTCAATTTGAACAATTAGAATCTTTAATTGCATCCATGCAAGCAGTAAATAGTTTAAAAAATATCGTTACTGATGACCAAACCTTGAGTAAATATCCTGCTACCAGTCCAATTATTACCCTGCAACAAATTTTAGATCGTATTCAAGAAAAAAACCAACTGCAAGGACACCGGGGGACTATTTATAGTGTTAGTATTAGTCCTGATCGTCAAAAAATTGCCACTGCTTCTCAAGATGGGACGGTAAAAATTTGGAATCAAAAAGGTGAGAATATTCAAACTTTGACAGGTCATCAAGGAGCAGTTTATAGTGTTAGTTTTAGTCCCGATGGTCAAAAAATCGCCACTGCTTCCGAAGATAAAACCGCCAAAATTTGGAACTTGCAAGGGCAAAATTTAGTCACCTATCCTGACCATCAAGAATCAGTTTATAGTGTTAGTTTTAGTCCCGATGGTCAAAAAATTGTCACCACTTCCAGGGATAAAACCGCTAGATTATGGAATTTATCAGGTCAAACTTTACAGGTATTTAAGGGACATAAAAGATCGATAGATGCAGCTAGTTTTAGTCCCGATGGTCAAAAAATTGCCACCGCTTCCCGGGATGGTACGATTAAAATCTGGGATTTATCAGGTAAAATTATCTTGAGTTTAGGTCAAGAAAATATTGAGACTTTTTATAGTGTTAATTTTAGTCCCGACGGTCAAAAAATTGCCGGGGCAGCGGCCGATAAAACTGCTAAAATCTGGGATTTACAGGGAAATTTAATAGCTACTTTCCGGGGACATCAAGATTTTGTCAACAGTGTTAATTTTAGTCCTGATGGACAGTTTATAATTACTGCATCTAGTGACGGTAGTGCTAAAATTTGGGGACTGCAAGGGGAAGAAATAACTACTCTTAGAGGACATCAAGAATCGGTTTTTACTGCTGTATTTAGTCAAGATGGAAAAGAGGTGGTAACTGGATCGAGTGATGAAACGGCTAAAATTTGGCAGCTGAACAATTTAAATCAAGCTAGGGTCGATAATACCAGTGTTAGCATTAATTCCCAGGGCAATATTATCGCTATTGCTAACAAAGATGGTCAGATTACTTTACTCGATTCCCAGGGAAAAAACATTAGAGAATTTGCCACAAAAATGCGCTCAATCTATAGTATAGCTTTTCATCCCGATAGTAATCAGATGGCGATTACAGGAAGAAATGGAAAAGTACAAATCTGGAGTCAAAAAGGAACAATGCTTCAAGAATTTACTGCTAGTCAAGTACCGATTTATAGTCTTGCTTTTAATGGAGAGGGAACAGCAATAATCACGGGAACAAGCGAGGGAAAAGTTCAATACTGGCATTTAAGTAATTATCGGCCTCAATTAATTAATTCCTGGACAGCCGATGATAATATTATCTATGATTTGGTGTTTTCTCCCGATCATCAAAAAATTGCTACTGCTACTCGGGGAAAGATTAAAATTTGGGATTTACAGGGCAATCTTTTCGAGGAGATTAAAACTGATTCTTTTCCCGTTTATGGAGTTAGTTTTAGTCCCGATGGTGAAAAAATCGCCGCTATTTCAAGGGATGGTACAGCTAGACGCTGGGACAGGGACGGAAATTTGCGCTCCGAGTTTAAAATAGAAGAAGATATCGTCTATGGGATCACTTTTAGTCCTGATAGTCGAGAGATTGTGATTATTGCTAGGGATGGTCAAAAGCATCGATGGCCCTTAGAAACGGAATATAATTATTTACAAAAATTGCTCGATCGAGGTTGTCTTTGGTTAGAAGATTATCTCGGGAATCGTCCCGAAAAACGAGAAGCTCTATCCCTGTGTACTAGGAAAATAAAACCATTCACATTTTAAACTTGGTTTGACTGGGTGGGGGCAAAGGTTAAATTAATTAGTTAATTTCTTGATTAATTATTGCCTAAGCCACCCGCTAAATAATCTTAATTCTTAATCCGATGAGGGGGGATTTTCTGCGCTTGGCGATCGAGTTTCTGGGGGAGTATCTTCTCCGATAGTTTCTTCTGGGGGCAAATCTTCCTCGGTAACTTCAATAATCACCGTTTCGCTAACAGCAATAGTTTCGACTTCAACATTTGCGACAGGTTCAGTCGGGGGAATTTCTGGGGGATTTTCGGAAGAGTTGATCTCTTCCGTTGCCAAATCAAAATCATCGAAATCATCGAAATCATCGAAAGTTTCCCCATCATCAATAATTTCTGCGGCTTTTTCCCCAATTTCTGTCACTGATTCTGTAATAGTTTCCCCGATAGCCGCCGCTGTTTCTATAACGGGATCCACCGTTTCTTGAGCTTTTTCCGCAATTTCTGTCACTGATTCTGTAATAGTTTCCCCGATAGCCGCGGCTTTTTCTATAACGGGGTCCACCGTTTCTTTAACCGTTTCTTTAACTTTTGCCGCTACTTTCTCAGCTTTAGCTTTAGTTTTAGGGGATTGAGAGGGAGTAACTTTCCCCAGACGATTGCCTAACCAACCGACAATAGTAAATAATTTAACCGGTTTGTCGGGATAAAAAAGTGCTTGTCTGAGTTTGAGAGTTTGCCAAGCGAAAGCAATAAATAAAATGGCTGCGGCAGCTTGTCCCAGGAGGATAGCGCCTGTAATCCTTCCCGCGCACAACCAGAGGACAAGGGCATAGAATAATCCTACCGCACTCCAGAGAAAATCATCTTGACGGTGGCGATCAGGGGCGATAAAAGCGGTGGTGAGGAGGTAGAGACTACTTAATCCCACCACGACCGCTAGGATATAGGGCAACATTTGCGATTCTCCTTTGACATTTCCTTTTTTATTGTGCGTTATTTGGGGTCGATCGAGTCTATTTTTTGATTAATTTGGGAAATTATCGAGTCAGATATTCTTTACCTCTGTTTATGAATAGCCATCGTTAACATTAGGAAATTCTGGGTTTATCCTCTGCTGCTTGTGCTGGTCAGATTAAACAAGCTTTCGGATCAAACGATTAAGTTTTGGTCTTGAACAAGCAAAGAGGAATTAGCAACCCTTGATCAACCCACAGACAAACTGTTATCTTTAGCAATTAGTGCCGATGAGAAATATTTAATTAGTGGTAGTGCTGACAAAAATGTAAAAATTTGGCAAAATGGGTAATAGTGACACCTCAAGATAAGTAAGTAGTTATAATTAAATTGAAGATAAATTTCGCTTCTGATCCCCCCTGCCCCCCTTAATAAGGGGGGTGCCGATTCCCCCTTAGTCCCCCCTTGATCAGAGGGGTGTCTGACAACTTTTAACACCTACCTACTTAACTGCTATAATTAGAAACTCATGCCGACAATATTTTATTGGGGAGAAGATGAATTTGCTATTAACCAAGCGGTGAAAAATCTGCAAGTAAAACTTCTCGATCCCAATTGGATACAGTTCAATTATGATAAAATTAATGGTGATCGCAATGAGGCAATTATCGAGGCCCTCAATCAAGCGATGACTCCAGTTTTCGGCATGGGAAATCGTTTGGTTTGGTTAGCTGATACGGTTATTTGTCAACAATGTTCCGAGGATATTTTCAAGGAATTACAGCGCACTTTGCCCAATTTACCCGAAAATTCCTATCTGTTATTAACCAGTGCCAAAAAACCCGACTCCCGCTTAAAATCGAGCAAGTTTATCCAAAATCAGGCGGAGGTTAAAGAATTTGAACTAATTCCGCCTTGGAAAGTCGAGGAAATTGCCCAAAGAGTTAGGGAAATTGCCAAAGAAGTGGGAGTAAAATTAACTCCCGATGCGATCGAACTCTTAGCGGAAGCGGTGGGAAATAACAGCCGCTTGCTGTGGATGGAGTTAGAAAAACTGCGTTTATTTAAAAATAATTCGGCGGGAACTATTGACAAAAAGGACATTTTAAGCTTAGTCAACGCCAGCAATCAAAGCAGCCTACAGTTAGCCAGTGCGATTTTAAAACGGGAGACAGGCAAGGCCCTCGAATTAGTCAATGAATTATTAAATCGTAACGAGAACCCCTTGGCTATCACCGCCACCCTAGGGGGTCAATTTCGCACTTGGGCAATAGTGAAATTAAAAATTGAAGAAGGAGAAAAAGACGAGAAAAATATCGCCGCCGCCGCCGAAATTGCCAATCCCAAGCGACTGTATTTCATTCGCAAAGAGATACAATCCTTTTCTTCTAAGCAACTTCTCGCCACCTTGCCCATACTTCTGGAATTAGAATATCGTCTCAAGCGGGGTGCAGAACCTTTGGCAACTTTGCAAACCAAAATTATTGAACTTTGTTGTTTATTGGTGACTTAAGTAGGTAGGTATTAAAAACTTTCAGATCCCCCCGCCTATCGGCACCCCCCTTATCAAGCTATCCATTAGTCACATCTTTCTTAACATAAAATTTGACAAAAAGAGAAAAGTGTGCAAGATGGCTCAAGGGGGTTCTATGGGGGGACTAATTTGATGAGATAGTTTCCAAGTCTGGCTGATATCATGTAACCTTCGCAGTCCCAACCAAATAGTTTTAACACCTGGTTCACCGTCACCTTTTCTACCTAAAAACCCCCCAAGAGAAGCAATCATTCTGACCGCTTCTCGAAAGGAGGGCGGCTTTTCAGGTGGCGGACTCTTTTTATGAATAGTGGCACACAAAGATTGCCATTCATGTTCTTCCAAAAAACTTTCACAACTCTCCTCTCCGTGTAAGCGTGCTTGATAGGTTAACCAAAGTAATCTCCAAGCTACAATTGAATAGGTAGCTAAGGCCATCTCAATTCTACGACCCGTTTCTAATTGCAGTTTTTCTAATCCACAACCACTTTTTAAAACAAAATGATAGCGTTCTATTAACCAGCGATAACTATACCAGCGCACACAGGTTATCGCCGATTCAAAGCTACTAATGTCTAGGCTAGTTAAGAGGAGCCAACTGATAGGATTAACTCCGGGACGCGGCTTTTCTTCTTCAGCTAAAATTACCTGTAATTTGACCGGTTGACGAGGGTTCGCTTTCGAGTGATGCTTAGGTACTTGTATTTCAAAACTGGCAAATCTAACTGTTAGTTTAGCTAGTCTAGCCTCGTGATTAGGATTGCGTTTTACTTGCACATCTAGGCTACCACAGGCTTTAACTTCTCTGATGGATTGATGTAAATATTTAGGCTCTGGATGCCCTGACCTTTGCTTGTCTTCGAGATAGTTAACTTTTCGGTTATGAGTTCCTCGGATTAATAAATGAGAGTTAGGACTTCTTGATTGGGCAAATAAATCAAATATGTCTGCCTCACAATCTCCGATTGTTACTACTTGAATATCTTCGGGTATTTGTTGTTGTGTTTCTGATAAAGAATCTAACCATCTTTGACTTTCTTTTTCTTCGGTTTCTCTTTTTTTTCTTTGCTTGGCAATCCCTAAATTCTTTTCTTCTCTTGCCCAGACATATTGATTAATCAGTCCTAAAGGTATTCCTTGCGCTGACACTCCTAATGTGGTATGAACTTTGAGACCAAAGGATTTTTTATAATCTAGATAACCCATTCCTTTTTTGGCTTTTTGGGTCGTAAAGTCTAAACTTGTTGTGTCTTGCACTGCCAAAACTATTGGATGTTCTTTGATTCTTTCTACTGTACTTTTAGCTTGGGCGGCAATTATATCTGACGGGTGAAAATAGGGGGAATTCCAAAAGTCGTAGGTGGCACTCGCTGCGGCTAGATTTCCCGAGGCTTGTGGCACACTTGTACTAGGTTGGCTGGCCAAGTTTTCTACGATACTGATTAACCTTTTCTTTCTTCTGGTGTCCCCTAGGTCTGCATACTGTAATTCTTGGGCTGCCCATTTCTCCATTTTTTTGCTTACCTCCACCTTAATTCCTTCTTTCAAAACTATACCTATCAATCGTTTCCCCTTTTTTTAAGTTTCTTCTCTTTTTGTTAAGAAAGATCCGACTAATGGATAGATCAAGGGGGGCAGGGGGGATCGAACCTAAAATCTATTTTTGATTTAATTATAACCAGCTACTTAATACTCTTCCTTACCTTTCAGAAATCCTCTAGAATAAGATTCTATAGACTTCTCAAGAACCACAATGACCGATGATGCCATCCCTAGTCTAAATTTAGCCATCTCTAGTTTAGCCACGAGTAATAATTTCGCCCGTTGGGTGACGAAAGCACCCCTACCGGGGGGATATGTGCATCATGACTGTGAATGGACCGAGAGTCTAACCACGGAATGGATGGCATGGCAGGAAATGTTCTGTCTGCAAAAAATGCCGACCTTGCCGATGTTAGAGCAATTAGAAGCAAATTCTCGACCTAAACTGACTCTTTCGGGAGAAGGCGGCAGTTATGGCGGTCAATTAATGCAGAAACTAGGTATTAGTCTCTGGCAATGGTTATTTCAAGCATCAATTGGTCAAAGTTTCGCCCAAAGTCAGGGAATCGCCCTCGGCAAAAATCAGCCCCTGCGAATTCGCTTGGAATGTCGCAATCCCCATTTAATTCTGCTGCCCTGGGAAATTATGCAGCAAGCAGGTAAACAGGCCATATCTCTGCATCCGAATATACTCTTTAGCCGGACCACCAGCGATGTGGAACCACTACCACCGATAAAACCGAGTAATAGTCTCAATATTCTCTTAGTTATCGGCGAAAAACAGATTAAAACCGCCGCTAGTTCCCTCAACCTCACCGCCATTAATACCGGTGGAGAAACTAATCCCGACCAGGCACTGGAATCCGAAGCCGCCAATCTTATCCGGGCCATCTCCCCCAGTGGTTCCCCCCCTGAGAATTTGGGAGTGAAAATCAAAGTCGATACCCTAATTCGACCGGGGGCGAAAGAACTGACCGAGGCCTTGGATACGGGTAAATATCAAGCTTTTTTCTACGCTGGCCACGGAATCGCCGCCCCCAATGGCGGTTCCCTATTTCTGCGGACAGGGGAACAGCTAAACGGGACGGAGTTGGCCCAAGCTTTGGTGAGAAATCAAGTCATTTTAACCGTTTTTAATGCTTGCTGGGGTGCTTATCCCGCTAAATCGGGTCAGGAGATGATTCCCCGCAGCAGTCTGGCGGAAGTCTTGATTCACCATGGCGTTCCCGCAGTTTTGGCCATGCGAGATGCGATCGCTGATCGAGAGGCCTTGAGTTTTATCGAAGTTTTTACCCGCACCCTCTTCGGGTTCAAAGACAAAGAAGCGCAGATGTCCAAGTTGTTTCCCGCTCCAAGAGTCCCTATTGATCAGGCCGTTCGTATCGCCAGGCAGCAATTATTAACCCTCTACAAGTACAATCAACCCGCTTGGACTTTGCCGATTCTCTATATGCACCCGGAATTCGACGGGCAATTGCTGCAAACCCTTGATGAGACTCAATCACCGACGGTTATGCCCAATGTCTCCGGAACCATGCCCGCCGCTTTCTTATACTATCTCGATCGTCCCGAAAGAAAATGGTCAATCCGTGGTGGTGGCATGAATATAGGACGGGACATGGAAAATGATCTACAGATTACTGAAAAATGGGTTAGTAAAAACCATTGTCGGATCATTTGCCGTAAAAAACCCGATGATTCAGACTATCAATACTTTCTCGAAGATTTCTCCCGTTTTGGTACTTTTATCTACCAAGATGGCCAGTGGAAGCAGGTACATAACCAAGAAGTTCCCCTAGAGTCCGGTTTACAGATTCGCTTCGGCAGTTACCAAGGCCAAATCCTCGCATTTGTGGTCGAATAATTAGGGTTGGCTGAAAAAGTTTGTCGTCGGGGCAGGGTGTGGGGTGTGGGGTGTGGGGTGTTGGGGTTTTGGGGTGTTGGGGTTTTGGGGTGTGGGGTGTGGGGTGTGGGGTGTGGGGTGTGGGGTGTGGGAAGAATAAATAAAAATAATCTCCTGTCTCCTGACTCCTGACTCCTGCCTCCTGACTCCTGACTCCTGTCTCCTGCCTTCGTTAACTAACTTTTTGCTTCCTCTTTAAGGGAATAAATTGGTTTAAACCAACCTTTGCGCCAGAAGTAGAAAATCAAGCCTCCCGCTACGGCTAACATGACTAACCAGACCATGAAATAACTCCATTCTCCTTTTAATTCTGGCATATTCTCGAAGTTCATGCCATAGACACCAACGATAAAAGTTAAGGGAATAAAAATCGTCGAAATTACGGTTAAAAACTTCATAATTTCGTTTAATTTATTGCCCATAGTGGACATATAAACATCCATCAAACTCGCCGCTAATTCTCGATAAGCTTCGATAATTTCCAGAATTTGAATGACGTGGTCGTAGGAATCCCGAAAATAAATTTGTACTTCATCGCTGACTATACCATGATGGTCACGCATGAGTAGATGTAGGACATTTCGCATCGGCCAAATTAAGCGACGCAGTGCCAATAATTCCCGACGGACATCATAGATTTCCTGCATTGTATCTCGATCGGGATTACTAATGATCATATCTTCCAACGCTTCAATCCGATCTTCGTAGTGTTCTACCACGGGAAAATAACCATCGATAATCGTGTCTAATAATAAATAGGTTAAATAATCCGCCCCCGATTTCCGTACTCGTCCCTGGGAAGTGCGAATTCGATCTCTCACTATCTCAAAACAGTCCTGTAATTCCTCCTCTTGAAAACTTAAAAGATAGCGTTTTCCCAAGACAAAACTCACCTGTTCCGTATCAAAACCGCTTTCATCTTCTTTCAGTCGCACCATCTGAGAAATCACTAACAATTGATTGTTATAGTCCTCTAACTTCGGTCGCTGCGGCACATTAACCACATCTTCTAATAACAAAGGATGCAGATTAAAAATTTCTCCCACCTGTTTTAAAACCGTCTCACTACCTAACCCTTGAATATCCATCCAAGACACGGTATTTGTGCCAATATAGGGGGCGCAAGCATTGGGAGTAATATCCACCTTGCGAATGGCGTTATCTTCATCGTAGTCGATTAAAATAATCCGCGAGGGTTTGGCATCCGGTTCGATAATTAATGTCCCTGGTTCACTACCCGGTTCATCATAAAAATAATCGAAGTAGTCTTCTTCCTCGTCTCCATCGGTATCGGGACGATTGTTGACGAATATATCGGGTTGTAGTTGGGTCATAAGCTTACAACAATCTGGCTAATTTGGGCAATCAGAAAACAGAGAAGTTAAAAAATTTAATTTGCCTAAAGTTACTATCTATCGCCATGAGATTACAGTAAACTGAAGATTGTTTACTGATTTATTCCCTCCTGATGATTGTCAACGATCAGATTAATCGGGAGAATTAGCCATCTTGACGGCCAAAATTTATGGAATCCGCCTCTTTTATTCCCCGTCTAGTTATCCCCGTCGGTGATCCCGCCGGGATCGGCCCTGAAGTGGTGTTAAAAGCGATCGCCGATTCCCCAATCTCGTGCAGTTGTCAGATTACTCTAATCGGCACAAGAACGCTTCTCGAAAAAGCCTATCACGATCCCCATCTTCTCGATCGCTTTTCTCTGATCGATTTGCCCTACAATCAAGAAAAAATCGTTTGCGGGCGTGGGGATGCCCACAGTGGTGAAATTAGCTTTCTTTACCTGCAAGAAGCCATAAAACGCACCCTCAAGGGCGAATTTGACGGTATTGTCACCGGTCCGATCGCTAAATCCTGTTGGCAGTTGGCTGGTTATGATTTCCCCGGTCAAACGGAGGTTTTGGCTACCATGGCGGGAATTAACCGTTATGGGATGCTATTCGTCGCTAAATCCCCTCACACCGGCTATAACTTACGCACTCTCCTCGCCACTACCCACATCCCCCTGCGAGAAGTTCCCGATGCCCTTAACCCCGATCTGATGACCCGAAAACTAGATCTATTGATCGAGTCTTTAAAGCTAGATTTCGGCATCGATCGCCCAAAAATCGCCATATCCGGCCTTAATCCCCACAGTGGCGAAGCGGGAAAACTGGGAAGGGAAGAAAAGGACTGGTTACAGCCTTGGCTAGAGTCAATGGGGCAAAAATACCCGCAAACCCAATTAATCGGCCTTGTCCCCCCCGATACGCTTTGGGTGGAACCGGGGCGCGCTTGGTTTAGCGGTCAAGGGCAACCCGCCGACGCATATCTGGCATTATACCACGATCAGGGCTTAATTCCCGTGAAATTAATGGCTTTTGACTGTGCTGTTAATACTACCATCGGTTTGCCTTTTGTTCGCACCTCTCCAGACCACGGGACGGCTTTTGATATCGCCGGTCTTGGCATCGCTAGACCCCAGAGTATGCAAGCGGCGATCCAATTAGCGATCGAATTATGTCAGCAGCGGGACAGCCGGAGAACTAAACTAGAGATATAGCGCTCGATAGGAGACAATTGGGATATGGGTATCGCTTCAGTTAACCCTGCCACTGGAGAAATTCTCAAGACTTTTACCCCTCTAACCTCGGAGGAATTGGCGGCGAAATTGGCCCTAGCTGAGGCCACTTTTCAGCAGTATCGCCGGACCGCCATCAGTGAACGGGGACAGTGGTTACGGCAAGCGGCGGATATTTTGGAACGGGATCAAGTAGCATTGGCTAAAACCATGACTTTAGAAATGGGGAAACCAATCAAATCAGCGATCGCGGAAGTCCTCAAATGTGCCTTGGTTTGTCGTTTTTATGCCGATAATGCCGCCGGTTATCTGGAAGATGTGCTGATTGCCACCGATGCTAGTCGCAGTTTTGTCCGTTATCAACCGTTAGGGGTAATTTTAGCGGTTATGCCCTGGAATTTCCCTTTATGGCAAGTATTTCGCTTTGCTGCCCCCGCTTTAATGGCGGGAAATGTCGGCCTACTCAAACACGCTTCTAATGTCCCCCAATCAGCTTTAGCGGTGGAAAGAATTTTATTAGAAGCCGGTTTTCCCGAAGGTGCTTTTCAAACTCTTTTGATCGGGGCCGATCGCGTTAGTGATTTAATTAACGATGAACGGGTAAAAGCCGCCACTTTAACCGGTAGTGAACCGGCGGGGATGAGTTTAGCAGCCGCCGCGGGAAAACAGATCAAAAAAGTGGTTTTGGAGTTGGGAGGTAGTGATCCTTTTATCGTTTTAGATACTGCCGATATCGAGGCGGCAGCGGCTACGGCAGTGACGGCGCGATTGTTAAATAATGGTCAGACTTGTATCGCCGCTAAACGGTTTATTGTTATGGAAACTGTCGCCGATCAATTTGAACAGTTATTAGTGGCGAAATTCCAAGCTTTAAGAGTGGGTGATCCCCTCGATGAAACTGTTGATATCGGTCCTTTGGCCACGGTATCGATCGTCTCGGAAATTGCCCATCAAGTCGAAAAAACCGTCGCTATGGGTGGTAAAGTCCTTGTGGGGGGTCAACGTTTAGAGGGAAAAGGTAACTTTTATCTACCAACGATTTTAACCGATATTCCTGTCGGTTCTCCGGGGGAAAAAGAGGAATTTTTTGGACCGGTGGCTTTACTATTTCGAGTCAAAAATATCGATGAAGCGATCGCTTTAGCTAATGATAGTCCCTTTGGTTTAGGTTCTAGTGCTTGGACGAATAACCCCGCAGAAATTGAGCGTTTAATTACCGAAATTGAGGCCGGTTGTGTGTTTATTAACGGTATGGTTAAATCCGATCCTCGCTTGCCCTTTGGGGGTATTAAACGTTCTGGTTTTGGACGGGAATTAAGTGTCGAAGGTATTCGCGAATTTGTCAACGTTAAAACTGTTTGGATTAAGTAGGGTCTGCTGAAAAAGTTTTTCCTAGGGGCAGGGTGTAGGGTGTAGGGTGTGGGGTGTGGGGTTTTACCCATTTTCATCGGGTAAATTACCTAATTTTCAGGGAAAAAGTCCAGGGATTTTCCCCCCGACCACTCCCATATCTGGTACTTTTTGATTGACAAAAAGTCTAAAAGTCTTACCCAACAAGGTTTTTAGATTTATTCAGCTAACCCTAAGTAAATCAGTAGTGGACTGTTTCAGCTAATTTGGTGTATTAGAAAAATGCTATAAATTCTATAATCTAAGATTTTAAGCCGAAATCTATTGCCCTATTTTAGTTGAAACAGTCCAGTAGGGTGGGTTAGCAACGCGTAACCCACCACCATAACCAAAATCACCCACCACAATTGTCGGTGCGTTACGCTATCGAAGAGCGCACCCTACGGATTAAAAATATGCCGCGCATTTTTGATAATATTGAGTCCCATTTATTGCCAATTTTACAGAAAAGGGGCTGATTTTTGTGTGGGTTATTTTAATTTGCGCGGTTGGCAGTAACCTTTACACCTTTAATACCTTTGACCTTTATGATGAGCTAAGGCCATTTGATAACAAGAAATGGGGGATACTCCTTTTAATCTTTGTCCTCAGTCATTTCTTCCCAAATAGCAACGACTATACTAATAGGTAAAAAAACAACAAGAAAGGGAATATAAATTAAAGTTATTAATAAATCAATCAAAAAAATTAGGTCTCGAATATTATATTTACAAAAACGAAATAAGCCATTTTCAAATTGATTCCACAATCGGTAAAGCCACCTCATACTAAATCCGTTGAGTATAGGCTACATATCAGGAGAGGCACTCATGCAAAAGGGAGAATAAATAATCAGTCTTTAATAACCGGATTTAGTATTACTCTACGTTTCATTTTTAAACTATCTAAACTTGTGTTCATAACCCTTTGAAAGTGAAGAGATACTTTTTTAGCGTATCTGGATTTTGTGTATTTTCTCAGTTTTTTTTCAACTTTACTCCAGTATCTAATTTACTCTTAATAGAAAGAATAGATTCATAAATATATTTCTATATAATAGCCCCATTCATGCAATTGTACTCCTGACTCCTAACCCAACCAACAAACTTTTTCAGCCAACCCTACTTAGGTTCTCACTAAGGATTTATTGACAGTGGCTTCAATTTGATAAATAGATGAAAGGACGCTACCTTGATGATTATTGACCAGATCGTATTTGACTTCTTGTAAATAATTAAAAATGGCATCCCGCAGAATCGGTTTTTCAATGTTTACCCGGTGCTGATAGTCCCATAAATCCCAAACTATCAAACCAATTCCCACGATTGGATCGATTAATTCTGCCCCAAAACTACTCGCTACTGCCCCACCGGTTTTAGTGGCAATTTTCGCCCCCGTTTTTCCCGCTAGGGACAAATAAACTGTACTGCCCACTTTCATCACTGGGACCAGAGATTTAACTCCTAAAGCAGTGGTGCCACCGACTAAAAGTTTAATTGATGTGTTAGAAATATTGCCCTCGGTATCTTTAATTGTTACGGCTATATCACTAAGATAACGGTCCCATTTGCCTTGGGGAATTTGATAACTAGCCTGTATATTTGCCAATTCATTGCTTAAATTATTGACATATAAATTAACAGCATCCCTAGTAATTCTCTCTAGACGCAATTGAGCCTCTTGGGGACGAATTACCCGTTTAGTAAACTCGGTTTGAATAGTTTTGGTCAAATTTTCTGCCACCACCTGTTCCGGGAGTGGATTATCTGTATTGACCCAGTGAGCGATCGAGGAGTATAATCCGCTTAAAAAGGCCTTGCCCTCAAATTGTTTTTGATTGAAATAGTTAAAATACCAAGGCAGAAAACCCTGATCTACTCGTGTCATCAACTCCTCCACCCATCCCTCAATTTCTCCTAGGGCGAAGCTTTGAGAATTTGCTCTCGCTGTCTGTAAAGCTTGGCTAATCTCCCGATCGATTTGACTGTTAGATTTTTCGGGTATAGTGATGGGAATCTCTAGGTTAGTTTCGGTAGCAACCCTAGTTTTTAACGGTTCATTGCCGGCAGTTCCTAGCCAAATTTTCCCTAAAAGAGGCAAGATAACCACTAGAACAACTATAGCCCAAATTAACGGGGTTATTGCCTTAATCAGTTGACTGATTGCCTGAATGCGGTTAGTTTTTTCACTATACTGAGGTGGCTCAATATTCTCTTGTGAATCTGGCCTGGAGTTCATCAGTTAACCTACTTAAAATTATTAGATCATTGTTCTCAAAAAACCGCAGAAACCCCAATTTTCCGAGCAGTAATCTGGAGAGGACATTATCGGGCAAAAGGCAGCCAATACCCGATAAATATCGGCAATTTTAGCGAATCTCTGCCTTCATCCGTTCAAGGGTTTGCTGCATTTGGTCGAACATCATTTGGGGAGTCATACCAAATTGACCTAATTGGGTTTTTAGCTGTTCTACGGTCATTTGGGCGGAAAAATCCTCAGATAACTCAAAACGCTTCATAAATATCTTGTAGCGTTCCATTAACTCCTCCATCCTATCGATAAAGATTATTTTACCCTCTCGATCGAATTTACCGTACTCGCTGCCTAGTTGTGTGAGAGACTGGTAATCTTCAAATAGCTGTCTAGCTTCCTGTTGAACCACTTCTGAGTCAAAGAATCCCATAATCTTAAAACTGCTTATCGTCGATAGTTATTCTCTCCCCTATTTTATTTTAGCCTGGGAAAAAGTCTAGCTCCAGCCGATTTACGGATTACCGTATTGGGGAAATCGAGAAGATCACAAACGACCCCCGTCCCGGTTTAACCGTTGCCCCAGGGAGTTTAAGATTAAAAGTGATCAGACCTCTTGTAAAAATCAAAAATTGTCCTTTAACTGCCCCACAGTGGCTATTTCGCTAAATTTGGGCTGCAGCCCTTATAATTTGCCAAAACGACGATGACGACCCTGATAATCTTTTAAAGCGCGGTGAAATTGCACTCGATCGAAATCGGGCCAGAGGGTGTCAGTAACGTAGATTTCCGCGTAGGCCATTTGCCAGAGTAAAAAATTACTAATTCGCATTTCCCCACTACTGCGAATTAACAGGTCTGGGTTAGGAATCCCGGCAGTATAAAGATACTGTTCAAAGAGAGATTCATCGATCGCTTCCGGGGAGACTAAACCCTGTTGCACCTGACGAGCGATCGCCTGACAAGCTTGCACGATCTCCTCTCGGCCACCATAATTAGTAGCCACCGTAAATTGAATACCGGAATTTTTGCTAGTTTCTGCTTGAGATTTAGCAATTTCCCGTCTTAAAGACTCTGGCAAGGCTGATAAATTACCAATAAAGCGAATTTTGACATTTTGCTGCATCATTTCTTCTAATTCGCGCCGCAAAACCCGCTCGAATAGAGTCATTAAAAACTCTACTTCCTCGAGGGGACGACCCCAATTTTCTGTAGAAAAAGCATAAGCGGTTAAAGCGGGAATCCCCCAGTCACGACAACAGCGCAGCAAGTCTTTTAGTGCATCTACTCCCCGTTGATGGCCCATAATCCGCGGTAAACCACGATTTTTCGCCCAACGACCGTTCCCATCCATAATCACTGCGACGTGCTGAGGCAAACGGTTTTTATCTAAATCCGTAGGTAATTCTGGTGACAAGCTCGGTTTAAGAGTCATTTTCTATCTTTGGGGGTTGCTCTGGGCGAACGGGAGAATTTTTCTAAGATTAGACGACCTTTTAAGCCAATTGTACGCCCTAAACGTCCCCAACTCGGTGCGACCACTTCCCCCTCTCCCGACGGAGAAAACTTCGCTTCGAGAAGCTCTTTTAGTTTACTACTGGTTAAAGGCCGATCCAAATTACCCCCCGACGCGAGGGAAATCGAGCCGGTTTCCTCAGAAACCACAATACAGATACAATTATCTAGCCTTTCGGTAATGCCCATGGCCGCCCGATGACGGGTGCCTAATTGCCTAGAGGTACTGCGCTCCGATAAGGGTAGAATAACACCCGCGGCCACCACTCGATCGCCCCGAATAAATACGGCCCCATCGTGCAGTAAAGTTTTAGTTTGAAAAATAGTTTGAATTAATTCCTTAGATACTTGGCCATTGAGCGTCACCCCCGGATTGACAAACACTTTGGTGTCGAGATTGCCACTGGTTTCTAATACCATCAGCGCACCGGTGCGATTTTGAGATAGATCCTTCACCGCGTCCACTAACTCATCAATGACATTATCGGTCTTGGGAGTGGGGGAACTTTTTTTAAATAATTCCCACACTTGACCTTTGCCCAATAATTCTAAAAAACGGCGGAATTCCGACTGAAAAATCACAGCAATCGCCACTGCTGCCCCCAAAATCAATTTTTCTAGGACTAACCCCAGCAAGCGCAATCCTAGGGCATCGCTAATCACCGAGGCCAGCATTAAGTAGATTAGTCCTCGCACCATCCAAAAGGTACGCCGCTCGCCGATAATTAGCAGCAGCATATAGGTAAGGAGGAGAACTAACCCAAAGTCTAGGACTGACAGACCATGGCTGAGAATCCAGGACAATAACCGGCGAGGGTCCAGAAAAAAACCCGACATGGGGGACGATAGCGATGAGGTTTATATCAAGGAGAGTCGATTGGGTAAGCGGTCTTGACGCAGCAAATCCGCCAGATTTTCCCGTTCAAGGATCAGATTAGCTTCTCCATTTTGGACAATTACCGCCGCCGGACGGGGTAAGCGGTTGTAATTAGAAGCCATGCTGTAGTTATAGGCCCCCGTGGCTAAAACCACTAAAATATCCCCCGGGTTGGTTTTCGGTAGCGTAATATCCTTAATTAGAATATCGCCAGATTCACAATGCTTTCCAGCTATTGTCACCACTTCCTGACATTCTTGACTCATTTTATTGGCGACCACGGCCCGGTAAACCGATTGATAGGTAATCGGTCGGGGATTATCAGACATTCCGCCATCAACGGCGATATAGGTGCGGATTTCGGGGATTTCCTTGCGATTACCCACTGTATAGGCCGTTACGCAAGCGGTGGCAATCAGAGAGCGTCCCGGTTCGGCAATGAGCAGCGGATAAGCGATACCTCTTTCCTGACAAGCTTTGGCCACTGCTAAGGACACTGCTTGCACCCATTCCTCGATACTTGGGGGGTCATCACTTTCGAGGTAGCGAATCCCTAAACCACCACCCACATTTAATTGCTCTAGGGGTAAACCCCGTTCTAAACCTAATTTAAACCAATCTGCCAGCACAGCGGCTAAGTCTTGGTGGGGTTGACGTTCAAAAATCTGGGAACCGATGTGAGCGTGTAAACCCAGACAATTCAGCAGCGGATGAGCTAAAACATAGTCAAATACCGCTTCGATTTGATGGGGGTCAAAACCAAATTTACTGTCTAAGTGACCCGTGCGAATATATTCGTGGGTGTGGCACTCGATACCGGGGGTTAACCGCAACAGGATCGGAATAGGGGTATCAGGACGATTTTCGCCTAATTTAACCAGATTTTCTAACTCTAGCCAGTTATCAACGATAATAATGCAGTTATGCTCGATCGCATACTCTAACTCGGCGATCGATTTGTTATTACCATGAAAGTATATCGGCACATCGGTTTTCTTGATCTGGTCTAAAGCGGTTAACACCGTGTGAATTTCTCCGGCCGACACCACATCAAAACCTAATCCCTCCCTAGCGACCACGGCCGATAGGGCCAGGCAATTCCACGCTTTCGAGGCATAAATTACCCTAGATTCTCCGGGATAATGAGTCTGGAAACCTTGCAGGTATTGACGACAGGCAGTGCGGAGGGTGACTTCATCGACAATATACAAGGGTGAACCGAAACGTTCCACTAGGGTGGTGACATCACAACCACCGATTTCTAGACAATCGCGGTTATTAACCTTGGCTGTCAGGGGGAACAGGGTTTGATTCGGGGATAGACAATCTTGATAGGCTAAATATTTTTGTCCGGAATTGTTGATTTTAGGTTCAGTTGATAGCATAATCGGAGTTTTTTGTCAAGCAATCGATAATTTTTGTTACAATCTCTGCCCATCACCGATTCAGTCAAGGGAATTTTGACCGTCGGTGATCTAGATAGCCAAAATAGTTCTCTCTTTCAGTGTACGATCAACCACCCGCTAAAAATCCCTTTTTTGTCGGGAAAAAATCGAGCAGCGACCCCGAAATAGTGGTAATAGTATTGAAGGAGTGGTCTTAAAAGTGATGATATGACTGACCAGAATGGCGTGTTAGTAGAAGAACAGAGCGAGGATATTACCCGCAAGATGAGTCAATTAGCCACCGAGTCGCCGAAAAATCAATTACAAATCCTGACACAATTAGCCGGGGCCGGAGAAGGTGGCCTAACTGTATTGAGAGATTTTTTGTTGGCCCAGCAGCCCACTCCTGTTAATCTGGTGACAGGTAAGGCCTATCAATTGCTATACCAAGATAATAGCGCTCAGAGCAAGGAATTTTTAGCTAATTATTTCCCCACGGGTGTTGTTCCCCTCGATAGTGCTAAGGGTATCGATTATCGACTTTTACAGGAATTATTGGCTAAACAGGATTTTCAAACTGCCGATAGTCTCACCCGTCAAAAACTCTGTGAATTAGCAGGAGAAGCAGCAATACAGAGGAAATGGGTCTATTTTACGGAAGTAGAAGCTTTTCCCGGTGTAGATATTCAGACTATTGATCATCTTTGGTTAGTTCATTCGGAAGGGAAATTCGGTTGGTCGGTGCAGCGCAAATTATGGATAGGTGTGGGACAAGATTTCCCGAAACTCTGGCCGAAAATTGGCTGGAAAAATGGCAATAATTGGACGAAATACCCGCAGGAATTTATCTGGGATTTAAGCGCTCCCGTGGGCCATTTACCCCTGTTAAATCAACTGCGCGGGGTGAGAGTGGCCGCCTCTTTATTCTCCCATCCCGTCTGGAGTGAAAAATAGATTGAGATCATTTGAACTCGGGTATTGTATCAGCTTTCTACATTTTCGGGACGATTTCTTGTAAGGCCGCTTCTAGATTAGGATAACGATAGTCAAAACCGATCGCTTGAGTGGCTTTTGGCAGCACTTCTTGACCTTCTAAGACGATTTTTGCTCCTTCTCCCAAGAGAATTTCGAGGGCAAAATCTGGCACTGGCAACCAAGAAGGACGATTCATTACTTCCCCTAAAATCTGACAGAATTCTTTCATCCGGACGGGATTGGGTGCAGTAGCGTTGAAAGTACCGCTAATTCCCTGGCGATCGAGACAATAGATAATTAAATTAATTAAATCATCCCGATGAATCCAAGAAAACCACTGACGACCGCTGCCAATCGGTCCGCCGGCAAATAGTTTGAAGGGTGGGATCATTTTCCCTAAAGCACCCCCATTGCCTAAAACAATACCCGTGCGAAGAATGACTAAACGAGTGCCGTAATCTTTAACTTTTTGGGCGGCTGTTTCCCACTTTTTACAGACATCTGCCAGAAAATCGTCACCGGGAGGGCTATTTTCGTCAAAACTAGCGGTTTCACTGGTTCCATAGTAACCGATCGCCGAGGAGTTAATTAAAACTTTCGGTTTCTGGTCGGCCAGTGCGATCGCCTCGACAATTTTCTCGGTGCCGATTTCCCGACTAGCGACGATTGCTCGTTTTGCTTCCCCGGTCCAGCGTTCCGAAATCGGTTCTCCCGCTAGATTAATCACCGCATCACATCCAGAAATCTCTTTTTGCCAATCCCCCGATTCTGTGGCGATATAGGGAATAATCTCTATCTTAGGATAGATTGACTTTGGGTAAATTCTCCCGGCTTTATCGGGATTGCGAGTCAAAATTAGGATGTCATCGCCGCGATCATAGAGTTTGACCACCAATCGACTACCCACAAATCCCGTCGCCCCAGTAATCGCTATTTTCATGGTTTCTTGACTAAATTTATCCTTATTTTAGCTGGTTTTTGGCTATCAGAGTTCAGGAGTCAGTCCCGATGAAAAAATTTTCACCCCCACAGATGAAAGATGTTTCTTTCCCTACACCCCACACCCCACACCCTACACCCTCTTTCAAGTCGGTAGTCAGGAGATTATTTTTATTTGTTCTCCCCACACCCTACACCCCACACCCTACACCCCACTTCCCACTTCTCACTTATCCTGATACCCCATCCCGTTGGCTGCCGCATAACGATTCATAAAGCGCAGAAAACGCTCCCAGTGTTCATCGGTGATTTCAAAACCACATTCTACCCGTTGAATTTCATCTCCTTCATCTCCTCCAAAAATAAACTTAGTCGAGTTGGGAATAACTATAATCACTCCTTCCTCATCGGTGAGACGAAGATCACCGTAGGTGCGGGTGGTGAAACTTTGGAAACGTTCGATCGCTTTCAGGGTTTTAAAAGTCATCAGGACATTGCGAATCCCGGTACTTTTATTTTTGCGGAGACTAACACCGCTTAATTCTTCTGATAAACCAACAAAAAACTCGATCGTGGGAGTGGTCATAGGTATAGCTATAAAATTTTAGTTATTGATTTTCTCTTAATTACTTTTGATGGGGAAAAATTAGTTCATGATTACTAATAAAGTAACCATGAACGGAAAAACAAGCTATTCCGCTTCTCCACCTTGGATTTTGAGGAGGAGAAAACCCCAAGCTAATCCGACGAGGACGAGAACGATCGCCACGATCGCCCCATTAAATAACATACTTTCTGCGGTCATGGTGATTGCTCCTGAGCCTACAATAATCGATCAATAGATCAATGGTATTTTAACCTACGAAGGCGATCGACTGCAGCCGGACTAGGGCAAAATTGAGGGGGAAAATCGGCCAATAACTTTGAGAATTTTCCTAGTATATACGTTCTAGCAATCCTGCCCCTCTCCTCAAGGAAGGATGCTCACCCCCATGCTAGATATTTTTAATACTATCTTTATATTTGCCGTCACCACTTTGTGTTAGTGTCTTATCTGCTTAATTCTCCACTTATACTAGAAAAATTAAGTATTGATAACTATTGGTGATGACTGGTAAAAAATCATTTATGCTCAAGATCAAGTTAATACTATTTTTAGGTTTGTTGCTGCTGAGTTGTCAATCGACTAATCTCAATGGTAATAATAGTTCAATGGCTCAGATTACGACTGAGAATCAAGGGCAAATATTACCGATCACGGCCAAAGCAGATATTAATGGTGAGATGATTGAGTTAGAAGTGGCTCAAACCCCCGAACAACAAGCCAAGGGTTTAATGTATCGCTCATCTTTGGAGAAAAATCGCGGTATGCTATTTCCCTTTGCACAACCTCTGATGGCCCGGTTTTGGATGAAAAATGTCTCGATTCCTCTAGACATGATTTTTCTAAAAGATGGTATAGTAAAAGCAGTTTTGCTGAATGTCCCTCCTTGTGCCGTCGATCCTTGTCCTGTCTATGGGCCAAACACCATGGTTAATCAAGTGATCGAACTAGCCGGGGGCCGAGCCAAAGAATTAGGAGTGAAAGAAGGAGATAAAATTAAGATTGAGTCTATCTCAAGACCTTGATTTTTGAAAATGGTGTTAACTTTCTTATAGAAGGTGTCCCTTGTCTGGAAATATAAGTATGGCTTTTAGAAGCTATTACGCATTTATACTGTTTAAGATATAACCATATCGATTAAGATTTTTATAGTCTATCAAGTCATAGATTGAATAATCTTTACCCTTGATATAGATAGATTAAACAGAGACAAAATTCTGCTCGATCTAACGGGACTATCTTAAGAGAGCCAGCGATTTTTAGGAAAGCGCTCTCTATCATCGGGATAGCTTAGATACAGAAAAAACGGTCGCGAGACTAACTGTCCTTGAAACCGATCAGGTAGTGTTTTGTTAAAATCACGAGATCTACTATACTATTGAGGAAAAAAAACCCCCTATGTCCACGATTGCCTATTCCCAATTCCGACGATTTCTACAAGAGGAATTGTCCCTTCCCCAAGAATCGATCGCTATGGCCGAGCGCTCGATCCAATCTGATAAAATTCATTTACCGATGATTCTCTGGCAGTACGGTTTAGTGACCTTGGAACAATTAGACAAAATTTATGATTTTCTCGAAGAGGTAGTATAATCTTGCAATTGCTCACTATTGACAAGGAGAATAATTGCCATGGCTGCTCATAGTTTCTGGCACAGTTTGAAAATTCCGATCCCAAAAACTACCAATCATCACTTGAGAAGTGGGTTATTTAAACCCACTTTTTTAATAACTATACAATTGAGAATTATCGATTAACTGCTCAGTCCATGAAACCCCATGACCAATTTGCCAAAAATTACCTTGAACAATTACTTTCTCCCCTGGGAATCGTCGAAATCAGCAAAGAAGTCAGCGACGAAACTCGACAGATAGATTTATTTTTTTCCCCCAATCCCGAACCCAACCCCAATTATCTGGGATTATTAGGCAGAATTGTCCTTAATACTGTCTTAATTGAACCCTATCGCAATCCTCCCAACCGTAGCGAGATTCGTAATTGTTTAGCGAAACTTTTGACAATTTTAGCCGAACTGCAAAGACAAGCTAAACGGGAAAATCAGAGCTACAATGAAGACAATGCCCCTCGTTTGTGGATTTTATCCCCTTCGGCTAGTCTGACTCTTGTAGAGAGTATTGGGGCAAAATTAGACCCAGATTGGCCAGAAGGAGTCTATTTTCTTCCCTCGCTTTATCGCACGGCAATTATCGCTATTAATCAATTGCCTGTGACTGCTGAGACTCTCTGGTTAAGATTATTAGGACGGGGAAAAACTCAAGACCAAGCGGTGCGAGAATTGTTAGAATTACCTCAAGGTAATGCTTTCCGGGAAAATGTGCTGGAATTATTAATTAGTTGGCGGGTTAGTATGGAAATAAATAACATCCTAGAAACTGAAGATAGAGAGGTGTTTATGACCTTATCTCAAACCTATCAGGAATGGAAGGAAGCAACTAAACGGGAAGGACTCGAACAAGGACTCGAACAAGGACTCGAACAAGGACTAGAGCGAGGACTAGAGCGAGGAAAACTAGAGGCTAAACTGGAATCTATTCCCCGTTTGCTTGCTTTGGGTTTAAGTGTGGAACAAATCGCTCAAGCTTTGGATTTAGACTTAGAACAGGTCCGACGAGCTATTCAAGAAACCCCATGAAACCCCATGACCAATTTGCCAAAAATTACCTTGAACAATTACTTTCTCCCTTGGGAACCGTCGAAATCAGCAAAGAAGTCAGCGATGAAACCCGACAGATAGATGTATTTTTTTCCCCCAATCCCGAACCCAACCCCGATTATCTGGGATTATTAGGCAGAATTGTCCTTAATACTGTCTTAATTGAACCCTATCGCAATCCTCCCAACCGTAGCGAGATTCGTAATTGTTTAGCGAAACTTTTGGCGATTTTAGCCGAACTGCAAAGACAAGCTAAACGGGAAAATCAGAGCTACAATGAAAAGAATGCCCCTCGTTTGTGGATTTTATCCCCTTCCGCTGGTATCACTGTTTTAGAAGGATTTGGGGCAAAATTAGACCCAGAGTGGCCAGAAGGAGTCTATTTTCTTCCCTTGCTTTATCGCACGGCAATTATCGCTATTAATCAATTGCCTGTGACTGCTGAGACTCTTTGGTTAAGATTATTGGGACGGGGAAAAACGCAAAACCAAGCGGTGCGAGAATTGTTAGAATTACCTCAAGGTAATGCTTTCCGGGAAAATGTCCTGGAATTATTAATTAGTTGGCGGGTTAGTATGGAAATAAATAACATCCTAGAAACTGAGGATAGAGAGGTGTTTATGACTTTATCTCAAACCTATCAGGAATGGAAGGAAGCAACTAAACGGGAAGGACTCGAACAAGGACTCGAACAAGGACTAGAGCGAGGACTAGAGCGAGGAAAACTAGAGGCTAAACTGGAATCTATTCCCCGTTTGCTTGCTTTGGGTTTAAGTGTGGAACAAATCGCTCAAGCTTTGGATTTAGACTTAGAACAAGTCCGACAAGCTATTCAAGAAACTCCATGAAACCCCATGACCAATTTGCCAAAAATTACCTTGAACAATTACTTTCTCCCCTGGGAATCGTCGAAATCAGCAAAGAAGTCAGCGACGAAACTCGACAGATAGATTTATTTTTTTCCCCCAATCCCGAACCCAACCCCAATTATCTGGGATTATTAGGCAGAATTGTCCTTAATACTGTCTTAATTGAACCCTATCGCAATCCTCCCAACCGTAGCGAGATTCGTAATTGTTTAGCGAAACTTTTGACAATTTTAGCCGAACTGCAAAGACAAGCTAAACGGGAAAATCAGAGCTACAATGAAGACAATGCCCCTCGTTTGTGGATTTTATCCCCTTCGGCTAGTCTGACTCTTGTAGAGAGTATTGGGGCAAAATTAGACCCAGATTGGCCAGAAGGAGTCTATTTTCTTCCCTCGCTTTATCGCACGGCAATTATCGCTATTAATCAATTGCCTGTGACTGCTGAGACTCTTTGGTTAAGATTATTAGGAAGGGGAAAAACTCAAGACCAAGCGGTGCGAGAATTGTTAGAATTACCTCAAGGTAATGCTTTCCGGGAAAATGTCCTGGAATTATTAATTAGTTGGCGGGTTAGTATGGAAATAAATAACATCCTAGAAACTGAAGATAGAGAGGTGTTTATGACCTTATCTCAAACCTATCAGGAATGGAAGGAAGCAACTAAACGGGAAGGACTCGAACAAGGACTAGAGCGAGGACTAGAGCGAGGAAAACTAGAGGCTAAACTGGAATCTATTCCCCGTTTGCTTGCTTTGGGTTTATAGTTATTTCAAATAAGAACGAGACACTAGGCGACACAATAAGTACGAATAATTTCATCAAGGGGTGTCCCCACAGGAGCATACATTCTTGCCCTCTTTAATGCACTAAAATCATGTTCGATATCATTTAAATCAGGAGAGTATTTTGGCAAAAACACGACCTGATGACCTGCTTCCTCTACCAGTTGTTTAATGACTGTCTTCCGATGAATTGGTGCATTATCCATAATTAATACTGATGTTATGGTTAGAGAGGGCAACAAATATAAAGATAACCACCCTTCAAAACCTTCGGCATTCAGGCTTCTCGTAAATACCATCGGTGCAATAAAGTCTTTTTTTCCCTTTCTTCTACCAGCGACAAGGTTCTCTCTTTTTCCTCGTTTTCCTTGTCTATCTCCAAAGACTTTCTTCCCTTTTTTTGACCAAGCATAAAAACAGGCTTGAAATTCTTCAAACCCTGACTCATCAATAAATACAAGGCTTTCACTTCCATATATTTTAATCAATTCTCTCAGCACTCTGTAGTATTTCATTCTTTCTTCTCGGTTTCTTTCTCTATAACGAAGTTCCTTCTTTTTTCTGGTAACTTTCATTTTTTTTAAGGCATAGCAAATGGCACTTGGTCTCACTCCAAATTTCTCGGCTCTGTCTCTTAATCTTGCCTCGGGATTTTCTTGGACATCTTTTGACAGTGCTTTCCAGTCCAGCTTTCTCTGACGGTGTTTTACCTTTGTTGCTTCCAGTTTTTCCCTACCTAGCCATCTATATATCGTCGCTCTTCCTATATTAAATAGAGCGGCGGCTTTGGTTATGCTTCCCCCATTCTCTACATAATCGATTACTTTTTTTCTCAAGTCTAGGCTATAAGACATTTTTCTGTATGGGTTGCTCGTTTCTCTTGATTTTACCTTATTTTTCCCTCGTCTCACACTTATTTGAAATGACTATAAGTGTGGAACAAATCGCTCAAGCTTTGGATTTAGACTTAGAACAAGTCCGACAAGCTATTCAAGAAACTCCATGAAACCCCATGACCAATTTGCCAAAAATTACCTTGAACAATTACTTTCTCCCCTGGGAATCGTCGAAATCAGCAAAGAAGTCAGCGACGAAACTCGACAGATAGATTTATTTTTTTCCCCCAATCCCGAACCCAACCCCAATTATCTGGGATTATTAGGCAGAATTGTCCTTAATACTGTCTTAATTGAACCCTATCGCAATCCTCCCAACCGTAGCGAGATTCGTAATTGTTTAGCGAAACTTTTGACAATTTTAGCCGAACTGCAAAGACAAGCTAAACGGGAAAATCAGAGCTACAATGAAGACAATGCCCCTCGTTTGTGGATTTTATCCCCTTCGGCTAGTCTGACTCTTGTAGAGAGTATTGGGGCAAAATTAGACCCAGATTGGCCAGAAGGAGTCTATTTTCTTCCCTCGCTTTATCGCACGGCAATTATCGCTATTAATCAATTGCCTGTGACTGCTGAGACTCTTTGGTTAAGATTATTAGGAAGGGGAAAAACTCAAGACCAAGCGGTGCGAGAATTGTTAGAATTACCTCAAGGTAATGCTTTCCGGGAAAATGTCCTGGAATTATTAATTAGTTGGCGGGTTAGTATGGAAATAAATAACATCCTAGAAACTGAAGATAGAGAGGTGTTTATGACCTTATCTCAAACCTATCAGGAATGGAAGGAAGCAACTAAACGGGAAGGACTCGAACAAGGACTAGAGCGAGGACTAGAGCGAGGAAAACTAGAGGCTAAACTGGAATCTATTCCCCGTTTGCTTGCTTTGGGTTTAAGTGTGGAACAAATCGCTCAAGCTTTGGATTTAGACTTAGAACAAGTCCGACAAGCTATTCAAGAAACTCCATGAAACCCCATGACCAATTTGCCAAAAATTACCTTGAACAATTACTTTCTCCCCTGGGAGTCGTCGAAATCAGCAAAGAAGTCAGCGACGAAACTCGACAGATAGATTTATTTTTTTCCCCCAATCCCGAACCCAACCCCAATTATCTGGGATTATTAGGCAGAATTGTCCTTAATACTGTCTTAATTGAACCCTATCGCAATCCTCCCAACCGTAGCGAGATTCGTAATTGTTTAGCGAAACTTTTGACGATTTTAGCCGAACTGCAAAGACAAGCTAAACGGGAAAATCAGAGCTACAATGAAGACAATGCCCCTCGTTTGTGGATTTTATCCCCTTCGGCTAGTCTGACTCTTGTAGAGAGTATTGGGGCAAAATTAGACCCAGATTGGCCAGAAGGAGTCTATTTTCTTCCCTCGCTTTATCGCACGGCAATTATCGCTATTAATCAATTGCCTGTGACTGCTGAGACTCTTTGGTTAAGATTATTAGGAAGGGGAAAAACTCAAGACCAAGCGGTGCGAGAATTGTTAGAATTACCTCAAGGTAATGCTTTCCGGGAAAATGTCCTGGAATTATTAATTAGTTGGCGGGTTAGTATGGAAATAAATAACATCCTAGAAACTGAAGATAGAGAGGTGTTTATGACCTTATCTCAAACCTATCAGGAATGGAAGGAAGCAACTAAACGGGAAGGACGACGGGAAGGAAAACTGGAATCTATTCCCCGTTTGCTTGCTTTGGGTTTAAGTGTGGAACAAATCGCTCAAGCTTTGGATTTAGACTTAGAACAAGTCCGACAAGCTACGCAAGGGTAGAGAATTGATTTAACCCACATTCCGCAGGTTGAAAAACACCAAGGAAAAGACAGAGAAAGTTGAGCAATCCACTAAGCATAAATACTCAAGAAAGTCTTGAGAGAGCTAAGTATAAATACTCAGACATCTAAGACGAAAAAGATGAGATAATAATTGAAGTCAACCGCTAATAGCTAGAGAAAAAACATGAAACAAGAAATCGAGGTAAAAAACTTAGATCACTTAGGGATAGTTGCGGGAATTATTGATGAATTAGGAATCGAAGATTTAGTCAATCAAGCATTAGGAACAGATAAGAGAGAGAAAATTAGTGCTGGCATAATTGTCAAAGCTATCATCCTAAATGGGTTGGGATTTGTCGCCAAACCTTTATATTTATTCCCCCAATTTTTTGCAGATAAACCGATAGAACACTTATTAGGGGAAGGAATAAAAGCTGAAGAGATTAATGACGATAAAATCGGCAGGGTTATGGATGATTTATATGAATATTCTCTGGAAAGTCTTTGGACAAGTTTAGCAATAAATACGAGCAACAAATATGAAATAAAAACTAAATATAGCCATCTAGACTCTAGCTCCGTGTCTGTTCACGGAGAAGACAAAATCAACCCAAAGCAAGAGGGAGAGAACCTAGAAGAAAACCGAGAAAATGTCATCGAAATTACTTACGGATATTCGCGAGATAAAAGACCTGATTTAAAGCAATTTATGCTGGATTTGATGGTAAGTAGTGATGGGGATGTTCCTTTACTAATGAGAACAGGTTCCGGGAATGAATCGGATAAAAACATTTTTCCCTCAATCATAAAAGCTTATGAAAAAAATCTAAATTTGTCGACAATATATGTAACCGATAGTGCCTTGTACACCGCCAAAAATCTTCATAGTTTAGGAGGAACAAAATGGTTAACTAGAGTTCCTTTTAGCCTAAAAAAGGCGAAAGAAATCGCAGAAAAAGCTAAAGAAGCTGAGTTTCAGTCAAGTGAAAAAAAAGGCTATAAATACCAAGAGAAACCAGTAAACTATCAGGGAATTAAGCAAAGATGGCTCATTGTAGAGAGTGCAGCTAGAAAAGATTCAGACTTAGAGCAGTTGGCTGATAAGTTAACAAAGGAAAGAGAAAAGATGGAAAAACAATTAAAAAATTGGCAGCAGAGAAAAAAGCTCGACCTAAATGAATTAAAACTGGAAGTAAAGAAATTTAATGAAAGCTTAAAATATTATCAGTTAGAAGAATTAAAATATCAAGAAAACCTTAATAACAAGAAAGAGAAAGTCTATAGCTGTCAAGGAACAATTGAAGAAAAAGCCGAAATCATTAAAGCCGAAACAGAAAGAGCAGGGAGATTTATTCTCGCCACTAATGTTCTCGACAGCGAACAACTATCTGCCGCGGAAATGCTTCATGAATATAAAGCACAACAATCTTGTGAACGAGGATTTAGATTTATCAAAGACCCCTTATTTCTCGCAGATACTGTCTTTGTAAAAAACCCCAAAAGGATAGAAACAATGGGGTTTTTAATGGGAGTATGCTTATTGGTGTATAGTCTGGGACAAAGAATGTTAAGAAGAGAATTGCAAAAAAGAGGTGAGAAAGTCAAAAATCAACTCGGCAAAGCCACAGACAAACCAACTTTAAGATGGATATTTCAGGTTTTACAGGGGATTCATTTAGTCAGGATTCATGGTCAAAGCCATCTCAGTAACTTAACTGAGGAGATTCTTGATATTCTTCAATACTTTTCAATTTATTGCCAAAATTACTACCGAGTAAGTTGAGACATCAAATTGAGCAAATTGAGTTTAAGCCAATCCAAGAAAAACCTTTTTCCTCGAAAAGTGTCCGATAAATTAGGTCACTTTAGTTTAACTATGTCTAACTTGAGCGACCCTTGCTTCCCTCAAATTGTTCTTTGTGAAATCGGATGTCAAAATTCTATAATCTCAACAAATTTTGTCGGTTTAATCAGTTTTTCTCGGTGGTGTTATGGCAACTTAATCATAAAGTGCGGAATGTGGGATTTAACTATAATCTGAGTCAAAATCAATCAAGATTCTGGTTAAAACGCCGATTTAAGCATTTTTGTCCTTGAAAAAACCAATGCCCGATGAAAATAGTTTTGAGGAGTTAATTAACGAACTAAAGCTTAGAAATATTAAACACAATTCCCAAGATATTATTGCCATTACTCAATTAGACAACGGGCGGATAATCTTTTTAGAAATCGGTAATTCTTCATCGGGTTTGGAACATATTCTTAATAAACATGGAGAAGATTTTCAGCGTCGAGGCATTGCGATTAATAATATTATTGATTTCTTGATGAAAGCAATTACAATGGGTCAATTAATCGGCACTCAAGGAACGAGCAGAAGTATTTATAAAGTTGATTATCAAGGAGAAATTCAATACATTTCTATCGATATTGGTAGTAATGGTTATGTAGTTAGTGCGAATCTCACTCCCCGAAAACTCATCCAACGTTTCTTAGGAGAAGACCTTGATGAAAAGAAAAATTAAACTAATGGCAGAATATAACTATTCGCCTCTTTGGGATATGGAAACTGCTGATAACCTTAACTTAGATGAGTTACCTTTATCGAGTTCTATCCAACAGAAGTTAAGTAATTGGGCAGAGATTTATAATCAAATTATAAATTGGGATAATCCCGCCGATTCACATTTTTTTGATGCAGTAAGTCAAGACAATTTTGAGAGGGAAGGTGTCAATATTTGGCGGCAATTACAAGAGGAATTATCACCCAATTATCAAATATTTTACTTTAGTGAAAAACAGCAACGACTTTTGACTCCAGAAGATGCAAGTGAAGCGATCAGAGAAAAAGAGGTTAGATATAAATAGCCTCAAAACTAGATCGCTTTTATTGTCAAGTTTTTAGCTCATAGATTATTTTGAGAAAATAAATCTTTTATGGACTGAATTAAGTTCATAATATTTTTTTCCTGTATTCGGATCGGTAACTATCTTCATGTTATTGTTATCGCAAGGCTTCCAATCAGATCCAGTTACTGATCCAAATATACCATCATATACAGCTACACATTGTCTTCCTTGGGCAGGAATGTAGCAATATATATCATGAATAAAAGACCCTGATATATTAGGTGCAATCGTAGTACCCGAGCCATTAAACTGACAAACAAATTCACGACCACGAGGAGCAAATTGAGCGATAATAAGGTGATCTTGCTCACTAATTTCGGCTGTGGCACTGGTCGCTATAGCAGTATATCCGATCGCTGTAGTTGCTACTAGAGAAAAGACCTGAAGGAGAGAATTGCATAAGCTTTTCTTCTCCCCCCCCCCATTTTTCATAATTGTTGCTAATGTCATGATGCTCAAGGGAATTTATCGAAGACAATTGTAAGTTAACAAAACTGATTTTTATTTGTCAAGGGATTTCTGAAATATCTGACATTTTTGTTAACATAAGTTTATAAAACCATTCAAAAATCGCTCGATACAATTGAGAATTATCGATTAACTGCTCAGTCCATGAAACCCCATGACCAATTTGCCAAAAATTACCTTGAACAATTACTTTCTCCCCTGGGAACCGTCGAAATCAGCAAAGAAGTCAGCGACGAAACTCGACAGATAGATTTATTTTTTTCCCCCAATCCCGAACCCAACCCCAATTATCTGGGATTATTCGGCAGAATTGTCCTTAATACTGTCTTAATTGAACCCTATCGCAATCCTCCCAACCGTAGCGAGATTCGTAATTGTTTAGCGAAACTTTTGACAATTTTAGCCGAACTGCAAAGACAAGCTAAACGGGAAAATCAGAGCTACAATGAAGACAATGCCCCTCGTTTGTGGATTTTATCCCCTTCGGCTAGTCTGACTCTTTTAGAGAGTCTTGGGGCAAAATTAGACCCAGATTGGCCAGAAGGCGTCTATTTTCTTCCCTCGCTTTATCGCACTGCAATTATCGCTATTAATCAATTGCCTGTGACTGCTGAGACTCTCTGGTTAAGATTATTGGGAAGGGGAAAAACGCAAAACCAAGCGGTGCGAGAATTGTTAGAATTACCTCAAGGTAATGCTTTCCGGGAAAATGTGCTGGAATTATTGATTAGTTGGCGGGTTAGTATGGAAATAAATAACATCCTAGAAACTGAGGATAGAGAGGTGTTTATGACTTTATCTCAAACCTATCAGGAATGGAAGGAAGCAACTAAACGGGAAGGACGACAGGAAGGACTAGAGCGAGGACTCGAACAAGGACTAGAGCGAGGACTAGAGCGAGGACTCGAACAAGGAAAACTAGAGGCTAAACTGGAATCTATTCCCCGTTTGCTTGCTTTGGGTTTAAGTGTGGAACAAATCGCTCAAGCTTTGGATTTAGACTTAGAACAGGTCCGACGAGCTATTCAAGAAACCCCATGAAACCCCATGACCAATTTGCCAAAAATTACCTTGAACAATTACTTTCTCCCTTGGGAACCGTCGAAATCAGCAAAGAAGTCAGCGATGAAACCCGACAGATAGATGTATTTTTTTCCCCCAATCCCGAACCCAACCCCGATTATCTGGGATTATTAGGCAGAATTGTCCTTAATACTGTCTTAATTGAACCCTATCGCAATCCTCCCAACCGTAGCGAGATTCGTAATTGTTTAGCGAAACTTTTGGCGATTTTAGCCGAACTGCAAAGACAAGCTAAACGGGAAAATCAGAGCTACAATGAAAAGAATGCCCCTCGTTTGTGGATTTTATCCCCTTCCGCTGGTATCACTGTTTTAGAAGGATTTGGGGCAAAATTAGACCCAGAGTGGCCAGAAGGAGTCTATTTTCTTCCCTTGCTTTATCGCACGGCAATTATCGCTATTAATCAATTGCCTGTGACTGCTGAGACTCTTTGGTTAAGATTATTGGGACGGGGAAAAACGCAAAACCAAGCGGTGCGAGAATTGTTAGAATTACCTCAAGGTAATGCTTTCCGGGAAAATGTGCTGGAATTATTGATTAGTTGGCGGGTTAGTATGGAAATAAATAACATCCTAGAAACTGAGGATAGAGAGGTGTTTATGACTTTATCTCAAACCTATCAGGAATGGAAGGAAGCAACTAAACGGGAAGGACGACAGGAAGGAAAACTGGAAGGAAAACTAGAAGGAAAACTAGAAGGAAAACTGGAATCTATTCCCCGTTTGCTGGCTTTGGGTTTAAGTGTGGAACAAATCGCTCAAGCTTTGGATTTAGACTTAGAGCAGGTCCGACAAGCGGCGCGAGAGTAAAGGTGGAGAGTTAAAACGCAAAAATGCCACAATGGATAAAATAGGCATTTTCTGACTAACTGACATCTTCTATGAGTAACCACCTAAGCGGAAGCGAGATTCGCCAGCGATTTTTAGACTTTTTTGCGGCCAGAAACCATAAAATTCTCCCTAGTGCCTCCCTAGTCCCAGAAGACCCCACCGTTTTGCTGACTATTGCGGGAATGCTCCCTTTTAAACCGATTTTCTTAGGGCAAAAGACCCCAGAATTTCCCCGCGCTACCACTTCTCAAAAATGTATTCGCACCAACGATATCGAAAATGTCGGCCGGACTGCTAGACATCATACTTTTTTTGAGATGTTGGGCAATTTTAGCTTTGGTGATTATTTTAAAGAACAAGCGATCGCCTGGGCCTGGGAATTGTCCACAGAAGTTTTTAACCTTCCCCCCGAAAGATTAGTCGTTAGTGTCTTTAAAGAGGATGAGGAAGCTTTCGCTATCTGGCGCGATAAAATCGGTATTCCTGCCCATCGTATCCAAAAAATGGGCGAAGAGGATAACTTTTGGGTATCGGGTCCCACGGGTCCCTGTGGTCCCTGTTCGGAAATTTACTACGATTTTCACCCCGAATTAGGGGATAAAACCATCGATTTAGAGGATGATAGCCGTTTTATCGAGTTTTATAACCTCGTCTTCATGCAGTATAACCGCGACGCGGACGGCAATCTGACACCCCTAGCGAATAAAAATATCGATACGGGGATGGGTTTGGAACGGATGGCGCAAATCCTGCAAAAAGTCGCCAATAACTACGAAACTGACCTAATTTTCCCGATTGTCGCCGAAGCGGCCCGGTTAGCAGCGATAGACTACCAGAAAGCGGACGAAAAAACGAAAGTTTCCCTAAAAGTCATCGGCGATCATGTGCGTTCGGTAGTACACATGATAGCGGATGGTATCTCAGCATCGAATACTGACAGAG
This sequence comes from Microcystis aeruginosa NIES-843, assembly GCF_000010625.1. Classification (NCBI taxonomy): domain Bacteria; kingdom Bacillati; phylum Cyanobacteriota; class Cyanophyceae; order Chroococcales; family Microcystaceae; genus Microcystis; species Microcystis aeruginosa. The sequence goes on from NC_010296.1 coordinate 2,320,205, forward strand.
GTTACGTCCTGCGTCGTCTGATTCGGAGAGTAGTACGGCACGGGCGTTTAATCGGTATTGAAGGTCAATTTATCACCAAAGTGGCGGAAGTTGCGATCGCTCTTTCCGAGTCCGTCTATGGCAATGTTCGGGAACGAGAAACGGTGATCAAGGCAGAATTAGAGCGAGAGGAAGCGAGATTTTTAGAAACCCTAGAAAGAGGCGAGAAACTGCTCGAATCGATTCTAGAAAAAGAAAAAAGCCAGATTTCGGGAGTCGATGCTTTTACCCTTTATGATACCTATGGCTTCCCCCTGGAACTCACTCAAGAAATCGCCGAGGAGCAGGGTTTAAGCGTCGATACGGCGGGCTTTGAGCAGGAAATGAAAAAACAGCAGCAAAGATCAAAAGCCGCCCACGAAACCATAGATTTGACGGTACAGGGCAGTTTAGATAAGCTGGCAGAACATATTCACCCGACGGAATTTCTCGGTTATACGGATTTGCAAGCAACCGCAACAGTAACGGCGGTTTTAGTCGCCGGTAAAACGGTGGAATCGGCCGCAGCAGGCACTGAGGTGCAGGTAGTTCTCGATCGAACCCCTTTTTATGCCGAATCGGGTGGACAAATCGGTGATAAGGGTTATTTAACCGGCGATAATCTGCTTATCCGCATTGAGGATGTGCAGAAAGAATCGGGGATTTTTATCCATTTTGGTCGGATTGAGCGGGGAATTGTCACCACCGGCGATACAATTAATGCTCAGATCGATCGCTCCTGTCGTCGTCGCGCTCAAGCTAATCATACCGCCACCCATCTGCTACAATCGGCCCTGAAAAAGCTTGTCGATGGGGGGATTTCCCAAGCAGGTTCCCTCGTCAGTTTCGATCGCCTCCGTTTTGATTTTAACTGTCCTCGTCCCCTGACTAGCTCTGAATTGCAACAGGTGGAAGAACAGATTAACACTTGGATTGCCGAAGCGCATGACACCCAGATAGCGGTGATGGGATTGGAAGAAGCGAAGCAGAAGGGAGCTATTGCCATGTTTGGCGAGAAATACGGCTCAGAAGTGCGAGTTATCGATATTCCTAGCGTTTCTATGGAATTATGCGGGGGAACTCACGTTAAAAATACCGCCGAGATCGGTTTATTTAAAATCATCTCCGAGACGGGAATCGCCGCGGGAATTCGTCGCATCGAAGCGGTGGCTGGCCCTGCCGTGTTAGCATACCTGAATGAACGGGATCAGGTGGTGCGGGCTCTGTGCGATCGCTTTAAGGTCAAACCTCTGGAAATTCCCGATCGCATTACGGCCCTACAATCGGAGTTAAAGGGGACACAAAAGCAGTTAGAAGCGGTTAAACAGGAGTTGGCCCTAAATAAATCGGATGCTTTGCTATCTCAAGCCGAATCTATCGGCGAATTTAAGCTTTTAGTCGCTTCTTTGGGCGATATTGATGCTAATGCTTTGATGGCTGCAGCCGAAAGACTACAGCAAAAATTAGGGGAAGGGGCGGTGATTTTGGCCTCGACTCCCGCAGCTGATAAAGTGAGTTTAGTGGCCGCTTTTAGTCCCCGGGTGATTAAAGATAAGGGTTTACAAGCGGGTAAATTTATCGGTGCGATCGCTAAAATCTGCGCTGGTGGTGGTGGTGGTCGTCCCAATTTAGCTCAAGCTGGGGGACGGGATGCTAGTAAGTTAAGCGAAGCTTTAGCTAAGGCCAAAAGTCAGTTAACTAGCAGTTTACAATAGTTGCTAAGGTGGGCATTTTGTCCACCTTTAAAAATTAGTTATTCTCTCGGTGTGATTGGTAAAAATAATATGGAACTACTGATCAAGAATTTGGGTCAATTAGAAATAATAATCAAACCATAGATTTAATGGTTATTGGTGCGCTTCCATATAGGCTCGGAGCAACTCATTGATCTGTGTTTGATAGCCTTTTCCCTGAGATTGAAACCACTCGAATACATCATTATCAATGGAGAGAGTAACTTGAGCTTTGTCCTTGGTTACGGGGACACTTCGCCGCACTACGGATTTAGCAAACATTTCAGGTGTAATTTCTGGACAGTCTGACAAATCAATATCTTCATCGCTCATTGCGTCTAATCGTTGCCAATCAGTTTGAGAGTTGCTTAAAGTAGGTTCGTTGTTCATATTTCGTTGCCTTTCTTGCAGAAATAATACGAGTGTAATCCTCACGTTCAGTATGGACAACGGCAATAATTCGCCCTTTTAGTAAACCCAATGTAACAAAACGCTGCTCTCCATAATCGAGACGATCATCTTCAACCGTTAAAATGTCCCCATCGAAAACGGCGGGAACATCGGCAAAATCTATACCGTGTTTACGAAGATTAGTAAGTCGTTTTGCTTCATCCCATCGGTATTCCATAACTGAACGACTGTTACAACTTTCAATTATATTCATTATAATCCTATGCGGTATGAGTTTTGTTTAAAACCGCAGGATTGGCCGTTTTTCAGTATCTATCGGTTTATTGCTGAAGTTTTTTATCCGTCTGATTGGGACGAGACAACAATTCTCGACAGTATTGGCAATAAAGAATGCAGGATATGTTAGCGTAATGTAACGCATCGCAATATTGATTAAGGTGTTTTGAAAAAGTAAAAGGTGCGTGGTACGCACCCTACACCAATGTTTTTATTACTTGACTTCTTGTGTGACTTGCTTGGGAGTCGCTTGAAGTTGCTGAATAAAGAAAATACTCAAGACAAATAATATCGGACCTGATACCCCACCAGGGAAATAGGTGTGCAAAAACACCCAAGTACTAATATGAAAAGCTCCATTCAAGATTTCAATCACCGCCCAACCCCACATCAGGACAAAACCTAATCTCTTACCTTGTTCAGTTACAGGAACTGACCCTAAAATCAAGGCAATCATGAGATAGTTAAATATTGCAAACATATCTGCACTGATTTCAACCAAAGGGAACCAGGGCAAAAGTTGATGCAACACTTCAATCATCAAATTGAGTTTAAGATAAAGCTCAGTATAGGTCTCTTCCATGCTGTGAATGACCTGAGCCAACCCTAGAAGCCAGTAGCTTTGGGTGATTTTCGCCAGTTTATCTTTAAGCATGAAAACAGCCTCACCATAGCAAACCAAAGAAGTAAATCTGAACAATCATGCCAAGATTAAGAAAGATCACAGCGATAAAATGCCACCATTGGTTAAAGGTTGATTCAGCGATAACTCCTTCAATCACTCCGCCTAACATTAGTAGAGCTGGAGCTACTCCTGCTAGAACAATAGGTAAGTTAGCTGTTGCAAGAGCAGTATCAAAAAGATGGAAGTAAGCAAAAAAGTTGACAACAGCGTTAACAATGAACACTATTGACATCGATACAGAAAGGGGAAATACAGGCTGCTCGTTGACGTAAAATGTAGCTTTAGGATTTTGAGGACCAATGAATGCAATGATTGCACTGATAGCAGCGAAAGCCAAAGTGATTTTGTTAATGCCGAATACACCTAAAGAAAAGGCTAAAAGCCCTGCGCCCTGTAGGAAGAATAGGAGCTTGTATGCCACTTCCCGCAGCCACTCATTATTGCAGTCCTTAATCTTAAAGTCTGTATCGAGGGGATTCTGAAAAAATACAACTTGCCAACCTTCATATTCATGCATTGTTATCCCCATTAATCCCCCAAAAGTTTGCACTAGGGGACTAAGCAAGACCAAAAATACTTGAATATCGCTACCTAGTAGCAAATGTAAATTGCTGGAATGTTGAAAGATAATAAAAGATAGAATAAAAGTAGGAACGAACGGAAGCCAGTGAACAAACTCAACAAGATTCAGTATCCAAGCACGGGCATATTTGGCTAGGTCGTGCTCGACGAGATAGGTCTTTGGTTCGGGTTTTTGCCATTCCCATCCAGGTTCAGGATAGTACCCTAAGCTCGGATTGGAATTCTTGTCGTACTTCTCAGTTTCCATGTGGTTGTTTCTCTATTTCGAGATAAAAAGGATAGTTTATTTTATGTCTTATCTCAACACCCAACGCAACCGAAGTTTAGCAACTTAAGGAAAAAGTTAGTAAAATTCCCCCAATCCCTTATCCTGCCTAACTTCCAGTCCCTCACCCCTCCCGCAAAAATCCTTAACTTGGGAAAAATTCCCAACTTTACCAACTTAAGCCCAAACTTTGTCAGAATATCCTGACAATTTATCCACTCTCCCAACCCAAAACTTGGCGTTGCTGATTTGAGATATGAATCTTCTCTTGTGGGATTTTTAAAACCTAGACCCAAACCAACCCCTGGATACGATGCACAGTTGGCATTCATACCTTGATTCAGCAACGTCTCTGTGGGCAAAAATTGCTATTAACTACCCGGAGGGGGAATTACAGGAATTTCGATCCCGTCCGGCGCTAAGGGGGGAGGTGTGGGAGTTAGTCTTGGCTGGTAAACAGGTTCAGGTGTACTAACTAAGGGAATATTTTCCAGCACGGGAAGACGGGGAGTGATGGGTTGGGAAAACATCGCTTGAATTGCCGCTTTTCTGGTTTCTGGAGGTTCCAAAGCTTGCTGCCAGAGACTTTCATAAAAGAAGAAAATCACCCCTAAACCCCGTTGACGAGCAGCCAATACCTTTTCTTCAATAAAGGGTAGGGCAATCGGTCGATTGCGTAAACCGGTTAAAACTCCCACACCGGTGGGGATAGTTTGCTGGGTTTCCTGAATTTCGGGACGCTCTATTTGCTTGAGAAAACTGGGCAGATCGGGACGATAAACCTGTACAATTAACTCGTCGACTAATCCTTGCCGCACCCAACCGAGCCAATCCTGTAAATGACCATTATAGGCGAATTCGTAGGGATTAGGGGCGATCGAAAGCAGTATATTCGGTTTAATTGCCTCAATTGATTCTTTGAGATTAGCCAGAAAAGCGGTGATTTTATCGGCCCGCCATTTTGTCCATTCGGGATCCCGGGGGTTAGCCGGGGGCGTTTTTTCGGTTTCCTGTTGATAAAGGGCGATAGTATAGGGATCATAGCCGAATTCGTTGGGTAAACTCAGATGATCGTCGAATTGGATGCCGTTAATATCGTATTGTCCCACCACTTCCAAGACTAACTCCCGCAGAAAATTCTGCACCTCGGGACGGAAAGGATTCAACCACACCACCTCACCGGCTGCCCCTACCCAAGTGGTCCCTCCGTCGCGTTTTTGGGTTAACCAGTCCTGATGTTTTAAGGCTAATTCGGAGGTGGGAGGAGCCATAAATCCGAATTCAAACCAAGGAATGACCAATAATCCCCTGCCACGGGTTTGTTCCACCAATTCTGCCAAGATATCTTGTCCCTGCGCTCCCGTAGGCACAAAAGGCTGTATTCCTTCCCGTTGAGCGATCGCACTAGGATAGAGAGCATAACCGGAATTCCAAACCACGGGATAGATAGCATTAAAATTAAGATTAACTAATTGCTCGATCGCCTGTTGTCGTTTATCCCTATCCATCAGCATCGCAGTATCGTTGGTAGTGATCCAAACACCGCGGATATCGCCATCCCGACTTTGAGAGAAAGCAGCAGAAAAATAGCCTAATAGTAGGACTATTAGAAAAGATGCTAAGAATAGTAGTATGGGTAGCTTTTTAAGAATTTGCCGCCAAATGCTGGTCGGAATTAGAAAAGTCATTTCGTTAAAGGTGAAGATTAACGCTTTTAACTGGTTATGATAACAGCTTTGCTCAACTCTTTCAGGCTAGATTGACCCAAAATATATATTTGCCTATTTCTTCCCTCGCCACAATTGACCTTGAGGATAGAAATAATCAAGACGAATATCGAATTGATCTAGGGCCAGTAATAACCGATTGGAAGGACGAAAAAGAAATAAGTTGACGCAGGGAATTTCTAGGACTTCTTTTAACTTATCGGTATCGGGGTTAGTGGTAGTCAGAAAGTATTGTACATCAGCATTAAGACGATAATTAAGGGAAAGCAAATCACCTAAGTTAGTCCAGTCATTACCTTCGTCGCTGATAATAATGGCATTGGGTACAGCATTGATTTTTCTGGCAACTTCGCCATTCCAATAACTAGGAACTTTTGCCCAAGTAGTTTCGGAAAGAGCATTATTGAAGTTCGGTATTATACTAGCACTTAACAAAAAAGTCAAGATATTTTTACCTAAAATTTTGCCTTGATTAAGCAATTGTGACAAGAAAAAAGCCGCAGTTATATAGATAGTAGGAAAGGTCGCAATTAGATAACGGGTGACAGTCGATCTAGTGGTAGTCAAAATTAGATCGGGAATGACTAAAGCTAGTAAAGGTACTAGGGTTGAGGTAATCAGAAAAGTAAAAACTATCGGGTTATTGTAGCGATAAACTCGATAAAAAGCATAGATAATTAAGATTAAAAAAATCATTCTATATATATAGGTGAAGATGTTATTAAAAACAAAATCGCTATCGCTAAATGGAGAAGTAAAAGTTAAGAGCCATAATTTACTGATAAATCCCCAATCGAGATAGTTAACGGCAGCCCAACTGGTGGAGTTAAAGGCCCTTTGAGAGTTAGTTAAAAAAAACTGTAACCAGGGTATATATAAAATCATCATTGTTAACCCAGATAACAGGAAAAATATCAAGTTATTTTTTCGCTCTGGTTTCATAACAAGATACCAAAGTATAAAGGCTGCTTGAGCAAATAAGTTGAGAATAAAAAAGAGATGGGTGTAGAGTCCGAGAGTATTAGCGACGGTGTATAAAGACCAATTAACAAGAGTTCTTTTCTTGAGGCATTTTAACAGTAGTAATTGACTGATTATCGTTAACAAAACCAAAAGACTATACTGACGGGACATTTGAGCAAATATTATATCAACTGGAGACAGTCCTAATAAAATTACTGCTAAAATTGCCGTTAACTTTGCTGCAAATAATTCTAGGGATAGATAGTAAATAAATGGGAGAGAGAGAAGACTAAAAACAATCGCTAAACTGCGGGAAGAAACGGGAGAAAGACCGAATATTTTTTCCCAATAGCGAGAGATAATAAAGTATAAAGGTGGGTGTTGAGGGTCTTCTTTAGCGAGAGATTTTATTGTATCAAAAACATTACTTTCGGGTTTCAGTTGTTGAAATTTTCCTAATTCTGTGGTAGATAAAAGACGATTTTGAAAGATAGTATCAGCGATTTCCTTTGCTTGATAACCAGTGGTTCTAATGGTGGTGTAGGATTCATCATGCCAATAGATTTTTTTATCGATATTTGCGAAACGAAAAACCACACCGAGAGTTAGGATAATTGCCAAAAGTATTAAGAGCCAATTGGGAGTTTTATAATTAATATTTGCTTTCATTTTAATAATTAGAGCGACTTTGTTTAAGATTAAGAAACTTGGTAAATTCTGGTTGAAAAAGTAGCTTAATTGTGCCGGTGGGACCGTTACGGTGTTTAGTAATAATTACTTCGGCCACACCTCGATCGGGACTATCGGGGTTATAATATTCATCTCGGTATAACATCATAATTAAATCCGCATCCTGTTCGATACTATTATGGACGATGATATTATTGGCAATAAAATTATGCAATTTATCTACTGTTAAATCATACACTTCTGTCTCTCCATCCGCTTGAATTGCCATAACTTCATCCCAATTAAACCTTAGGTCTGAATTACTCAGAGAGCGAGGTAAAGCGATATAATTACCGATATTTAATTCATCTAATCTTTGCCAACCGTGGACAGTCAAAAATTTATGATTGGCTGTAGCTCTAATCGTGCGACCTAAACGAGTTGTTAATCGAAAAACTGGCTTAAATCCTGTGGAAAAGACCTTAGTTACCAGTGCTTTTTCTAATTTCATTGTTTCCTCATTAAGAGCAAAAACCGTAAAATTAGAGCAATTCACTAACTGACAAATTGGCACTTTAGCACGAGGAGCGGCTAACTCAACTAAACTATCACCCGCTAAACATCCCGACTCGCGTAAATCGGACATCATCGGTCTTTTATTATTGCGAGATTCCACGGCGCGACTTAACTGAGAAAGAGCAATTACCGGAGCATGAATTTCTCTCGCTAAACCCTTAAGACTGCGGGTAATTTTAGAAAGTTCCTGAACACGATTATCACCTCCCCCTTCCATTAATTGCAGATAATCGATTAAAACTAATCCCATTTGCCCCTTTTTTTCTGCCTGTAAACGCCGCACTTGGGAACGCATTTGAATTACACTTAAATTGGCACTATCATCGATATATATGGGCAAATTTAATAACTTTTCTAGTCCCCCAAGAACCTTCTCTAAATCATTTTGTCCCAAACGGCCCGAGCGAATCCGATTACTTTCGATTTTAGCCTCATTTGATAACAAACGTTGGGCTAATTGTTCCTTGGACATCTCCAAACTAAAGACAGCCACAGGTAAATTCTGTTGAGCGATATTATAGGCAATATTAAGAGCAAAAGAAGTTTTTCCCATGGAAGGCCTACCCGCGATAATAACTAAATCCGAGGGTTGTAAACCACTGGTCATCGCATCGAGATCATAAAATTGAGTTTCGATACCAGGTAGAGTGGTCGTCTCCTGCATTTTCTCAATTTCGTTAAAAGTTTCAATTAAAGTATCCCCCAGAAAAATTAAACCCTCCTGGGGTCGTTTTTGGGTGAGACGAAAAATCTTTTGTTCCGATTCATCGAAAACATTTTCTAATTCTAGCGTCGTATCCCTGGCTAACTCAATAATTTCTCCCCCGGTGGAAATTAACTGACGACGCATATATTTATCCATCACTAATTCAGCATAGCGATCGATGTTGGCAGCCGAGACAGTGCGCTCAATTAATTGTAACAATCGCGGCATTCCCCCGATTTCTTCCAGCAGATAGTTATCCTGTAACCAGCTGCTAACCGTCATTAAATCCGTCGGTTTTCCCTTCCCTTGTAAAGCAAGCGCCGCACGATAAATATCTTGATGGGTTTTCACATAGAAAGCTTCTGGAATTAAAAAATCACTGATTCTACCTAACGCTTTTGGATCTAGTAAAATACCACCTAAGATAGATTCTTCCGCTTCAATATTTTGGGGGGGGAGGGACTGATCGCTAATCATTGTCAATGCTGACCGTGCTTTATCATTAATATTGTATAGTCAGTTTCACCGTAATTAAATACAAATGTTCAGGTTAATGATCGGGGTTGGGTTTTGGGGTTTTAGGGTTTTGGGGTTTTAGTTGAAATTTCCCCACTTCCCCACTTCCCCACACCCCACACCCCACACCCCACTTCCCCACATCCCACATCCCTTGTAAAGAGGATTTAGTATGACTTTAATTGACTCCTCGGCGCTCTCCCCGGCCGTCTATTTTATTGGTGCGGGACCCGGAGATCCGGAATTATTGACGGTAAAAGCCTATAAAATTCTCCAAAAAGCCGATGTTATCCTCTTTGCTAATTCCCTCGTCCCTAAACAGATTCTTGAGGATACTCGTCAAGATGCCGAGTTAATTCCCACCAGTAGCATCACCCTAGAGGAAATTATCCCTTTAATGATCGATCGCGTGCGTCGGGGTTTAGCGGTGGTGCGACTGCAATCGGGGGATTTAAGTCTCTATAGTGCCATCCAAGAACAAATTCATCTTTTGACAGCAGCAGATATCCCCTTTCAGCTAATCCCCGGAATTAGTGCCTTTCAAGGATTAGCGGCCAAATTGGCCCTAGAATTAACGATTCCGGAATTAGTCCAGACAATTATTCTAACCCGGGTGGAAGGAAAAGCCTCTCCCATGCCAGAAAGTGAAGAATTAGCCTCTTTAGCCGCCCATAAAGCCAGTTTATGCCTATATTTAGCCGCCCGTCACGTTGACAAAGCCCAGGAAAAACTCCTAAAATACTACCAGCCAGAGCAACAGGTGGCCGTTTGTTTCCGTCTCGGTTGGCCTGACGAAAAAATCTGGGTTGTCCCCCTGTCAGAGATGGCCCAATTAACCCATCGGGAAAATTTAACTAGAACTACCCTTTATCTAATTAGTCCCGCTTTAAACCAGATTACAGGAACTCGATCGCAACTTTATCACCCGCAACATTCCCATCTTTTCCGTCCTCATCCTTAGGTATTTTCTGGGAAGTCTATCGAAAGAAACACTAGGTTTCTACCTAAAGTTAGAGTTAAAGAGCGGCGATTTTGTTTAAGATTATTTCAGGAGGTAGGACAATTTTAAAAGCTTTTAAAATTAGTCTAACAATCCATGCACAACTGCCCTATATGTTCGGGAATTACCCTTCGTCACCTTGTGGCTAGTCGTGCCTACTGGTATTGTCCTCACTGTCGTCAGGAGGTTCCTAACTTCCTTGATTGCTCCATTCCTCGCAGGGTAGAGCGAGTTAGAGCGGAAAAAACAGTCTAGATTTTCAAGTTGGTAGATGGCAATAAGACCTGTGGGATGTGTTAATTTTTAACCCATCCCACTTTACCTATCTATACATCCCGAGGATTGAGATGGATCATTTCCCAAGTCACATAGGTACCGATCGGACTCCAAATCAGGTAGGGTAGGAGTAGGATGCCCGCCCAAGAAGAAACAGGGAAAACCAATAGCGCCAGAAGACAACCCAAGAAAAAACCCGTACCTCCGATAATCGTTCCCGCTTTGAGACTGCGTAGTTTACAGGTGACGGGAGTATAGGCAGTAATAGTCAATTCCACCAACAGATAAAAAGCCATCAAAAACCAGCGATTAGCCGGTTGAGCTTCCCAGACTAAATAAGCAGAAATTGCCCCACAAATATAGATAATTGTCCAGATAAGAGGGATTAATCTTTCAAAGGTTAACCAATCGGGACGACGCAATCGCGCAAACCAACGTACATCGCGAGAATTGAGTAATCCCCCAGCTAACGCTACCAAAAATCCGACGACACCGATAAGCAACCAAGAGGGAATCATGATTTTAAGCTATCCTCCGCTAATTTTGGCTTTGTAACCCGATTCAATGAGAATTTGTACAATTTTTTGGCGATGATCTCCTTGGATCTCAATGGCATTTTCTTTCACTGTACCACCCGTTCCGCAAGCAGTTTTTAACTGTTTTAATAATTTCGTCAGAGTTTCGGTTTGGCATTGAAAACCTGTAACCATGGTAACGGTTTTTCCCGCACGACCGGAGCGGGAGGTTTGAACTCGCAAATTCTGCTGATTTGGGGGTAATTCAGGAATGGAACGCTCAAAAGCTGGAGAATTACTTTGATCTCCAAATTCCTGATAGGCAATCCGGTTTTTTTCTTTTGATTTACTCATATAGCAATTATCATACTGGGTTTGGGGGTTGGGGTTTGGGGGTTGGGAAGTGGGGAAGTGGGGAAGTGGGGAAGCTGTCTCATCACCCTATCACCCCAAAACCCTATCACCCTATCACCCTATCACCCTATCTCCTCCTGACTACTGATAGCTCTTAATTGGTTGGACTGGCAGCGCATTTGATTAAGTTCAGCTGCCGACATTCGATCGAGATGACCTAAAATCATATTAACTCGACCTTGGGATTTTAATTTTTCTCGATGTCGTGCCAAAAAATCCCAGTAAAGAAAGTTAAAAGGACAGGCAAACTCCCCGACTCGTTCATTTTTTTTATACAGACAACCCCGACAATAATCACTCATTTTATCAATATAGTTGGCCGAGGCGGCGTAGGGTTTGGAAGCGAGAATTCCCCCATCGGCAAATTGTCCCATTCCCAACACATTAGTCTGCATTACCCAATCGTAGGCATCGATAAAAACACTATGAAACCAGTTTTCAATCTCTTGGGGAGAGCAACCAAAAATTAAGGCAAAATTGCTCAAAATCATTAATCTTTGAATATGATGGGCATAACCAGTATTTTCCACCTGTGATAATACTTGTTTGAGGCAATTCATCTCGGTTTGATTACTATCCCAAAAGAAAGCCGGTAAGGGTTGTTGATGCTCAAACCAATTACGATTAGCGTAATCTTCTCCCAAATAATGATAAATTCCCTGCATATATTCCCGCCATCCCAACACCTGACGGATAAATCCTTCGATGCTATTTAGGGCTAAATTATCTTTTTTATAGGCAATTTCTGCCCCCTGAATCACTTCCAACGGCGTTAGTAATCCTAGATTAAGATAGGGAGATAATAGGGAATGCCAGAGGGTTTCTTCTCCCGTTATCATCGCATCTTGGTAGGGTCCAAAGTTGGGCAGACAATTAGTAATAAAATGCTCCAAAACCTGTAAAGCTTGTCTGCGGGTTACTGCCCAGCGAAAAGGTTTGATTTTTCCATATTTAGGAATATCTAAAGCTTCCACATCAGCGATAACCTGAAGGGTAATTTCATCGGGTTCAAACCAAAGAGGAGCAGCAGTTTTTAATCCATCCTTGGGCGGTTTGCGGTTTTGTTTATCAAAGTTCCATTGTCCTCCTATGGGTTGATTATTCTCCATTAAAATCTGCCATTTTTTGCGACTTTCTCGATAGAAATCCTCTAGTAATAGTCTTTTACGAGATTTAGCCCAATTATTAAAATCTGTCCTAGTCCAGAGAAAGTGATTATTATCAATTAGGGTTATAGGACAGTCTAAATTAAGATTTTTGATTAATCTAAGAAAAGGTAAATCATTAGGCATCATAATCTGTAATTCTTTAATGCCTAATCGTTTAATCCAAGCAGATAAAATCGGCTCAAAATCTTCTGCAACTTCGTAGGTGACAGACCATCCTAAAGTTTTTAATTCTTCGGCAAAATGACGCATCGCCGACCAGATGAAAACTAATTTTTGCTGATGATAGGGTCTTTGTCGAATATGATTGTGGGATTCAATTAAAATAACCGGCGTTTCCTGTGCATAGGCTTGACGATTAGCTAAGGCCGCTTGTCCTGTCCATAATTGATCCCCTAAAATCCAAATACCAATGGTCATAATTATCTCATTGCCTCGACTATTCCCCCGTATTTTTTAGCCATAATATCCGCCATTTCCCGAGCAGAAAATTTACTGGCTTTGTCGATGCTGGGGGTAAATGTCCCCGTAGGGGTTAAATAATGGGTAAATACCCCGACTTTTTTGCTAATAATCCACATATTTCTTGAAGTAAAAAATCAAAAAGGGGATGGGAAGTGGGGTGTGGGGTGTGGGGTGTGGGGTGTGGGGTGTGGGGTGTGGGGTGTGGGGTGTGGGGTGTTTTCTCAGTGAACTGATAACTGATAACTGATAACTGATAACTGATAACTGATAACTGACTCCTGATTAGGTTTTTGTCCTGAGACTTTGGGCGCTTAGATAAAGTTGCGTCCATTCTTTGACCACTTGCGTGCGTTTACAGTTTAATTCGCCGGCGATTTCCTCAAGGGTTTTACCCGCTTTTAAGCCATCGATAACGCTTTTACCCCTGGGAGAAAGGCCAGCATAGAAACTTTGCCATTGACTGAGAGTTAAGCCAAAATTATGCTCTTTCGGGCTGATTTCTAACCATTCACTGATTAATTCTGTCCCTTCCTTGAGGGCAAAAACCTTAATCGCATGATAGCCAACTTTTTCCCGGAGACGATAAATCCGTTGAATGGGAATATTCATCTCTTTGGCGATCTCATCTTGGCTTTCGCCCCCTAGATAGAGGTTAAACCAAGTCACCGCCTCCGGACTAACATTTTCCTCTAGATACTTAGCAAAACTCTCTTGAACTTTTGCCCGGAGAATTTGCGCTTCTTGGCAAGTGCGTTCATCTTCGTAGGTAGCGATCGCATTTTGATCCAGTAAACTTAAGCTAGTTTCCCCCTCATCGTCACTAATTTCATCGGAGAGAATCCGGATCATTTCTTGCCGCGGCACGTTAGTAATACCGCTTCTCGATTGACGACGGAGATAATTAACAAAACGATAGGCTAACAGGGGTTGATTGCGGATCGGACGCAGGGCGTATTCCTCTAGGGTGGCTAACAGCAGCCGATCGCGAGTAGTTTGATCGTTGGTACAACGAGCGATCCATGCTAACTGGGATTGCAGATAGCGATCGCTATTTAACATCTCTTGAATAATTTCTTGCAAGACATCGGCCACCGCTTGCCGACGATCGCGACTTAAGGAAACCCAAGTGCGAATTTTTTGCCGGAGAGTGACACAAGCGCCGAGACGATCGATCAGGTTACGATAGCCGCGGGTGGGACTAACTTTGAGATAGCGTTGCCGTAAAATTTGCCAAAGATAGACTAATCCCCGTTTAGCGATTTCTAAATCTCTCTCATCTAAATTTTCCCAACGTTGGCTATCTTCACCGAGTAACCAATTGATAATGGTATCCCGTTGGCGATCGGTTAAGGAATCCTCTGTTTGAGAGAGGCGATCTTGCCATTGTTGCCTTAACTCGTCGATTATTGTCGTCATCGAAAAATTGAGTTCCAAACCCCGTCTTTTGAGGACGGCTTTAGTTTGAATATTAGCGCATTTACACGATATATGCTAGAACCTGAGCCATGGAGAAAGCCTATCGCTACCGATTTTACCCAACACCCGAACAAGATAGGACTCTAGGCAGAAGAGAAATAGGAATTGTGCGGAAAGTGCGCTCGCATCGCTTCCTAGGGTGTGTTCCCTGAAAACATGACAATTTCAAGGTTAACCAATATTTGGGAATGCACCACCCCTACCATTTATAATTCGGGAACATTTTCCTGTTCATAATTTTCTATTAATATTCCCAAAATTTCCATTAAAGAAGCAAGAGGATGATTTTCATTTTCTCCTATTTCATCTATCAAATTATCTAACATAATTACTAATTGTTCATATTCTGATTCGCTACGGGGTATAAAGAGTATTGGCTTTAAGTTTGTCCAGGCTTGCCGTGTTTTCTCTAGATCTATCGTCGGCATTTTTTTACTCCTTCCATTTATTTTTGTCGTATTCAGCATGAGTTAAAACTTCTCGAATATAAATTTTTTGTCGATTGTAATGAATCGCCGCTATGAGTCTAATCTTATTTCCGCCTATGTTAAAGACAGTCATTTTTCCTACTTTGTCAGCACTGGGGAAAATGGTTCTTAATGCTGCTATGGACTGAAATTGTCCTGTCTTCATTTTTTGATACCATTCTTTTAATGCTGATTTGGTTTCGGGATACCTTTCGGCAAATTCATTTAATTTCCTCCGACTGATAACGTGCATTTTATTAATAAATCCCGAAAATATTGCCCTTAATTAGCTTTAACTTTCTGCCCGATCGTATCGGCAGTGGTAGTGGAAACCATGGCCGCCATAACTTGTTCGGGGGAAACCGTAAAAGGCAGACGATGAATGTCCGAATTAGGCTGACAGGCAATTGCGGCCGCGTGGCGCAACTGGGCCAGGGAAACATCTCTTAATCCTAAATCCTCTAGGGATTTCGGTAAACCAATTTGTTCATAAAACTGGATTAGTTGCCCCCGGGCCGATACTGCCAATTGATTACCCAAAACTATTTCCTCTAGACGCAATTGGGCGAGGATGCCGTAGGCGACTTTTTCCCCGTGCAGGGCATGATGGCAAGCGGGAATATGGGTTAAACCATTATGAATTGCATGGGCGGCCACGGTACGACAATTAGCGCCCCCCAAACCACCAATTACTCCGGCTAATAAAACGGTGGCATCTACCACCTGTTTCCAGTCCTCCCCGCCGATATTTTCCAGGGCTGCCGGGGATTTTTGGAAAAGAATATCCCGCAAAACCCGGGCCTGTTGGACAGCGGCAATGATCAGGGTTTCTGTGCAATGACCGCTACTGACGGAAGCTTCGTACCATTTAGCGATCGCATCGCCAATACCGGCGATTAAGGTTCTTTTCGGGGCAGTTTGGATAATACCGTAATCGAGAATTAATAAATCCGGGCAACGGGCTAGGGACAGATCGTAAAGAAACGCCCCCGCATCGGAATAAACGTTAGATAGGGCCGTCCAAGCGGCACAAGTGGCCGCGGAGGTGGGAATCGTGGCGATCGGCAAATGGCACTGATGGGCGAGTAATTTGGCCGTATCGAGGGCCTTGCCGCCACCCACACCGATGATAAAATCTGCCTCATGACTCTTGACAGATGCCTTTAAATATGCTAAGGAATTTTCCGAACAATCGGGGGCGTAACTGTGATAGCTAGGAGTGAGATTTTTCAGGGGAGATGACAAAAAAGCTAAATTGCGATCGCCGCCCACCACCAGGGGACGTTTACCCAAATCCGCTAATTTGCCGGTGGATTCTTCTAGGGCATTGTCACCCCGAATCACTTGTGCGGGGGCGATTAACAGGGGCAAAACAGCGACAGCATTGGACATTTTTTGACAACCTCAAGGATTATTGGCTAATTTTAGCGAAACTTTCGGGAAAAAGCTGTAGTTCAGGTGTATTATCCCCCGGGGCGGTGAAGGATTTTTTAATCTGTCCTAAGTACAAAGGAGCAGATAAACCGGGCTGAGGGTGAACCAGAGTGCGAGCGCTAATGATAAATTGATTATTACCGCCAGCACCGGCGCGACCGGAGGAAAACAAGTCACTAGCGGCTTGTTTTAGGGTTGCTTCCACTTGCTCGGGAGTAACAGTATTGGGCAGGGAGATAACAGCTTGATTAGCTCCGTTATCATAGACAAGGGAGAATCTCACCGCTCCCGGAATTTCGGTACGGGTAAACAGTCCCAACCCAAGACCGAAAATCCCCACCGTCAACACGGCCATAAAGCTAGTGACACCGACGAGACGAAAGCGGATTCCCCAACCGACGAGAAAAGCGATAATCGTGAGTACCAAAAAAACCAGCGTGGCAATACCAGACCATTGGATGTATTTGGCAAAGTTCAGGGGAATGTCCATATTTTCTATAATACTGATTCTATGAAAACGGTTAGCATAAACCATTGTACCTATCCTGTTGTCGAAACTTTCCATTCTGTCCAGGGCGAAGGCTTTTGGACGGGAAGCAATGCTTTTTTCCTCCGTTTGGGAGGTTGCGATGTCTATTGCCCTTGGTGCGACCAAAAAGAGTCTTGGAATGCCCACCGTTATCCACAACAATCCCTGCGGGAATTGGTTGAGATGGCAAAAGGGGCTAACCCCGCTATGGTGGTGATTACCGGGGGTGAACCTTTGATGCACAATCTTGATCCTTTGACCAAGGAATTAAAAAATCAGGGTTTACGGGTACATTTAGAAACTTCTGGCGCTCATCCTTTTACCGGGGTTTTCGATTGGGTGACTTTTTCTCCTAAAACTTATAAAATGCCCGATCCTAGTATTTATGCACGGGTAAATGAGTTAAAAATTGTCGTGGCTCATCCAGAGGATTTAGACTGGGCATCTATGCAGGAAAGTAAGTTATCGGAAGGGGTGATTAAATATCTACAACCCGAATGGAATACAGCAGAAAGCAAAGAGTTAGTCTTTAATTATGTTCTTCGGCATCCCCAATGGCGTCTCAGTCTCCAAACCCATAAGTTTTTAGGAGTCCGCTAGTCAGTTATCAGTTATCAGTTATCAGTTATCAGTTATCAGTTATCAGGAGTCAGTTATCAGGAGTCAGTTATCAGGAGTCAGTTATCAGGAGTCAGGAGTCAGGAGTCAGGAGACTACTTTTTATTTATTCTCCCCACTTCCCCATCTCCCCACTTCCCCATCTCCCCACTTCCCCATCTCCCCACTTCCCCATCTCCCCATCTCCCCACTTCCCCACTTCCCCATCTCCCCATCTCCCCCCGCAACGCGCACGAAGTGGTCTCCCCACTTCCCCATCTCCCCAATTCATAATTCATAATTCATAATTCATAATTCCCAATCCCTAATTTACTAACAAGAGGTTAAATACTATGTCTAACAACAATTCTGAACGAGTAGTGCGTCGTGGTCGAGTTTTTCCGGAGATGCAATCTACAGAGGAAGAAAAGGCCAAACATCGCGCCCGACAATTAGAATTTTATCATCGTTGTTGGCCGATTTTTCAGAGTTTACAGCCCCGGTTAATGAAACATTATTATGGTTGGTACATTGCGATCGAACCCGATAGCGGCGATTATTTTATCGATCCCGATCAAGAAGTGGCCAGTAAAAAAGCCAGGGCAAAATATCCCGACAAAATTCATCACATCTTTGGCATTAATGAAACTGGAGTTAGTGGCAGAATATGATTGAAGGGAGATTTGGAACCAAAGGACAAATTTATTTTGATATCGATTTAGTTGGCGATGATGGATTGATTCTACCCGCAGAAGTTGTGCTGGATACGGGTTTTACCGAGTTTTTAGCCATAAATAGTCAAGATGCTGACAGTCTTGATTGGCGTTTTTTGCGACAAAATAAATTGATAACCGCTCAAGGAGAAGCATTTTTTGATATATATTTAGGCAGAGTAAGAATTGATGGTCAGGAATACGAAATTCCCGTCTTTGCAGGGGAGGCAATTAAGGAGATTTTGTTAGGTTCGCGGTGGCTAAAACAATTTATCTTAGTAGCTAATTATCAACAAACACAGGTGACATTAGGATAATGACAAAAAAGGCGATTATTTTACTTTCCGGGGGATTAGATTCAGCGACAACAGCAGCGATCGCTCTAGCTGCTGGTTATCAATTAATTGCCCTTTCCTTTCGTTATGGACAAAGACACGAACGTGAATTAGCGGCGGCGAAAAAAATTGCTAATTTCCTCAATATTAAAGAACATCATCTGATCGAAGTCAATCTATCTTTGTGGGGAGGTTCCGCTTTAACGGATCAATCTATAGCTATTCCCCAAGAGGGAATTAACCCAGATATTATCCCGATTACCTATGTGCCGGGGAGAAATACAGTTTTTATTTCGATCGCTCTTTCTTTAGCGGAAGCAAGGGAAGCGGAGGCGATATATTTAGGAATTAATGCGGTGGATTATTCCGGTTATCCCGATTGTCGTCCCGAGTATTTAGATGCCTTTCAAACTTTAGCTAATTTATCATCGAAAGCGGGTTTAGAAGGGAAAGCACCCCAATTAATTGCCCCTTTGGTGATGGATAGTAAGGTAGATATCGTCCGTCGTGCCGTTAGTTTAGGGGTTCCCATTGCTGATACTTGGTCTTGTTATCAAGGAGAAGTTGAACCCTGCGGTTTATGCGATTCCTGTCGCATCAGAGATCAGGCTTTAATTGAGGCCGGTTATCCCGAATTAGCCACTCCCCTGTTGAAAAACAGCCGGGGAAAATAGGGAGGATAGTGAAAAATGGAGATAATCTAGGCGATTAAATGTTCAATGAGGATTTTACTGCCGATTAATATTAAAACTAAACCGCCGAGAATTTCCACCTTTTGACTAAATAAATTACCGAATTTATGCCCGATAAAAACAGCTATAAAACATAGAGCAAAGGTAATAGAACCGATGACAGTGCAAGCTAAAAGTAAGGGAGTTTTAATCATCGATAGACCCAAACCAACTACTAAAGCATCGATGCTAGTAGCGATCGCTAATCCGATTAAAGTATAGGAATCTAGAGGATTAAATTTTTTTTCCTCGTCATCATTTTGAACAGCTTCGTAGATCATTTTACTGCCGATCGCCCCTAAAATAATAAAAGCGATCCAGTGGTCAAAAGAAGCAAGAAAATCGCGACAAGTTAGACCAATACCCCAACCGATCATCGGCATAATCGCTTGAAATCCGCCAAAAAACAAAGCAATTTTCAAAGCCTTATTAACATGAATATGACGAATCATCAGGCCACTGGTCAGAGAAACGGCCACGGCATCGGCGGCTAATCCCACGGCCACAAAGGAAGTGGTTAAAAGTTCGAGTGAAGTAAACATCTATAGTTGTTTATCCTTTAATTTCCCCCTATCTTAACTAATTTTTACCCAGAAAACTTTCATATTTCTCTCATGATCCTCTCATTTATCTATCATTTCTCTAACCTAAGTAGGTAGGCGTTAAAAGTTGTCAGATGCCCCCCTTATCAAGGGGGGATTAAAGGGGGGACTAAGGGGGGATCGGCACCCCCCTTATCAACGGGGGCAGGGGGGATCGAACCTAAAATCCATTTTTAATTTAATTATAACCAGCTACTTAATTAGTGAGAGGATCGAATTGAAAACGTTTAAAACCACATTACTGGTTTCTAACCGATCGCCTGCACCTGATGGATCGCTTCTGGGGTAAAACCGATAATATACTCAGCTTCTAGGACTTTTTCAGCCGCTACTGCGATTTTATCGGGAAATTCAGCCGTAGGAGTCCGAGTAACCAATGCTACTGTTTCATAAATTCCCCCGAATTTTTTCCAGGACAAAGTTGAGGAAGATACCTTTTCCCATCATCGATCATCCCGTCTGCTTTTAAGGTGGCGAACGCTACCATATAGGAAAAGTGCCAAGTAAAAAATTATGATAATTTCGAGAATTACCGGAGAATGAGGTGGGAGAGAACGGTGATAAAATTAGCTAATTGACTCCCCTAACTTAAGCACTCAATAACCGCTCACTGAAAATATGGCTGATTTTTTTAACACCTATGGTTTTTTAATTGTTTCAATGATATTTGGAGCCATATTAGGCATTTCAATTTATCTGCCCTTAATGGCCGGTCAATTATCCTTAGCAACCCCCGGTTTTTACGCTTTAGGTGGTTATGTTGCCGCCATTCTTTCCACGAAAGTTTTTACTAATACTGGTAGCAATTATCCCCTTAATTTGGTCTTTTTAGAAATGTTAATTGCTGGCATTATTGCAGGAATATTAGCCATAGTTTTAGGTATTCCTGTTCTCCGTTTGCGAGGGATTTATTTAGCTATTGCCACAATCGCCTGGGTAGAAATTTTGAGAATTATTGCCCTTAATCTCGAGATAACTGGCGGTGCGGTCGGTATTTTCGCCATTCCCCAACCTTTCACCACTCAATTAGCCTACCTTTGGCTGGCCTTGCCCCTCTTATTCCTAACTATGCTGTTTCTCTACCGGTTAGAAAACATCAAAATTGGTCGGGCATTTAATGCCATTCGTGCCGATGAATTGGCAGCTGCATCTATGGGAATTAATCCCACCTATCACAAAGTTTTATCCTTCACTTTCGGGGCAGTTTTAGCGGCAGTGGTGGGAGCGGTAAGCGCCCATTTTCTCAATACTTGGAATTCCCGTCAGGGAACTTTTGATGCCAGTATTATTTTCCTGGCTTTCGTTTTAATTGGTGGTTCAAGAACTTTTGTCGGGCCCGTGGTGGGCGGCATTGTTTTAACTGCTTTGCCCGAAGTTTTACGCGCCCTCGGCGGCATGAATGGTTTACCAATTTGGTTAGGGAATTTCTTGCGCGATGGTCGTTTGATTATTTTTGGAATTTTAATCGTTTTGGGAACAATTTTTTATCCCCAAGGCTTAATTACACCTGAATTAATCAAAAAACTAATTCCTTTTAAAAGACGTTCCTCTCTTAGTCAATTTGATTCCTAGTCATGGATCAATGTTGTCGATTGGATTCCTTTTTAATTAATGATATAATAGGATAGTTTATCCCCCTTTATATTCTCAGTCATCTCCGAGAATGACCCGCCAAATTCACGACCAATTTGCCAAGGAATATTTAGAGGAACTGTTAGCGCCTCTAGGAACCATAAAAAAGAGTAAGAAAGTGAAAAGTGAGGTTCAAGAAATAGATGTCTGGTTTGAACCGGCCAGTTCACCATTAAGGACCGAACTCCCTTTAGGTTTACTCGGAAAAATGGCGGCGACTTCCTGTTTGTTTGAACCTTTCCGTAACCCGCCCTCAGAAATAGAGATTCGCAGTTGTATATCAAAGTTATATACTGTTCATAATGACCTGTTAAGAAAGGCGAAACGGGCAAACAAAACTCTGACGGTCGCAGAATTGCCAGTTTTATGGATTCTCACCCCCACCTTTTCAGCTAGAATGATTCAAGGATTCAGGGCTGACAGCGATGAGAGGAATTGGTTAAAAGGGGTTTACTTTTTAGCTGACTTCCTCAAAGTGGCAATCGTTGCCATCCACCAGTTACCAGTGAGTGAAGACACTTTATGGTTGAGGGTTTTAGGAAAAGGAGAAACACAAAAAAGAGCCGTAGAAGAGTTAGTTCAATTGCCAGAAGATAACTCTTTTAAAGAAAATTTGTTAGAAATTCTAGCCAACTGGCGTAAGAATTTGGAATTGAGAGATAATTTAAGTAGCGAGGAACAGGAGGACATCATGAACCTATCACCAGCCTATCTAAAACAGCGAGAAGATTGGAAAATAGAAGGAAAACAGGAAGGCACTTTAGAGGGACAACTCTCGCTGATAGCTAGTCTTCTGGAAGGGCGGTTTGGAACCCTAGATTCGGAATTGTCTGGTCTAGTTGAACAGATTGCCCAACTTCCCATCTCAGAACGCACCGGGTTACTTCTTTCTTTAGTGAATTTATCCCGCTCTGAACTGTTAGAAAGATTGAGAAAAGATTAAAGTTTTAGTCCGCTCAAGCCATGAATTTTCATGCCAAAATCCTGATGGTAGTTTGTCTGCTGAGTTACTGTCATGGTCAAATCTAGCATTCCCTCAGACGCTCTAGCCGTGGGTTGGATTGAGCTATCATTATTGAGCAGGTATTACCAATCGGCTCAAAAGGCGAAACCCAACCAAGATTGTGAAAATATTCCGGGAAGTTGTTGGGTTTCCTTGGGTCAACCCAACCTACGAGTTTTACTCTAAACTTGGTCTGACTGAATCAAGGGGGCATTTATGGTATTTTTAGAAGCAATTTAGCCAACTTTTGTGGTTTCTTTTTTGGTGGATTTAGAGGACTTCAGTTTGCGTTTGAAGAAAATACCATACAAGATCATGTGATCGCACTAAGGGAAAATTTTATAAATTTCTTGGCGATGAGCAACTCGTTGATAGATAATGGTTTGATGATTTGACCTCTCCCCCAACCCCTCTGGGAGCAGGAAAGGGGAGTTAGTCTGGATTCATTGGTAGCCTTATTCGTCTTCGTTTCTTAAAGGTATAATTCCTTTAAGAATCTTTCCTCTAATAATCAAATAGGCAGGAAAACAATACACCCAAAGGAGCAATACAAACAAAAAAACTGACCATGAATTACCAAATGATGGTACGAATGATCCTGTAATTTTATACTTATGAATTTCTATTCTATGGGAATCACTTGCTGCCCAAAGTGCTGTCCAGAAGACAATTCCACGCATTATAGGACCTCCTGTAATCGCTCCAAGACCAATGCCAACAACCAAAATCAACAATGTTAGTAAAAGTGAATTTCTCCAACCCATAATGAATATTAATCTTTTTAGTAGTGTTTCTATCGAATCGAGATAGACTCGCGCATCCTTGCCCATGCCATTGTTGAAATTGCGGGTATTGCGATCGCTTCTTCGCAGCCAAGTTAAGCAACACCCCAACCCAACACCAAAGGGAGATAGCAGAAGAATACACACTCCCCCCCCATAACTGTATCAAAAGCTACAATTTAATAAATCTTTATATTCTTCTCCCTAGCTTAGGGATTCACAGGGGAAAGAGTTTCAGGTATTTTCCCCTGTTTTACTGCTTCTCAAGCGACCTATCGCCTTCCGTGAGGGATTGTGGCGCGGTGTGTCAGATTCGATAATAGGGTTCAAAATTTCGCTAACCGCTACTTGAGCCATAGCGTTTTCCCTTAAGCAGAATTCACGCCGCCTCCAGTTCATAATGCAATACCAGAAGCTCATCGCCTGGCAGAATAGCCATCGCATATTCCCTCCCCTGACTGTCAGAAAATTCCACTAAATATTGATAGCGCGAACCTTTTTCATACACCTCAACCACCGTTCCCACCTGTCCGCTTGGCAAGCTGGGGACAGCTTCATAATCTGGCTCAACTAAAGTCAATCGCTCCCGAGGGACGGAGTTGAGGATGGCAACCGTATCTAAAAGTTTGATGTCTTTCATGGTACTTCACTTGATAAAGGCAGAAATTAGGCGAGGGTTGGGATTAATTAAGCTGATTTCCCAGATAGTTCGCAGTTGTGTTTCTTCCCGTTCTGGTATCGTCCAATCCACTCTAAACTGCTGGCCGAATTCCGTGACCGCTTGTTGCACAACTTCCCCCTCCAGGGCAGCCTGTGAGATGAGCGATCGCAAAACCTCAGCGTTCTCGGCAGTTATTCCCAGACGAGAGCGAAAGACTCTGGCTTGATTTTTTCCTCTGGAATGTTCTGGATTTAAGCAATAGCCAATCAGTTTTTCCATCGAGATTTCTGCCAGTTCCCCGTTGGGTAATTTCATCTGCGGCACTCCGAACTTTCTGACTTCCCTCAGAGCAACTCGATTCGCAATTGGCGGCCCACCACAGAAGCCGCCCGTTGGATAGTATCGAGAGAAACGCCCGTCTTTTCCGGGTCGAGGAGGCGGTCAAGTTGCGCTCGACTGGTCTGCATCCGCGCCGCCATCTCCGTTTTCGTCAGAGAGATCCGTTTCATCTCCTCAGCCAACTGCCGCGCCAGTAACCGTTTGAGTGCCACCGCACTACAGTCCTCCTCAAGACCTTCTTCTTTGAGAAAAGCATCGAAATCGGAGCCAGTATGGGGGTTAGCGGTCATATTTTTGCTGTTCCTTCTTGCGCTAGTAGGGGCGAACGGCCGTTCGCCCCTACTAGATTTCCCGTTTTGGGGTTTTTGGGACTTCGCCGATGTTGCCGTGCGGCAGAATCATCTCCCCTCGGCTGATGTAAAAGATGACCCGCGTGATGCGTCTGCCCGTAGGGGCAATTCATGAATTGCCCCTACTCCGCACCTCCCATAAGTCTTGATAACCGGAAAGTGAACGGCACAGGGGCAGCCGATGGGAAAGCTAAACTCTACGTCCTTGATATCGCTGCCAATAATCCGGCAATCTTCACGGCCGAGGGTTTTCCACCAATCTTTGACTGGCTCCGACCCACCTTCGGCTCGAAAAAACTTGGCTGGCAGCCTTTTCAATCCTTACCTTCTCAGTTATCGAAAATTTGGGTTAAAACCCCGTCCTTTTAGGACGGCTTTAAGCTACAATGGAAAAAGCGATAACCAAGCTAAAAACTGAACCTTGACCACAGATAGTAGGGGGTTTTGTTCAGAAAAGAATTCAAATTCGGCCTTGAACGAGTAAAACTTTCTAGGAAATAAGGTTGAACATGAGATTTTTTCGACTTGTTCAAAGTGGCCGTCCGGCATTCGGACACTCAAAACGGACGGGTCGAAAGAGTCAGACTTAAGCAATTAAGCGTTTTTCGCTATCTGCGTCAACCCCGTTGACGCGACCACCCTAAAAAAGTGGCGTGGTGAGGAATCGCCGTCCGTTTTACGGCGGCGAGGATGTCAAATGGTACATCAATCGGATTAACGAGATCGTCAACGGTCGCCCAGAAATCACTGGGAGTACCGCCCTTCGATTGGCGAAATATTGGCAAGTTTCCCCATATTTCCGGCTGAACCTGCAAATTCGTTACGATCATCTCCCCCCGCAAGGCGCACGAAGTGGTCTCCCCCCGCAACGCGCACGAAGTGGTCTCCCCCCGCAACGCGCACGAAGTGGTCTCCCCACTCCCCCATCACCCCACTTCATAATTCATAATTCATAATTCATCATTCCCACTCCCCACTCCTGTCCCCTAACCCACCCTACTGATACGGATATCCCCCTTCCGGCTAATGTAAAGAAAACGTTACAGTAACAAGTAAAGCCCAGTAGCCAGGAAGCCGTCGATCATGTTTGAATACTTTAACCAGAAAGCTATCAAAGCGGTGATGTTCGCCCAAGAGGAAGCCCGTCGTACCGGTCACAGTGTCGTCGGTACGGAGCATTTACTGTTAGGATTGATAGGAGAAGCCACCGCCACCGCAGCCTTAATTCTCAAGGATTTAAAAGTTACCCTGCACGAAAGTCGCCGCCTGATTGAAGGAATGACCGGCCGCGGCACCGGTTACAGTCCCGTTAATATCCCTTTTACCCCGAAAGCGAAAAAGATGTTCGAGCAAGCATTTCAGGAAGCTCGACAATTAGGGGAAAATGCGATCGCAACTGAACATCTATTACTCGCTATCACCAGCGATCCCGAATCCCTAGCCGCTAAAATTTTAATTATGCAGGGTGTTGATTTGATCAAACTTCGCGGCCTTTTAATTAAAAATGCCGGGGAAAAAGTCGCTAGTGGTCGCTTCACGGCCAAGAGTGACTATGAAGACCAGAAAAATGCTCCCCAAGGCGGGATTTTAGCCCAATATGGTCGCAATTTAAACCAAGAGGTCAAAAATGGCAAAATTGACCCTGTAATCGGTAGAGAGCCAGAAATCGAGCGAGTTGTCCAAATTTTAGGCCGTCGTACCAAAAGTAACCCGATTTTACTGGGTGAGCCGGGGGTGGGCAAAACAGCGATCGCTGAAGGGTTAGCACAACGCATCCATAATGGCGATATTCCCGAACTTTTGCAGGATAAACAGGTAATTGCCCTCGATATGGGGTCTTTACTGGCGGGAACCCGTTTTCGCGGCGATTTTGAGGAACGTTTAAAGGGTATCGTGGAGGAAGTTCGCAAATCGGGCAATATTATCCTGTTTATCGATGAAATTCACACTCTTGTGGGTGCTGGTAGCATGGGAGGAGCCATGGATGCTTCTAACTTGCTTAAACCTGCTTTAGCTCGCGGGGAGTTACAGTGTTTAGGGGCAACAACTCTCGATGAGTATAAACGGCATATTGAGCGAGATGCGGCTCTAGAAAGACGTTTTCAGCCAGTTATGGTGGGAGAACCAACTAAAGAGCAGGCGATCGAGATTTTACGCGGTTTAAAAGCCACCTACGAGGATTTCCATCAGGTAAAATACGATCAAAAAGCGATCGAAGCTGCCGTTAATCTATCCTCGCGCTATATCAATGATCGCTTTTTACCGGACAAAGCGATCGATCTTCTCGATGAAGCGGGATCCCGCACCCATCTACGCTATTCCCTGCAAAGTACAAGTCCTGCGGAGGTTAGGGAAGAATCACCCCTAATTAACCCCGAATCTTTAATTCCAGTGGTGGATGCGGAGGAAATCGCCCAAATTGTCGCCGCTTGGACAGGTATTCCCGTTACCCAATTAACTGAAACTGAGTCGGAATCGCTCTTAAATCTGGAATGTCAACTGCACGAGCGGATTATTGGCCAACAGGAGGCAGTGAATG
This sequence comes from Microcystis aeruginosa NIES-843, assembly GCF_000010625.1. NCBI lineage: Bacteria > Bacillati > Cyanobacteriota > Cyanophyceae > Chroococcales > Microcystaceae > Microcystis > Microcystis aeruginosa. The sequence goes on from NC_010296.1 coordinate 2,347,358, forward strand.
CCGTTTCTCGTGCTATTCGTCGAGCGCGAGTAAATTTAAAGAATCCTAACCGTCCGATTGCCTCGTTTATTTTTGCCGGTCCCACGGGAGTCGGTAAAACTGAATTAACGAAAGCCTTAGCTAAGTTGCTCTTTGGCTCGGAATCCAGTATGATTCGCCTAGATATGTCGGAATTTATGGAATCCCACACGGTTTCTAAATTAATTGGTGCGCCTCCCGGATACATCGGTTACAATGAAGGCGGTCAGTTAACGGAAGCAGTGCGTCGTCAACCCTATAGAGTGGTCTTGTTTGACGAAATCGAGAAAGCACATCCCGATGTTTTTAATCTTCTCCTGCAACTGTTAGAAGATGGTCATTTGACCGATTCCCAAGGTCGTCGGGTGGACTTTAAGAATACCCTAATTATCATGACCTCGAATATTGGCTCAAAAGTCATCGAAAAAGGCGGTAATAGCTTAGGATTCGAGATTGCTGACGATTTTGCTCAATCGCGCTACCAACAGATTTCTAATCGGGTGACAGAGGAGTTAAAACAATATTTCCGTCCCGAATTTCTCAACCGTCTCGATGAAATCATTGTTTTCCGACAGTTAACTCGCGAAGAAGTTACCCAGATTGCCGATATTCTGATCGCGGATCTAGCCAAACAATTGACAGAAAAAGGCATTTCTGTGGAAGTTACCGCCGCTTTTAAGGATTTGGTCATCAATGAGGGTTATGATCCTAGCTACGGTGCGCGGCCTTTACGTCGTGCTTTAACTCGACGCTTAGAGGATAGTTTAGCGGTCGCGATGTTATCGGGAAAAGTCAATTCTGGAGACCATGCGATATTAGATGTAACTGCTGAAGCTGTGGTGACAGTCTCTAGTCATCAGCGCTCTGAGCAAAGCGATATTCTCTCGCAATTACAGTTACAACCAGTGGGTTAATCCCCTCAAAAATTGCTTTTTTCGGGGTTGAAACATTTTCAACCCCGATTTTTATCATCTAAGTAGCTGGTTATAATTAAATTAAAAATGGATTTTAGGTTCGATCCCCCCTGCCCTCCTTGATAAGGTAGGGTTGATTCATGAATCAACCCTACTATTTAGGGAACCAGCGTTCTTGAATTTGATTAATCGCCCAGCTTAAAATCGCCCCCGCAATTAAAATACTAATAGCAGGATTGAATAGGGGCAGCCAAAGACGCTGAAAAAGTTTAAATCCTAGGGGAATTCCCGTGGATTCACCGATAACAGCCACGGCAAACCAGAGAAAGCCCGCTATTACTAAAAACACATCAAATATTAAGATTCTATTCAACCACTTGACAAATTGCTCTTTCATTGCCTTAAAAACTTAGGTTATTTAACAGTTTATTCACGAAAAAGTATAGCACTGTCACCTTAATCCCAAGCTCTCCAGAGCCAAGCGAGTCCGGCAGTAATGATTAAAACTTTAGTTAACCAATCTCCCCAGCGCACATATAAAGTTCTCGTATCCCGTCGATAAATTGTTTCGCTATGGATTTGATATTTATCTAAATCCGATAGCCAAAGGTGATTACCGTGGGGATCGACAAAAGCAGAATAACCTGTATTGGTGGCCCGGGCCATCCATCGATCGGTTTCGATCGCTCGCATGGTATCCTGAGCATGGTGTTGAGCGGGCATGGCGTGGCTATAATGGGCGTTATTAGAAGCAGTAATAATAAATTCGCCTCCCCTAGCAGTTTGACGGCGAAAATGTTCGGAAAAAGCCGACTCGTAACAAATGCCCACAATTATTTGACCGAAAGGGCTGTCAATAATTTGATCAGGATTTCCCTGGATTAAATGCGCTTGCAAGGGAGAAAGGCGATCAACAATTCCGCCCAAAATTTCCTGAAAAGGAACGTATTCGCCTAAAGGCACGAGAATTACTTTATCATACCGACTAATCACCTGTCCCTCGCCATCAATGGTCAAGAGACTATTGTTATAACCCTTGTCCACCTTGCCAAATGCACCTAACCAGATCGGCGTTTTTTTGGCTAAAATTGCCGAATAAATCGAGCTATTATTGACTAAGTTCTCCCAATAGTAGGGTAAGGCCGTTTCAGGAGTTAAGACGGCATCTACTCCTCGATCGGCGAGAATTTGATAACCAGAGGTGTAACCTTCGAGCGCCTTTTGAAATCCCAGGGGCGAAAGTTTAATCGTGTTGGCAATATTGCCCTGAATGACGCCAATTTTTATCCCTAAATCCCTTGACTTTTCGATCGGTTTATGGTAAACATTCCATCCCCAGAGATGGAGGCTAAAACAAATGAGGAGGGGTAAAGAGAGAAAAGCGAGATTTTGCCGCGATTGACGGATTAGGAGCAAGCTTTCGGCGATTAAACCGTTAACTGCCACAATTGCCGCCGTTACCGTCGTAAAACCCGATAATTTGCCCAATTGCAGAATCAATAAATTATGGGGACTTTGACTATAAGCAAGGGTAGTCCACCAGAGAGGGGATTGACTCCAGAGAGATTCTAACCCACACCAGAGGGCAGTACCGATGAAAACCCGTAGGAGGGCATCCCGAAAAGATGACTGATTAACACTTTTGTTGACATAAAACATGACTAACGTCCAAGTTAGCACGATCGCCGTTCCCCAAAAAGTAATAAACAACCAACAAAACAGGGCAATTAACAAACTCGCTAACCAGGGGACACCCATCCACGTCATCGGGTGAATTCCCGTGATCCAGAATAAAGCGAGGCCATGGTAGGCAAAACCCCAGCCAAAACCGTATAAAAGCGGTTTTTTTAGGGATTTTTCCGCTAATCTCACAACAATCCACAGGGGGACGAGAGAAATCCAAGCGAGTAACCACCAAGAAACCGGTGCTACTGTTAACCCCATCCCCACACCGGCCAAAATTGCCCAGAGAAAACGCACCATCTTTCACTCCAGTCAGGTTAAACTCCTCTGACCTACTAGATCAGAGTAGCTAGAGGGAAGACAAAACACAAGAGACATACAGAAGTTTTGGCTACATCTACAATAGATCAGTTAGCGAGTAAAAAAGCCCTTCCGTGAGATGCTATGGCAAGCTATAGACTCAGACAAACAGGGAGATGGGGAATGTCACCCTCACCCTGAAAGCCTAAACTCGGACTGAATAAGTGATTGAATACATGGATAATTTTAACCCCAAATTAACGGCTCTGGCTCTTGTCTTGAATGTCGAGGAAAATCTCGAAGATATTTTTCGGAAAATAGCTAGTATGAGCGCTCATCAATTGCGAGCGCGGCACTGTTCAATTATGTTAAGCTCTCCACAGGAATTAAAAGGGGAAATTACCGATTATCTAGAAGTTTTTGCCCATTATGATGATCTATCACCCTTGGCTGATCAAGAAATAATTAAACTCGATCAAGTTATTGCCGACAGTGTAGCGGCCACAGGAAAACCTTTACTAATTAAGGATATCACTCGATCGCCATTTTCCAGTGCAGCCCCTTATCCCAAAAGAGCAAATAATAATAGTTTTATATCCGTACCGATTATCCTAAACGAGCAGGTAATCGGAGTAATTAATCTCAGTTTTCCCCTAGACAAAAAACATTTTGAACCATTAGATTTAGAAATCTTGCAGTTATTCGCTCAACAGGCTGCCCAATCCCTGCAAATTTTTCATTTGCAAGGGATGTTAAAATCTCGTTTTGTGGCGATGGCAGTGACTAGGGAAATAGCAGAAATTCAGTCCGAACATTTGATCGCTGTCCCTCCTTATCCCCCAAAATTAGCCAAAATTGTCGCTAAGGCTTTTTTTAAAGAATTGACTCAGGCCGGTTTTGGAACCCATCAAGTTATTGAGATTGCTAATGAGGTTTTGAATTTACTACAAAAGACCCTTAATAAACATAAAAATCGTCTGGAAGCAAAAGATTGAGCGCTAGTCAAGGGTTAAAATCGACTAACTTGCCACTCCAGTAGCGTCTTAAGGAGTAATTGAGATAGTTAACAGCTTAATTGGTTGTTGTTTACTGATTACCGCTGCCGTCCTGCCGTCCTAATTCATAGACACCACAGGCAACACAGGCGAGAATACCGACACTAATCGGCCAACTTTTTCCTAAACTAATCTCGATTAACCAATCGGAGAAACCGCCGAGAATGAGAAAGGGAATAATACTAAAGATAGAGGCATAAAAAGCATTTTGGGATTCTCTGGCGAGGCGAGTTTTTTCAAACTCCTCTAGGGAAGTATAGAGGAAACGCTCGGCAAAATTAAACCAGCCATAGAAAATTTCTATAAACCAATTTCGCACCCCAGCTAACCCCAGATACAATGCTAAAGACCAGAGACAGCTACCGGCAATAAAGGCCGGGGAAATATTGATAGTGAAGGGCAGAAAGTCGATTACCATAAATGAGAGCCACAGGAGTGATAAATTTGAGCGAGCGGCTTGATCGATCTTAACAAGTCTTGACCCTGGCACCAAAAAGTTGACATCCTCACCGCCGGGGCCGGACGGTGATTTCCAAACCTGACGATTTGGGTTTCTGTTTGGGGTCCCTTACCCGGTTTCGCGGCTGCCTTAACAGATTTACCCCCCTCTGGTCATCAGGTCGCCACCAGGACTGGGAAAATGGGGAAATGGGGAAATTCAACTAAAACCCCTTCGCTGTGATTTCTCTGTGTTCTGACATGAAGAGCTTTATTGTCAACTAATCTTACACCGCCCAAGGTGCGCCGCAATAGCGACTCTTGTTCTGGTGTTGGGTAAAATCGGTAGCGATCGGCTTTCCCCATACCTGACGTTCTGGCATATATCCTGTAAATGCGCTAGTATTTAACAGTAAATCCAACCTAGAACGGCGGGGTTTCAGACCCAATTTTTTTGATGAAAAGTTTTTTTAAGAAACCTTATCGGTTAGGAATTTTGATGCTTGTATCGACAAGTTTAATGGCCTGTAGTGCCTTAAACTATAGCTCTTTTACGGAACTCGTGCCATCTTTCTCTCCCGCTCCTTCTCCCTCTCCTTTAGATGCGGCAACTTTACTTATTTTAGAGAATAAAATCTATCAACAGGTCAATCGCTATCGTCAATCTCGTAATTTATCTCCCCTACTGTTAAATCGAGCAATTTCGCAACAGGCAAGATTACATAGCCAACGTATGGCCGCGGGTTTAGTTCCTTTTAGTCATCAAGATTTTGACAAAAGAGCGCAAACTATTGGTGTTTCGGTTCCCTATCAAGCGGTGGGGGAAAATGTGGCAGTTAATCAAGGTTATGATGACCCGGTAATGATTGCGGTGGATGGTTGGATTAAAAGTCAAGGTCATCGGGAAAATATGGAGGGAGATTTTGATAGTACCGGGATTGGAGTAGCGACGGATAATCAAGGGAAATTGTACTTTACTCAAATATTTCTAAAACGTCAATCCGATCCTGTTTCTACTAATTCCCTTAGCTACGATTCTATCGAGAATAAATCTTTTTTAATCCCCCTCGAAGAAAACACTAATTATCAAGTTAATCGCTACCGAATTTCTCAAAATTTACCGCCCCTACGTCTCGATGCTCGTATTAGTCATGAAGCTCGCTTATTTAGTCAAAAAATGGCCCATAAACAGGCTCCTTTTAGTCATGATGGTTTTGAGGGAAGAGTCAAGGCAGTACAAAGGAAGATTCCTTTAGAAAAAATGGGCGAAAATTTGGCTTTTATGAAGGGATATCCTGACCCCGTTAGCGTTGCCGTCAAGGGTTGGATTAATAGCCCCGGCCATCAAAAAAATATGGTTGGTGATTATAATCTCACCGGTATCGGTATCGCTAAAAATAATGCTGGTGAATATTATTTTACACAACTTTTTGTTAAAAAGCGTTGACAAAATTACCCCGATGATACCTAAAATTAATTACCAGTCTTTAGCTATCAGCCTTTTCGGTGATCAGTTATCAGTTATCAGTTATCAGTTATCAGTTATCAGTGATCAGTTATCAGGGAAATAAAGGCACTCGTGCAATAGGCAAAAGCATTACAAATTTCCCTCCTGTCTCCTGTCTCCTGTCTCCTGTCTCCTATCTGCTAACTATATGAACTTAGACAATTTTCAAGTGTGCGATCGAGATTTAAGCGATGACCTATTATCCCGTTATCTAGGGGTTAATTCGATCGCTGTAGATACAGAAACTATGGGATTAATACCGGGGCGCGATCGACTGTGTTTAATTCAACTCTGTGATCCCAGTGGTTTTGTCACTGCCATTCGGGTTTTTAGGGGGCAAACAGAGGCTCCTAATCTCAAAAAGGTCATGGAAGATGAGCGGATAGAAAAAGTCTTTCATTTCGCCCGTTTTGATGTGGCTCAATTGTCCCAAACTTTTGGCATTGCCACTAAACCGATTTTCTGTACCAAAATCGCCAGTAAACTGGCTCGGACTTATACCAGCAGTCACGGTTTAAAAAGTCTCGTGCAGGAATTGGAAGGCATAGAATTAGACAAAACCGCTCAGAGTTCTGATTGGGGAAATGCCGCTAATCTCACCCCACAACAACTGAGTTATGCTGCTAACGATGTGCGCTATTTACTGTCAGTGCGAGATAAATTAATTGTGATGCTGCAAAGAGAAGAAAGATGGGAATTAGCCCAAAAGTGCTTTAGTTGTATCCCCATCTTCACCGCTTTAGATTTACAGCAATACAAAGATATATTTGAGCATTAGTCAGCAAAAGTTACAGTCTATTTAATAAGTAAATAGAAGAGAGATTTTGTCTTTGATCCCCCCTTAATCCCCCCTTGATAAGGGGGGTGCTGATCCCCCCTTAATCCCCCCTTAATAAGGGGGGTATCTGACAATTTTTAACACCCACCTACTTAGTATGATTGACTCCCAATCGAACTTTAAAAACCCAGTTATGGATGGTTTCTTCCCACTTCCCCACTTCCCCACTTCCCCACTTCCCCACTTCCATCACTGTTTACTGATCACTGAAAATGCTCTCTAGGGCCAAAAGCTGCCAAGATCACAAAAAAGACCGCTATGATCGAAAATAGAAATCATCGTCATTGGTAGAGAATAGGTAAAAAATCTATGACATCTTATGCGGCCTCCTCTGCACGAGCCGAAATGAGCGAACTTCGGCGCCTAAAAACCCTACTACCTCCAGAGTTACAAAGTTGGGTAACGGTAGAAGGTTCCACAGAGGTTAATCCCCCCCTGATCCGTTGTGAAGAAATTGGCAGAGATGAGGTAGAAATTCAGATAGATTTAGCCAAATGGGAAAATTTAGCCATCGATCAGCGTAATTTGCTCTTTTGGCATGAAGTCGCCAGGATTCAAAATGATAGTATTCCCCGGGAAGGCTGGGAAATGGCCGCCCTCGCTATTGGCTTAGGTGGTGCGGTGGGGGAATTATGGGTACAGGACGGGTTATTATTGCTTTTGGCTATGGGATTATGTGGGATTTCCGGTTATCGTCTCTGGCGCAAAAATAATGGCGATAAAATTCTCAAAGAAGCGATCGAAGCCGATGAAAAAGCGATCGCCTTGGCCACCCGTTTCGGTTATTCTCTCCCCAACGCCTACAAGAGCCTAGGCAGTGCCTTTAAAACCCTAATTGAACAAACGCCCAACCGTCGTCTGCGTAAGCGTTATGAGACCCGTTTAGATGCCCTAAGAAAGAGTGCAGCCAAAGCGAAAGCCCAAACCCAAGGCCGTCCGCCCCTAGGTGAGATTCGTTAGCCGATAATTACAGGTAATCTGTGACATTACCCATTGGTATTTGGGGAAAAGTGTAGTAAACATTAAGTAGGTCATCAGGCCTTGTTCATCTATCAAACCACCTCGTTGTGTCGATGACTTCCCAAATTCCTGAAACACGTTTTCTAATCATTCCGATGGAGTATCCGGTTTTGCGGATGCCCGATCGCTTGACTGTTCTGGAAGCAGTACAGTTCAAGGATTTGTTTCACCATCTCATCGCCCAAACACCCACTCCCGAAAAAGTCATTCTTGATCTAAATGCCACTCAATTTATGGATAGTAGTGGTGTCGGTGCTTTAGTCCATAATCTCAAAGCGGCTAGGGAAAAAAATATCGAGTTAGTGCTGGCTAACGTCCATCCCCCAGTGATGGGGGTTTTATCGATTACGGGACTAGATCAATTATTCACTTTCCAAACCCCTCCCCTAGCAGCCCAAGAAAACGGCTTTACTCCCACTGAAAACCATCTACCGGAAACCCATCCCTCGATTCGCAGTTGGTTAAAGCGCGGTCTTGACATTCTTGGTGGCATCGTGGGTTTATTAATCACGGGGGTTATTTTTGTCCCCATTGCTATCGCTATTAAGTTAGACAGTCCAGGTCCAATTTTTTTCAGTCAAACCCGCTGCGGTTGGTTGGGAAAGCAATTTACGATTCTTAAGTTTCGTTCCATGTGTGTGGATGCAGAAACACTCAAGGATAAAATCCCCAATCAAGCGGAGGGAGCTTTTTTTAAGAATAAAAATGATCCCAGGATTACCCGGGTAGGAAAATTTTTACGTCGTACCAGCTTAGACGAATTGCCCCAGTTTTGGAATGTGATCACCGGTGAAATGAGTCTTGTCGGCACTCGTCCCCCCACACCGGATGAGGTGGAACGCTACGATGTTCCCCAATGGCAACGTTTAGATGTAAAACCCGGTATGACGGGGGAATGGCAGGTGAATGGTCGCTCTCAGGTGCGTAATTTTGAAGAAGTAATTCAACTAGATTTGCGCTATCAGGAAAATTGGAGTTTAGGCTACGATCTACAACTGATTTTTAAAACAATTTTGATTCTCTTTCAAAAAAACAGTGGTGCCTTCTGAAGTCTTAAATTCCCCTTCTTTCCCCCTCCAATTCCATCTACAAGTCCAGACGGAATTGGCAGCTTTAATCCCAGTCCTACAATGGTTTGAATCTCACGGCCGCTCTTTTTTACCTGACTCGGTGCTTTGGCAGTGTAAGGTGGCTTTAGCAGAAGGATTTACTAATACTGTCCGTTACGCTCACCAACATTTACCACCGACCACACCGATCGATCTAGAATTAACTTTAAAGTCCCATTCTCTAGAAATAAGAATATGGGATCACGGTCAACCTTTTGATCTGCAAGCCAAACTCGATTCTCTACAACAACATCCCCTCGCACCTTTGGAAATGGAAAGCGATCGAGGATTACTTTTCATGCGTTCTCTTACTGATAGTTTACAATAGAACTCTTGCAAATTAATTATATGTTATAATGATGGGTTAACTAATTTTCCCCAAAAAATTAGTTAATCAGTACATTCGTCCTGAATGAAAACTTGAAGTTTAACTTTTAACTCAAAACTCTTTAGAGCTGCTTTAATTTGGTTATCAAAACCTCTTTATTTAAGCGGCACAAACTATCTCAATTTTTATAATTGAGAATAAATTCTCCTTGACTTGATTAATCTTTAGGCAACTTTTAAGAAGCTGCTATACCTATCCCTAACTCACAGTTATAAATAGCCGCCAACAAGTTAACTCTTAAACTATATCTTCGACGACGATTCCGATATTTACAGGATAAGATTTTAAAGATTTTGAGTTTCCTATTTATATGTTCAATGATAATCCTTTCTTTAGCTAAAGCCTTGTTATACTCTTTTTCTAACTCTGTTAATTTTCTATTTTTCGATTTCTTTTTCGGTGTATAACTATTACTATGGTATGCAGCTATTCCCTGATAACCACTGTCTTCTATGCTGGTAGTTAAAGGATGAAAACGAACTCGACTTTTTTTAAATAAACTAAAATCATGACCTCTACCTTTCCCACAGAAGACACAGATAATTTCCTCTGTATTTTGATCAGCTACTAATTGGGATTTTAAAGTATGATAACCTCTTTTACCCGAAAAAAAATCTTTCTGTTTCTTTTGGGGGCGTTCAATGGGAGTTTCCGTTACATCCATTACCGTTATGACCGGTATCTCTGCTTGATTGAGTAAAGCTTTTTTTCCTTTTAAACGGAAGTTTCCCGATTGTAAAAGCATTTTTTCCGTCTTATTTACAATCCGACATATAGTTGATTCTGATAGTTCCCAGCTTGTACCAATGTGAAAATATGTTCTATATTCTCGCCAATATTCTAACGTTACTAAAACTTGTTCTTCTATAGATAGTTTAGGTTTCGGTCCCCTTTTAGATGGTGAATTAGAGTCGGCTTCAACACTTTTTACTGATTCTACCATCTTTCTATATGTTTGTTTGTACACACCGAAACGGCGTTTGAATTGTTCATCTGATAAGTTTTGATAATCCATAATTTTGCTAATAAACATAGCAAAATTATAGATGATTTCCTGACCTAAGATCACATTTTATTCTTTTTTCCACTTCAATCTAAGAATTGAGAAAAAAGCAAAACCTTATATTATACCATAAAAAAATTATGCAAGAGGTCTAATATATCCGCACTGGCGAAGGGAGAAACTGTTTAATTCTCCAGAAAAGTTTTTAAGTCAATTTATCCTCTGCTAGAAACTACGTCAATGGTACAGGTTTCCAGACGAGAAAAAAGAATTATCCCACCCCCCACACCCCAGACAAGGGTGGGAAGATGTCCGGAAGGTGCTTTGAGAGAGAAAGTAATTTGATCGTAGTATAACCACTTGTTATTAACTCGCCAACCGACTTTTGACCCAAAAGCGTTCCATTTTTGTTGGTCATAATTGCCGCTTCCTCCCAAACTTTCATAGATTCTTTTCTGAACAGATATACCGAATTTTCCCTGACTATATTTTAACCAGAGTTGATTGATAGTGGCTAAATCTTCACAGGGAAAGTTATCTATGTCTTCTATCTTAAGATATTTTTCTTTAGTTCGATCGGCAACTTTTAAGAAGAGATTAGCCGTTTCTTGATCTGCCTCTTGCCATTTTTCTTGCGCTAAGAAATCCCGTAGGTTAGTGTAATCAATTTCCTTGGCACTTTTGAGGTTAATTTCCCCCCTGGTGGCGGCTGGAAAAACTGGCAAAACCGTTTCTTGAATTGTATTCTGTGATCGGGGTTTTGGCGGAATCACTACGGCTAATTTTACTGCTAACTCTTGTAGGAATTCCCCGGCTGATTGATAACGTTTTTTGGTGCCAAATTCAATTAATTTATCTAAAATTTTACCTAATTCAACACTAACAGGATTATTAATCAGGTGCTGTCTCCATACCCATTCATGTTCACTCACATCGAATAATTCAAAGGGAGATATTCCCGTTAATAAATAGATACAAGTGACTCCCAAACTATATAAATCACTGCTATTAATCGCTTTGCCATTGCTTTGTTCTGGGGCGATATATCCCGCCGAACCGATCACTGTTCCTGTCAGGGAAAGGTTAGCAATGGTCATGAATTTAGAGGCACCGAAATCAACTAAAATTATTTTATTATCGCTGCGTCTCCTAATTATATTAGCTGGTTTAATATCCCGATGAATGACTCTTTTAGCATGGATAAAATCAAGAATTGGCAAAATTTCTAATAAAAGATGTTTGATCTTTTCCTCATTGAAAACTCCCTCGCTTTGTAATTCTTGTTCTAGATTTTCTCCCTCAATATATTCTTGAACAAGATATTGTCGCCCATCATTGCTGGTAAAATAGGCATAGAGGGAGGGAATTTGTGGGTGTTGACCGAGATTATCTAAACTAATCGCTTCTTCTTTAAATAATTCCGCCGCTTTCTTGAGAGCATTACTGCCTTGAGCGCTAGGAAAAAATTGTTTAATCACACAATAAGGTTTAGAAGGTTTATCCTCATCAATTGCTTGAAAAGTTTTACCGAAACCTCCTTGACCAATTAATTTTATAGCACGATAACGATCTTTTAGTAATAATTGAAAGCGACATTTTTGACAGAATTTATCTGTAGGATCATTGTTATATAGACAATCGGGATTAAGACATAAACTCATGGCTTGTTTAAACAGGGATAGGGAAGATGTTTCAGTGAGCAGTAAACTGATAACTGATAACTGATAACTGATAACTGATAGCTAAATCGAGGTTTCTTCCTCTAGCCAAATTTCTGGCTGTTGATTTAATAAAAGCTGGGCTGCCTCTAACATATCATCGACAATATCCCGCAAATCTGTCTTATTATCGATATAAGCTTTTAACGCCTCCATCGGATCTAATTGATTACCCACCCCTAATTCCGGTAAACGGGGACGGGTTAATTGACTAATTAATTCCGCCCGAATACTATAACTATGGGCAGTTTTTAATGCCTCGTCAAGCTGATTGGTGTTGATTAGTTCTAATTGTTCACTGCGAATTTTATAAACTAAGCGGATAACTGCTTCCTGAATATCGTGTTTTTTGAGAGCTTTCAGCAATTCTTTTTGGGGGTTTTCTGCCTCGGAAACATCCACTTCGATGGAACGGAAAGGACGCACGGGTAAAGGACAAAATTCCCATTTAACCTCTCCTTTAGCCACTTCTATTAAAACATAGCCCTTATCTTCTTTTTCCTCGCTAAAATCCACTCGATCGATGCTGCCCGGATAGACAATAGGCGGATCATTGCTAGGATTAAGATTTTGGTGTTTGTGAACATGACCAAGGGCAACATACTCGAATTGTGGACGATTTAGCAACGATAAAGGCACAGTAAAACCTTTACCAACCGCTAAAAATCTTTCTGCTCCTAAACTAGCTCGATCGGCCATTAAATGGGCTAATAAAACTGTTGGTACACTTGTATCTAATTGGCGAATTTCTCCTTCTAAAACCGGTTCTAAACGGTTAATTAACAATTCATTTACCCCACTCAAGGATAAACCCTCGGTTTCGGGACGGGTTAAGAGAGTGGCGCGGGTTAACCAAGGTAAAGTAATTACTTGGATATCGCCGTTGCGAGTGGTGATGCGATGGGTGGTCAGGCGATCGCCAACAATAAACCCTGGCACCGCTAGGGTACGATAGATGGAGAGACTGACACCGCCATTACCCTGAGAATGTTGATCGTGATTACCCACTAATAACACCGTCGGGATCTTAGCATCGGCAAGACGACGGAATTGACTGGCAAAAGCTTCGTGGACAAAAGGAGGGGGAGTGGCATCGGGAAAGGCATCTCCCCCAAAAAGCACTAGATCCACAGGGGAGGCAATAGCCCGATCGATACAGAGGCTTAAACTGCCCATAAAATCCTCTAAACGCGTGTTTAATCCCGTTTTTGGATTTAAACGTCCATGGGAAAAACCGCTCCCCATGTGAATATCCGATAAGTGCAGTATTTTAATCATAAGTAGTAGGCAAAAGGCAAGAGGCAAAAGGCAAGAGGTGGTGAGATATGTCTAATTAATTGCGTCTAGCTACTTAAGACCTCCTGAAAAAGTAAGTTCTCGAACCGCTATCTAGTCAAAATATCTAAAAACTCAGATAAATCTGACATAATCTTAGGTTTTGTGGATAGCATAGTTGTTTCTTGTCTTTTTTATCCTCCTGTCTCGGATTATCCTATCGACCGTCTCCTCACCTAACGGAAGATTTTTGATTTTTGCAGGAAATCTATAGTAAAGGAAAAACAGGCGCAATTAAGTACACCTGTTCAGGATTATTTTCCTAATTTTTTATCGCCATCTTGACGACGGCGATCGCGCCATTCTGTAGTCGTCAGGTAGAGAATGCCACCACTGACGATAACGAGGAGAATTAAGGCGACTAGAAAGAGAGTGTTGAGAATCAAGGATGTTTCCATGGTATCTATAGATTACCTAGAAACCGTTACGACCCCAAACCACCATGGCGATCGACCAAGTGAACAGGGCGAGAATGCTAACCCAACCAAGTGTCAAAATATCCATAATTGCCTTTGTTAAACGAAATACTTAGGAGATAACTACTCAATTTATAATACTTCATCAGTGACTCCGTTTTAGAGAGGCGATCATGCAAATTACGCTCAAGGAAAGAATCGAATCCATACAGGTGGGGAGTATCTCGGCTCTGGCTTTCCTGGTTCCCTATCTGCTATTTTTAACTGTTGAGCGACTATTGTTAGGGGAATCGATCACATTAATTGGCGCTTTTGTCAAGATATCCGGGGCGATAATTAGCGGATTTCTCTTCGGTGTCACCTATCGTTATGTCGTCCGTAACGATGATAATCCCCATCTCAAAGATGGTACAGTAGCAGCTTTTGCCCTAGTCCGCGGCCTAGTTCCCCTACAATTATCCACAGACTTGATCGCTGACAGTGGGCAATTAAGTCTCTTTCTGGGAGAGAGCTTTATCTGTTTTTTATCCTCTCGTCTGCTGTTAGAGTTGACTAAGCTGCGCCCATAACCAATCATCTTTTTGGCTATCGGGAGATAGGAGTCGGTCGTCAGGAGTCAGGAGATAGGAGTCAGGAGATAGGAGTCAGGAGATAGGAGTCAGGAGACAGGAGATTATTTTATTTATTCTCCCCACACCCCACACCCCACACCCCACACCCCACTTCCCCACACCCCACACCCCACACCCCACACCCCACACCCCACTTCCCCACTTCCCCACTTCCCCACTTCCCCACTTCCCCACACCCCACACCCTATGGCTATTTGTATTCCCGTTAATTTACCCGATCGCTCCTATAATATTCTGATCGAGAAGGGCAGTTTAGCTAATCTCGGTGGAGAAATGAGCCAGTTAAGCTTAGGTAAAAAGGTTTTATTGGTTTCTAATCCCGAAATTTTTGACTATTACGGGCAGATAGCCGTTAATTCCCTAGAAAAAGCGGGATTTGCCGTTTTTACTCATCTGATCCCCGCCGGCGAAAATTATAAAACCCTCGATGCGATCGCCCAAGTTTATGATAGCGCCCTCGCTCACCGGTTGGAACGTTCCTCGACTATGGTTGCCCTCGGTGGTGGTGTAATCGGGGATATGACGGGATTTGCGGCAGCCACATGGTTACGGGGCGTTAATTTTGTCCAAGTTCCCACCACCCTGTTAGCGATGGTGGACGCTTCCATCGGGGGTAAAACTGGTGTCAATCATCCCCAGGGCAAAAATCTGATCGGGGCGTTTTATCAACCGAAATTAGTTCTGATCGATCCTGACGTGCTTAAAACCCTACCCGTGCGAGAATTTCGGGCTGGAATGGCAGAAGTGATTAAATACGGTGTAATTTGGGATGCTGAGTTATTTCAACAGTTAGAAGACTCGGACAATTTAGCTAGTTTTTCTCAGATCGATGGCGAGCTATTGCAAACAATTATTACAAAGTCTTGCCAAGCTAAAGCAGATGTGGTAAGCAAAGACGAAAAAGAAGCGGGTTTGCGGGCGATCTTAAACTATGGTCACACGATCGCCCACGGCATTGAAAGTTTAACGGGATATACTAGCGTTAACCACGGGGAAGCGGTGGCCCTGGGGATGGTGGCGGCAGGAGCGATCGCTGTTAAACTGGGAATGTGGACCGCCGGGGAAAATCAACGTCAAACCGATCTAATCGAAAAAGCCGCCTTAGAAACCCGTATGCCGCCTTTAAATGCCGATGAGATGGTAAATGCTCTCACTGCCGATAAAAAGGTTAAAGATGGCCAAGTTAGATTTATTTTACCAACGGCGATCGGCCAAGTCACCATTAGCGATCGAGTCACCCCCACCCTGGTGCGCGAGGTGTTATCACCAACCGAATCCGGGCAGTAAAAGCTTTTTCAATTGTTGCATCGCTTGTTCCGTAACATCCCGGTATTTTAAATCTCCCACGAGAATACGTCCCATCAGTTGACCGGCGATCGGGCGTTTAACGGCGATATTGTAGGCGATTTGGGTAAATTGATAGAATAAACCGGCTAATTTGGCCGCTAAAGCCATATCTTCCCCCCATTCTTCCCGAATTATCCGACTATAGCCTGCTAAAGCCTGATTATCTCCGGCTAAAGCTCGATCG
Organism: Microcystis aeruginosa NIES-843; assembly: GCF_000010625.1. Lineage (NCBI taxonomy): Bacteria > Bacillati > Cyanobacteriota > Cyanophyceae > Chroococcales > Microcystaceae > Microcystis > Microcystis aeruginosa. The sequence continues at coordinate 2,363,263 of NC_010296.1, forward strand.
ATCGCCTCGGCTGCCTTAACTCCCGTCAAAATTGCCGGACGGATACCCTCACCGATGAGAGGATCGAGAATACCCGCCGCTTCTCCTGTAATTAGGGCATTTTGGGCGTGTAGCGGTTTATTTCCGTTCCAAAGGGCTAAAGCATACTCACTATAGCGATAATCCTCTAAATTCCAGCCCTTTTGACGGGCATAATTTAACAGTTGTTTTTTCAGCTCCTCGGATTTGATGCTGCCCTTAAAACAACCACCGCTAATTGTGTAACCATTAGACTTGGGAAAAGCCCAGATATAACCATTTTTTAGGGAACCAAAATCAAAAAAAGCTTTTTGGGGTGGAATAGTCGCTTCTGCGTTAGTAATTTCCAGAGTAGCCCCGATCGCTTGGTTTTTCGCCGGTAATCCCAACCAGCGACTGGTATTACCCTTAACACCATCGGCAGCAATCAGATATTTACCTGAAAATGTTCCTTGGGATGTGGTAACTTGCCAGTGATCTTGAACGAATTTGATCTGGGTAACTTCGCTGTTATCTTGGATGGTTGCCCCGACTGCGATCGCCTGTTGACCTAAAAAATCATCGAAACGATCCCTTTGTACCATCCACATCGGTTCTAGCATATTTAACTTAGTGGTGGCGGCATCCCCCTGTTTCCAAGTAAACTCCACTTGGGTGACGGTATTCTCAATCACGGGGGTAAAGTCAAAATCAAACCACTGCTTAATTGCTGGGGATACCCCACCACCACAGGGTTTATAACGGGGTAATTTCGCTTTATCGAGGATCAGGATCGTTCGCCCCTTTTTAGCTAGATGATAACCCGCCGTCGCTCCTGCTGGTCCCGCACCGATGATAATACAGTCAAACATTTGTACTAATTTAAGTTGTTGAACAAATTTATAGACAATTTACGCTATTTTGTCCAACTTGTGTTGAGTCTGGTGACGCTCAGAGGGGATTCTGTCATTGTTGAGCTTGCCTCTCTAGTTTCTAGTTGATTTATCCCCCCATGTCCAAGAGAACCTAATCTCTGGCTTTTTTGACTAATTGATCAATCTTCACATGATCAATCGTATAATCAAAAAAACTATAACTGCTTGATTATATCATGAAAATTGTTTCTATTAAAATAAAAAACTATCGTATGTTTAAAAACATACACATAAGAGATATTCCTCCTTTTTGTGTGATTATTGGAGCTAACGGCACGGGAAAATCTACTCTATTTGATATTTTTGGGTTTCTGCGAGATGCCCTTAAAAACAACATTCGCCAAGCTTTACAAATTCGCGGCGGTTATAGAGAAATTATCACTAGAGGTCAAGAACAGGAAGATATTGAAATCGAGCTGCAATTTCCCATGAAAATCTTAGATACAGAACGTCTGGTTACTTATCAAATCATAATTGGACAAAACAATAATCGCCCCGTTATCAAACGCGAAATACTTCGCTATAAACGGGGTGAACACGGTAAACCTTTTCATTTTTTAGATTTTCAACTTGGTCAAGGATATGCTATCACCAACGAAGAAGATTTTAGTAAACCGGATAAAGAACTCGATCGAGAAGAACAACAGCTAGAATCTAACGATATACTAGCAATCAAAGGATTAGGACAATTTCAACGTTTTAAAGCCGCTACAGCCTTTCGTTCTCTGATTGAAAATTGGCACGTTTCTGACTTTCATATTAGCGAAGCTAGAGGAAGTAAAGAAATATCTTATGCTGAACACTTATCCCCCACTGGCGACAATATAGCTACAGTTGCTCAATATATTTATCAACAATATCCCAAAATTTTTCAGCAAATTCTCGAAAAAATGAAACAACGAGTTCCGGGTATTTCCTCTGTGGAAGCCAAAGAAACCGAAGACGGTCGCTTGATTTTACGTTTTCAAGATCAGGCCTTTAAAGACCCTTTTATTGATCGCTATGTTTCTGACGGGACTATGAAAATGTTCGCTTATTTAATATTACTATTCGATCCCAATCCTCATCCCCTACTCTGTGTCGAAGAACCAGAAAACCAACTTTATCCTACTTTATTAAAAGAACTAGCCGAAGAATTCGCCCACTATAGCGATCAGGGGGGTCAGGTATTTGTTTCTAGCCACTCCCCCGATTTTATCAATGCGGTTCCACTAGCTAGTATTTTCTGGCTAATTAAATCCCAAGGTATCACCCAAATCCATAGGGCTACCGATAGCGAAATCCTCAAAAACTTAGTAGCGGCAGGCGATTTACCCGGCTATCTTTGGAATCAAGGCTGGTTTAAAGGAGTAGAACCCTAATGAACTATGATATCGTATTTTTGCTAGAAGAGTCATCTATAAAAAATGTGTTAGAAGAACTTTTGCCTAAGCTTATTCCCCCAGAAATCAGCTATAAATGTATTAGTCATCAAGGTAAACAAGACCTAGCCAAATCTATTCCTAGAAAACTCAAAGCTTTCAAGAACTCTAGTCCCAATACCAAATTTATTATTGTTCACGATCAGGATTCCCACGACTGTCAAAAACTCAAAAAAGACCTAGGGGAAATTTGTCAAAATGCCAGTGATGCTCAAGTCTTAATTCGGATTATTTGTCATGAATTAGAATCTTGGTTTCTGGGAGATTTAGCAGCGGTGGCCAAGGCGTATAATTTAAATAGTCTCGGCCAAAAACAAAATAAAAGTAAATACAGAGAACCAGACCAGCTTAACTCGGCTAAACAAGAATTAACAAAGCTAGTGAAAGAGTATTATGCAGGAACCCACTCTAAACAGATTGCCCCCCATCTTTTCCTAACTGAAAATAAATCCCTTTGACCACTGCTGTTATTGTATGTCTTGAATCCGCAAAGGTCTGTATAATTTAGCCAATAAAATTATTTTTCAATTAATCCAGATTCAGTTTTTTTAAGTAAATCTGAGGCAAATCTTTCACTAAATCCCACTAAAAAAGCACAGGAAAAGATAAATAAATCCTGACGGGCTTTGTTTGTTATTAAACTAGAAGAATTTTTATCCTGGGTAATCATAAAATCAATTTTAATCAACGTATCTGAGCTAATTAAACTAAAGATAAAAATACCTAAAATTAGACCAATTAACGGTCTAAACAAACCAATAAAAAAAGGAATGAGAGGGTCGTCATATTTTTGGTCTGTAAAGTCGATAATTCTGAGTAAAATACTAGCAACACTTCCCAACACTCCTGCTGTTGCCGCATAAACTAAAGCATAAATTATATGCCGATCAGGATTTACCGTATCACTCGATGATGTTAAATGTTCTGAATAACTACTAGAAGGAATGGGGGCTGGGGAGTTTGCTTGAGGTAATGGTTTTGAAATAAGTGCCTCCTCTTGAGAGTGTTTCTGGTGTAAATTATCATCAAATATGTAAATTTCTTGAGCAGAAAATTTGAGTGCAATCATAGATAAAAAAGTTGTAATAGATAAACCTAAAAATATTTTGAATGGGACTGATCTTGTAGAATAGATAGAACTAAATCCATTTAAAATATGTCCCCATAAAAAATAGCGACTATTATTAATTTCCTTTTCTAGATTAATTCTGAATTCTCGAATAGCATCAACTCCGACTTTATTAGTTTTTGCCATGAGCAATATATATTTAATTTCCTCTAATAACAAAATCAATTTAGTTGGATCATTGTTAAAAATAAACCAACCAATTTTCCAGCTATTACTTTTTTTATAAATCAAATAATTCAGGTGATGAATCTGTTGAACTAACTTAGTGAGTTCTAGTTGTAATTCAGGAGAAATTATCGGCAAAACCTCTAATAAAACTTCCCTAATATCCGCATTTAAGGCGTTAACATCGTCATTTTTTTTGACTGGAGTGGAAGTTATCATATTTTTGGGGACTTTTTAGATTGATTAATAGAATGAAAAGGCTATCTCTCCAGCTTCCCCTTACTCGACGTTGACCCTTCGGCTACGCTCAGGGTCAATCCGTTGCCGGATTTTCTCTATGATAGGGCGGGTTTTCTAGATTACTAAAATTCTAACATAAAGTCCCCCTAGAAGGAGGAGGTTTTAAACCCAGTTTTTTGATAAAACGTTTCACCCTGGATAATTGTGATATATTTGTTACATTTCGTTACTTAAAATAAAATTATCTTTGGTTTGAGTTTTTGAATTTACCTCAAAATCCTCTACTCTTAAACAGCTATCTAATTGCTGCTGTAATATTTTTGTATTCATTGCCTCCGTGCTAATTAATACCAATTGGGTAAAGGGTGGATTATTACCCCATTCTTCGCCTATTTCTAAGGTAATTCTCGGCCCCACTTGTTGCAAAATTACTCCTCTATTGGGATGTTCAACAGTAGATAAAATACCCTTGGCTCGCCATACAGTTACGGGTAATTTCCCTAATATTTTTCCCAGGGTTAATAACTGAAAAGGGCGAACACTTTCATAACTCCAAGTATGAAAGTTATCAGAGTGATTAGATTTTAATTGACTAGATACAGAACGAACGGGAAATGAGTCCCTAAATCCTAATAATAAATCTAGGGAAACATCCCCATAACTCCCTTTTAACAAACGCACCCAAGGTGCTATTTTTTGGATAATTTGACTAGCATTAATTTGTGCTTTTTCATCAATCAAATCAATTTTATTGAGAACCACAATATCAGCAGCCGAAATTTGATCAATTAGCAAATCTTGATAGTTAATTTTTCCAGATGGTTCACAAATTTGGGGTAGATAGGTCGCATCAACTAGGGTAATAATGCTTTCCAAGCGAATTATTCTACTTAAAACTGGACGCTTTAGGGTTTGTAACAGGGTATAAGGGTTAGCAATTCCACTGGCTTCAATTAAGATCTGATCTGGACGGAGAGATAGGATTTTGGGAAGGGAATTAACCAGATTATTTTGTAAACTACAACAAACACAACCTCCCTCAAGAGTGATTAGATCATCGTCTCTATTTTTAATTAACATCTGATCAATATTAAGACTACCAAAATCATTGACCAGTATGCCGAAACGGCGATCACTTTTACCCTTAAGAATGGAGTTAAGTAAAGTAGTTTTACCCGCACCTAAAAAACCCGTCAGCAGTGTTACTGGTGTCTTCCAGAGATTTGATGACAAAACCATTATACTTGTCCTCCCGATGGTTGTTTATAGATGACTCCCCGTTTCATCACAAAATCAACTTTACCAGTAACATTAATATCCTCAAAAGGATTACCCGGCATAGCGATAATATCAGCAAATTTCCCCACCGCTAACGCACCAATATTCGGCTGCATTAATAATTCAGCCGCTACAGTAGTTGCTGCTTTTAAAGCGCGTAAAGGAGTAATACCATTTTGAACCATCGCTGGAAACTCTTTCCAGTTATCTATATGAGGAAAAGTTCCCGCATCAGTACCAAAAGCAATCTTAACGTTACTTTTAGCTAAATTATCAGCACAAGCAATCAGTTGAGAGGCATATTTTTGATATTTAGCGTGTTGCCAAGGAGAACGATTTTGCCAATATTCAGGATTATTGGCATTGCGAGCTTTTTCTAAAACAGTGTATTGAGTTGGTACCAGATAAACTCCCTTCTGCTCCATCAATTGCAAAGTCTCGGAACTGGCAAGATTACCATGTTCAATGGAACGTACCCCCGCATTAACAGCACGTTGAACCCCTTCCCCTCCATAAGCGTGAGGACAAGCAGAAATACCGAAATCTTTGGCGGTACTAACCAGAATATTCATCTCCTCTTGGGAATAGGTGGTTTGACTCGGATCATCCGTAGGAGAGCTAAAACCCCCTGTAGCACAGAATTTAATCCAATCTGCTCCTGAGCGAATTTCTTCCCGTACTATGCGGATAATTTCTGCTGTTCCGTCTGCTACTTCAAATTTTTCTGGTCTGAACTGAAAAGCAACTAAAGAGGTAAAATCACCATGTCCTCCTTGGGCTGAAATCAGGTGAGGTGCTACCAATAGATCTGGTCCAATAATCCAGCCCTTGGCGATCGCTTTTTTGAGATCGACGGTAATAAATTCTGGATCGGGACAACCCACTTCCCGTACAGTAGTAAAACCGTTCATTAACAGTATTTTCAGGGGATTTAAGCTATAAAGGGTCATTAATGGCACTGTCACCATATAAGGATTTTCTGGAATTGTAGGATCCCCTTCACAGAAGGTGATATGAACATGACAATCAATGAAACCAGGGGTAACGGTGTGTCCTTTTAGTTCAATAATTTCAGCGTTGCTGTGATCAACTGTTGTAGCGATCGCAGTGATATTCCCATTTTCGACGCGAATTTCCGTGGCACCAAGGGGATTATCAGCCAAACCATCCCAATATTGATCGGTGACGATTACATAATTTGGGCTAGTGGAATTAGTACCAGTCATCGTTGTTTCTCCTGTTGTTAATTTTTTCAGCGTTTTTATTAGTCTTGAGCTAGGCGATCGCTTAATATCTCGACTTCCACTGGATGAATAAGCCAATTCAAGTTGATAGTTAGCGAATCCGCTTTAATGGTTAGTCTTGATAGACATTCATAGTATGTAGCCAAATGGTATCCGTATCCGCGTTTTCTTGTGTACTCCCTAACAAAATTTCAAAATAGGAACGACTATCATAGACATGACGAAGGATGTTACAACGTTCGCTGTCTTCAATCACTTCAAAATCCGCCGCTTTATTCGGTATTAAAGTAATCGACTGCATCCCATTATCAGCGGCAAAGCAGAGACGAATATCTAAGGGACTTCCCAACCAAGAGGGATCATCAAAACCAAAGACAGAAAATAATCTAGCATTGGCAACCACTAGAGGTATATTGTAGGGTTTAAACTCAAAAGGAATAGCTCCCATATCGGCTTCACCCCGTCTGTCTCCGACAAAATCGCAGGGAAAGTTATTAAAATTCCATAAAAAAGATCCATCCTCATCTTTGACGGTGATAGTATAGCTTTCTTTGCATCGGTATAAAACCATAAATTGATGACCTCCTTGAATATTTGATTAAGTTTTGTTGATTCAAGAGATTGTTAGGTTGGTTGAGGAAAGTTTGTTTTTTTTTTCTCACACCAACCAACTGGTACTATAGCGTCCTATTCGCTTAATAACCCGTTTGGGCATCGATTGCCCCAGCATCAATACCTGCAACTGCCCAACCGACAGCAACGGGATCCTCTGTCACCACGCCAAAAACCAACGCGGCGGCGGAAACAAGATCACTGATCCAGGTATGCCCAACACCGCTAGTCCCCTTATTTGGTACTAACATTCCATTCTCAGGAATAGTTGATTCTGGATTATAAGCTGCCAAGGTACTTAGGAAAACACCACATGAACCAGTTGCACACATATAAGTCAGATTGGCATCGGCAATGATGCCCCAGGGGCTCCCTGAGATGGTTGCATCCTGTTGGGCGGCATTGCCCACCGTGTTAGTGCTGGCATCGCAAACATAGATACTGCCCATAGAGGAATTAGAGGGGTTGGACGGAGCCGTGGCAATAAAGATTGCTCCCTCTGGATAATTTCCCGGATCTGCATTACCGGCGTTGGGTGAATAGGCCAAAGATAAAATGACCTGTCCACTGGGTACTGTCCAAATAGGACTTAACGAGGCATTGAACCCACTATAGGGCTGATAGTGTAAACCGCCAGCCGGGGTTGCCCAGTAAATGCCTTTTGGTCCTTGACAAACGTCAGTTGCATTACATCCACCGTGATACCCGTAAAGGGTAGGAGTTGAAGATGGGTTTTTGGCATTGAAAATAACCCCCGTGGCCGCACACCCGCCGAGTAGCAGACAATCGTAGTTAGTTAGCTTCCCCGCAGGGAAAAAGGTCAGAGATACGGACGCTCCATCCGTCTGGCTATAAGATGTGTTTGAACCCACATAAGACAAGCTCGGCACGCCGTTAGACCAAGTGACTGAATACCAGTAGAGGTTGCCATTAGACGCTGCCACGTAAAGAAGGCTTTCGGGGAAATAATAGAAAAGTCCGGCAATTGGCGCATCGGGTTGTTTTTCCGAAGCGATCTGAGTCGTGACATTACTACTTGTGAAGTGGCTGCCTCCAGTAGCGGGATTAATGCTATTAAGCCAAATATTCTCGTCTTCAGATCCGTAAACAAAATAGTAAGGTGGTGAATAGTCAGTGTTGCTGTAATCAAGCAGAAACTCAATAGCAGTGGTACTGGCACCATTATTATCAAGATTACTCACCCCCCCTAAAGTATAACTTGGTGGGGTTGGATTCGGTGAAAATTGCCCAACCGAGATCCCACTTTGGTAAGCAGCGACGACAAAAGTATAGTTCTTATATTCACCAGCAGGAATAGTGATTGCCGAAATACATTGAGTGTAGGGAAAAGACATGATTATCTCCTTTTGAGTTGAAATTAAAGGGAATTACTTAAGAGGTCAGAAGTGAATAATTTAATTATTTTCCCTTTCTGTTCCTCCCCATTTACAGTCGTGCCGATTCCCACTGCCGACTGTTTAGCGATAGAATAATTAGCTTAACTTAGTGGCAATATCATCTAAATCTTGCTCTGTTAGCGTGAGAGAATCAGCCACATTTTCCGTCAGCGGCCAGTCAATTTCCAGAAGATTGAAATAAGCTTGAATGTGCTGAAAATAGGCTTCTTGCAGAAATTGCTTCAGGGGAGTTGTTTGCGGTTGAGGAAAAACGCCACATTCACCTTTCATGGCAAAAGTGCTGGGATTTAAGGCGAGATAATTGCAGTTTTTCACTTTCTGAATTTGACTATTAACTAATAGTGCAATTCTCGAAGATTTAGGAATATTACAAGATTGATACAGGGTAGGAATCTGCTGTAATTGCTCAATATTCCAAGCATGGGGAACAATATCCAAACTATTCCATAGTCGGCTGCTTTGATTGAGACCTGGCTCCGTATTTCCGTAGTAATCAGAAAAGGTTTTATCCCCTGGAGTTGCTCCGGCAGAAAATTGGGTATTGACGGTGATTTGTTTACCGGTAGGGTTCCAAGTTGCTTGATTTTCGTACAGCCATAATGCCATTACTGGAGATAATGCACCACCTAAACTATGGCCGGTGGTAATGATTTCAATAGGTTGGTCAGATTGGCTGGGAATTTCCTGGGTCAAAAATTCTAACAGGGAGCGGTTAGAGGAATCTTTCAGGTTTTGCAGAATAGTAATTCCGGTGTTTGTTCCTTCGGAAATTTTTCCGCGTTCGGCGAATTGCGTTGACCAGGAAACCATGTTATGGGTAGCAGCATCCTCCTGTAACCAATCAAAAACTGATTGGGGATTCGTAGCGGCGATCGCAACTACATATTGAGGGTTATTGGTTTCGGCATTTTCTCCCTTTGCCACATACATAATATTATCCCAGTTCTGATTTTTAGGATCATGATAATAAATAACAGGACCCCAAAGAATTGTCCATTGACCAATTTTTCCTTGCACCGTAGGATTGGCTAAATCGGAAATAACTTTCTCGCTATTACTGATATTAGCGAACATGGAAAGACAGAAAAGCGTTTGTTGTTGATCGTAAGTAGGCATTGAAATTTTCTCCAATTGTGAATTGATTTGTCGTATCTTAGACAAATCTAGGTAATTGTCACAACACAAATTTCACAAAAAAGGGATGACCGCTCTTTTTAACTTGATTAAGTTGACCCCAATTTACCCCATCATTAGAGGTGTAAAAATTAGCACCAGAACAGCTATTTGAGGATAAACCTGTAGGACAAGCATAGTCAAAAGTAAGAGAGTTACCCCCTACTTGGGAATAGACTGCACTCCCTTGAGTGCCATATAGTCCGGGAGCATCTTGTAACCAGAACTTGACCTGTTCTCCGGGGTTAATCTGTTGAGGAGGACTGACAACATAATAACCGTGTTCATTAGTTGCAGGTTTAGTTAAGGTTAAGGTTGACTTTCCTTGAGTGTTATCAATGCTAACATAACAGGAATAATCCATTGACATCGAGGAAATTACTGAGTCCGGCGGGGCAGCAAAAGGAACAATTTGATAAGAATTATTCTGCTTTATTACTTGACAAACATTACTTTGGCAGGTATCTGTATCAATCACAGCAAAAGTAAAGGTTTGTGGGGGAACATCGGGACTGGAAGGACACTCAAACCCATCATTAACATATTGAACAAAGCCATTAGTTATACCTAATTTCGGAGCGTGGGTATGTCCTAAAACGATTAAATTTGAGTTAGATTCTAAAGCGGATTGTTGAGCAAACCAAGCAATATAAGTTCCACTTAAATCAGCGATCGCCGATTTGCCCGTAATCATTTCACCATTAGTACCTCCTCCCCAATCAGCAATCCACTGATCTTGTAAACCACTATATATCTGTTTAGCATCTGCCATAGTTTTTGTTTGGCCATTCGCTAAAATAATCGGCTCATTTTCTGGTATTCCAGTTACTTTAATTATGTAATCAAGCACGGCACTGACTAAGTTACCTGAAGTAATGAGAGAACCAACCGAGGAAACCAAACCACTTAAATCGATTCCGTTAGGATTACCTTGTCCCGATAAATCAGCAACAGTTTGTCCCGGAGTAAGGGTGTTGTTTAACATATAACCTATAGCTCGGGTAACAAAATGACCAACAGGTAAAGGACTCAGGGAAGATTGAAGATCGGGAGCATTAAACATGGTAAAAATGTTACCATGAGTAAAAGCCATTTTTTGTCCATTGCTAGAGGTGACATAATAAATCGTATCTGAACAATATTTGATCTTGTAATTAGCTGAGTTTTGAATGTTATTTAAGTCAGTTTGAGTGACATTCATGTCATGGTTTCCATTGACATAAGTTACATTCCCTTGGAGAGCAGTTAAAGCTTGACTTAACTTTCCCGTTGCTCCAAAAATATTAGGATTGGCGTTAATTATATCAACGGTAGCCGGAGGAGTAAAATTAGGCGGATAAGTCCAAAAGTCGAACAGATCACCAAGTAAAATTAGCTCCTGAACTCCTGAATAGAGTCAGCGTTATCAATCACATAATCTAGAATCGCTGACAAATACGGTTCATGAAAACTTTTTTGATACCAATTAGTAGGGACATTCGTGCCAATATGTACGTCACTTAAGACAACAATTTTATTCTTTGCCATGATAGATTTTCTCTCCTTGTCAAAAAGTAAAGTGGTTGATATTCCTAGAGCAAAATTTATATAGGGTCTGCTGAATAAATCTAAAAACCTTGTTGGATAAGACTGGGAGCATCTCATTTATGCAAGTGAGTAATTATACTTATCCATAAAACTGGTTTCTAGCAAGGCTTTCAAAATAGCTTGACATAAAAACCTGATTTAGGGGTTACAAAGGTGAGATGCTCCCGATAAGACTTTTGGACTTTTTTCCCCTCAAAAAGTGCCAGCCATTGCGGGGATCGGGGGAAAATTCAGGTACTTTTTCCCTGAAAATTAGGTAGTTGACCACCTCAAAACTGGTAAAACCCCACACCCCACACCCCACACCCTGCCCCCAGGAAAAGCTTTTTCAGCAAACCCTATATAGTATAGGGCATAACATCAATGTATAGATACCCGCCCGTCAAGTCAATTATCCAAAGATTAAACTTAGGTTAAAATTAACCATTGAGGCACACCGCCTTCCTTATCAATGTAGGTAATATCTTGGTCAATGCCAATGCCATTAACTGGTTCACCAACGTAAGACTGTACCATTTGATAACTACGAACCGCCACCGGGGGAACGGTACTTTCTGATTGCCAATAATGTTGAAAAGGCAAATCATAGAGTTGCTGACTATTCAAAATCGAATTAGCCCCCACATATAACCCGGGTAAATAACCCGCGCCTGCGACAGCATTATACCAACTTGTGCAGTATTGAATTACCGCTTCGGCTGAAACTTCAGAACTAATTCCTTCCAGATCTAACCAAACATTTACTTTCCTGGGAAAACCCACTGAAATTGCATTATTTGCCGCATTATCGCCGTAGGTTGTTCCCAATTGGGCGGAAGGAACCCAACCAGGGGAAGAAACGTGCTGCACAGGCATTAACGCCAGTCCTCCTTGTAAAATGCTAAGAGCTTCTTCGTAGGTTAAATCCCCCGGTGCTTCTCCTGCACCCAAGGAAAGATAACGGAGACAAAATTTATAACCCTGACTGGCAAATTTTTGGGCGGTAGCTTTGGTAATTACAGAATCAGCATCAAACCCCAAAGATTGATTGGGCGCACTTTGAATAATTCCGGGTAATTGAGTCATAGTTGATGTCTCCTTGAGCAAAATTCAACTAAATTGATGACTTATTTATGAATGACGATCGAGCAAGAAATTAGTTGCTGTTCCCTCAAAACATATAGCAATATCTTTCTCGTTTCCAGGCTCGGCTTTAAATATTGTGTTCAGGTAGAACCTGACGGGAGCGTTCCCAGGTAGAACCCTGGAACGAGATAACGAGATATTCTCGCAGTCTTAAACTTAATTAAGCAACCGCTACTCCCGAATAAGGACCCGAACAAGGGGTTTCTGGGGCAACCCATTGCAAAGTTCCGGTAAAGCTCTGCTGACCGTTACTATTAGTGGAAAAAGTTAAGCTTGCCGATGAGATATTTCCCCCTGTGGCAGTCCAACTTAGCACGTTAGTAGAAGGATCAAAAGTCCAACCATTAATCAGAGAACCACTAAGATATACTTGAACACTAGACGATTCCGTATTTAGGCTGATCGTTAAATTCGGCGGGGTTGCCCACTTCGAATAGGTAGTTTGCGTATAATTTCCGACCCATTGCACTGGGTCCGCCGAAATGGACGACCAACTAGCAGGCGAAAAACTCAGACACACCGGTTGCAATTGATTCAGATAATCGCCGCTGCTGCCTTGAAAGCCGATGAGAGTGCAGTTCCCAGGAACACTCCAAGTGGCAACGGAAGCTGAATCACAACTGGCAGGTGCAAGCAAGGAGGTTTGGCCATAGTTGGTGCTGAATTGAACTGCGTTCACATAATCACCATAGATGACAGTGATTTCGGTAATAAATTCTCCTTTGCTCAAGTTGAGTGCTGGCCAGGCATTCACAGTGCCTTTGCCATGGGCAAACTGTTGGGTCCCGTTGAGGGATTGGTAAGTTGTGCCAATTTGGTTGACATAATCACCACCCCAAATTGAAACAGAAATCAACAGCGGTAGTTGGCTCAACGGGAGTGGTGTCGGGTTACTGCTGTTGTTGCTGCTCGTTGCTGTGGTTACAGTACTGCCATTGATGGTTTCGCAGCCGATCGCGATTGAACTGTTAATATCCCAGAAATCGGCGCTTGCATCATTACCCCAGATTGGTCCGGTAACGATTGACCAGTTAGCCGTAGGTACACCATTAGTAATACTTTGAGGTTGTGTTGGGTAGGAGGAGGCAGTAAACGGATTTTGAAACAAACTAATCTGTTGCGATCGCAACGCCTGATAATCACTTTTCAACTGCCCACAGTTTGCGGCAAAAGTGGCATCGCCAGTGTAGTTATAACGTTGATACAAATCGTCAACAATCTGCATCTGGTTATTGATAGTGGCCAGAGTACCCAGATAGCTGTTAATGGCATCAGCGACTGGGCGATTACTGGCGAGAAATTGCCAGTTACTGGTTTCACTAACCAGATTCTCATAACCAGCGGTGGTATAACTGAGGGCGATGCCTGAACCAGTAACGTTATTGGCACTCAAGCCATTGGCAAATGCCAGGAGACTTTGGATTACATTGGTTACAGTGACGCTGTTAGCAGGATCGCTGGTCGAGGTGCTGCTGGTGGCGTAGGGAAGGGATAACTTACTGATTTCAGGATTCAAGGCCTTCATTAACGGTGCTGCGCCTTGGCTGGAACTGCTGGAACTGCTGGAACTGCCGGTGCTGTTAAATGGATTGGGCAGGGGCGTATCACTGCCGCGTATCACCTGGTAAGCGTAGAAATCAAGGGTTAGTGAAGACACCGCCTGAGTAATATTTTTGGCAAGATTAGCGCTTAAAGTGATGGGCGGATCACTTGGCACCACTCCCTGAGCGCTTAAACTGTTGAGGACTGATTGCTGTTCCGAAACAGTGCTGCACTCAAAAACAAACAGGGCAATATATTCCATACCCAACACTGCCGAAGAGACATAGCTATCGCCATAGGCACTATAAAACTGCGTCGGTGAACTGCTAAACAAGCTTTGTGCGCTACTGCTTAATTGCGGTGTGCCATTAATGATCGGGCTGGTTTTTTCATGGGAGGCATAGATCACCACCGTTACGGATAGATTGCTCACCTTCGCCGTGCGCGTAACTTTACGATGGAAGGAATCATCGTCAGCACCGCCGCCGATCGCATATTTCAGCGTCTTTGACAAACTTTCACCAGAGGAACAGACTTGATACCACTGCTTGCCAGTAGCGTTTTGATCGCCGATAGTCAGGGATGATAAATCCAAGGCACCATTGGGCATAGCGCTGTTGCTAAAGCTGTTAAAGCCAATTCCCACGGTTGTGATGGGAAGACAAGGCAAGGGGGAGGAGAGGTCATCCAGTAGGGGGGCTGCCCATTTGGCTGGACTGAGACTCAGGACAATCAATTGCAACTGATTGAGATAATCGCCGGAGGAACCTTGAAAACCTAGCAAAATTTGATTATCTGCCGCAGTCCAGCTAATTGTGTTACCAGTGCTGGAGGGTGATAGCGGGAACGTATAGTCTTGGGAGCTTGTGGTTTGGAATGTGAGTTGATTGATATAATCGCCGCAAGTCCCACTAACGCTGCTGATAAATTCATCAACGGCTAGATTCAGATTAAAACAAGGTCCGCCACCACTTCCGCCATGGCTAAAGGTTTGGGCCCCAGCCTGATAACTGTAAATGGTTGATAGCTGATCAACATAATCGCCGCCATGTAACTGAACAGCAGCGATCTTGGGCAAGTCTTTTAAACAAAGTGGTGTCGGCGTACTGTTCCCTGGATAATTGCCATTAAAGGCTGTATTACTGTTGAAAAATGGCTGTCCGGCGCAAATATCCTGAAAGGACACCGAATTATTGTTGCCCCACAGCGGCGATAATCGATTGCTGCTGCTGTTACAGGGGGTGATGGTTATGCTGTAATTAAGGCTGGGAGTCCCTTTGGCAATAATGTCAAGGGGATCGCAGGAACCGTCAGTAGGGGAGGTAGCGGCCTGTTGCGGATTGGCGGCAACATCAGTCAGCCAGGCGGTCAATTCTTGGATCGCGTTATAGACCATTTGTTGCTGTCCCCTGATGGGAAAGCCAATATTAGGGTCTGCGTAGTAATTGTAAGTCGTATAAATCTGGAGGATGTTCTCAATCTCAGACCAAATGCCATAAAGCTGCGTCAGAGTAGGCGCGACTTGTAGTTGATAAGTCTGGCGGTTGGTAACTATCGGTTGGAAGCTGCTCAAAGCCGAGGCGGGTAACAGCCCTTCATAGCCCATCGTGGTAAATGACAGCAGCCAAGGCGTATCTACATGGCTGGCAGAAAACTGGCTGGCCGTCTGCACCAAAGCCTCCGCATCGGTTTCGGCATTGCCAGTCATACTTGGTAAAGAGAAACTACTGCTACCGATAACCTGTTGGTAACAGATCAGATTAACACCTTTGGAACTTTGGGCATTGCTCACATCGGAACTTAAACTGGCATCGAGAGAGGCCGATTTAATCGACGCACTGGCACTCAGGGTTTTTTGCACCGTTTCCTGTACGGCGCTACTATCGCATTGAAACACAAATACCGCCACATACAATCCGCCGTTAACCGTAGCGCAGACAAATGAATCGCCATATTCAGTGAACAATTGCTCTGTGGTTAAATTAGCCAACGTGGGAGATAGGTTGCATTGCGTATAAACCGGACTCGATGTCACCACACGGGTAATCAGCACCAGCGTCACATCGGTATCGGTTACTTGAATGGTTTTGGTTTTGGTTTTGGTGTGGCTCAATTTAAAGCCTGGTATGCCAATGGAAAATCCCCTGGTTTTGCTCAAAGTTTCCGATAATGACTGGCGACTGGCGCAAATTTTCATAATGACTTCGCTTTGCGCCCCCTGGTCAACGCTGGTACAGGCGCTGCTGTTTAGTGCGGAATTCGGCAAAGCACTGCCAAGAAAAGAATTATAGCCCACGCCCAAGGTGCTGACTGGCAGCGTATTGACAAACGGTTGCGTCTCAATCGATGGCGCTAACCATTTTGCTGGCTGTACGATAATGCAAATTGGCTGCAAGCCGAGGAGATTACTGCTGTTGCAATAACCCTGAAAGCCAATCAGCGTCGCTGCTGCTGGCAAACTCCAGCTAAAACTGCTACCACTGGTGCTTGTCGGTTGGGTGATGCTGTGACTAGCACTGTCGGTAAAACTCAACTGAGTAATCACGCCGTTGGAGATTTGACCGCTCATCTTGTCGATATACACCTGATTCTTCAAGCTATCGACACCATCATCCTGATTAGTAGCAGTTAAAAACAGGGTTGCGCCACTACATGAAGACACATTAGCAGCGCCATGAGCAAATGGATTAGTATAGTTTAGTGTGTTGTAAGAGGCATAAAACTGGGCGACATTGTTATTGCCCCAAACGGTAATCATATAAAGCACCGGAATATTCGATATCGCCGTCGCTATGCCCGTAGTTTGGCTGGTGGCTTGCGAATAAGTACCCGAAGCGGTTGGGCTGTTATGACCATAAATTGAGCCATTAATCCCTGCATTTAGCGCTGTTGTGCTGGTACTGGTGCTGCTCGAGGTACTCACCTCAGAGCCGACATCAATATCCTGAAACGGCTCGTTACTGGTATCCCCAAACAGCGGTTGCGTCGGTACTAAATAATTAAATACCGGTATGCCGTTCATTAAACTCAGTGGCGGATTAATTGAACTAGCAATGCTCGGCGTTTGTGTTGGGTTCGCCGCAATACTGCTAATCCAGCTATTGACGTTACTTATATCGCTATTTAACTGCTTTTGGTTGGTGCTAAACGTGGTATCGCCGCTATATTTATAAGCCTGATACGCAGTAGCAATCCACTGATATTTGCTGGCAAGATACCCTAAACTTGTCAGGGTCGGAGCAATACAATCAAGATAAATCTGTCGGTTAGCCGCAATATTCATAAACGAGGCGCTTAAACTGCTGCCAAACAGGGTTTCATAGCCAGTTACCGCAAAATCAAACACCACTGGCGTATTGGCGTTCAAGTTTTGTGCAGTTGAAACTATATTAGAGACAAATTGACTCACATCTGAACTATTGGCAAAGGTCGGCAAACTAGCGCTGCTACCAACTAAAGATTGATAAATCTGACAACGCACGGTGGTATTGTTCAGGGTTTCTGTTATGCCAGCAGTCAAATTAGCGCCCAGCGTTGGCGAAATATGATCACAAACATTCACTGTCACCTGTGCTGTCAATGCCGCCTGTAAACTGCGCTGGTCTTCTTTGGTTTGGCAAGAAAAAACAAAAACTGCCACATACTCCGCCCCTTCCGTCAATTCAGACACAAAACTATCGCCATACTGTTGATAAAAGTTCAAGCATTCACTTGGCGTTGTCGGTACAGTAATGCTACTGTTTAACTGGCATTGACTCAGCGCCTGATGAATGTTCTCAACCCGTGCATAAACAATAACACTGACGGAAGTATCATTGATAGACAAGGCATTAGATAGGCTCAGAGTTGAACTTACTGAAGGGTCGCTAAAGGTAGAACTAGAATCGGAACTGGAACCAGAACCAGAACCAGAATCGGAACCAGAACTAGAATCGGAACCAGAACTGGAATCATTGCTGGCTTTTTTTAAGCTAATCTGCGCCGAAACGCCTAAGGAATTGGTAACGGTATTATTAAAATCTTCAGCCGAATAACAAATCTTAAAAAAACTTTGGGAATTAGTGCCTAAGTTTTGAATTGTTGGATTGGCTGCCAAAGCATTCGTCATCTGCTTGCCAGTAAAACAATTAAAACCAACGCCGATACCGCTGATTAATTCAACGGCATGAGGAACGCCAATAAGATTCATATTTGCAAGCGCAGCCATGGCAAAAATTCTCCTAATACGGATTGAGTTGAAATTAAATAATCTGGCTTTTCTCTACTTGGCAACCGCCAAGGCAGCTAGGACAACTAGGAGGCGGCAAATTCCCACAAAGCTTAAGCTTTTTTCCCCTTGTCACCTGCTATATTGAGCAGATATTGAACAATCCTGGGTAATTGAATCATCGATTATCTTCAATAACAAACGTGACTCAATTGAGGATTCATTTATTAAGAACGATTGAACAGGAAATTAGTTCCTGTTGGGTCAAAACTTATAGCAGTAAACCTATTGTTAAGGATAAGTAGGGTGCGGCAAATTCCCACAAAGCTTAAGCTTTTTTTCCCTATTGCCTGCGATAACTCCAATAGTTGATAATAACGGAATACACAATCCCCCCCCTGTCAAGTGGCCGATGTAAAAAATTTAACCAATCTTTACATTGCCCTTCTTAGGCAATTAATCCTCTTCTTTGTTCTTCTACAAATTTATCCAGTGGGAATGTTGACTTTATTTAACCTAGTTGTCACAAGCCAGAAGAAAGTCTCAAAAAAATAATTTTAAGACCAAGAAATCCTAAGCACACAATGTCGGACTAAAGCTTGGTAGAATAATAATTGAAATAAAAATCTAAGGGGAAAATCTGATGGCCACAACCGCTGATGATGTCTGGCGTTTATTAGGGGAATTAGTCGAAGCTCAAAAAGAAACTGATCGCCGTTTTCAAGAAACAGAACGTTTAATGCGAGAACAACGTCAAGAAAGCGATCGCCGTTTTCAAGAAACAGAAAGACTTTTAAAAGAGCAAAGCCAGAGAGTTGATAAACAGCTAGGAAAACTCGGAAATCGCTTGGGAGAATTTGTCGAATGGCAAATTCGTCCCGCCGCGGTAAGATTATTTAAAGAAAGAGGGCTTGATGTTCATGAATTATACTCAGGAGTGTCAGCCCAACGCCCCGAAGGGGGACTCGAAATAGATTTATTAGTAGTTAATAATACCGAAGCCGTCTTAATTGAAGTGAAAAGTAAACTGACTCAAAGCGATGTTGACGAACATTTAGAGCGACTAGAAAAATTCAAAAGATTAATGCCTCGTTACCAGAATCTGAAAGCATTAGGAGCGGTAGCCGGAATGGTTGTCCCCGACGATATTGCTCTTTATGCTTATCGTCAAGGATTATTTGTCTTAGCTCAGTCAGGAGACAATGTAATTATTTTAAACGATCCTCAATTTCAGCCTAAAGCTTGGTAATCTGTTCGTAGTATAGAATAATTAGCTTAACTTAGTGGCAATATCATCTAAATCTTGATCCGTTAGCGTGAGAGCATTAGCCACATTTTCTGTCAGCGGCCAGTCAATTTCCAGAAGATTGAAATAAGCTTGGATATGCTGAAAATAGGCTTCTTGCAGAAATTGCTTCAGGGGAGTTGTTTGCGGTTGAGGAAAAACGCCACATTCACCTTTCATGGCAAAAGTGCTGGGATTTAAGGCGAGATAATTGCAGTTTTTCACTTTCTGAATTTGACTATTAACTAATAGTGCAATTCTCGAAGATTTAGGAATATTACAAGATTGATACAGGGTAGGAATCTGCTGTAATTGCTCAATATTCCAAGCATGGGGAACAATATCCAAACTATTCCATAGTCGGCTGCTTTGATTGAGACCTGGCTCCGTATTTCCGTAGTAATCAGAAAAGGTTTTATCCCCTGGGGTTGCTCCGGCAGAAAATTGGGTATTGACGGTGATTTGTTTACCAGTAGGGTTCCAAGTTGCTTGATTTTCGTACAGCCATAATGCCATTACTGGAGATAATGCACCACCTAAACTATGGCCGGTGGTAATGATTTCAATAGGTTGGTCAGATTGGCTGGGAATTTCCTGGGTCAAAAATTCTAACAGGGAGCGGTTAGAGGTATCTTTCAGGTTTTGCAGAATAGTAATTCCGGTATTTGTTCCTTCCGAAATTTTTCCGCGTTCGGGGAATTGCGTTGACCAGGAAACCATGTTATGGGTAGCAGCATCCTCCTGTAACCAGTCAAAAACTGATTTCGGATTCGTAGCAGCGATCGCAACTACCTATTGAGGGTTATTGGTTTCGGCATTTTCTCCCTTCGCCACATACATAATATTATCCCAGTTCTGATTTTTAGGATCATGATAATAAATAACAGGACCCCAAAGAATTGTCCATTGACCAATTTTTCCTTGAACCGTAGGATTGGCTAAATCTGTAATAACTTTCTCGCTATTACTGATATTAGCGAACATGGAAAGACAGAAAAGCGTTTGTTGTTGATCGTAAGTAGGCATTGAAATTTTCTCCAATTGTCAATTGATTAGGCGTATCTTAGATAAATCTAGGTAATTGTCACAACACAAATTTCACAAAAAAGGGATGACCGCTCTTTTTAACTTGATTAAGTTGACCCGAATTTACCCTATCATTAGAGGTGTAAAAATTAGCACCAGAACAGCTATTTGAGGATAAACCTGTAGGACAAGCATTGCTAAACAGGAAAAACTTTGATCGCTTTTTCGTAGTAAGCCTGACGATCAGCTAGTCCGTTAAGACCACCATTGACTCGTCGGGTGATTTCTTCCACCGTTGCACCGCGATCACAAAGAGCATTCATGTTATTGTTATGCCACCAAAAACCGCCACTGGTAAAAGGATAGGTGGTACTAACATAGTCAACTCCATCCATCACTTTCGGATCATGAATATAATTCGCAAAAGCTTGATAGTTACTGCGTCCCGTTAGTTGAATAACGCCTGCTCCCTTATATTTGGGACCATCTCCTGGATAAATATTTCCTAGGTCTTTCCGTCCGTTATACTCCTCACCGCTACCGAGTTCTTTCATCCATTTCAAGCCTCCACTTTCATGGGCAGTTTGGCTTAAGAAATGACACATTCGGGGGTGAGTGTTAATTTCAAAGCGATTTAAGCAAGAATTGAGGTCTGCTAATTGTCCATCGCTAATGACATTACTGTAGATAGATTCGGCTTGAGCTTTGGAGATTAAATTATTACCCCCTGGTAATTCTTTAAGTTCTAGTAAAAATTTCGCCGAAGATGCTCCCAAGGTATCCAATTCGCCTTCTTTGATTTTTTGTTTGAATTGCTCAAAGGCTTGTTTTGTTTGGGGTCCATAAATGCCATCAACACCATTAGCAGGAAGCAATCCGAGAACTTGCAAACGGGTCTGAACTTCTCGGCAAAGTTCGGAGTCTCCTGCTAAGGAATCAATGGGTTTAACGAGGTTTTGTTGAATGATGTCTTCTAATTTCATGGTGTTTATTTTCCAGTTCAGATTTTCCGATGGTGATCTTGGTTGTTTGGGCTGTTTTTGTATTTCCTGAGTCAGGAATTATAAGAGGGATAAATTGCTTGAATTTTTCATTCCTTGCAAAATTTTTATCCCGTATTTGTTCCCTCAGAAATATGACCTTGTTCTGGGTTTGTGCTAGACCAGAGAACCATATTGTGGGTATTAACATCCTCCTGTAACCAGTCAAATACAGACTGAGGATTTGTCGCTGCAATCGCCACTACATATTGAGGATTATTTGTTGTTAGATTTTGACCTTTAGCGACGCACATAATATTGTCCCAGACTTGACTTTTGGGATCGTGATCATAAATAACAGGACTCCAAACTATCGTCCATTGACCGATTTTTGTTTGCACATTAGAATCAGCCAAATCAGCCATTAATTTGTTACTATCACTGATATTAGCAAACATCGAAAGACAGAAAAGAAAGATAATTCTTTAAAAGTGTAGGAAAGTTGAAGGAACTATTGGGAGGAATTTTCGGCAAATTTATGACTGGACTTCTATGTATATCTGTACTAGCTATAACTAAAAGTCTTACAGAGCCTGAGTTAAAGCCGTGTAATACAAAAATACTACTGAATGCAAACTCCTGAAGTTCTTACGCAGATAGGGTTTAAAGCCAAATTTTTCAAATTTGACCTTTCCATGACTATAGCTTGTTTCGGGATGGACTACAGGGCCATCGCACACAATTCTTAACATTTTTGGACTTTGGACAAAGAAAAAAAAGATTTTTTGCGTAAATTTTACGCAAATCTAATTGGGGTTGGCTGAAAAAATCTAAAAATCTTGTTGGATAATATCTTGAGGCTTTTTTAAAATCAAAAAGTGCCGGCCTTGGGAGTGAGCGGGGGGAAGATTTAGGCATTTTTGCGCCCAAAAATATTCCCCCCGGCAGAACCGAGGGGAAAGTGGAGAAAAACCGCTAATCTAGCAGTTTAAGGCTAAGTCTTGGGATTCTTTTTTCAAGAGATTAACGAGGGTTTCATCACCATTCTCTTGAGCGATTTGTAACCGACGTTCCAGACGAAGACGAATATTGTTCAGATGGATGCTAGAAAGGGTTTCCTCTTGGACAACAACAGGGGGTTTGACAACGGGCAACGGACAAGTGTTTGGGGTGACTTGCCCAGCAAGATGAGGACGGGTGCTGTAGGCAACTCCACGATACTGACGATGCAGTTTCGGCTCTAATTGGAGCATATGGCGAGGATAATGGTGATTCCAGTGTTGACCTCGGTATTTACCCCCGATATCTCCGGTCTTCATCTCCAAGGGGAGAGAATCCCTTTCGTACTTAACTCCTCGATAGGCTAACGTCATATCACCGACTCCCTGCAATGCTTTAAAGTGACTTTAATCCCCCTTGTCGTCCCTATATAGGGACAACAAATGAAAAGATCTTATTTATTATTCTGTATCTATTTTTACATTTTGTTAGGGAAATTGAAAAAACTTTATAAAAATTTAATATTTTCTAGCTGGCGATAGTATCCTTTTCTGGCTGGATTTGGTCGCCCACCAAAGGAGCCTCTAGGGGTTTGAGGATTAATTTTGGTTGCTCGTCCTCATCGATGAGACGAATTTGAATTTGCGGGCCAGAGGTGGCTAAACGAACCACCATACCATCGACGACGGCGGTTTTCTCGATCGGTTTGCCATTGACAAACGTCCCATTTGCCCCTAAATTTTCCAATTCCCAATCATCGTGATCATCATTATGGCGGATTTCTAAGTGCCGCCTCGAAACCACAGCACTATAGAGAACTACATGATTATCCAGCGCCCTGCCGATGAGAATGGTTGATTGATCATTGTCAAATTGCCAATGTTGTAGGGACGTGGCTTGACTGGGGTGTAAAAGAGTTAAAGTGATCACGGTGACTATTGGCGGCACGATAGGGGCGGTGGACAGGGTAAATCTTATTTGCTGTCAAGATTCATCCTTGCCATTAAGTCTTAAGTCCTAGCAATGAAAATCTCTAGTTACTTGACTAAGCCTTTTCTTTCTATTGTCTCACACTTTCCTGTTCCCTCTGAACCGACCTCCCCCAGAAAATCTAGCCACTTCGCCCTAGTATTAATAAAACTGATGGGGTATGATTTCCACATTTTCAGCAATTTTTAACCTGTTCAGGGATAAGATAGTGCTTGTGTCACCTAAACATTGATCTATGAGCGGCTTGATTATAAAAATAATCTTGATATCGGCTTTGATTTCCCTGGGAATTAAATATCTTGCCCCTTTATTATCGATCGCTCCCAGTCCTCTTAACACTTTAATTCTGGTTTTTACTCCTTTTCTGCTCACGGTTTTTGCCCTCTGGAGACGGACAATAACTGATTAGGAATTTTTCTCCTTACTCATCATGACTTTTGGCAGCAGCCTCGGTTTAGTTCTGTTAGTCTTTTGTCTGTTGATTCTCTGGCAGATTCGACAGATTCTCTTATTATTATTGATGGCGATTCTTCTGGCTCAGATTTTAAATTTGGCTGTGACTTGGTGGCAGCGTCATCACCTCAAGCGTTCCTACGCCCTAATTATCACTCTTTTTGGCTTCTTTATTGGTATTATCGGTATTTTTGTGGGGATTATACCCGCTTTAGTCCAACAATTTCGCCAATTATTTAGTTTATTACCCCAAGCTATAGAAAGACTCTGGGGACAAGTCCATAGTCTTGAGGATTATCTCGATCCTAGTCTGGCCAGTGTCTTACCGGACTTTAAAACACTGCTCGCTCAATTACAACCCCTGATTAACCAAATTGCTGGGCGGGGTTTAAGCATTTTTTACGGTACTTTCGGCATTATCCTCAGCTTACTGCTAATTGTTGCCCTGGGCTTGATGATTCTCGCCGATCCTGCCGCTTACTACCGTTGTTTTCTGCGTTTATTTCCTGCTTTCTACCGTTCTAGGGTACGATCGATCCTAGAACAGTGCGATCGAGATTTAAAAGCTTGGCTGAAAGGGATTTTCTGTCATATGTTGATTATGACCTTGGGCAGTTGCCTGGGTCTATCCCTGATCGGCATTCCCCTCGCTTTTTCCCAATCTATTCTCGCGGGATTTCTCACCTTTATCCCCAACCTCGGGCCAGTTTTAAGCACGATTTTACCCTTTTCTATCGCCCTTCTGGAAACTCCCTGGCAACCCTGGGCGGTTTTACTACTCTACAGCAGTATTTATCTGTTAATTCAATATTTCGACCGTCATTCACCGCTGCCCATTTTAACAGTGCGGTCGCTCAGGCTCTTACCCGCTTTTACCCTGTTAGCCCAGTTGTTTTTCGCCTCGATTTTTGGCTTTTTAGGGCTATTTCTGGCGGTTCCCCTGGCGCTTATCGGTCGTATTTGGCTAAAGGAAGCTTTGATCGAGGATATTCTCGATCATTGGCGGATTGGGGATAAAAAATCCTAAACTGGGGATCTAGGATTCGAACCTAGGAAATGGCGGGACCAAAACCCGCTGCCTTACCGCTTGGCTAATCCCCATTGGACAGACCTTTTTAATATTAGCATTTATCTCCCCGGTTTTGTCAAGAAGTTTATAAAAATTTTTTACTTAGGGTTTGCGGCAAAAAGTTTTTCGTGGGGGCAGGGTGTGGGGTGTGGGGTGTGGGGTGTGGGGTGTAGGGTGTGGGGTGTGGTGCGATTCGTTGGCTAGAAACTAGACAGTAAGACGTTTAGAGGATTAGCCGCTTGGTAAATGTAGTACCTTGATAACTTTATAACCCTACAGGTGCGGGTTAGTAATAACCTTAGTCCTGTCCTCTAGATGCCTAGAGTGACGGCATTTCCTGCTGCTTTAGACTTGGTACATCTGAGGTAGTGAGCGAGGAAAAAAAAGCGGTATCTGATAGCCTAAATCAGAAACCCGTTGAGCCAGAACCTATGGATAGCCCTGGGGCGAAGATACGAATTAACCATCGTCAACACCCACGAGCCAAAAGGCTGACAGGCTCGAAACAAAAGTTAACAGAGTTGGGGCTGATAGCTCATACCACTATCAGTAAGGCATTCCCGTTACTCTGTTGTGGACAGTATCATCCTAAGGGTTCAACCAATGGTTATAGGGAACGAAGTAACCCTGATTGACTCTGCCCGTTCGGGGCAGTAGGAAACCATCCGCAAGTCAATAGAGGGAGAGGATGTCCTTAAAAGCCAAGGCTTTGAGTAATATCAAAGATATGCTGACAAAGGACGGGTAACTAGGAAGTCTAAGCAACAATCAACGGTCATATACGCCCTAAAACCAACAATCTTGTCTGGTGGGGATACAGCCAAGAGGGTTGAATAGACAAGGAAATAATAATTCCCATTATTATTCTACTAATGACAGTAGCCTAGTTACTCAGGAGCCGGATACGGCGAAAGTCGTAAGTCCGGTTTTGAAGCAGGGGGTGGGAAGGCGACTTCCTGCTCTACTGTAACGGGTTTGGGGTGTGGGGTGTGGGGTTTGGGGTGTGGGGTGTGGGGTTTGGGGTGTGGGGTAGGGTTGATTCATGAATCAACCCTACTATGAATCAACCCTAGGGTTTGGGGTATAAGGAGAAAAATCTATGGATAATAGCCGACAAAACTGGTACATTGTCCAGGAAAATACGGGAATTTGTCAGATTATAGCCCTAGAAAACGGAAAAACCCCAGTCAATGGTCAATACTGGGGTCCTTTTGCCGAGCGGGGAGAAGCGATCGCCCGTCGGGTGGGTTTAATTCGAGCGGGCAAATGTCAACCTATTGTTTAGCGGTATTGGTGGGCGTTTTCTTGCCTTCAGTGATTTCTTTTTCCAAGATTTCAAAACCCTTCTTGAATTGAGGATCCTGGAAGGTTCCCACCTGCTCCCGTTCCTGTTGAAGATTTTTGCGATCTTCCTCGCTCAGTTCCGACTCCACATCCGGATGAATACCATCTTTATTGATGTCCCGTCCGTCGGGGGTAAGATACTTGGCAATTGTCACTGCTAATCCGGAACCGTCACTAAGACTGCGTACCGATTGCACTAATCCCTTACCAAAGGTTTTCGTACCGACAATAACCGCCCGATCATGATCCTGTAAAGCTCCGGAGAGAATTTCACTGGCACTAGCGGAACCACCATCGACGAGAACAACTAGAGGTTTATTAGTCAAAGCTTGATTGTTGGCCCGTTGACGTTCCGTCACCCCTTTGCGATCGACCGTAGAGACAATTAAACCATCGGGTATCCACATCCGAGCGATTTCGATGCTGGCGTAGAGTAAACCGCCGGGGTTAGAACGCAGATCGAGAATATAACCCTTCACCTGTTCAGCTTCCAATTCGCGAATCGCTTGACTCATATCGCCACTAGCTTGGGCGCTAAATTGATTGAGACGGATATAACCGATTTTACCGATCGGGGTGTTTTCCGTGCGGGCCCGCACTGGGTGAATTTCAATTTTCGCCCGGGTAAGAGTCAATTCTTTCTTCTCCTCACCCCGTTGAATGGTGATCTTAACACTTGTCCCCACTTTGCCGCGGATCATGCTCACCGCTTGCTCCAGTTCCATACCTTCGGTAGATTTACCATCGATAGAGATAATCACATCTTTGGGCAGCACACCAGCTTTAGAAGCGGGAGTATCTTCAATGGGTGAAACCACGACTAACTGCTTAGTTTTCTCATCTTTGGTCAGTTGAATCCCTACCCCGGTCAATTCTCCCGATGTATCGATCTTCATATTGTTAAACTCTTTGGGATCCATAAAACGGGTATAGGGATCATTGAGAGTTTTCAACATCTCGCGGATAGCGGTGTATGCTTCCTCTTGATTTTTGTAGGAACGATTTAAATACTGATTGCGGATGGCGTTCCAGTCCGATTGATTAAAAGTGCCATCTAAATAAGTGCGGTTGATGATTTGCCAAACCTCATCAACGGTTTCCTTGGGACTTTCCTGAAAAAAAGCTTGACTTTGGGAGAGACGGAATCCCGCCCCCGTGACGGCGACGGTAGACAGGACCACTGCTGTAGCACCGAGAACAAGTCCGCGTTTGTTGATAACCATAGGTAATTTTCGGATAAATTAGGCTGTTCTTGCCAGAACGCTCTTTCTGGCTGACCGTCGAAATATCTTGGCAAAAAGGAGCGTTTAGGTTTCCTGGAGACAGACAAAAGAACGCCTGTAGACTACTACTGTTATAACATTTATTATCTCTTTCTTTGTCAAACTGGTTATTTGAGTAGCGATCGAGTTGCCAGCAGCCCACCTTGCGACCTAAGATAACAGCAAAACTGCCCGAGATTTTCCCTATGAGTGATCAAATCCTTTCTTCCCTCTCCCTGGAACAAAAACGACAAAACCTGCGCCACCAAAGGCGATCGAAGGTGTGGCAAGCCTTGGGTCGCTTTCTGGTGGTTAGTGGTTTAGCGACGGGATTAGCTTGGGGGATGACTTCGCCCTATTGGACAATTACCAAGGCCGGACAGGTGGAAATCGCAGGCACGGAATTAATGTCGTCCGAGTCGATTCGTGCTTGGCTAAAATTAAGCTATCCTCTGTCTCTCTGGGAATTACCTACCCATCAATTGCGAGAAAAATTAGCAGCTATTCCCGCTATTGCCGACGTTAAGATCGAGCGGCAATTATTACCCCCGAAAGTGATTGTTTCTATTCAAGAAAGAAAACCTGTTGCCCGTTGGCGTTCTCATCAACAGCAAGGTTTTTTAGATGCCACCGGAACGATAATTCCTCAAAACTATTATGGTCGAACTCTGCCCAAAACCCAATTACCTAGCCTAGAAGTGCTTGGTTACGACCGACAATATCAACAACAGTGGCAAAAAATTTATCCCTTAGTTGATAACTTATCGATTAAAGTTACCGCCATCGATTGGCGCAATCCTAGTAATCTTGTACTAAAAACTGAACTGGGACAGGTCTATTTAGGTTTTTATAAAGATAGATTGCCCGAAAAATTAACCGCTCTCGTACAATCGCGGCAATTGTCATCCAAGATACCTCTAGCGCGAATTCTCTACATTGACCTGAGCAATCCCGATGCTCCCACTGTACAATTAAAACCGCAGCCAGCCCCTATCGTTGCCAAAGTAACGGCAACTGGTAGGGATTAACTGGAATTGATCAGCAAATAACCGCAATTATTCCCTTTATGTATTGCCAAAAACCCCAAATTATGATTTTCTGAACCAGAAACTGATAATGTAGATACTGGAACCGACATAATATTAGTGATAGTGTTAACATTGCATCTCTAATTCATCAAATCAATAACAGAATCTTGTACTAAGAGTGTTCCAATTCCAATGACATCGATTAATGAAATCGTTCCTACCTATCCCAATCTGAACAGTAACGATTATACCAGTTCAGCTATGAGCGAAGATAATCATTACTCTCAGAATAATGCTGGAGTATTATTTACTCGTCCCCATGAATCACAGATGACACCCCGAGAAGAAAGTCGTAGTAATCGCATCGTGCCGAGCAATGTCGCCAAGATCAAGGTGATCGGGGTCGGCGGTGGGGGCTGTAACGCCGTTAACCGCATGATCGCCAGCGGCGTGACCGGAATCGAATTTTGGGCAATTAACACCGATGCCCAGGCCCTGGCCCACTCCTCCGCCCCCCAGAGGTTACAAATCGGGACAAAATTAACCCGCGGCCTAGGGGCGGGCGGCAATCCGGCGATCGGACAGAAAGCGGCGGAAGAGTCCAGGGATGAAATCGCCCAAGCATTGGAAGGAACCGATCTAGTCTTTATTACCGCT
Organism: Microcystis aeruginosa NIES-843; assembly: GCF_000010625.1. Taxonomy (NCBI): domain Bacteria; kingdom Bacillati; phylum Cyanobacteriota; class Cyanophyceae; order Chroococcales; family Microcystaceae; genus Microcystis; species Microcystis aeruginosa. The sequence goes on from NC_010296.1 coordinate 2,392,429, forward strand.
GGGATGGGCGGCGGCACGGGAACGGGGGCCGCTCCAATTGTGGCCGAAATTGCCAAAGAAATCGGCTGTTTGACCGTGGGAGTTGTGACTCGTCCCTTTACCTTCGAGGGTCGTCGTCGCACTAATCAGGCCGATGAAGGGGTGGGTGGTTTACAAAGTCGGGTCGATACCCTGATTATTATCCCCAATAACCAGTTATTACAGGTAATACCCGCCGACACTCCCCTACAGGAGGCTTTTCGCGTCGCTGATGATGTGCTGCGACAAGGGGTACAGGGGATCTCGGACATTATCACTATCCCCGGTCTGGTGAATGTGGATTTCGCCGATGTGCGGGCAGTGATGGCCGATGCGGGTTCGGCCCTAATGGGCATCGGCATCGGTTCCGGAAAATCTCGGGCGAAGGAAGGAGCGATCGCTGCTATTTCCTCGCCGTTACTGGAATCCTCGATCGAAGGTGCGAAAGGCGTAGTCTTTAACATCACTGGTGGTCAAGATCTAACCCTACACGAAGTCAATGCCGCCGCCGAAATTATCTATGAAGTGGTGGATCCCAACGCTAATATCATCTTCGGGGCAGTAATTGACGAGAAAATGCAGGGAGAAGTCAGAATTACCGTCATTGCCACCGGTTTTTCCGGCGATTCCCCCTCTCGTCCCACCAGTAGCAAGGTGGTGATCAATGCCCCCGCACCCAGTCCGGCCCCGACTCCCGAACCACCAAAACCGGCGGGATTAGATATCCCCGAATTTCTGCAACGTCGTCGTCCTTTTGATCGCTAACCTCCTATGACTGCCATTGCCCTCACCATCGCCGGTTCCGATAGTGGTGGCGGCGCGGGAATTCAAGCTGATTTGAAAACCTTCGCCTTCCACCGAGTTCACGGCACCAGCGCCCTTACCTGCGTTACCGCCCAAAATACCCTGGGGGTCGAGCGCGTCGAGTCCTTAAGTCCAGAAATGGTAACGGCCCAAATCGATGCCGTGGTCAGGGATTTCGGTGTGCAAGCGGTCAAGACGGGAATGCTGTTTAGCAGCGAGATTATCGAAGCAGTGGCCGAGGCGATCGAGCGCTGGCGTTTAATCAGTTTAGTGGTGGATCCGGTCATGGTTTCGCGGGTAGGAGCCAAATTAATTGATGATCGGGCTATAGATAGTCTTTTTGATAGTTTAATTCCCCTAGCTTCGATTGTTACCCCTAATCGTTACGAAGCACAGCTTTTAAGTGGCATTGAGATCAATGATTTTGAGACGATGAAAGCGGCCGCCGAAATTATTTTCCAGAAGTCGGCCACACCCGTATTAGTGAAGGGGGGAGGCATGAAAGGCCGGCTGCGCGGGGTTGATATCTGCTTTGATGGGGAGGAATGGGAAACTTTTAAGACCAGAAGCGTCGAAACCAATAACACTCACGGGACTGGTTGTACTCTATCGGCAGCGATCGCTGCTAACCTCGCTTTGGGGGATGACCTGAAAATAGCGGTGAAAAAAGCCAAGGATTACGTTACTAACGCCCTTGAGCATTCCCTCGCTATCGGTCAAGGAACCGGTCCTGTGGGCCATTTTTACCGCTTAAAAGCCCTAAATTAGTCAATTCATCGAAAATTTTGGGTCTGAAACCCCGTCGTTCTACGACGGCTTTACTGTTAAATATGAGCATCGTTTACGAAATATATGCTAGTGTGAAAGGACATGGAAAAAGCCTATTCGTTTCGATTTTACCCCACACCCGAACAAGAGTCGCTATTGCGGCGCACTTTGGGCTGTGTAAGATTGGTTTACAATAAAGCTCTCCATCTCAGAACACAAGCTTGGTACGAAAAGCAAGAAAGAGTAGGCTACGATCAAACTTCTTCAGTGTTGACCGATTGGAAAAAACAAGAAGAATTAGACTTTTTAAACGAAGTTAGCTGTGTACCTTTACAACAAGGGTTAAGACATTTACAAACAGCTTTTACTAACTTCTTTGCTGGTCGGACTAAGTATCCTAACTTTAAGAAAAAACATCAAGGAGGAAGTGCCGAATTTACCAAATCAGCCTTTAAATTTAAAGACAAACAAATCTATTTAGCCAAATGCACAGAACCTTTACCTATTCGATGGTCAAGACAAATACCAGAAGCTTGTGACCCAAGTACAGTAACAGTCAGATTACATCCTTCTGGACGTTGGCATATCTCAATTAGATTTGATGACCCAACGATTAAGCCATTACCAGTAACAGATAAAGCCATCGGAATTGACTTAGGAATTAGTAGCCTCGTGATTACCAGCGATGGCGATAAAGTGTCTAATCCCAAGCATTTTAACAAGCATTATCGGAGACTGCGAAAAGCACAAAAAAATCTTTCTAGAAAACAGAAAGGGTCAAAAAATCGGGAAAAAGCGAGAATCAAAGTAGCCAGGATTCACGCTCGAATCACCGATAACAGAAAAGACCATTTACACAAGCTAACCACTCAATTAGTTCGTGAAAACCAAACGATTGTGGTTGAGAATTTAGCTGTCAAGAATATGGTCAAAAACCCGAAATTATCTCAGGCAATATCTGATGTTAGCTGGGGAGAAATAACCCGACAATTAGCCTATAAATGCCGTTGGTATGGGAGAAACTACATCGAAATAGATAGATGGTTTCCTAGCTCTAAAAGGTGTAGTAATTGCGGGTATATTGCCCTTGAAAATGCCGTTAAATGTTCGAGAATGGGACTGTCCAGACTGTGGGACTCACCATGACCGAGATATTAACGCCAGTAAAAATATTTTGGCCGCAGGGCTTGCGGTGTCAGTCTGTAGAGCGACCATAAGACCAGAACAGAGTAAATCTGTTAAGGCAGGTGCGGAACCCCGCAAGGGAAAGAAGCAGAAACCCAAATCGTGAGGTTTGGGAATCGCCGTCCGTTTTACGGCGGCGAGGATGTCAAAGTTTATCAGTTAAGGCTATTTGAATTGCCGGTCATCACCGTCCGGCCCCGGCGGCGAGGATGTCAATTGGGTCGATTTCTCCACCAGAAAACCTTTTAGTCTTGAGATAATATTGGGTAGGGGTCTGATGGTCTCCGTATCCAATCGGTAGGTCGATGGTCAGGTGGGGACGTGAAGACCTTGTTTTGAGTCAGAGGATAGAGAAGAGTGAAGAAATTGAGTATCTTGAGTGAAGAAATGAGTCGGTTTGATGGGGTAAGTCGATGAGACAATGGGATTGGAACCTAGTTTTTATCCACGGTACTGGGGTACGAGAACCTGCCTATAGCAAAACTGGGAGCATCTCACCTTTGCAATGAGCATAAATACTTAGTGGAAAAATAGGCTTTTCGAGGGTAATTCTTGTTTTAATTCTCCATGTACGCAGTCTTTAAAAGCCTCTATTTCGTTCCAAGACACGATTAAGAGTGGCTTTTAGGCTAAGTATAATTACTTATCGCGTAAGTGAGATGCTCCCGCAAAACTTTTAGTATCATTATCCGAAAATTGAAAGAACGCAATGAAAATTTGCGTTTTCAAAAGTGTTACTGGGGTGGTTCCCTCGGCACAACGTTAAATGCTGGGGGACTATCTATTCCAGTGTCGGATCAAAAAAAAGCCTCAGAAACCGATTTAACTGATGAAGACTACGTTCTGGGTTTATGGGAGTTACTATATCAGGATCCACTCATCGAACTGCAAATCCTAACCATAAGTTCCGAGGACAAAGGGGCTGTTTTTGGGGAAAAGCTAGGCGAGGATTTGGATAATCGGGTTCGAGCCTTAAATCCATCCTCTAATCTGCAAGAAATGCTCGATCAGGCTGGCATTGGCCAGTTTTTTAGTCAATCCCAATCCATTATCGTCAACGAAAGCGATTATCAAAAAGCGATCGAATCCGCCACGGAACCATTAGGAGAATACCGCATAGCGATCGCCCGTGCGCTGGTAGCCCAGAGTGCTATTTTGGTAAGGGATAACTATGGCGAATTCGCCTTATCGGTTAATGGGGGATTACGAGATCAAATTGTCGAGCAAATAGCGGCGGAATTAGGGGGTACGGAAAAAGGAGTTTTGTCCGGCATAAAAGAGATGATTTCTGGTACGATCAGGCGTATTATTCAGAATAATCTCCAAAGAAAGCGAAATGGATTCACGGAAGAATATAGTGGCACTTTGGGAGATATTTTGATGTATCAAGCAAGGGGACAAAAGCTTAGAGACTTTGTTCGCACAACCGTTGAACGTCTGGAATATCCCACCGTATTAATCGCCCATAGTTTGGGTGGTATTATTGCCGTCGATTTGCTATTAGAACAACAATTACCACAAGTGGCTTTGTTGGTGACGATCGGTTCTCAATCTCCTATTCTTTATGAACTGAATGCTTTGGTGGGGATGGAATATAATCCCAATGCCAAGCTGCCGGATACTTTCCCCGATTGGTTAAATATTTATGATCGCAACGATTTCCTCAGTTATGTGGATGAGAAAATATTCCCTGGAAAGATAGAAGATGTGGAAATCGACAGTAAACAACCGTTCCCCGAGTCTCACGGTGCATATTGGAATAATGACAAGGTTTGGGATGCCGTTTGGCAGAAGATGGAGAAGATAGTTAATGGCTGAACCATCGACAACGCAAGCTATTCTGGTCGGCATTGAAAGGTATGCCGATTCTAATGCTATTCCGGATTTGAACGGTCCGGTCAATGATGTTTATCGGTTCTGTCAATGGTTACGATATCGCAATGTGCCTCCTGAAAATATTTCGGTTTTCGCATCTCCACTCGATCGCAATACTGGAATCGTTGACGAGATTACCAGTCTGATCAACAGTAAACCCTTAGAAGCGACCAAAGATATAGTCAATAAAGCTCTGCGCGAGGAAGCGAGAAAAAAAACAGCAAGCTTGTTTTTCTTGTTTTGGTCGGGACACGGTTGGATCGTCCCTCAAGGCGATCGTCGATTGATTTATGCCGATGCGACAATTGAGGACTTGAAGAACCTTAATTTAACTGCCCAGCTTAATGCTATGCAGACCGATTTATATAAAAATTTACCTCAGCAGTTACTAATCTTCGATGCTTGCGCTAATTCCCAATTATTAAAGATAACTCCACCTGACGATCTTCCCCCTATCGGTAAACATTTGCCAAGTCAACAACAAATGGTCATGCTGGCGGCTAATCCGGGAGAATATGCGATTAATAAAGGCGACGAACAAACGGGTATATTTTCACGAGAACTATTAAATGAATTGAACTCATTAAAAGATACAGAGGTTTGGCCTCCAGATCTGGAGTCAGTTATGCAGTCCGTGCAGAAAAAGTTCATCAAACTGCGAGAAGATAAACAAACCAGGCAAACTCCTTCATATCTTTTATCCCACATTCCGCACCCTAAGTGTCACAACGTCTCAAAAGAGGAAGGGGCGTGAGTCAAAATACTTATCTAGAGGAGTGAGTTGGCGGCAAGCTGCCGGCAACTAAGCCGAAAATTTCAGAGTTCCCCCGGTCATTCTCAATAAACAGTGCTTGTTGAGAATGACTAGGCAATCAGACTTAACATCTAGGGGGAGATGTTCCAGTTGCTCGCTTTGTTTTGTCACCCCTTGAAGTCAATCCATCTGGTCAAGATAAGAGATAATATTCCTGGCAAGGTTTGGGGAAAAATCTCAAAATGTTGCGCCTCTCATCCGTTAAGTTGCTAATCTTTTGATTGTCTTGAATACGGACGAGATGAATCCCTTGAAAGCCCTGAAATATCCAGCGTAACGTCGGTCGGTCAGTTAACTTACCCAACTGATTTTTCAGTCCCGTCTCCTGCTGTTTTAAACTTAAACGAAGTTGTCTTTGACCAATAGTATAAACCAGCAGGCACAAGCCCATGAGCATGGCCATGACCTCGATTCTATGGGGAGATTTGAGAAAGACACTGTCAGCAAAAAAGCAGGGGTCTTTGAGAAAAGAAAATCCTCTTTCTGGAGCTTGTTGCCCCTTATATTTTTTGAGTATATCCTCACTGCTCAATCGTTTTTTCTCCAAATCGTTAGTTGCTAAAACGAATCGTCCTGCTCGTTTCTTTAGCCTCTCAATCGCTGCCAAATTCAACTCTAATTCGGCTTGAACTTGATAGCTTTGAGAGGGTAAATCGTCTTTTGATTTGAGTTTTGACCCCTGGGACTCAGGCGGAATGAGATTGACTTTAATCTCCGTTAACTGATGAGATTTTAAGGAGTCAGATAATCCTTTGGCTATCGCCAACGCCACCGCTCTATTCTCAAATTCTCTTCGGGATAGTTGCCGGATTTTTTCTTGGGCAGAATTCTTTTCCTGCTCGATTTTTTTCTCTAATTTTTTCAAGTCTGATTCTTGTCTAGCTTGACTTTCAACTAGCAACCATCTTTGTTCTATACCCCCATAGTTAGAGGGAGCATCTCACTTATGCAATGAGTATTAATGCTTATAGCCGTCAACAACTAGAAAATCTTCAACTTGATCACAAAGAGAAATGAGATTATAATAGTTATAGCTTACAATTCAGAATATGGCTCGATAGGAGGAATAATTCAATGTTATCAGAAAATGAAAAAAGAATTAAAGAGTTATGTCAAGAGTTAGGGCAATGTCTCTATGAGCAATCCCCAATTAAGAAATTTAATAACTTGGGAGAGATAGAGGAGACAGTCAGAGATTTAATGATTCATTATGTCAACCCAGAAATCGGTATTTTTTTGTCAAAACAAGCACAGAAGAAACCGCCGGTCGGACGAGAAAAGTGAAAAGTATTTTGGGGGAATTACCAATTACAGAAAAACAAGCGAAGAAGTTAGAAGTAAAGCCTCGGACTCAGATGAGTCCAATGTTAGAGAAGAACTGTTTGTTATTAAGTGGCGATGAATCCTACGAGAAATCGGCGCAGAAAATCAAATCATTGACAGGGATTGCTGTTTCTCACAGTACCCAACAACGCCTCGTGCATCGCTATGCTTTTGAAGAATTACCGTCTAACCCAGAAGTCGAAGTGGAAGAAATGAGCATAGATGGCGGTAAGGTACGACTAAGAACTGCCAAGGGAAAAGCCTTGATTTGGCGTGATTATAAAGCAGTGAGTTTTCATCAACTGGGGGTAGCGGCCTTTTTTCAAGATAACTCGGCTTTATTAGATTTGGTTAATTCTCAAGTTTTGGCTGAACCTTTAATTTGTTTAGGAGATGGACATGATGGTAAGCTTTTACGCATTTAAGTTACATTGACAGCATTACCCTTATTTTTAAGTTTTCTACTCCATTTAATAATCAATCCCCCTTCATTTAAAAGCTGATTGACTACTTTTTCCAGTTCTTCTTTATTTTCAAATTCTCGATTAGCTATGTACTCTTTAGCGGAATGCCACACTAATTCTATTAGGTTGTAATCTGGACTATAAGCTGGTAAAAACTCTAGCCTAATATTGGGCAACTCTTTTTCCACCTGCTCAATAACATCTTTCTTTTTGTGATAACTAGCATTGTCTAATATGATGATAATTTTCGGTCCTTTTTCTCGAAAATCTTCGGGCAGATTTCCCAAGTTTATCCATTCTTGACGAATCTCTTCATGAAGTTTCTTTAATTGTTCATGGAAAGTTTCTGAATTTCCTTTTTTGATCATAAAACAGACTCGTTTTTTGTCATTATATCTTAAGGCTCCCATCACATTCACCCTTCCTCTTTTTCTTTGTCCATTCACTTTTTTTCGCTTTCCTTTTTTTGTCCAAGCTCTCCTTCTTATTACTCTCAAACTAAATCCACACTCATGAGGGGCTGTGTGGCGAACCTGCGTCGCCACCTTGAAAGCCCCGTCCCAAAACCATACCTGGATTGACTCTGGCTTTTCTTTAGCCAACCTTAAATATTCATCTAATTTTTCTTTAAATGCTTTTCTTAATTTCTTGTCTTGCTTATCTTCTAGACTATATTTCGCCCAGATATACACATACTTTTTTCTTCTCAATATTCTTCTCACTTGCGAGCCACTCAGTTTAATTCTTGTTTCCTTTTCTAGATGCTCTGCTAATCTTGCCGCTGTCCATCTCCCGAATTCATATCCAAATTCCTTCGGGTCTTCATCAACTATTTTTAATAGTAAATTAATATATTCCTCTGTGGCTTTTTTATGATTTCCATTTTTTCTCCCATCTTCTAGACTTTCTAAATTGTTAGGATCACCGTGAACACACCAAGGGGCGACCGTTTTGAGTGAACAGCCAATAAAGTCAGCTATTTCTCGTTGAGTTTTTCCGTCGTTTAGCAAGAGAAACATTAAAATTCTTTCCCTAACCTCTGCTCTTTCTTCTTCTTTAAGAGCTTTTTGTAAGTTTTTCTTTTCTTCTAAGTCTAGGAAATCTTTTGCTGGCATAAGTAGGATTTTTCTAAAATTACTATTTCTATTTTAGGTGGTTTAAGTGCGTTTTAGCTTATCTGGAATTTATTTGGTCAGATAGGAGAGAAACAGGAAAGAATTGAAATATTGGATTGGTATCATTTAATCGAAAACCTCTATAAAGTTGGCGGGTCATTCCAGCGGATTGATGAGGTAAAATGTTTTCTATGGAAGGGGGAAGTGGATGCTGCTATCTCCTGTTTTGAGGGATGGTCAGAGCCGCAAGTGGAGAATTTTATTATTTATTTGAACAAGCATAAACATCGAATTGTCAATTATGGTTATTTGCAGGCAGAGGGCATTTCGATTGGCTCTGGCTCTGTTGAATCAAAAATTAAACAAATTGCTCATCGTCTTAAAATTACTGGTGCAAGTTGGGAATCTGGTAATGTACCGCAAGTCCTTCGTCATCGCTGTGCTTATCTAAATGGTTGCCTTTTTTAACTTTTTTATTGATCTCATTAAGCATTTCTACTTATTGCAAAGGTGAGATGCTCCCTAGTTAGAGCTTGTTTCCCGCCAGGAATAACCCGGTATTTCTGAATCGGTTAACTCTTTTTCTGAGATGCTATCGACTAACTCTTGAGCCTCTTTAATGCTTAATGGTACTCGAGACAACCAACGCATTTCTTTCATTAGTTTTAAATTCTCTTTGCTATAGAGGGCGCTATCGCCGACTATTAAACTGTCAAAGTCAACTTGTTTTTTAAATTCTCGGGCGATTTGACCAAAAACCGCTTTGTCCGCTTCATTTCCGTCCCCTACTTTCAGGAATAAAGGTACATCTCCATCCCCACTTACGATTAAGTCAATCATAAATTGTTTTAAGTCAGGTCTTCGGTCGCGGGAGTATCCGTAGGTAATTTTTATTGGCTGTTGTCTGGTTTCAATTTCTTCTCCCACTGCTCCTGATTTCAGGATTTCTACTGTTGGGTATTCCTTTTTATATTCTCCTTCTACTGATAGAGAAGTCGAATCTAAATGGGAGTTCTCGGTTGCTACACCAAATTTTTTCACGGCGGCTAAACTGATGAGTAGGAAAATGACCGAAACATTAAGTTGATAAAGTTTGTCCATTACTCGACCAATTTTATCATCATTCAAGTGCTTGGGTTCGATGCCCTCTCCCAGCAGATGTTCGGTTGCTTTATCTTCAAAAAATTGAGGAAATAAATACAAGGCTCGGGAGACAAATCCCAATCCATTCAGGATAATTGCTTTCACTACTTGCCCCGCTGTGACAATTTCTCCTCGCTCAATTGAGACTTGTTCGTTGATAATTTCAACGATTCCTATTTCATCGATAATTCCGGCTACTAATCCCAGATGGTCTAGATTTTTGACTTCAATTTCTGTTGATTGATTCATGGTCGAACAGCCCACTGCCTAAGTTTTCCAACAATTCCTATTTTTTCATAATTAGGGGTCTCAAGCTCCCCCTAACGGCCACCGAGAAAACCTTCACCAGCTAGGTATTTTTACTCAAGTCTCTGGAGGGGGACAGCTTATGTGACAGTTGAGGGTGCGGAATGTGGGTTGCATCATGGCTTTGTTCTCAGGCTCCTTGCGCCAAAGTGATCAACGGCTGAATGCCCAATGCGAACAAACCATGTCTGAGTATCAGGCACTCGTGCAGAAAGTTGCTTCGCTGCGCTTACCAAATCATCCGCTACTTCAAAAGCCCCTGTCTCAATATCGATCGCCACAATTCTCCCCTGATTTCCCTCCTCGACTTGGGGACGCACCTGAGATTGATAAATCTCATTACCACGTCGAGCAAATTCTTCTTTACTGTAGCGGGGTTGTCGAACTGTCATTGAAGCGACCCTGTGGCAACTTTTGCCCCTCTATTTTAACCAAACATTGGGAATCTTCCCTAACATTCCTCAACCGGGCCCACCAGAGCGGCATCGCACTTAAATTCACAGCTTTAATACATGGGCATGGTGCGTTCCCAAAAATCGCTCGGTGGAGCAGTAAGACCCTTATTAGGGAACGCACCCTACAAGAGCGGCTCAAGTGTCAAAGTAGTCATGCCATGTATCGAGTAATGTTGTTTGATGTTCTATCACCAGCCTATCAATTTGATTCAACTCATGTTCTTTAAAGCCTATGTTAAAATCATAGTGGTTAGGCTTATCAACTCCGCCTATGGATGAAAGCTTTGAATGGGATGAAGATAAAAATCGTTTAAACCAACAGAAACACGATGTTTCCTTTGAATTAGCCCAATACGCATTTTTTGACCCCAAAAGAGTTATCGTACAAGATCTGGCTCACAGTCAAGAAGAAAATCGATTTTACTGTATGGGGCAAGTCAATGAAGGAATTATCACAGTACGCTTTACTTACCGGGAAGGAAAAGTTAGAATTTTTGGAGCTGGTTATTGGCGAAAAGGACGTAAACTATATGAACAGCAAAATAACTTATACTGATGAACCAATGGAACTGGGACAAGTCGTTAAAGATTTTTTACCGCCTCCAGACCAGTTAGTTCCTAAAGGTAAAACCAAAACTACTCAAGTAACATTAGAATTAACAGAAGAAAGTGTAACCTTCTTTAAATCTCAAGCAGCTCGAAAGCAAATTCCTTAGGAAAAAATAATCGAATTACTGGTGGAACAATATGCTCATGAATGTATATCTGATGGTTAAACGCTTCATAAGAGCATTGTCTAACCGACATTATAGCTGACTTGAAAAAGGTGCGTTACACGCGCGTTTTCGCACCCTACAAGATCGGCATCGCACTTAAACTCACAGTTTCAATCCATGGGCATGGTGCGTTCCCCAAAATCGATCGGTGGAGCGGTAGAAGTTGCATTAGGGAACGCACCCTAGGGCGACGGCGATACCACTACGAGAGCAGCAATTATTGTAGGTTGGGTTGACGCAAGGAAGCCCAACAAAGAGTAACCTTTGGGGTGGTTGGGTTTCGCTTTTTCAAGTGAGTTGAGCTATTTTCGACCCAGTATTGTTTCGCTCAACCCAACCTACGAGACTACGAGACTCAACCCACTAACGACAAAGGCAACGTGGCCTAAAATTATCTGCGTTTAATGAGAAAATCGAAAAATCCGAAACCTGAACGAAACTTCATGTACTGGTAAGCAGCTTGCCCTCCTTGTTTATCTAAAATTGCGTCATAAGCTTCAGCAGCCTTTTCATACATTTTTTGTGTATCTCCCCTTTGAGCAGCTTGGCAGGCAACCGCATCATGCACTCTCCCTGCTGGGAATAAATTGTTTACTTGGTTATAGAAGCGGTAATCTCCACAAGGTGGCATCCAAGAGTTACCTTGCTGGAAATTTAATTCGGTGCATCTTGCATTCATGGCTGGATAATTTTCTGGACAGATATACCCATCGAACTGCATCGTTGGCAAATTGATTGGAGGCTTTTGCCCTTCTGGTTTTTGTGGAATGGTTGAGCGATCGCATAGAAGCGCACTCGCGTTAAGTCCGCATGGCGGTAGTGCATTAGCGGGAACAATTCCTGCCCATGCGGGAATAAAGGTCATTGCGATCAAAAAAAGTTTTACGTTTTTCATGGTTTTTCAGGTTAAACTATCTGTACTCAGGAGGTGTCCATCCAAATAGTTGAATCATACTTGCGGCTTGTGAGTCCAAATACTTCTTACGTCCAGCCTCTCCATCAAAATAGTTGTTGGAATATAAAACGTCAGCAAACCTTTTGGTGAGAATCCATACAGTATTATAGTCACCCTTTGCAAGAGCCTTACATAGGGCTGAGACAATTTCTCCCAAACCCAAAGCTCGCCAATTAGGGAGTTCATTGGTTACATTATTGAAACATTCTTGAAACTCTTGTTGTGCGGAACGAACAGGCTGCTGCTGCGGCTGTCGCAGTTGTTCCATCATTCGGTCATGCCAGAACCATTCTTCATCTTCGCGGGTGAACACGTCGTCTGCCTGAGCAACGACTGGATGCAAAACGAAGAATAGTAAAATCCCAGTAGATAGAAAGGAGTAAGGCCCCCTGCGAATCTTCATGGTAAAAACGGGTGTTGTTTATTTATTTCACGACAATTTCCGTATAACTATTGATTATACGGAAACTTTCTGCACAACACTCTCCAGAGTAACGATATGGGTCAACTTTCTGTATATCACTCCATTTAGGCGTGATCGCAAGAAACTTTCCCTATATTACGCCCAAAAGCGTGTTAGCCAGATTAGCTTACTGCAAACAACCTCCTTTAAGGAGACTGATCACAGAATCTTTCTAGAATTCTAGCAAAGATTCTTATATCTGACTGCACTTTGTCACAAAATTTCACTATTATTTTGACACTCTTAATGGTTAGAAGGGACACGTTGAACGCCAAGTCTGGTCAATTTTTGTCCAACGCATTTCAGGAAATGACCTAAATAAGTAGCTAGACATAATTAATTACACATATTTAACCACCTGTTGCCTATTCTAACCAAGAAATTAATTTTGCACCACTACTTATTACTTAATTACTGTTTATTCTGTAATTTTATCACTAATTCTTGGAAAGGTTGCCAATCGTCTTTAGAGGTAATGGCTTCCCAGACCGATTCGATTAGCGGTCTAAGTAAAGCGGTTTTAGGATTATAATGCGTTAAGGTGTCCCCAATTTGAGCTAAGGAATCTAGGGGTAATTGATTTAAGACCAAACTATATAATTCTCGCCAACGTTGCCAATCAGCTTTGGGTAAATCCATATTTTCAAGAATTAGAGAACTATTTTCTCGCCAACCGTAATTAAATTGTTCACTTAATTGATAGAAAAATTCGTGATAACCGAGGCCAGTTTCTTGGAGAACTTCCACGGTTTTGCTGACCAGTAAAGCGGATTCGGGAGTAAAAATATCCTCAAAACCTAACTTTTTGAGCATCATTTTTTGATAATAAAAATTGTAATGCTGGTCATAGTTAGCCAAAGCCAGATCTAACTCTAACAAGGAGACGACCATGGCCAGGGGAGATTGCAGTAACTCTAGATTTAAGCGACAGATAAAAGGCTGATTGCCATAACTATAACGACCACCGTAGTCGAAATAGGCCGCCGTAAATTGGGGGTTATAGGAAGGAATAAAAGCGTAGGGACCATAATCGAAACTTTCCCCGGTAATTGACATATTATCGGTATTGAGAACCCCATGACAAAAACCGGCGGCCATCCATTGGGCTGCTAATTTAGCGGTTCTTTCAATCAAAGCGGCGTAAAATTTTAAATAGCGATCGCTATCTTGGGGATCGATTTCAGGATAATAATAAATAATCACATGATCGAGGAGTCTTTTAATTAAATCGCTACGTTTAATATGAAATAAACGCTCAAAAGTCCCAAAACGAATATGAGAATTACTAACTCGAATCATCACCGAAGATCGCGTCGGGGAAGGTTCATCGCCGCGCCAGAGAGCTTCCCCCGTTTCCACCAAACTCAAACAGCGAGAGGTATTCACCCCTAAACCCCGTAAAGCTTCCCCGGCTAAGACTTCTCTAACTCCACCCTTGAGAGTTAACCTACCGTCCGCATGACGGGAATAGGGGGTCCGTCCCGATCCTTTCGTACCAAAATCGTATAATTTGCCATCAATACCCCTAACTTGACCGTAGAGAAAACCGCGACCATCTCCCAAGAAAGGATTATACTCGCCAAATTGATAACCGTGGTAACGCAGGGACAAAAAGGGGTTCAGGGATTGAAATTTACCAAAAGCCTCGATAAAATGCTCATCTAAGGTTAATTCTGGCTGAATTCCCACCAAAGGTAATAAAGCATCATTGCGAAAACGAAGGATATGACTGGGAAAATCCGCAGCCGCAACTTGATCGTAGTATTGGTCCCCCAAGTCCTGCATGGCGCTTTCGTAAGGGAGACTGAGAAAGGGATTGGTGAGATGGTCTGTCATAGTGGTGGTGTCGATCGAGCGTTGAGGCGATAAAGTGATAAAGATAGCCAAAAAATTTTTCTACTGAGACTATCAAACAGCGATGCCCGATTCTATTATGTATCAAGGGGACTATTTTCTTGTCCTTGAGGCCGATCAACCTGAACAATTCCAGACTCCCGACCAGTTGCGGGATAAGTTAAAAGATTTAATCACCGCAAAACCAGAGATTTGTCCCCGACAATTGGCGAAATTCTCTAGTTTTGAGGAAAAATCTCTCTATCTGCGCGATAATTACTGCGAGTTAGACCTGGGTGAGGAGGGTTATCTACAATGGTATGTGGTCCGTTTGGAAAAATAAGGAAACCCGTTATTCAGTAGTTAGGTGTTAAAAACTGTCAGACACCCCCCTTATCAAGGGGGGATTAAGGGGGGATCCATCTTCAATTTAATTATAACCAGTTACTTAGTTATTAAGGCAGAGGCAATCAGAGCAATTATCTTTTTAACTTTTTACTTTCTAACTTGATCATTATGGGAGAAATAGAAGATTTACTGGCACAAATGAAGGCAGAATACCAGAAACGGGATCAGGAAAAACCGATGCCGTCCCCTTCTTCTCGCCAAGAAAAAGATCGTTACCCAGACGAATTTAAGGTTAATTATACCAGCGATTCTGCTACCGATGCGCTTTTAAAAGCTTTAGCCTTAGAAAACCAAGAAAGGCAACAACAGGAGGCAGCGGAAAAAGAAAAAGCAGCGGCATTAAAACAGCAGCGTAAGCGAGAAGCTTTAACTAGAAAGGCGAAGCAATGGTTAGATAAATTGGATGCTAAATCGGAGGAAGGACGCTGGTTTGAGGAGTTTTCATATAGCTACGATTCTCCTTTAGAAGCGGCGATCACCTATCTAGAAGCTTTGGGAGAAGTGGACATTTCTAAATGATCAGGTCTAATTTAAAGTTGTGGGTAAATTTGCTTGGTCAAAAACTCGATTATGCCACCAAATATTATCACCAGCTATAATATTTGTGCCGTAACGGGGAACGATACCATAAACAGTGCCGGGGTCATAATCCAAAGCTTGACTGATGAGATTGTAGAGACGTTGTAGATCAAAACCCCGGGGGTCACAATGGGGATATTTTCCTTGATTAATCAGAAAACTATCCACGGCAAAATGGCTGACAATTTGCGGTAATTGTCCCGTTTGTAAGGCTGCTAGGAGATAATATTTCGCCGTTTGTTGGTATTGAAAATCGCTGTAACCGGGGAGGGGTTGCAAGCGTCCTTTGGTCAAACAGTGGGATCCCGGCGCTTGTACCAGTTCAATGTTAACGCTGGAGATAACCCGACGATTTCTTTCGGCAAAAACTGGTCGCAAGCGATCGCAATTAGGGTGAGATAGCTGCTGACAAATCGCTTCTGTTGCCCATAATGCGGTGCTTTTTGCCCCATCAAAGTAATTTGTGGGATATTCTTTGACTAAACGCCTAAAGACGGCTTCTGAAGGCGTATTTAACCAAATTCTTGCTCTTTTTTCTAACTCAGGAGCCGATCGCGTACTCAAAGGAACACCCTCTAAAGCAAGTGCAAAACCCTTGACGCGGATAGTTTCTGGGGTAAGTTGCCACAGTTGACGCACTAATTGATCTCTGGTGTCTGCGGGCAGCATTTCGGCCGCTTGTTCATAAAAAGTGGCCGTGGGACGGTGACGTTCAAAAAAAGGCCGGGCGATCGAGTCTAAAATGTCTCTATCCCTAGAATTCTGTTTGCGGGGGATGTAAACATTGGGACCCAATTTCATCGGACCGCGAGCATATTTTTTCTGTTCTTCGATGTTACCCGCAGTCATACTCCAAGCTGTATCGTGGAGAATAAACAAAGGGGTGCGATCGAGGGTTAATTCGGTTTCTGGCGGGGCAATTTGCAAAAATTCGGCGATTTTCTGCTTTTCTAACTCATCTAGGCTCTTACCGGCTAAATTCTCCCCCACAGTGGAGGGATTAAAAATATTTATGGTGGCAGTGGAGAGACTAGAGGTATTCAGTTTTAAAATCAGTAGGGACAAGACCAAGCTAATCACCAGAGAAGTCACTCCCCATCGCCATTGTTCCGGGGGAAAGATAGAATATCTGGGGGGAGAAAATTGTCTTGATTTTTGCCGTCTTTGTCGATTCATCGGACTCTTTTAAGTAGTTGGACAAAAGTAAAGTTAACTGTAGGGTAAGGAGTCGGTCGTCAGTAAGAATTGCGGCAATTTACATTTCTTAAGATAGACAACAGAATTTATGTCCGACTACTTAACTCTTTCCACCCATTGTATTGACTTTCTCGAAAAAGGGAATTAATACTAAATCCGTTGAGTATATGCTACCTATCAGGATAGGCACTCTTGCAATAGGCAGCTTTATTCTCCCCACTTCCCCACACCCCACACCCCACACCCCACACCCTACACATAATTACTGAGGAACCATTGGGTATTAAAAGCTCGATCGCAGGATATTTCTAGTAATCTTATGCCTGATTCCGGCAAAACTGCGATTTTTTGCTCAAAATCAGTCCAATCGCTGATTAAATGGTAATCAATACCGTAGGTGCGACAGAGTTGGCAAAAGTCGATATTTTGGGGAGTGGCAAAAAATTCTTCAAAGGGAGGGTCAAATTTGGCGATCGGCAACATCTGGAAAATGCCTCCCCCCTTGTTATTGATTAAAATTATGGTCAAGGAGCCAACAAAATATTTTTTGATTAAAAAACCATTTGTGTCGTGTAATAGGGCTAAATCTCCCGTTAATAGCAGACTAGGGACATTTTTATAAGCTATTCCTATCGCAGTGGAGAGGTTGCCGTCGATGCCATTGGCCCCGCGGTTAAAATAAGGACGAATTTGGCGATCGCTAGGCGGGTTAAAAAACTCGGCATAGCGAACAGGCATACTATTAGAGATAAAGATCGGGGTGCGGGGGGGGAGGTATTGGGAGAGCAGCCAAGGGATTTTACCTTCAATCAGTTTAGTTTCTGCTGCCAAAAGGCGATCGATGGTTAATCGAGCTTGCTGGTCGAATTTTTGCCATAATTGCCGATATTCTCGATTATTATCGGTTTTATCTGGGAATAAATCCCCTAATTGCTCGATATTTACCCTGAGATGTCCGGTTTTTCCCTGTAGAGGATCGTAATTATCGGGATGGGGATCGATAATCCAGCGCGGACAGTCGATTTCTTCTAACCAGGTCCGTAATTCTTTGCTGGTGGGTAATTCGCCAATTTGCAGGACAACATCGGGGGTTAATTGGGTTCTAAGGGCAGGATTCCGCAATAATAAATCATAGGTGGTGATGAGATGGGGATTTAACCCTGCATAGTTTCGCAGAGGAGATAAAGCTTCCGCTAAGATGGGATATTGTTGCGATCGGGCTAAATCAGCGATCGCCTGACAGTAACTTTCAGGGTTTTGCGGGGAAGCTAATCCCGCGATGATAATTCCTTTGGAGGGTAAAGAATTAATTTGGAGAATTGAGTGGTTAATGGCGATATTTTGCCGAGATATATGGCTAAAAAAAGCCTCTTGGTCAAAATTAGCCTCTAAATTGTTAATTTCTAGATCGGGAGTTGGTGCGAGGGGATCCCGAAATGGTAAGTTCAGATGCACCACTCCGGGGACAGGATCGAGACAGCGCCACCACGCGTGGATGATAGTTTGACGGAGATAGCGTAAACGCTCGATATTGGCACTAGGACAGCTAATTTCCGCTTGCCAATTTGGATAATTACCGTAGAGTTTGACTTGATCGATAGTCTGACCGGCGTGAGCATGACGCAATTCTGGGGGGCGATCGGCGGTTAGAATTAATAAAGGGACATGACTTTCTTTTGCTTCAATGACTGCGGGATAAAAATTAGCCGTGGCGGTCCCGGAAGTGCAGACTAAAACCACCGGTTGATATAATTGTTTGGCTAATCCCAGGGCAAAAAAAGCGGCCGAGCGCTCGTCTAAGATGGGAATAGCTTCAATCTGGGGATGTCTTGCCAAGGCTATCGTTAAAGGAGTCGATCGCGATCCGGGAGAAACCACCCCTATCTTCAATCCCAAACGGGCCAATGTTTCGACTAAAATAGAACCCCAAAGTGTATTAAGATTGCGAAAATCGATCGACATTTATCAGTTCAGTGCAAAGGTTAGGGAACAATAAGATAAATTTAACATTGGCTGGAACCGGCCAAGAATAAGTTATTCCTAAGTCAGCGATGCAGAAGTTACTAAAAGAGAGCGAAGGCAATTAGTCCCTACAATAATATTATTGCGCCAATGGTAAGGGCGCATCGCGTACGGACAAAATGTCCTATAGATATTTCGACCAAATTGAGATGCACCCAGTTTTCAAGTTCCCTATAGCCAAAGCAAACTAACATCAATAGGTTTTGAAAATTTTCCCTTATGATCCTGATTACAGACCAAATTTCCCAGCGTATTTTCACCCACGCAGAATCCACCTATCCCGAAGAATGTTGTGGGTTACTCTTGGGAAAAATTACCGAAACAGCAGCCCAAGTGATCACCGTGCAAACCACAGAAAATAACTGGTCAGGTAATAGGAAAAACCGCTTTAGTATTGCTCCAGAAGTGCTTTTACAAGCTCAAAAATCGGCGCGGGAAAACCAGCTAGAAATTATTGGTATCTATCATTCCCATCCCGATCATGCCGCCATTCCCTCGGAAATTGATCGCCAATTAGCCTGGTCAGGATATACTTATTTAATTGTCTCCGTAGTTTCAGGACAAGCGATCGATTTACAAGCTTGGCAACTGGACGAAGGCGAACAATTTCAACCGGTAAAAATATTATAGTCTTGTATGACTAGCGCTTCCCCCGCTTTCCACTCACCCGCAATCGATTTAATCGGGATAGGTCCCCTGTGGACAGGTTTTAGCCAACCTCGTTTTTCCCCCGATCCTTCCCTGGCAAAAGTGCAGTGCCATGGACGATTATTATGGTTAGGAATAGGTTGCATCCGTGGGACGGAGAAAGCAGTCATAGATAGGGCAATTAGGGCTGTTTTTAAGCGTTATCACCTCTCTTTAGCCGCTATTGCCGGTATCGCCACCCTTGACATCAAAGCTGATGAACAGGGTTTAATTGCCTACTGTCAGGAGAAGGGATTGCCACTAAAAACCTTTACTGCCGAGGAGTTGAGAGATATTAATGTCCCCAATCCCTCGGCTATTGTCAACAAGAAAGAAGGAACCCCTAGCGTCGCTGAAGCTGCCGCTTTAAAAATGGGCGATACTTTGCTAGTCAGCAAGCAAATAGAAGCAAAATCGGTGACGGTGGCGGTTTCTTTGGCAGCAAGGGAATATAGAGGATAACAAATCGATGCTTAAACAGGTTTTATTTCTTAGTAATGGTCATGGTGAGGATTTAAATGCTAGTTTAATTCTGGGGGAATTACAAAAAATTCAGCCCCAATTATCTATAGCTGCTTTGCCTTTAGTGGGAGAGGGAAAAGCTTATCAAAAATTGTCAGTACCAATTATTGCCCCCACTGCCACTATGCCATCGGGGGGAATTATTTATACCAATCCTTTGAATTGGATTAAGGATATTGGTGCGGGATTAATTAGTCTAACTATTAAACAAATTCAGGCAGCTTTTAAAGTTAGCAAGGATTGTGATTTATTGATAGCAGTGGGGGATATCGTGCCGATTGCGATCGCTAGTTTAACCGGTCGTCCTTTTGTGGCTTTTATTGTTTCTACTTCCAGTTATTACGAAGGCACAATTAAATTACCTTTACTCACGGAATTATGTTTAAGATCGAAGAATTGTTTAAGAGTTTTTACCAGGGATAAATATACAGCAATAGACCTAGAAAATCGGGGTATTAAAAAAGCGATTTTTGCCGGTTATCCGATTATGGATGTCTTAACACCAACGGGTAAAGATTTAGAATTAGATCGTCAAATTCCCATGATTGCTTTATTAGCGGGGAGTCGTTTACCCGAAGCTTTGAGTAATTTGGCTTTACAGTTACAAGTCTGTGAGGAAATAGTTAAAATTAAACCGATGCAGTTTCGGGCTGCCATCGTTCCTAGTATCAGAGAAACCGACTTAGAAAATTTAGCTAAACAAGAGGGATGGCATTATTTAGGAGCGGGAAAATTAGAGAAAAATGGGGCTTTATTGTGCTGTTATCGTGATGCTTTTGCCGATATTCTACACCATTGTGACGCTTGTTTAGCCATGGCGGGTACAGCAGTAGAACAAGCGGTGGGATTAGGAAAACCCGTCCTACAAATACCTGGATTTGGTCCCCAATTTACCTACCCTTTTGCCGAGGCACAAATGCGCTTATTAGGGGAATCGGTGATAACTATTGGACAGAAACCCACGGAGGTAAATTTATTTAAAAATGCCGCGGTTAAAATTATTGATATTTTGGTAGATTCTCGTTATTTACACAGATGTTTAGAAAATGGCAAAATTAGAGTGGGAGAGTCCGGAGGTAGCAGAAATATTGCCGAGGAAATTTATAGCATTTTTCAAAAGTAATGGCAGAGATAGTTATACTAAATCCGTTGAGTATAGGCTACATATCAGGAGAGGCAATAGATAATCAGTTTTTAATAACCAGATTTAGGATTAAAATAAAATTATTGTACTATCATTACTCCCAGGGATGTTACCAAAATGTCTAACGAAACCGTTACTTATAGTCTTGAATCCGTCCTCAAGGAAATCAAAGACAGCATCAAGGAAGTTAACCAAAAAATCGATACCTTCCAACAGGATGTTAACCAGAAATTTGACAGCCTACAGAAGGATTTTAACCAGAAATTTGACAGCCTACAGAAAGATGTTAACCAGAAATTTGACAGCCTACAGAAGGATTTTAACCAGAAATTTGACAAAATCGACGAACGGCTAACTAAGCTAGAGGTAGGACAGGCAAAACTAACTGAGAAAGTCGATGGGATGGATAGAAGACTAGAAAAGCTGGAAGGAACCCAAAAAAATCAAGTTTGGACGTTAATTATTCTTTTAGGAGGGGCCATCGGCACGGCAGCGTGGCGCTCTTTCTTTTCTGGTAATCCTTAGAAATATTGCCATAATACTAAATGCTAGGTAATCAGTCTTTAATAACCGGATTTAGGATTAAAATAAAATTATTGTACTATCATTACTCCCAGGGATTTTACCAAAATGTCTAACGAAACCGTTACTTATAGTCTTGAATCTGTCCTCAAGGAAATCAAAGACAGCCTACAGAAAGATGTTAACCAGAAATTTGACAGCCTACAGAAGGATTTTAACCAGAAATTTGACAAAATCGACGAACGGCTAACTAAGCTAGAGGTAGGACAGGCAAAACTAACTGAGAAAGTCGATGGGATGGATAGAAGACTAGAAAAGGTGGAAGGAACCCAAAAAAATCAAGTTTGGACGTTAATTATTCTTTTAGGAGGGGCCATCGGCACGGCAGCGTGGCGCTCTTTCTTTTCTGGTAATCCTTAGAAATATTGCCATAATACTAAATGCTAGGTAATCAGTCTTTAATAACCGGATTTAGGATTAAAATAAAATTATTGTACTATCATTACTCCCAGGGATTTTACCAAAATGTCTAACGAAACCGTTACTTATAGTCTTGAATCCGTCCTCAAGGAAATCAAAGACAGCATCAAGGAAGTTAACCAAAAAATCGATACCTTCCAACAGGATGTTAACCAGAAATTTGACAGCCTACAGAAGGATTTTAACCAGAAATTTGATACCTTGCAACAGGATTTTAACCAGAAATTTGACAGCCTACAGAAGGATTTTAACCAGAAATTTGACAGCCTACAGAAGGATTTTAACCAGAAATTTGAGAAAATCGACGAACGGCTAACTAAGCTAGAGGTGGGACAGGCAAAACTAACTGAGAAAGTCGATGGGATGGATAGAAGACTAGAAAAGGTGGAAGGAACCCAAAAAAATCAAGTTTGGACGTTAATTATTCTTTTAGGAGGGGCCATCGGCACGGCAGCGTGGCGCTCTTTCTTTTCTGGCAATCCTTAGAAATATTGCCATAATACTAAATGCTAGGTAATCAGTCTTTAATAACCGGATTTAGGATTAAGATAAAATTATTGTACTATCATTACTCCCAGGGATGTTACCAAAATGTCTAACGAAACCGTTACTTATAGTCTTGAATCCGTCCTCAAGGAAATCAAAGACAGCATCAAGGAAGTTAACCAAAAAATCGATACCTTCCAACAGGATGTTAACCAGAAATTTGACAGCCTACAGAAGGATTTTAACCAGAAATTTGATAAAATCGACGAACGGCTAACTAAGCTAGAGGTAGGACAGGCAAAACTAACTGAGAAAGTCGATGGGATGGATAGAAGACTAGAAAAGGTGGAAGGAACCCAAAAAAATCAAGTTTGGACGTTAATTATTCTTTTAGGAGGAGCGATCGGCACAGCAGCGTGGCGCTCTTTCTTTTCTGGCAATCCTTAGAAATATTACTATAATTTCTCACTTTAGGGTAGTTATGAGGGGAAATTAGCAGATGTGAAACTCAGGTTAAAAATAAGGGATATTTAACCCATCCTACCCCTAATTATGCTTTCCTCAACCATCTTTTTAACAATCGCCACAATGCCACTATTATCCCCCCAATTAAAACTAAAGGAAACTTAATCACCCCCAGAAAGAAAGCAACGATTAAGGGATATTTTTGGGTTTCTAATTGCCGAATTTTATCATCGCAATCTTGAACATCCGCTGCTAACCCCAATGCTTGAAATAATTCCCGCGACTGAAGAAATGCTTCTTTCGCTTCCGATATACGTTTGAGTTTATAGTAGGTAAGTCCCAGATTAAACCAAGCATTCGCTTCACCCCCCCGATCACCGATTTCCCGTTTGATTGCTAAAGACTGTTGATGAAACTCGATCGCTTTTTGGTATTCTCTTAGGGAATAGTAAACATTGCCTAAATTATTGTAGGATGCCGCTTCACCCCACCGATCACCGATTTTTCGCGTGATTGCTAAGGATTGTTGATAAAACTCGATCGCTTTTTGGTATTCTCCTAGGGAACGGTAAACATTGCCTAAACCCATGTAGGAATTCGCTTCACCCCCCCGATCACCGATTTCGCGTGTGATTGCTAAAGACTGTTGATAAAACTCGATCGCTTTTTGGTATTCTCCAAGGGAATTGTAAACATTGCCTAAATTATTGTAGGAAGACGCTTCACCCCCCCGATCACCGATTTCGCGTGTGATTGCTAAAGACTGTTGATAAAACTCGATCGCTTTTTGGTATTCTCCTAGGGAATTGTAAACATTGCCTAAATTACCGTAGGATTTCGCTTCACCCCCCCGATCACCGATTTCCCGTTTGATTGCTAAGGACTGTTGATAAAACTCGATCGCTTTTTGGTATTCTCCAAGGGAAGAGTAAACAGTGCCTAAATTATTGTAGGAATACGCTTCACCCCCCCGATCACCGATTTCCCGATCGATTGCTAAAGACTGTTGATGAAACTCGCTCGCTTTTTGGTATTCTCCTAGGGAATAGTAAACATTGCCTAAATTACCGTAGGATTTCGCTTCACCCCCCCGATCACCGATTTCGCGTTTGATTGCTAAGGACTGTTGATGAAACTCGATCGCTTTTTGGTATTCTCCCAGGGAATTGTAAACATTGCCTAAATTATTGTAGGATGCCGCTTCACCTCCCCGATCACCGATTTCCCGAAAGATTGCTAAAGACTGTTGATGAAACTCGATCGCTTTTTGGTATTCTCCTAGGGAATTGTAAACATTGCCTAAACTGGTGAGGGATACGGTATATTTCCAGTTGGTTTGCTCCTCCTGTTGTTGGTAAACAGTGACTAATTCAAGGTAATAATCGGCTAGGGTTTGATAATACCCCCGTCGGGTGAGAAAATCATCGATAGCACGGAGAATATCAAAAGCATTGTCGTACTCGGTTAACTGATAGCGATGATAGAAAATTTCTAGGTAAGGTTGCACATCGTTGAGGATTTCCCAGGAGTCGGGTTGAGCAATAGAAAGATAATAGGCGATCGCTTTTTGGTGTAATTCCCTTTGATCGCCGGCTTTGTATTGTGCATATTCCCAAACTAAAGGCTGAAAACTAAAAATTCGCTGGCGATTTTCCTCTTTTTCTTCTAATAATGATCGTCGCTGTAATTCTCGCAGATCTGCCGTGATCTCGGACAGTGCGATCTCCGGGTAATTATCCATCACTGCTTTGGCTGCCGGAGAATCAAATTCTCGGCGATAAATGCTGGTTTTAGTGAATAATTCCTGCTGTCTTTGGCTAAGTCGCTGAAAACTAGCATCTAAAACTAAAGCAATTCCCACTGTCTCTTGACGATGACTCCCCACCACCTGCGGATCGCTCAAAAGTTGCGATAAATTTCCTAATCCTAAATCCGCTAACCTTTCTAAACTGGGATTTTGCGGAAATTCTGCTAAGATTAAATCCGCCACCAATCGCAGGAGTAATGGATGACCATCCACCCGTCGAGAAAAGTTCTCTAGATCCCCTGTTATTTGCGATTCTGCTAACAATTGCGCCCCTTCAGGAGGTTTCAAACCTTTTAGCTCGATCCAACGGTTAAAACCCCTAGTTTTGGGCTTTTCTCTGGTGGTGACTATAATTTTGCTCGTGTCACCTTTTTCTATCCAAGCAGTGAAAAACTGCTGATAAAATTCATTATTCCAAGAACCATCTTCCCCTAATAAACTCTCTAGATTATCGATAATAATTAGGTGGCGATGGCGTTGCAATTGTCTGATTAAAGCTTCCTGTAAATCTATTTCTTTTTCGGGGACAGGATAACCAAAGTCCGTCAGGAGTTGGCGAGCTAAACCACTAAATCCGCCCAGATTTCCCGCTTCCCACCAAAAGCGTTTTGGGAATAAATCTTCATCGTCCCCTAGGGAAGGATCGAGGGGAATTTCCTCCTCAAAAATTTTGCTGGCTAGGGTAGATTTTCCAATTCATCCAACTCCTTTGATGCCAATCATCGCAACATTTTGATCATTAAACCACTGCTTAATTTGGGTGATTTCCTCCTCCCTTCCCTGCCAATAGGCGAGACGTTTTCGAGCATCTCCTCCCTTGAAAATACTCCTTTGACTACTGCGATTATTTTCTATTGCGTCTGCTGTTGCGTGCAGATCCGCCAGTCATTCAGGAGGGATTCCTAGATTTAAATTACCCTTAACTTCTTGAATGTTCAATTGTTGTTTAATATCTTTGTTTATTTGTGTACCAATTTGAGTTTTTGTTTCTGTTTGATTCTGATTAATTGTCATAATTTGTTGTGCTAGGGTTTGGATTTCTTGGGCAAAATTGGGGTCTTTGAGCATTTCTACCTGTAAAAAAGGAACCACTTGCTGTTCAATCATCGCCTCGGATTTAGTTTGTTCGGCTGCCGCTAAAACCTGAGCTGCGGTGGGTTCCTTTTGTAACTTTTGCTTAATTTTTTGCCACAATTCTACACCTTTATCCATTGCTCCTTCCGTTAATTTACCGATAACAGCTTCAAAGGCGATTTTAGCGATTTCGGCGGCGGCTAACTCTGCTAACATAATTATCAATTGCGAGAATTTTTCGCCATTCTAGCACAACGGCAACAGCAGTTGTGGACGGTTTAAATGTTTGGTTGACTGTTCAAAAAGTAAAAAACAAAACTCTGATATCGTTGCCACAACAGGATTGAGATTAGGGCGAAGCGGACGCGCTGGTAAGCTAAGACATATTTAGGGTTTGCGGCAAAAAGTACGGGCGAAGCATTCGGATAGAAAATCTCCGGTTTCACCGATAGGTTATTGCCCGAATGCTTCGCCCCTACAGGACGCGGGCCGATGAAGACGCAAAAATCTTGCACCTGTTTCGCTCGTAAAGCCACAAAACCCCTACCTTGCCTACATTTCACATTTATTCAGCAAACCCTATTTAAACTGCTTATTCTTAGATTAGCCGAATCTCCTCCAATTCCTTTACTGTTGCCTCTTGCCTCGTCTCAACAAGCAATTTAAATTACGAACAGCTTATTAATGCTTGAGCAGCCCTCAGAAGCCCTTTTATTGAAGCCCGTTATTCCCTAAAGTCGTTGACAATAAAGCTATAGACAAACTTAAACCGTTAGATTGCAAGAGTAGAAAAAGTAGTAAAATAGTTCAATACCCGTAAAACATGAACAAAACATGACTACTCTATTGCAAAAAGCATTCACAGAAATCCAGAAACTGCCAGAGCATCTTCAAGATGAACTTGCTCAACAATTGCTGGAAGATATTGAAGGTGAATTAAAATGGCAGAAAAGCCTTTCCAACGAGGATATGGAATTGGGAGCTTTAATAACAATGGCACAGGAAGCTCTGATAGAAGAACAAGAGGGGAGAACAGAAGATAAAGGCTTTGGGGAAGAATGAAGTCATCCAGAACCAAGAGGTTTCGTCAACTTTTTCTAAGTTTGCCGCAAAGGGTACAAGAAACAGCCAAGAAAAATTACCAGATTTGGAAAGAAAATCCATTTCACCCCAGCCTAGAGTTCAAAGAGGTGAAACCAAGAGAAAAAATCTGGTCAGTCAGAGTCGGCATTGGATGGCGAGCATTAGGGATTAAGAATTCAGAGGAAGAAAAGATAGTTTGGTTCTGGGTTGGATCGCACTCCGAGTATGACAAGATTCTAGGTAAGAATTAGAAGCGATCTAACAAATCACTGCACCCGACCTTATGCTAAAGTTATCTAAATCATCCCAAGTCATTGGCGGCGGGTGATGGGCAACGTTAGACCTACACCCTCTGATTGTTAACGATGACTATAATCCTAGAGAAGATTCTTTTTTTCCTATCACTGCATAGAAGGGATCGGCAACCATAATTCCTAACATTTGCAGGAAACTGGGGGTAGTAGCAGGACGAACGATCGCCTGTACTTCCCTAAATCCCGCCACCGATTTAAAATAGGATTTCACTAGGGCCACCCGGCCTAAATCGCTATTATCGCGCCAAGCAGCGATCGCTTTTTGGTAAAACATCCGATTGGAAAAACTGACCACCACCAGACCATTAGGCTTTAAAATACGATACAGTTCCGCAAAAATCGCCTCTGGATACTGCAAATACTGCACCGACACTGTGATTAACACCGCATCAAAAGAACTATCCCCTAGGGGCAATTTTGGCTGTGCATTCAGGTCTTGGACAAAATAACTATGCAAGCGGGGATTTTTGGCTAACTCCTCCCCATTCATCCCGTGACCTTCGATATGCTCAAATTCCATCTCCTCCGGTAAATGGGACACCCAGCTGCTCATCAGGTCTAAAATGCGCGTATTCGGCGATAATATCTCTCGGTAGAGAGCGGTTAATCGATCGATAAAACCCTCATCCACGTGGGTGACGAAGCGGGGAAAAGCATAAAAATCGCTGTCTTTGGTCGGATCGAGTTTAGTTCTTTCTTCGGGTCGGAGCATTTTTGTCAAGTTAATTTTACTATTTTTAACATAGCCCAGAGACAGAAAAAAGGGTTAACCGAACTGGTCAAAGTTAGATGGCACAAAGAAGACGATACCCTGAACCCAGGCCAAAGATTTACACCTCATCTCGACCTACTCCAGATAACTGAGTATGTCAAGTGTTGGATATTCCCTTAGAATGTAAAATGTAAAGACTGTAGATACATAAGGTTAATTCATGTTTTGGTCCGACAAAATTGCTGCGGATGCACAAATAAACCAAGTTGTCAACGATTCAAAAACACCGTCTGGAAGAGTTCATGTTGGATCGTTGAGAGGGGTTGTGATCCATGATGTGATTGATCGAGCCTTGAAACATGGTGGTAAATCATCGAAATTCCTCTATGGTGTTGATGATTATGATGCACTTGATACTGTTCCCCATTATCTCGATCGAGAGAAGTTTGCACCTTACTTAGGGTTTCCCCTTTGCAATGTCCCTTCACCGGACAATAGTGCCAGCGATTATGCAAAGTACTTCATGGGGGAGTTTCTAGAGGTTTTCGAGCATTTGGGGGTTAGACCAGAGGTTTACTACTTGCGTGATCTATACCGCTCAGGTCGCTTGAATTCCTACATTGATACCTTCCTCAAAAACGCTCATTTGGTCAGAGAAGCCTATCTAGAGGTAAGCAAAGCGCGTCGGCCAGATAACTGGTATCCCTTTCAGATCGCTTGTGAAAATTGCGGCAAGATTGCAACAACGGTTGTGTCAGATTATAACGGGTCAGAAGTTTTCTACACTTGCAAACCTGATGCAACGGATTGGGTTCAAGGTTGTGGTCATTCAGGCTGGGTTTCTCCTTTTAATGGCAATGGTAAATTACCTTGGAAAGTTGAGTGGGTGGCAAAGTGGGATCTATTGGGAATCACCATTGAGCTTGCGGGTAAAGATCACTCCCAGAAAGGAGGATCTAGAGATGTTGCGAATGCAATTTGCCGAAAAGTGCTACGAAAACAGCCACCTTTCCATTCACCCTACGAATTCATTTTGGTCAATGGCACGAAGATGAGTTCATCAAAGGGGGTTGGTTCAAGCGCCAAAGAAATCGCTGAGTTACTTCCTCCTGAGCTACTTCGATTTTTAATGCTACGAACTCAGCCTAAGACGGTTATTAACTTTGCGCCCAATTATGAAACGACAACCAGGCTATTTAGAGACTACGATTCTCTAGCTGATAAGTATCAAGCTTTATCAGCAGATGCCCAGCAAGAATCTGCTTTGCCTGAAGAGTTAATGCCATTGTTTTACTCTCAACTTGATGGAGCAATTAAGCCTTACCATCCTGTTGATCTCAGCACGCTGATTTCTTTACTGCAAGTGCCTCACCTCGATATTCGTCAAGAGATTGAAAAACGTAGTAATCAGGCTTTAAGCGAATATGATTGGCAAATTGCCAATCAAAGGATTTCAGTTGCCCAAAAATGGTTGGCGGACTATGCTGACGAAGAAGAGAAATTGGTTCTTTATCTTGACAGGGTTCCTGAGAAAGTTAGGGACTTGACTCAAGAGCAGGTTGCTTATCTCAGACAGCTAACTCATAGCTTGACAGATGTTAAGGTTTGGGAAGCTGACGAATTGCAAACAACTTTATTTGCAACAGCAAAAGAGTTAGAAATGCAGCAACCCCTTGCATTTAAAGCTGTTTATTTATCGTTCTTAGGTAAAGAGCGTGGGCCAAAAGCTGGAGCTTTGCTGTCATATTTAGAGCGTGATTTTGTGATTACTCGTCTTCAAGATGTTGTGCAAATAAATGAATCTCAGCTTGCTCTTATTTCTGAATAGACAGAAAAAAGGGTTAACCGAACTGGTCAACCCCTAGGCTTGGGAACGCGCTGTAAATCTTAGCTTTGAACGACTAGCTTAACGTTAGCGTTTTGCAGACCGCGCTGTTTCACTTCGGATAGGGTTTTGTTCACAGCGTATTTTTGGTTGATCGAGTTGATCAATTCGGTTTGATTGTGTTTTTTGGCTACACCCCAGAGGTCAGCGATTAAATCGAAACTGCCGTCGGTGTTGCGGGACCAACCGAGATCATATTCGCCATCGAGAACAGCAACGATGTCGGAGCGAACCCGTTGACCGTTGTAACCACGAACATCAGCTTCGGTTTTTACGCTAATACCGAGGTCGCGGAGAGAAGCTTTGAGGATTTCGGCATCGGTGATTTTGGTCCGGAGAGTGCTAAAATGAGACATTGGAATTTCCTCTTTGTAGATAAGAATCAACAACAACAGATTGAGAGTTAAAGAGTGCCGCCAAGCGGCTTTTCGAGGCATTGCTAGTCCCTGAGAACTAGCCTTTCATCCCGTTGGGAGCGGGCGAAAGTCTGTTAGAACTCCAATCGCTGGTACTCAGCGACGGAGGCCGAAGCAGGTCGGGCGCGTTGTCTGGCCCAATCACGCAGGGCAGTTACCTGTTCGGTCATGGTGCGAGATAGGGGCAGAGTCGCCTTAATCGCCGCAATAATGTCCAATTGCGTGAATTCGCGATCTTGGGCGAAGGCCTCATACATGGCGGCAATCAGCGCCTGTTCTATTTCCGCACCGGAAAACCCATCGGATACCTTGGCTAACTGCTCCAAATCGAAGCGAGAAATGTCGGAGCGTCGTTTAGTCAGGTGAATATTAAAGATATCTTGTCTTTCTTCGGAATTGGGCAAATCGACAAAGAAGATTTCATCGAAGCGCCCCTTGCGGAGAAATTCCCCCGGTAGCCGTTCAATCCGGTTAGCTGTGGCCATGACGAAGACGGGCGAGGTTTTTTCCTGCATCCAAGTCAGGAAGGAGCCGAAGATGCGGCTAGAGGTTCCCCCATCGGAATCGGCGGATCCCGTGCCACCGGCAAAAGCTTTATCTAATTCATCGATGAAAAGAATGGCCGGAGAGATGGATTCAGCAGTTTTTAGGGCATTACGCAGGTTAGCCTCAGACCGTCCCACCATGGAACCATCGTAAACCCGTCCCATATCTAAGCGCAGGAGCGGTAAACCCCAGAGGCGCGAGGTGGTTTTAGCGATTAAGGACTTACCACAGCCTGGTACTCCTAAAATTAGCATTCCTTTCGGTTGGGGGAGTCCGTAACCTCTGGCTCTTTCTGTAAAGGCGTTCGATCGCTGTTTTAACCATTTTTTTAATTCTTCCAGACCACCGACGGCGTTGATGGTCTCGTCTTCTTCAACGTATTCTAAAATTCCGTTGCGGCGAATCAGTTGTTTTTTCTCGGAAAGGACGATTTCTACCTCGTCTTCCGTCAATTTGTTCGCTTTTACATGGGCTTTGCGGTAAACTTTTTCGGCTTCATCTTTGGTTAAGCCTAAGGCCGCTTTCAGGAGTTTTTCCCGGACCTCTGTGGTGGTACGACGATTTTGATTTTTGCCTAGGTGTTGCGAGAGAACTGTATCTAACTCTCCCATGTCCGGCAGGGGAAAATCTAGAACTACTACGTCTTTCTCTAGTTCTATGGGGACTTCTTGCAGGGGAGACATTAAAATAATGATTTTTTCGGTTCCTTTAAAGCTTGCGATCGCATCTCTCAACCAGCGAGTGACCGGAGCGGAAGTGATGAACGGATGCAGGTCTTTGAAGATGTAGATGCCCGCTTCCCGTTGACGCACTACCCATTCGATCGCCGCTTCTGGCGACACGGTATTATGTTGACTGGTTTGGCGCGGTTGACCTAGTTCGATCATGCCGTGGGTGACAGTCCAGACAAACACCCGTCGATGTTGTGTATTTAGTTGGGCTATTTTGCTGATGGCTTCTTCCGCCCTTTCCTCCTCGGAGGTGACGAGGTAAATCAGGGGATACTGAGCCTTGACGAGAATTTCTAGCTCTTCTTTCATAACATCGACCCTATTTGTGGTAACGGTTTAGACCTTGGGCGGCTACCGAGAGTTTAGCAGGGAACTAAGGCTGCTTCTCCCTCTGCGGTTCCTTGAGCGCCAACGGGTTCGGGAACTTCGAGCGGGAACTCGTCGCCGACTATTCCGGGCTGGCGTTTGATTGACCTTAGCCGATCTTCTTTCATCACTAAGGCGGCATCACACTCGGGACAGACATGAACCTGATAGGTTTTGCCATAGGCGGCGGCTTCGATTTCTTCTACCTTTTCGGGGTATTTTAGGTAGAAAGCGATCGCTTTCTCCACCAGCCCTGACATCGATTCTTCATCGATCGCGGCTCTTATCTTTAGTTGACGATGGACTCCAGGGGGAAGGTACAGTGTGACTTTTTGCTTGTCTTGCATATCACTAAATTGGTTTACCCGGGTATGTGTCCTTACTATAACCACTGTCTTTCCCTCCTGTCAAGATGGTAAGCTGTTATGACAGCATAATTGTAACATTTCTTTACAATTGTTGGAGAAGTGGGGTGATGGGGTGTGGGGTGTGGTGCGATTCGTTGGCTAGAAACTAGACAGTAAGACGTTTAGAGGATTAGTCGCTTGGTAAATGTAGTACCTTGATAACTTTATAACCCTACAGGTGCGGGTTAGTAATAACCTTAGTCCTGTCCTCTAGATGCCTAGAGTGACGGCATTTCCTGCTGCTTGAGACCGGGTACATCTGAGGTAGTGAGCGAGGAAAAAAAGCGGTATCTGATGGCCTAAATCAGAAACCCGTTGAGCCAGAACTTATGGATAGCCCTGGGGCGAAGATACGAATTAACCATCGTCAACACCCACGAGCCAAAAGGCTGACAGGCTCGAAACAAAAGTTAACAGAGTTGGGGCTGATAGCTTACACCACTATCAGTAAGGCATTCCCGTTGCTCTGTTGTGGACAGTATCATCCTAACGGTTCAACCAATGGTTATAGGGAACGAAGTAACCCTGATTGACTCTGCCCGTTCTGGGCAGTAGGAAACCATCCGCAAGTCAATAGAGGGAGAGGATGTCCTTAAAAGCCAAGGCTTTGAGTAATATCAAAGATATGCTGACAAAGGACGGGTAACTAGGAAGTCTAAGCAACAATCAACGGTCATATACGCCCTAAAACCAACAATCTTGTCTGGTGGGGATACAGCCAAGAGGGTTGAATAGACAAGGAAATAATCATTCCCATTATTATTCTACTAATGACATTAGCCTAGTTACTCAGGAGCCGGATACGGCGAAAGTCGTAAGTCCGGTTTTGAAGCAGGGGGTGGGAAGGCGACTTCCTGCTCTACTGTAACGGGTGTGGGGTGTGGGGTGTGGGGTGTAGGGTGTGGGGTGTGGGGTGTAGGGTGTGGGGTGTGGGGTGTGGGGTGTGGGGTGTAGGGTGTGGGGTGTGGGGTGTAGGGTGTGGGGTGTGGGGTGTGGGGTGTGGGGAAGTGGGGAAGTGGGGAAGTGGGGAAGTGGGGTGTAGGGTGTGGGGTGTAGGGTGTGGGGTGTAGGGTGTGGGGAGAAAAAAGCTGTCTCCTGTCTCCTGTCTCCTGTCTCCTGTCTCCTGTCTCCTGTCTCCTGTCTCCTGTCTCCTGTCTCCTGTCTCCTGTCTCCTGTCTCCTGTCTCCTGTCTCCTGAATACTGAATTGAGCAAACCCTAATTACTATTGATGCGACTTAAAAAGGCTTGTAAGCGCTCGCTGTGGGGATTATTAAAGAAGGTGTCGGGATCACCTGCTTCTTCGATGACACCTTGATTAAAGAACAAAACCTTGTTAGAGACCTCCTTAGCGAACTGCATTTCGTGGGTGACGACTACCATAGTCATCCCCTCATCGGCCAATTGACGCATAACGTTTAACACTTCCCCGACTAATTCCGGATCCAGGGCCGAAGTGGGTTCATCAAATAAAATCACCTCTGGTTTCATGCAGAGACTGCGAGCGATCGCCACTCGTTGTTTTTGTCCTCCCGATAATTGGTCGGGATAAACATCGGCTTTTGGGGCTAATCCCACCTTTTCCAGATAATGAATTGCCGTATCTTTAGCCTCATTTTCCGAGTGGTGTAACACTTGCTTGGGGGCCAACACCAAGTTTTGTAAAACGGTGAGATGGGGAAAAAGATTAAAGTGTTGAAACACCATACTTACCCGGCTGCGTAAGTTGCGGAGGACCGATTGATTTAACTTCGGGGAAGAGATGTCAATCCCCATCACCTCCAAGCGGCCACCGTTAATTGTTTCCAAACGATTGAGACAGCGTAAAAAGGTACTTTTGCCGCAGCCAGAGGGACCGATTACCGATACCACGTCCCCTTGATAAAGAGTGCCTGTAACTCCTTTAAGTACCTCTAAAGAGCCGTAACTTTTGCGTAAACCTTCACTAACAATCACAGGGGTGGTAGTGGTCATGATGTCCTCTCGTAAAAAATTTTACATTCTGTATAAAAGTATCCAGATTAGTTTCTGCCAGATTGTATCCTTGACGACATTTTATCAAGAGGAATAATCATAATACTCAAATAGTCTCTCTACATCTGTCTTGGGTGGGAAGTAGGACGAAATTAATAACTTAGTTGAGCGAAAAAATCAAGGAGAAACAATTAAAAAATGATTAAATTTTGGCGAGGGCGGGCGGTACAGAGAGTTATCTTTGCCTTGTTAGGATTAGTCTTGGCGCTCGGATTAACTGTTATTCCGGCTTTTTCTCAGACCCCTCCTAATCCTTTTCGAGTAGCAACGGAAGCGACTTTTCCGCCCTTTGAATTTCAACAAGGGGGACAATTAACTGGGTTTGATATCGATTTAATGCGGGCGATTGGGGAGGAAGCCGATCTCAACATTGACTTTAGAAATTTACCCTTTGATGGCATTATTCCGGCTCTACAAGCGAGAACAGTGGAAGCCGCTATTAGTGGCATGACTATCACCGCCGAACGCGCCCAAGCGATTTCTTTTTCTCGACCTTATTTTAGGGCTGGTTTAGCGATCGCTGTTCGGGAAGATAATAAGACAATTAAAAATTTTGAAGACTTAAAAGGCAAAAGAATTGCCGTCCAAATTGGCACAACGGGAGCCTTAGAAGCGACAAAAATACCGGGGGCAACAGTTAGTCAATTTGACTCGGCGGCTTTAGCTTTGCAGGAATTAATTAATGGTCGAGTTGAGGCGGTAGTTAACGATAAACCCGTGACTTTGTATGCAATTAAACAAGCGGGTTTACGGGGAGTAAAAGTTGTCGGAGAATTATTAACGGAGGAATTCTATGGCATTGCTTTACCCAAAAATTCCCCCTATCTCCAGTTAATTAATGATGCTCTCGGTCGAGTCATAGAAAGTGGTCGGTACGATGCTATTTTTAGGCAATGGTTTGGAGAAAAACCGCCAGAATTACCTTTAGTTGCCCCAGCTTTAAAGAATTTACAGGAATCAAGTTTTAACTGGGGAGAATTATTCTATAACCTGATTTTTAAAGGGGTTCCCTGGACAATTCTGTTAACAGTTCTGTCTTTTCTGTTCGGGTTAATCGGCGGAACTTTAGTGGCCATTGCCCTGATTTCTCCCTACAAATGGTTAAAAATAATTTGCCGCATCTATGTGGATTTCTTTCGGGGAACACCGATGCTGGTGCAATTATTCTTGATCTATTTTGGTTTGCCAGGGTTGTTCCGAGAAATTGGCTTAAATATCGACTTAGATCGTTTACCGGCGGCCCTATTTGCCCTAAGTTTAAATGTGGCGGCCTATTTAGCTGAAATTATGCGCGGCGGTATTCAATCGATCGATAATGGTCAATGGGAAGCTTGTTCTAGTCTAGGAATGTCCCCAGTGCAAACCATGCACGAGGTGATTTTTTCCCAAGCTTTTCGCCGGATGTTGCCACCCTTGGGGAATGAATTTATCACCCTAATTAAAGATACCAGTTTAGCGGCAGTAATCGGTTTTGAAGAGTTATTCCGGCAAGGTCAGTTAATGGTAGCCACTACCTATAAAGCTTTCGAGATTTATATCGCTGTTGCTGTAGTTTATTTGGTTTTAACTACCCTTTCCTCTGTGGTATTTAAGCGCTTAGAGATTTATATGGATCCCCTACATAAATCTAAACAGGAACAGAAAGCTTAGGGGCAACAGATGGGAACTGATAAGTAATAGGGCAAAATTAACTTCTTGGTTAGGATAGGCAAGAGGCAAGAGGTAGTTAAATATGTGCATTTAATTGTGTCTAGCTACTTACTAAATCGGTTTTTAATGGTATGATTGACTCCCGATCGAACTTTAAAAACCCACTTGCCACTTGCCACTTCTCAATCCCCACTTTCCTATCCTCTTTATAAATCTGGTTATTAAAAACTGATTATTTAGGGTTTGCTGAATAAATCTAAAAACCTTGTTGGATAGGGTTTTTAGACTTGTTTTCCCTCAAAAAGTGCCGACCTTTGGAGTGATTGGGGGGAAAATTCCGGGACTTTTTCCCTGAAAATTAGGTAATTGACCCCCTGAAAATGGGTAAAACCCCACACCCCACACCCCACACCCCACACCCTGCCCCCAGGAAAAGCTTTTTCAGCAAACCCTATTTATTCCCCCTTTTGCATGAGTGCCTCTCCTGATATGTAGCCCATACTCAACGGATTTAGTATGATAACCGATAACTCTTTCATCGCCTTCATAAAATTTAACATTAACGCCATTTTCTCAAAAAAATCGACCCGCCCTTAGGCGGGAAAGAAAAGAAAAGAGAAAAAATAGGGAATAAGGGTAAAAAGGGAAAAAAAGAGAAAAAGGGTTACAGGGTCCTCCCAGCACCGCACACCACCCGAAAACCGAGGTTGAAGTTGAGGTCGCGGCGGCCGTAGTTGTCGCGGGAAGCGGAACGGCAGTAAGGCGGATAGTAGTACCAAGAACCGCCCCGCAGAGGAGAACGATTATCATCCCCATTTTCTATCCAGACACTGCCATCCCTCGGCGCACCATGATAATTATCGTGCCAAGTATCGGCGCACCATTCCCAGACATTGCCGTGCATATCGTAGCCCACATTCCGCACCCTCAACTGTCACATAAGCTGTCCCCCTCCAGAGACTTGAGTAAAAATACCTAGCTGGTGAAGGTTTTCTCGGTGGCCGTTAGGGGGAGCTTGAGACCCCTAATTATGAAAAAATAGGAATTGTTGGAAAACTTAGGCAG
Source organism: Microcystis aeruginosa NIES-843 (assembly GCF_000010625.1). Lineage (NCBI taxonomy): Bacteria > Bacillati > Cyanobacteriota > Cyanophyceae > Chroococcales > Microcystaceae > Microcystis > Microcystis aeruginosa. The sequence continues at coordinate 2,429,326 of NC_010296.1, forward strand.
TGGGCTGTTCGACCATGAATCAATCAACAGAAATTGAAGTCAAAAATCTAGACCATCTGGGATTAGTAGCTGGAATTATCGATGAAATAGGAATCGTTGAAATTATCAACGAACAAGTCTCAATTGAGCGAGGAGAAATTGTCACAGCGGGGCAAGTAGTGAAAGCAATTATCCTGAATGGATTGGGATTTGTCTCCCGAGCCTTGTATTTATTTCCTCAATTTTTTGAAGATAAAGCAACCGAACATCTGCTGGGAGAGGGCATCGAACCCAAGCACTTGAATGATGATAAAATTGGTCGAGTAATGGACAAACTTTATCAACTTAATGTTTCGGTCATTTTCCTACTCATCAGTTTAGCCGCCGTGAAAAAATTTGGTGTAGCAACCGAGAACTCCCATTTAGATTCGACTTCTCTATCAGTAGAAGGAGAATATAAAAAGGAATACCCAACAGTAGAAATCCTGAAATCAGGAGCAGTGGGAGAAGAAATTGAAACCAGACAACAGCCAATAAAAATTACCTACGGATACTCCCGCGACCGAAGACCTGACTTAAAACAATTTATGATTGACTTAATCGTAAGTGGGGATGGAGATGTACCTTTATTCCTGAAAGTAGGGGACGGAAATGAAGCGGACAAAGCGGTTTTTGGTCAAATCGCCCGAGAATTTAAAAAACAAGTTGACTTTGACAGTTTAATAGTCGGCGATAGCGCCCTCTATAGCAAAGAGAATTTAAAACTAATGAAAGAAATGCGTTGGTTGTCTCGAGTACCATTAAGCATTAAAGAGGCTCAAGAGTTAGTCGATAGCATCTCAGAAAAAGAGTTAACCGATTCAGAAATACCGGGTTATTCCTGGCGGGAAACAAGCTCTAACTATGGGGGGATAGAACAAAGATGGTTGCTAGTTGAAAGTCAAGCTAGACAAGAATCAGACTTGAAAAAATTAGAGAAAAAAATCGAGCAGGAAAAGAATTCTGCCCAAGAAAAAATCCGGCAACTATCCCGAAGAGAATTTGAGAATAGAGCGGTGGCGTTGGCGATAGCCAAAGGATTATCTGACTCCTTAAAATCTCATCAGTTAACGGAGATTAAAGTCAATCTCATTCCGCCTGAGTCCCAGGGGTCAAAACTCAAATCAAAAGACGATTTACCCTCTCAAAGCTATCAAGTTCAAGCCAAATTAGAGTTGAATTTGACCGCCATTGAGAGGCTAAAGAAACGAGCAGGACGATTCGTTTTAGCAACTAACGATTTGGAGAAACAACGATTAAGCAGTGAGGATATACTCAAAAAATATAAAGGGCAACAAGCTCCGGAAAGAGGATTTTCTTTTCTCAAAGACCCCTGCTTTTTTGCTGACAGTGTCTTTCTCAAATCTCCCCATAGAATCGAGGTCATGGCCATGCTCATGGGCTTGTGCCTGCTGGTTTATACTATTGGTCAAAGACAACTTCGTTTAAGTTTAAAACAGCAGGAGACGGGACTGAAAAATCCGTTGGGTAAGTTAACTGACCGACCGACGTTACGCTGGATATTTCAGTGCTTTCAAGGGATTCATCTCCTACGTATTCAAGACAATCAAAAGATTAGCAACTTAACGGATGAGAGGCGCAACATTTTGAGATTTTTTCCCAAACCTTGCCAGGAATATTATCTCTTATCTTGACCAGATGGATTGACTTCAAGGGGTGACAAAACTTAAGCACTACTCGAACATCTCGACGCTAGATGTTAAGTCTGATTGCCCAGCCATTCTCAACAAGCACTGTTTATTGAGAATGACCGGGGGAACTCTGAAATTTTCGGCTTAGTTGCCGGCAGCTTGCCGCCAACTCACTCCTCTAGATAAGTATTTTGACTCACGCCCCTTCCTCTTTTGAGACGTTGTGACACTTAGGGTGCGGAATGTGGGATGCAAGGTCGTGTAAATCAAGGGTGTGAGGCGATGTTGGCGATCGCGGTCAGAAATAATGAAACTATGCAGATAGTAGATGCTGTAATTGATACAGGATTTTCGGGTTTTCTCACCTTGCCGTCTGACATAATTGCTAGGTTAGGGTTTATTTGGGAGGGTCGAGATCTTGCGACATTAGGCGATGGGACTTTCTGCACGTTTGAAGTTTACATCGGGCTTGTGATCTGGGACGGGCAATATCGTGAGATTTACATCAACGAATCAGAGACGGTTCCGTTGATTGGGATGCAGCTATTACGAGGATACGATTTGCGAATTCAGGCAGTTGAGGGTGGTTTAGTTACGATCGAAGCGTTGAAGTAGAGTGCGATGCTGAAGGCACTGGGTAGCAGTACGCCATCGCTGTAGCAACGTGGAAGCTAGAATATATTAAGCCCTATACGTTAGATGTTGTATTGTAAAGTTTTGTAAAAAATATATGCAAATGACTGCAAACAACTGCTAATATGGTTAGTACAAGTTTACGTTGCAGTTCACATGAAACTATCAGATTATGCTAAGAAAAAAGGGATCAGTTATGACACTGCTTGGAGAATGTGGAATCGAGGGCAGTTACAAGGAGAACGTCTTCCTACAGGAACAATTATTATTTTTGAAGATGACCGTTCTTGCGGTGAAAATAAAGTAGCTATTTATGCGCGAGTTTCTAGTTCAGAAAATCAATCTAACTTAGAGACTCAGGCAAAAAGATTGGAAGCTTATTGTATTGCGAAAGGCTATCAAATTGTTCGAGTAGTTAAAGAAGTAGGAAGTGGAGTCAATGATCATCGAAAGCTATTATTAAAACTTCTAGAACAAACTGATTATAATTTGATTGTCGTAGAACATAAAGATCGTTTAAGCAGAGTAGGGTTTAATTATCTGAAAGTTCTTTTAACTCAAACAAATAGAGAGCTAGAGGTCGTTAATCTAGCAGAAGAAAGAAAAGACGATTTAAGGCAAGACTTCGTGAGCATAATTACCTCATTTTGCGCTCGATTATACTCATTAAGACGACGAAATAGAAAGACAGAATGTTTAATTAAATGCCTTGAGGAGAATGATGAAATTAGTTCAAAAACATCTAATTAAATTTAATCACAAAAATTATTCAGTAATTGATAAATTAGGATTTTTATCGAAGAATCTGTATAATTGTGCTGTTTATTTAAACCGTCAAGTTTTCTTTTCACATCAACCATTTTTAACAATGACTGAGTTACATCATGCCTTAAAAATGAGTCCAGATTATCAAGCCTTACCCGCCAAAGTAAGTCAGTTAGTATTAAAGCAAGTAGAAAAAACCTTTAAATCCTACCAAAAAGCGAAAGAACAATCCAAAAAATCGCCAGATAAATTTACAGGAGAGCCTAAGTTGCCAAGATACAAAGACAAGGAAAAAGGTAGAAACGTTTTAACTTATAACTATCAAGCCATTTCTCAAAAAGCGTTGAAGCAAGGTTTAATCAAGCTATCAGGGACTAATTGAGAATTTAAAACTAATTTAAAGGAAGTCTTAGAGGTCAGGATTATTCCTAAATTGGGTGCTTATTGTTTAGAGATTGTCTATGAACAACCATCCTCATCAAGTCAAGAGGGAGAAAGATATGCTTTTATCGATTTAGGCTTAAATAACCTAGCTGCTGTTACCTCTAATATTCCCGAATTTCAGCCAACTTTAGTATGTGGAAAAGCCTTAAAATCCTGCAATCAAAAGTACAACAAGAGACTAGCTAAACTCAAATCGGAATTACCCAGTCTACAGAAGACCAGTAAAAGAATACAAGGTTTAACTTTAAAGCGTAATTGCCAGGTGGATTATTACCTCCACACCGCTAGTAAATATATTATTGATAAATTACTAGCTCATCAAATTAACCTTTTAGTTATTGGTCATAATCAAGGCTGGAAACAAAACATTAATATTGGAGATAGAAATAACCAGTCATTCGTAAATATTCCTCATTCAAGGTTGATCGAACAACTTACCTATAAAGCAAATTTAGTAGGAATAGAGGTCAAAACAACTAATGAAAGCTATACCTCTAAATGTAGTTTCTTGGACTTAGAGTCTATTCAAAAGCAAAAAAGCTATTTAGGCAAGAGAATTAAAAGAGGACTATTCAGAAGCTCGTCGGGTTATTTCTATGGAGCAGATATTAATGGTTCCTTAAATATTGGAAGAAAGGTAGTCGGAGAGGCCGCCTTTAGCGGGAATCCGATAGAGAGGTTCGTAGTTAACCCAGTACGGGTCAAAGCGTACAAAGCTAATTCTAGATGCAATATTTGCGTACAGAATTAGTAACTATATGACTGAACGACTTGAGCAGGCGATCGCCCAATTAAAAACCTTGTCAACCGCTCAACAGGACGCGATCGCAACCCTAATTTTGGCAGAACTCGAAGAAGAGCAGCGATGGGATGACTCCTTTGCCCGCTCACCAAACTTGCTGGCTAAACTAGCAGCCGAAGCAATGGCAGAACATCGATCGGGCAAGACTCAAGAATTAGACCAGGAAACGTTGTGAAGTCTTGTACCACTGCTCGTTTTCGGGAGATGTTTTCTGAGCTTCCAAAACCGATTCAAGAGCAGACCCGTAAAGAGTATCGGCAATTCAAAGAAGACCCAAGCTATCCCAGCTTGCGATTCAAGAAAGTCCATCCAAAGCTGCCCATCTATTCTGCACGCATCAATAAGCAGTCGTGCAAAATTAATTTCCTAGTCGAGACTCCGAGACTCCGAGACTCCGAGACTCCGAGACTCCGAGACTCCGAGACTCCGAGACAGCTATTAGGGATCGGATTTGAGTTTTCAGTTCACTGTTTCCTCACACCAGAAGTCTGACGGAGTAGTGGCTTAGATGTGTAATTAATTTTGCTTAGGTACTTATTAAGATCAGCGGTCGCACTTAAACTCACAGTTTCAATCAATGTGTAGGGTGCGTTCCCAAAAATCGATCGGTGGAGCAGTAGGAGCCACCTTAGGGAACGCACCCTAGGGCGATGGCGTACTGCTATGCAGTGCCTTCGGCATCGCGCTATGAAGACTTAAAAGCTAAACTGAAACCGAGTTCAATACAGACTGCTTTCTCTATTTCTTCCCAATAAACGTCTTCTAAAACACCCTGTTGATTCTTAATTCTCTGAGAATCTACAGCCCTCATTTGACTTAAGTTGATGTGTCGATCTCCGTCTAGTCCATTCTGCACTGTCGGTGTAATATTCACAACAAAAGGATAAGTCTTTTTCCCCAGCAACAATGGAGCAACTATTGTCGTTGTTCCATTTTGATTGCCCATATCGTTTTGTAAAATCAGGCAAGGGCGTTCTTTATCGGTTTCATCGAAAATTTTGGGTCTGAAACCCCGCCGTTTTACGGCGGCTTTGCTGTTAAATCTTAGCACATTTACACGATATATGCTAGAATGCGGGATATGGAAAAAGCCTATTCGTTTCGATTTTACCCCACACCAACACAAGAGTCGCTATTGCGGCGCACATTGGGCTGTGTAAGATTAGTTTACAACAAAGCTCTCCACGAACGAACACAAGCTTGGTACGAAAGACAAGAAAGAGTAGGATATACTGAAACTTCTTCAATGCTAACCGATTGGAAAAAACAAGAAGAATTAGAGTTTTTAAACGAAGTTAGCTGTGTACCTTTACAACAAGGGTTAAGACACCTACAAACAGCTTTTACTAATTTCTTTGCTGGTCGGACTAAGTATCCTAACTTTAAGAAAAAACATCAAGGAGGAAGTGCTGAATTTACTAAATCTGCTTTTAAGTTCAAAGACAAACAAATCTATTTAGCCAAATGCACAGAACCTTTACCTATTCGATGGTCAAGACAAATACCAGAAGCTTGTGACCCAAGTACAGTAACAGTCAGATTGCATCCTTCTGGACGTTGGCATATCTCAATAAGATTTGATGACCCAACGATTAAGCCTTTACCAGTAACAGATAAAGCCATCGGAATTGACTTAGGAATTAGTAGCCTCGTGATTACCAGCGATGGCGATAAAGTGTCTAATCCCAAGCATTTTAAAAAGCATTATCGGAGACTGCGAAAGGCCCAAAAAAGCCTTTCTAGAAAACAGAAAGGGTCAAAAAATCGGGAAAAAGCAAGAATCAAAGTAGCCAAGATTCACGCTCAAATCACCGATAGCAGAAAAGACCATTTACATAAGCTAACCACTCAATTAGTTCGTGAAAACCAAACGGTTGTGGTTGAGAACTTAGCCGTCAAGAATATGGTCAAAAACCCGAAATTATCTCAGGCAATATCTGATGTAAGCTGGGGAGAAATCACTCGACAATTAGCCTATAAATGCCGTTGGTATGGGAGAAATTACATCGAAATAGATAGATGGTTTCCTAGCTCTAAAAGGTGTAGTAATTGCGGGTATATTGCCCTTGAAAATGCCGTTAAATGTTCGAGAATGGGACTGTCCAGACTGTGGGACACACCATGACCGAGATATTAACGCCAGTAAAAATATTTTGGCCGCAGGGCTTGCGGTGTCAGTCTGTAGAGCGACCATAAGACCAGAACAGAGTAAATCTGTTAAGGCAGGTGCGAAAAATCCTTCGGGAAAGAAGCAGAAACCCAAATCGTGAGGTTTGGGAATCGCCGTCCGTTTTACGGCGGCGAGGATGTCAAGACCAACAACGGGTTTCAGATCGACCCACCATATCTCTCCTCGCTTGTAGGTTAGTCTTCCATTAGGCATTTAGACCATCGCCCACTGCAATATCCCAGACAGAAATTTCTTCTTGGCTCTCTGGATCATTTGCCTGATCTTTATAAGCATCTTCTAGCTCTTTCATAAAAATCCTTCTCTTCTCTTGCCAGAGAACATCATTTATAAAGCGGCTACGATTGCTTGCTAGTCGATCTACAAAGTCCAAAACTTCGTCGTCTAAGGTTATGCTGACTTTCTTACTCATTGCCATAAACTGCCTAGGACAGCCCGGTAGGATTAGATCATCATACTAACTAATCCTACGTTAATTGTCAACGCCTGCCTCTGATCTGTAAGTAAGTAGGGTTTGCTGAATAAATCTAAAAACCTTGTTGGATAAGGTTTTTAGACTTTTTTGACCTCAAAAAGTGCCGACCATTGGAGTGATTGGGGGGAAAATTCAGGTACTTTTTCCCTGAAAATTAGGTAGTTGACCACCTGAAAATCGATAAAACCCCACACCCCACACCCCACACCCCACACCCTGCCCCCAGGAAAAACTTTTTCAGCAAGCCCTAACCCGCATTTCTCACAAACTGAATTAAGAACCTAATTTGGAGGTTAAAAGTTGGTGTTTTTCAAAAATAAGAGAAACCCGCTTAGTTATCAAGGAATAATCTGACTAAACTAATCAAAAAATTCCTGAATTACTGGAAAAATTCCGTCAATTAGGGAAAATGTTCACGACAAAGTTAGCTGAATTTATAAGCAGCCATTTTTAAGACTATTTAATGATCTTTGAAAACTCTTCAACTTATCCAGTTCCCGCTATCGCTTGAATTCTAGAGTAAGCTATCGCTAAAATATCTTGATAGGGACGGCTCTTCGTTACCCTTTATGCTAAATCAACATACAAGATGCCAAGATAACATACTTCTAACCCAAAAATTCCGAAAGTTTCTAAAGCCATAGCCTCTCCGTTTTATTAGTTTAAGTTTATTGTTGATTCCCTCGACCACCCCATTCGTTGTCCTTCGCTCGAAATAACTAATGATTTCTCCAAACCAGTTTCGGATTGTTTGACAACTCTTGGTAAAAACACTGGAGGATTTTGCCAACCATTCCGAGATGGATAGCAGTCCCTCTGTCGGATTCTCTGAGGTTTCATAAATCTTTCTGAATTCTTCCTTTAATTTCTGCATCTTTTTCAAATTTGGGAATTTTTCTTTGATAGCTTCTAGTTTAATTTTTTGGGGTTCCGTTAAATCTTCTTCATTTTTTAACAGGCTATATTTACTTCGCTTTAAAACTTCTAGCTTCGCTTCTTTTTCCGCTTTCTGTTTTTTATTTTTCTGCGCTTCTACGGCTCTTTTTTCCGCTCTTCTCTGTTCGTCTAACTCTTGATTAATTTGTTTCATGACATGGAATCTATCGGCGACTACCTCGGCCGATGGCATCAATTCTTTCACCAAATTTTTATAGGGCAACCAAAGGTCTATGCTCACTTCTTCAATTTGCTCTAACACCTCTTTTCCCCACCCAGTAAGCGTTTCCCTCAACTCTTCTTGTGTTCGCTTCTCTAGAATAGCTATTAGTTTTCCCGTATCTAAATTTACTAAAACCGCACAGTAATTTTTTTGTCCTTTGACTAGAGCGATTTCATCAATTCCTAGCCTTTTTAATTTCGATAAATCTGGCTCTGTAATTTCTTCGGCGATGTCCTCTACCATTCTTTGAATCTCTTCTTCCGTTACGTTATTTCTTCGGCTAACATTTAAAATATCTCCTTCTTTTAATTGTTCGAGTATATTCTCGGCTAGTCTTTTCGTATAGGTTCGTTTCTTGGCGACAAAATCTAACTCTTCGCTAAAGGGTCTCTGACAATTACCGCACTTAAATTGACGACGATTAACCTGTAGGTACACTGGTTGTCCTGAGATTGGTAAATCTTTGACTAAATGTCGATGATTTTGGTGGAGTTTATCGCTCTCTAACCCACAACGAGGACAGGTTGCTTTTTGATTTTTAGATTCGATTCGGCAAACTATACCGATATTTTCTAGGTGTAGATAGCCTTGAATACAGGTTCCTTTTAGGTTCAAAAATTTGTCAAGTATCATAAGTAAAATAATCTCGTTTTTGGCTATTATATCAAATCTTAACTCAATTGTCTATCTTTTGGTATTAACCTGTTTGTGCCTTAAGTCCTTCCCTGTATGGATTTCAGCTACTTTTGAGCGTAGGCGCTCTCATCGAATTTTATTTTAAGTTAATTATTTGCATAACAATTCCCGAAGAGCCATAGGGACAAGAACTGGCAATTGCGATTAAAATTCTTCTGACACTAACAGTAATTCTAGCTCCTAATTTAAGGAAATTAAGGCGAATTGTTCCCACTGTCGCTTTGGCAAAAGAAGTTTTAGCCAAACAATTTTGACGAAAAGCTTGCATTAAAACATAAGCCATTGATGACAACCAAAGTCTTAATTGATTACTCTCAAATGTCTGTGTCGAATTCCGGTCAGCAAATAAGTCTAATTGTTGCTCTTTAATTCGATTTGACCTCTCACCTCTGGGGCAATATTTTTCAGTGTAAAGTTTAGATGGGGGAATCTTTGATGCAGGTAAAGAAGTCACAACGTGGCGAATTTTTACGCCCTCACTACCAGGACAAACTTTTGTCACCACTCTTCTTGAACGGCTCCAGGATTTTTGGGTTTGATAACATAGGGAACGATACCAAGTCGATTCTGGTACCAATTTCGCCAATTCTCCTAACTCTTCATCGGGAGAAAATAACGTCTCCATTAATTCAGTAACTGGCTGAAGTCTTTGCTCGTAATCTGCCTTAGCTTTCTCAATTACATCGGTCGCTCGTAATTTTAATTGACTATTCGTTGCCATTGCTAAAACATAATCAACTCCTGCTTGACTTTCGCAAAATTTCATGATATCTTCACGGGAATAGGCACTATCTCCTCGTACTAATATCTGCGTATCTGACCATTTTTCTCGAATTATACCGATTATTCGCTGCAATTCTTCTAATGCTCCCCCAGCAGTATCTACATGAGAAGACCGGAGTTTAGCTACTAATAAATGATGCTCACAGAAAATATACAAAGGAGCATAACACACTCCTTTATAATAAGTATTGAAAAACGCTCCCTCTTGATTTCCATGCACTTGGTCATCGGTGACATCCATGTCTAAAATAATTGGTTTCGGTGGCTTTTTGTAGGATTCTAGAAAGATGTCCACAAAAGCTTTTTCAATTTCTTTGGGGTTAGGCTCGATTTTATGGTAACGACTGTTCTCTTGATTGATGACTGTTTCCGGACAATATTCTAGTCGATTAATTGTACTTTTTCCCGCTAAATTTGCTTGGGCTGAGTCAATAAAATTTAGTTTTTTCAATGCTATTGCTAAAGCTGGAGCATGACGTAATTTATCATGATCATTGACATCCTCATATCCCAAAACTATCCCATAAACTCTTTGTGCGAGTAGTTCATGAACTGAATAATCTAGATAGGATGAATTTCGATAATCTCGAAAACATTCGGCAAACCGAGCCGTTATTTTTAGCTTTTGGTCTAACTCTGCCATCAAAATAATTCCTGCATCTGAGGTGATTTTTCCTCCCTCAAAATTAGCGATTACTTGTCTTCCATTGAGGTTTCCAAAATTTAATTGATTGAGTCGAGACTGGTCTGAACTAGGAGTCATAAACTTGACATACTTTAAATAGTTTTAATGATTAAATTATAGCAAGCTTTTGACTTCATTCTCTACTTAAAATTGAGACTTTATCAACTAATTAACCTAAAAATACGCATTTTAAATTTGTTCTTTTTTCAAGGTCTAATTGATGATGAGCTTAAGTTGAATCCTAACAACACACTGTCGTTTTTGCTACAAGGCGATCACCCAGTCAAAACCCAGATTTTGTAAGGCTTCGGGGGTTGGTGATCGTACTTTTTGTGAGAAATGCGGGCCTAAGTAGTCGTGCAAAATTAATTTCCTAGTCGAGACAGGAGACTCCGATTATGAGTCTAAGTGCGATGCCGAAGGCACTGCGTAGCAGTACGCCGCTCTTGTGGGCCCAGTTGAGGAATGTTAGCGAAGATTGCCAATGTTTAGGTTAGGGTTTGCTGAAAAAGTTTGTTGGTGGGGTTAGGAGTCAGTAGCCGGTCGTCAGGAGTCGGTCGTCGGTCGTCGGGAGTTTCAGGCTTTGTTACCCTCTCTTATTGTACCAGCTTATGTACTACAATAAGGATAATGCAAGGTTTTTGAAGGTCTCAATCCGATTTTCGCAGCACTAACATCGGATTTTAACAGGTCAAAAGCCTTATTTTAAAAGGGTTTTACCATTATTCAGCAACCCCTAGTTTAAAAGATCTCTTGCATAAGTCTAGACAAAATAGGATAAAATAGTCCAAGAGTTAACCCGCATTTCTCACAAAAAGTACGATCACCAACCCCCGAAGCCTTACAAAATCTGGGTTTTGACTGGGTGATCGCCTTGTAGCAAAAACGACAGTGTGTTGTTAGGATTCAACTTAAGCTCATCATCAATTAGACCTTGAAAAAAGAACAAATTTAAAATGCGTATTTTTAGGTTAATTAGTTGATAAAGTCTCAATTTTAAGTAGAGAATGAAGTCAAAAGCTTGCTATAATTTAATCATTAAAACTATTTAAAGTATGTCAAGTTTATGACTCCTAGTTCAGACCAGTCTCGACTCAATCAATTAAATTTTGGAAACCTCAATGGAAGACAAGTAATCGCTAATTTTGAGGGAGGAAAAATCACCTCAGATGCAGGAATTATTTTGATGGCAGAGTTAGACCAAAAGCTAAAAATAACGGCTCGGTTTGCCGAATGTTTTCGAGATTATCGAAATTCATCCTATCTAGATTATTCAGTTCATGAACTACTCGCACAAAGAGTTTATGGGATAGTTTTGGGATATGAGGATGTCAATGATCATGATAAATTACGTCATGCTCCAGCTTTAGCAATAGCATTGAAAAAACTAAATTTTATTGACTCAGCCCAAGCAAATTTAGCGGGAAAAAGTACAATTAATCGACTAGAATATTGTCCGGAAACAGTCATCAATCAAGAGAACAGTCGTTACCATAAAATCGAGCCTAACCCCAAAGAAATTGAAAAAGCTTTTGTGGACATCTTTCTAGAATCCTACAAAAAGCCACCGAAACCAATTATTTTAGACATGGATGTCACCGATGACCAAGTGCATGGAAATCAAGAGGGAGCGTTTTTCAATACTTATTATAAAGGAGTGTGTTATGCTCCTTTGTATATTTTCTGTGAGCATCATTTATTAGTAGCTAAACTCCGGTCTTCTCATGTAGATACTGCTGGGGGAGCATTAGAAGAATTGCAGCGAATAATCGGTATAATTCGAGAAAAATGGTCAGATACGCAGATATTAGTACGAGGAGATAGTGCCTATTCCCGTGAAGATATCATGAAATTTTGCGAAAGTCAAGCAGGAGTTGATTATGTTTTAGCAATGGCAACGAATAGTCAATTAAAATTACGAGCGACCGATGTAATTGAGAAAGCTAAGGCAGATTACGAGCAAAGACTTCAGCCAGTTACTGAATTAATGGAGACGTTATTTTCTCCCGATGAAGAGTTAGGAGAATTGGCGAAATTGGTACCAGAATCGACTTGGTATCGTTCCCTATGTTATCAAACCCAAAAATCCTGGAGCCGTTCAAGAAGAGTGGTGACAAAAGTTTGTCCTGGTAGTGAGGGCGTAAAAATTCGCCACGTTGTGACTTCTTTACCTGCATCAAAGATTCCCCCATCTAAACTTTACACTGAAAAATATTGCCCCAGAGGGGAGAGGTCAAATCGAATTAAAGAGCAACAATTAGACTTATTTGCTGACCGGAATTCGACACAGACATTTGAGAGTAATCAATTAAGACTTTGGTTGTCATCAATGGCTTATGTTTTAATGCAAGCTTTTCGTCAAAATTGTTTGGCTAAAACTTCTTTTGCCAAAGCGACAGTGGGAACAATTCGCCTTAATTTCCTTAAATTAGGAGCTAGAATTACTGTTAGTGTCAGAAGAATTTTAATCGCAATTGCCAGTTCTTGTCCCTATCAAGATATTTTAGCGATAGCTTACTCTAGAATTCAAGCGATAGCGGGAACTGGATAAGTTGAAGAGTTTTCAAAGATCATTAAATAGTCTTAAAAATGGCTGCTTATAAATTCAGCTAACTTTGTCGTGAACATTTTCCCTAATTGACGGAATTTTTCCAGTAATTCAGGAATTTTTTGATTAGTTTAGTCAGATTATTCCTTGATAACTAAGCGGGTTTCTCTTATTTTTGAAAAACACCAACTTTTAACCTCCAAATTAGGTTCTTAATTCAGTTTGTGAGAAATGCGGGTTAAGATTGAAAGATGAATTACGAACAAGTAAAAACTTTAAAGCCAACAGAGTTCAAACGCTTGTGTGGCGTGTATCCAGATACATTTAAGGATATGGTAACAGTCCTAAAGGCAGAAAAAGTTTGGCAAAAAAAGACAGGTAGACCTAGCAAATTGAGTAGGGAAGACCAACTACTAATAACATTAGAATATTGGCGAGAATATCGCACCTATTTTCATCGGGGAAATAGTTGGGGTGTTAACGAATCAACGGCGTATAGAATTGTTAGGAAAGTAGAGAATATTCTCATCAAATCAGGTCTGTTTAATCTACCCGGAAAAAAAGCCCTCTTAGAAAGTAATAGTGAAATAGAAGTAATAGTGGTGGATGTGTCAGAACAGGAGATAGAAAGACCCAAAAAAAAACAGAAATCATGCTATAGTGGCAAGCAGGGATACCACACATTAAAGTCGCAAGTCGTTGCCGATCTCGCGCAGCGAGCGCGTTGCGACCAAAAAAGCGAGCAGGTAATCTGTGTCCGTTGTGAGAAAGGAAGAGTCCATGATTTTCGACTGTGGAAAGAGAGCAAAATAAGGTTAAATAAGGAAATAGAAATATTAGGGGATAAAGGCTATCAAGGAATTCAGAAGCTCCATCAAAACAGTCAAATTCCTCATAAAAAAAAGAAAAAAGAAAAACTAAGTAAAGAGCAAAAAAAAGCCAATCGTCAGTTATCACAACGGCGCATAGTTATAGAACATATTCATCGTCGTCTCAAAATATTTCGGATACTTTCATCAAGATACAGAAATCGCAGACGGCGATTTGGTCTGAGATTGAATTTGATTGCTGGTATCTACAATTACGAACTTCGTTACCGACAAAAGGATATATCTTGATTACTTTTGCAAGAGATCTAAAATAGAGGGGCAAAAGTTGCCACAGGGTCACGCGCCAAGGACAGTGCGACAACCTCTCTACAGCAAAGAAGAATTTGCCCGACGCAGCGATGAGATTTATGAGACTCAGGTACGTTCTCAAGTCGAGCAAGGTAATCATGGCAAGATTGTGGCAATCGCTCTCGAAACTGGAGACTTTGAAATTGACGCGAGTGAAATAGCCGCTTGTGATCGCCTTGAAGCTCGTCGCCCAGATGCCCCAATCTGGATGGTTCCTACTGGTTCTCGTCAAGTTCGTCGATTGGGCGGACGCAGGAAAAGAGCCGTTTGAGACCTCTTTGACCCCATCTTGCTCCCAAAAATGAGCGAAGGATGAGTCCCATTAGAGGAAACTTTGCCCTTGTCAGTGCGTCTTTAGCCTCTAAGCAAACAAGTGTCACGCTTGCGATAGAATAGATCGGACTTAGCCTAAATGGGGTCAGGGAAAGAATGTGCGGAATTGTTGGCTATATCGGAACCCAAACAGCGATCGATATTCTCCTAGCTGGTTTGGAACGTTTAGAATATCGGGGTTATGATTCGGCAGGAATTGCCACAATTCTCGAAGGTGAATTACATCGAGTCCGCGCCCAGGGAAAACTCTACAATCTGCGGGAAAAATTAGAACAGGAAGTTAATCCCTCCCAAATTGGCATCGGTCACACCCGTTGGGCAACCCACGGCAAACCCGTAGAAAGTAATGCCCATCCCCACACCGATAATAGTCAACGGGTGGCAGTGGTACAGAATGGCATTGTCGAAAATTTTCAGGTATTAAGAACAGAATTAAAGGAGAAAGGCTGTATATTTGACTCGGAAACCGACACAGAAGTTATTCCCCATCTAATCGCCAGTTATCTACCCAAACCTACCGATGAAGACTACTTGGGGGTGAGTCCTTTCCTCAAGGCAGTTTTAAGGGCAATTGAACGTTTAGAGGGGGCCTTTGCCCTAGGGGTGATTAGTCCCGATTATCCCGATGAATTGATTGTCGTGCGGCAACACGCCCCTTTAATCATCGGTTTCGGTCAAGGGGAGTTTTTCTGTGCCTCCGATGTCAGTGCTTTGGTTCCCCATACCCGGGCGGTGCTGTCCCTGGATAATGGCGAAATCGCTCGGTTAACACCCTTGGGAGTAGAAATTTATAATTTTGAGGGCAAAAGAGTCCGTAAAAGCCCCAGAGTCCTCGATTGGAGTCCGACGACCGTAGAAAAACAGGGTTATCGTCACTTCATGCTCAAGGAAATCTACGAACAACCCGGAGTGGTACGCGACTGTTTAGGAACCTATCTGCATCCCCATTGGACAGCACAAAATGAGGATAATGTCAACCCAATAAATATTAATTTTTCTGAAGAAATTTACGATAATTTAGAACATATTCAGATTTTAGCCTGTGGAACCAGTTGGCACGCTAGTTTAGTCGGTAAATACTTGATTGAGCAGTTGGCAGGTATTCCCACCAGGGTACAGTACGCCTCGGAATTTCGCTATGCACCCACGCCCCTGATGCCCAATACTCTAACTATCGGGGTGACGCAATCGGGGGAAACAGCCGATACTTTAGCGGCTTTGGAAACGGAAAAACAGCGTCGTTTAGGATTAGAAAAAAAATATCAGGCCCGGATTATCGGTATTACTAATCGCCCCGAAAGTACCCTAGCACAAATGGTCGATCAGATTATTAATACCCAAGCAGGAATCGAGATCGGGGTGGCGGCAACTAAGAGTTTTACGGCACAATTATTGGGTTTTTATCTCTTAGCTTTGGATTTATCCTATCGTCGTCAAACTTTGTCTTTAGAGAGAATCGAGGAAATTATTAATGGAATGCGATCGCTGCCAAGGTCGATCGAAACTGTCTTAGAAACACAGGAAAAAGCGATCGAAGAATTGGCCCATGAATTTAATGACACCCAAGACTTTATTTTCTTGGGACGGGGGATTAATTTCCCCATTGCCTTAGAAGGGGCCTTAAAACTCAAAGAAATCAGTTATATTCATGCGGAAGGCTATCCAGCCGGAGAAATGAAACACGGACCAATCGCGCTTTTAGATGCAAAAGTTCCCGTAGTAGCGATTGCTATGCCGGGGATAGTTTATGATAAGGTTCTCTCCAATGCACAGGAAGCAAAAGCAAGGGATGCGCGATTATTGGGAGTAGTTGCCGACAGCGATACGGAAGCGCCAAAAGTCTTTAATGATTTGTTGTATGTGCCGGAAATTGAAGAACTATTATCGCCAATTCTAACAGTAATTCCCCTACAATTGCTCTCCTATCATATCGCAGCCCGTCGCGGTTTAGACGTGGATCAGCCGCGCAATTTAGCCAAAAGTGTCACAGTGGAGTAAAGTTCATCAGGTTGAAAGTGTGGTTCACAGGTCTATCTAAATTGGAGCAAGAGGACTCCCTTTACACCGCGAAGCGGTTGATGGCGAGAGTGTCATCCCTTCGGTAAAACCGAGGGTTAACTACAGAAACCAAAAACCTACCTAGGGTCTGCTGAAAAAGTTTTTCCTGGGGGTAGGAGTCGGTCGTCGGTCGTCGGTCGTCAGTAGCCGGTCGTTTCAGGCTTTGTTGCCCTTGTTTTTTGTACCAAGCGATGTACCACAAGAAGGATAATGCAAGGTTTTTGAAAGTCCCAATCCTATTTTCTTGCACTAACATCGGACTTGAACAGGTCAAAAGCCTTATTTTAAAAGGGTTTTACCATTATTCAGCAAGCCCTGCCTAAAGCTTTTTAAAGCTACTCATTTCTGTAGCTATACAACTAAAATAAGTAACTTTGGCGACCGATAGATTTTAAGAACGTTATCAGGTATAATCAAGACATGAAGCTAGTTGAACGTCATATTATCAGTCAAAATCATCCCTTATGGTCAGAAATCGACCATTATGCCTTCTTGTCAAAAAATTTGTTCAATCTAGCTAACTACCATTATCGCCAATATTTCTTTGAAAACTCCCAAAAACTGAGTTTTAATCAACTCTATCATCTGGTATCTAAAACCTCAGATTATTTAGCTTTACCCGCGAAACCGAAGCACGCAGATAATCAGAAAATTGGAGCAAGCTTGGGTTAGTTATTTTGCCGCTTTTAGAGCTTGGAAAAAACACCCTGAAAAATTTTTAGGAAAACCCAAAATCATTAAGTATAAGGACAAAACCAAAGGAAGGAACCTGCTAATATATTCTCAGGAATCAATTTATAAAAAACCTTTAAAAGAAGGAATTTGTCACTTGTCTATGAGCGACTTAAAAATGACCACTTCCCGAAGAGAAATAATTGAAGTGAGAATTGTCCCCAAAAGTAGCTGTTATGTCATTGAAATAGTCTATGAAAGACGGTCGGAAACCACAGATAAACAACAGATAGCTGGGGTAGATTTAGGAGTTAATAACTTAATGGCTGTAACTACAAATCAAACAGGTGTAGCACCTCTTTTGGTCAATGGCAGACCGTTAAAAGCAATTAACACCTTCTACAACAAACAACGGTCACAACAACAAGCTCAATTAAAAACTCGAAATAATCAACCCTCATCTAAGAGATTGCTATTCCTAACCCATAAACGAAACTGTCGAGTAGAAAATTATCTACACACAGCCAGTAAAAGAGTAATAGATTGGTGTACTATTCATCAAATAGGGACGTTAATAATTGGGCATAATGAGCGGATGAAACAATCTCTTAATCTAGGAAAAAGGAATAATCAACAATTTGTCAATATTCCCCATAATAGATTAATAGAAATGTTAACCTACAAAGCTCAATTAAAAGGAATAAAAGTCATAATAACTGAAGAATCCTATACCTCACAATCCAGTGCTTTAGATAGGGATGAGTTACCTAAATATGGTGAAGAAAAACCATTATTTAAGGGAAAAAGGTTAGCTAGGGGACTGTATAAAATGGGAACAAATCAGTTGTTAAATGCCGATGTCAATGGGGCATTTAACATCATTAGAAAAGTAATTCCTGATGTCATTGACCAGGGAATAAAGGGTTTGCCGTTTAATCCGCTCCGTGCTTGACCCACTACGAATGACTAAGCTTTCAGGCTTTTAAGTAAGTTTGAGTAAGTTTAGTTGAGCGGTCTTCCCCTGACATTTGTGATAAAATCAAGAGGCCGACTGACATCTGAGAAGCGATAGCAACCATGACGGGTGTGGACTTACAGCAATTATTACTAGAAAAATGGGGTCGTTCCTACGATATCCAGCTGCGACGCATCAAAGATAAGGTTCATGTCCAGGTAATGTGGAAATATCTCGAACAAGCTTCTTTTCCCCTCTCCGAGTCCGAATATCTGGAACATCTCAATGTGATCGCTAATTATCTCCACGAATGGGGTGGTTTTAGTCAATTTCAAGCTTTTATCCGCGAAACCCGCGAGCGTCCCCGTCTCGGTAAAGCGGTTAGTCTGGCCTTAGATTTAGGTGAAAGGGCCTCGGAATGGCTGATCAGTGATCAGTGATCAATTATCAGTGACCAGTGGGATTGTTAAGTGAACAGTATACTGCATTTAAATTGCGTATTGGATATTTTAATACAAATGCTCGAACTCCCCACTTCCCACTTCCCCATCTCCTTCTCTAGACAATAAAACAAGCGTTAAGGTTAAGCTTAACGCTTGTTTTTTCCATTATTTTTGCTCTATTGACAGTGACTAGCTCTTGCGACGAGCAAAAGCACCAACACCGGCAACCGCTAGGATACCCAGGATAGCAGAGGGCTCGGGAACTGCTGCGAAAACGCCTTTTTCGAGAATTAAATTATAGATCCATCCCGGACCAACGGACGTGACGGTCAGGTTGAAAATTCCCATCTCATCGGTACTGGTAGGACTCGCATAGTCAAAAAACGCTGAACCCATTACATTGTAATTAGTGGTCTTCATACCCATCATAGAATAGAACTCTTGCAAATTAATTATATGTTATAATGATGGGTTAACTAATTTTCCCCAAAAAATTAGTTAATCAGTACATTTGTCCTGAATGAAAACTTGAAGTTTAACTTTTAACTCAAAACTCTTTAGAGCTGCTTTAATTTGGTTATCAAAACCTCTTTATTTAAGCGGCACAAACTATCTCAATTATAAAAATTGAGAATAAATTCTCCTTGACTTGATTAATCTTTAGGCAACTTTTAAGAAGCTGCTATACCTATCCCTAACTCACCGTTATAAATAGCCGCCAACAAGTTAACTCTTAAACTATATCTTCGACGACGATTCCGATATTTACAGGATAAGATTTTAAAGATTTTGAGTTTCCTATTTATAGGTTCAATGATAATCCTTTCTTTGGCTAAAGCCTTGTTATACTCTTTTTCTAACTCTGTTAATTTTCTATTTTTCGATTTCTTTTTCGGTGTATAACTATTACTATGGTATGCAGCTATTCCCTGATAACCACTGTCTTCTATGCTGGTAGTTAAAGGATGAAAACGAACTCGACTTTTTTTAAATAAACTAAAATCATGACCTCTACCTTTCCCACAAAAGACACAGATAATTTCCTTTGTATTTTGATCAGCTACTAATTGGGATTTTAAAGTATGATAACCTCTTTTACCCGAAAAAAAATCTTTCTGTTTCTTTTGGGGGCGTTCAATGGGAGTTTCCGTTACATCCATTACCGTTATGACCGGTATCTCTGCTTGATTGAGTAAAGCTTTTTTTCCTTTTAAACGGAAGTTTCCCGATTGTAAAAGCATTTTTTCCGTCTTATTTACAATCCGACATATAGTTGATTCTGATAGTTCCCAGCTTGTACCAATGTGAAAATATGTTCTATATTCTCGCCAATATTCTAACGTTACTAAAACTTGTTCTTCTATAGATAGTTTAGGTTTCGGTCCCCTTTTAGATGGTGAATTAGAGTCGGCTTCAACACTTTTTACTGATTCTACCATCTTTCTATATGTTTGTTTATACACACCGAAACGGCGTTTGAATTGTTCATCTGATAAGTTTTGATAATCCATAATTTTGCTAATAAACATAGCAAAATTATAGATGATTTCCTGACCTAAGATCACATTTTATTCTTTTTTCCACTTCAATCTAAGAATTGAGAAAAAAGCAAAACCTTATATTATACCATAAAAAAATTATGCAAGAGGTCTAATTATAGACACCCGTAGAGATTGTAGGAGTGATAGCAACTGTCATACCACCGCCCACATTTATGCTAGCAAAACCAATTATGGGACTAGGATTCGTAAACGTGTGGCTGACTGGTATTGGTGTCATAGGGGGGGTGCCGATAAGGGTAATAGCCTTCAAAACGCTAACGGCCGCGAAGCCCAGACCCGCAAATTCGCCCGTAGGAGTCCCAACCAATCCGGTGGTCGTTCCAGGAGTGAGGGTCGGGTTGGTAGTTCCCCACGAACCGGCCGTTGCATTCCCCCCTACGGCTATCATACTCGCTGCTTGGGCAGCACCGGCAAAGCTGAGAGCGGCAACACTGGCCGCGATAGCAACAGTGCCAGTGGCTAGTTGTCTAGAAATGTTGGTGATCATTTTAAGTCGTTTGTTACGGGAGCATCTCACTTACGCGATAAGTAATTATACTTAGCCTAAAAGCCACTCTTAATCGTGTCTTGGAACGAAATAGAGGCTTTTAAAGACTGCGTACATGGAGAATTAAAACAAGAATTACCCTCGAAAAGCCTATTTTTCCACTAAGTATTTATGCTCATTGCAAAGGTGAGATGCTCCCTTTGTTACTTTTTATTAGGGCAAAGTGCGTAGACTACGCACTCCATTACACTTAATAACCTGGGCCAGATTAAATGTCAAGTTAATGCAATGAAAAGAAAGTGAAATGCTCCTCAGTAGGGGGCGTTGTCAAATTGAAAGATGATCCGAATCAGCTTGGAACTGAAATTACTTTGATAGCAAGGATTGCATTGCATCTTTCATATTCTGACCCACATTCCGCACCCTCAACTGTCACATAATACCAAATTTCTAAATCCATGACAGACATCCACGCTCGAATGCTTGCCAAGCCGGTGTTCGTTGTGACGCGAATAAAGAAAAATGGTGTAAGCTGTCCCCCTCCAGAGACTTGAGTAAAAATACCTAGCTGGTGAAGGTTTTCTCGGTGGCCGCTAGGGGGGTCTTGAGACCCCTAATTATGAAAAAATAGGAATTGTTGGAAAACTGAGGCGAGTGGACTGTTCGACCATGAATCAATCAACAGAAATTGAAGTCAAAAATCTAGACCATCTGGGATTAGTAGCCGGAATTATCGATGAAATAGGAATCGTTGAAATTATCAACGAACAAGTCTCAATTGAGCGAGGAGAAATTGTCACAGCGGGGCAAGTAGTGAAAGCAATTATCCTGAATGGATTGGGATTTGTCTCCCGAGCCTTGTATTTATTTCCTCAATTTTTTGAAGATAAAGCAACCGAACATCTGCTGGGAGAGGGCATCGAACCCAAGCACTTGAATGATGATAAAATTGGTCGAGTAATGGACAAACTTTATCAACTGGATGTTTCGGGTATTTTCCTACTCATCAGTTTAGCCGCCGTGAAAAAATTTGGTGTAGCAACCGAGAACTCCCATTTAGATTCGACTTCTCTATCAGTAGAAGGAGAATATAAAAAGGAATACCCAACAGTAGAAATCCTGAAATCAGGAGCAGTGGGAGAAGAAATTGAAACCAGACAACAGCCAATAAAAATTACCTACGGATACTCCCGCGACCGAAGACCTGACTTAAAACAATTTATGATTGACTTAATCGTAAGTGGGGATGGAGATGTACCTTTATTCCTGAAAGTAGGGGACGGAAATGAAGCGGACAAAGCGGTTTTTGGTCAAATCGCCCGAGAATTTAAAAAACAAGTTGACTTTGACAGTTTAATAGTCGGCGATAGCGCCCTCTATAGCAAAGAGAATTTAAAACTAATGAAAGAAATGCGTTGGTTGTCTCGAGTACCATTAAGCATTAAAGAGGCTCAAGAGTTGGTTGATAGCATCTCAGAAAAAGAGTTAACCGATTCAGAAATACCGGGTTATTCCTGGCGGGAAACCATCTCTAACTATGGGGGGATAGAACAAAGATGGTTGCTAGTTGAAAGTCAAGCTAGACAAGAATCAGACTTGAAAAAATTAGAGAAAAAAATCGAGCAGGAAAAGAATTCTGCCCAAGAAAAAATCCGGCAACTATCCCGAAGAGAATTTGAGAATAGAGCGGTGGCGTTGGCGATAGCCAAAGGATTATCTGACTCCTTAAAATCTCATCAGTTAACGGAGATTAAAGTCAATCTCATTCCGCCTGAGTCCCAGGGGTCAAAACTCAAATCAAAAGACGATTTACCCTCTCAAAGCTATCAAGTTCAAGCCGAATTAGAGTTGAATTTGACCGCCATTGAGAGGCTAAAGAAACGAGCAGGACGATTCGTTTTAGCAACTAACGATTTGGAGAAACAACGATTAAGCAGTGAGGATATACTCAAAAAATATAAAGGGCAACAAGCTCCGGAAAGAGGATTTTCTTTTCTCAAAGACCCCTGCTTTTTTGCCCACAGTGTCTTTCTCAAATCTCCCCATAGAATCGAGGTCATGGCCATGCTCATGGGCTTGTGCCTGCTGGTTTATACTATTGGTCAAAGACAACTTCGTTTAAGTTTAAAACAGCAGGAGACGGGACTGAAAAATCCGTTGGGTAAGTTAACTGACCGACCGACGTTACGCTGGATATTTCAGTGCTTTCAAGGGATTCATCTCGTCCGTATTCAAGACAATCAAAAGATTAGCAACTTAACGGATGAGAGGCGCAACATTTTGAGATTTTTTCCCAAACCTTGCCAGGAATATTATCTCTTATCTTGACCAGATGGATTGACTTCAAGGGGTGACAAAACAAAGCGAGCAACTGGAACATCTCCCCCTAGATGTTAAGTCTGATTGCCTAGTCATTCTCAACAAGCACTGTTTATTGAGAATGACCGGGGGAACTCTGAAATTTTCGGCTTAGTTGCCGGCAGCTTGCCGCCAACTCACTCCTCTAGATAAGTATTTTGACTCACGCCCCTTCCTCTTTTGAGACGTTGTGACACTTAGGGTGCGGAATGTGGGTTCTGATCTGACAACGCCATAAGCTTAGACGCATTTAAGTTTCCTACTCGTATCCCTATCTACAAGGCGTTCCAGGATATTAAAGTGCAATGTAAGTGCGTCTAAGCTTATTCAGAGCTTGATTTCTGCCCTAAAAACAAGGGATTGCCTAACGCACCCTACCCAACTACTAGAAGAATAACGCAATCTCAACAATGTAATCTACTTGGGTTATCGTACAGCCCTTATCTAAAGACTTGTGTGATTTGAAGCGGTCAAGGAAGTATTTGTGGTCACAGGTAAGCTATACTTTGCACGGCTACAACTTGCATTTTTTACTCAAGGACAATAAGTAGGGGCTGCTGAAAAAGTTTTTCGTGGGGGCAGGGTGTGGGGTGTGGGGTGTGGGGTGTGGGGTTTTACCCATTTTCAGGTGGTCAATTACCTAATTTTCAGGGAAAAAATCCCTAAATTTTCCCCCCAATCACTCCAATGGTAGGCACTTTTTCAGGGAAAAAAAGTCTAAAAGCCTTATCCAACAAGGTTTTTAGATTTATTCAGCAAACCCTAAGTAGTCGTGCAAAATTAATTTCCTAGTGAAGATAGGCAAGAGGCAAGAGGCAAGAGGCAAGAGGTGGTTAGATATGTGTAATTAATTTTGCTTAGGTACTTATAGGTAAAAATTCTCAGCGTCAAGTACCAGAGAAACCAAGTATTTTAGGTTCTTCGTTACTTGGTATGGTTCAATAGGGTGGCATAAATCGACTAAATCCTTATCTGGTAAGAGATTTGATTGATTAGTTCGCTCTAGATCGAAAACAATTAACAAAAATCGCCAAATGTCTTTCTCTATGAGAGTTTCATTCCTTATAACCCTGTACGTTGCATAAGACAAACCGAAGAACCGTATTTTAGAGGTTTTGAACTGTATCGTAGGGCATAGGAGAACAGGCTTCTGTAAGGTCGCGAAAGTCTGAGGAGAGAACCACCTCTGAGTTGGATTTCGCCAGGAATCTAATTCAAGTGGACTCGTTGAGCCAGAAATTCACAGCAGTGATGCGAGAAGAATCCACGTCCGTTTACGGCGTGGGGTATGTCAAATCAATTGTCGTCAGAAGCGGGTAACGCGACTCGAACGCGCGACATTCACCTTGGGAAGGTGACGTTCTACCACTGAACTATACCCGCAAAAGTCTCCCTAATCATAGCATTGACCCCCCAGCCAGAGCAACTGCCCTAGGCTGTTTTCCATCACCGCGCCAGTGCAGTTTGTCGGCAAAACTGGCCCGGTCGCAATTTAACATTTTTTCTTGACAGGACAGTAGGGCTTTTTCTAGCTGTTGATCGGCATTTTTTAGGCTTTCTAGCCGCTTTTGTCGATAAACCCCAAAAATAACATCTAAGCCCGCCCAAGCACAGCCAAGGGCAGGAAAACCGTCATGGAGAACATTTTTTTGATCGCTTACCTCAATCGCTGCTGCTGTTGGTAAAATCCAGTCAACCCTCCCTCATAGCTGACTAGCGCAGGAAACTGCCCCCATTAGTCCCACTTGGGCATTAAGGACGATATGGACGGGAATATTGCTTAATAGCTCCCTCATCCGACCTTTAGCCCGAAAAGCCTTCATAAAGCTCCCCTCAGTCATTAGGGGAAGATTTTTGGCCGCAATCCCCCCCGCTATGTATAATCCTCCGTAGGGAAGCAACTTGAGGGCTAAATTGCCCGCTTCCGCACCGTAGGCCTCGACAAAGATTTTCATGGTTTGATAACAGAGATCATCCGAGTCATCTTGGGCAAAACTGGCAATTTTAGCCGCTAAATCCACGGTTTTTTGTGGTTTACCCATTTCTGCTAACCAAGTGCGGTAAATTTCCGCCATGGCTGGCGATGACTGACTAGAGTTACTATCGTGGAGAAATCGATAGATAGAAGTGATTCCAGGACCAGAAACCACTCGCTCCACCGAAAGGCGCTCGATATTATAGAGTTCCAAGAGATAATTTAATAGTTGATATTCTAAACTCGATCGAGGGGCAAAATCGGCGTGGGAACCCTCACTAGCAAACACCTGATATTTACCCTTCGACACAGGAATCAAAAAACCCTCTCCTAACCCCGTCCCCGCACCGATAACCGCAATCGGGGCCTCTGGTACTGTTGGGGCCGACTGTAGATTGTGCAGCTCCTCTGGGGCTAATCCTAACACCCCATAACCGATCGCCGCAAAATCATTAATTAATTTTACCCGCTCAATCTGCAGCTCGTGGCTTAGGCGGTCGCCAGTTAGAGACCAACTTAAATTAGTCAATTCGGAACTATTGTTAACCACTGGACCGGCAATACCGAAACAAGCTTTTTCCACTGGGGGAATAGTGGTTTGTCGGGCTAAAAACTGCTGGACGATCGGCACCAGATCGGGGTATTGTTTACTAGGATAAATTTCTTGATCGAGAGTAATTAGCCGGGGTTGGGGACTATCCGATGAGTTTTGGCAATCCACTAAACGCAGGATTGTTTTAGTTCCCCCGATATCTCCCCCTAAAAGAATCGTCATGCTGGTTTTTCCCTGAGTTTGTCCCCATAATTATAGTTTTTTACCCTTTCTATCAGGCAAATTTAAAGGCCACTAATTCTATACTATAGTGAAAGATGGTAATGCCTAAGCCCTAATTAAGGATTGATTAATCGTCGCTCCGGGGCTGGAATGGGGATTTGCCAGAGGACAGAAACGGGACTTAAAGACATTTTAGGTCTAACTGTAGCCTCAAGGCGATCGATAGGGCGGCAGAACCTATCACTGTCCCCATAACTTTTAAGATAGACCAGAGAGGGAGAAATTAGCTTGGGTGTAGAACTTCGCAGTTACGTTTATCTTGACAATTTACAGCTTCAACACGCCGCTTACATCGGTACAGTCGCCCAAGGATTTTTACCCTTACCCGGGGATGCTTCCCTCTGGATTGAAATTTCCCCCGGCATCGAGATTAATCGCATCACCGATATTGCCCTCAAATCCGCCGTGGTTCGTCCGGGGGTTCTATTCGTAGAACGACTCTACGGACTCTTAGAACTCCATTCTAGCAGTCAGGGAGAGGTCAGGGCGGCCGGTCAGGCAATTTTGCAGTATTTAGGCGTTAGTCAGCGCGATTGTCTGAAACCGCAAATTGTCTCTAGCCAAATTATTCGCAACATTGACGCTTACCAAGCCCAATTAATTAACCGTAGTTCTCGGGGTATGATGTTAATGGCGGGACAGACTTTATACGTTCTAGAAGTGCAACCGGCCGCCTACGCTTCCCTGGCCGCTAATCAGGCCGAAAAAGCTGCTTTAATTAATATCCTACACGTTACTTCCGTGGGCAGTTTTGGCCGCTTATATTTAGGGGGAGAAGAACGAGATATTATCGCCGGTTCCAGGGCGGCAGTTTCAGCTTTAGAAAATATTCAAGGTCGAGCTTTTCCGGGTAGCGACAAAAAAGAATAGGCTAACAAAGGCAAAAGGCAGGAGGTAAGGGTGCATCTCATTTTTGTCAATCTACCAATTGGGATTTTTACTTGGAAACTCTCGGCTAAAATTGGGCATTACTTCCGATTTTATTACTCAATCCAAGCTTTTGGGGGGTTCTACCCCCCAAACCCCTAGGGCTGTTTCATTCTCCCATCAGAATATCAAAAGTAAAAGCGATCACTGTCAGGTAAAATGATAAGTGACCGCCAACTTTTTAAATATATGTTGAGCTTAATAGAAAAACTAAAACAAGTCAAGGACTTTCGGAAAGATAAAGGAAAAAGACACCCTTTATGGATAAGTAGGGTCTGCTGAATAAATCTAAAAACCTTGTTGCATAAGACTTTTGGACTTTTTTCCCCTCAAAAAGTGCCAGCCATTGCGGGGATCGGGGGGAAAATTCCTGGACTTTTTCCCTGAAAATTAGGTAGTTGACCACCTGAAAATCGATAAAACCCCACACCCCACACCCCACACCCCACACCCTGCCCCCAGGAAAAGCTTTTTCAGCAAACCCTAAGTAGTCGTGCAAAATTAATTTCCTAGTCGAGACTCCGAGACTCCGAGACTCCGAGACTCCGAGACAGGAGACTCCGAGACGGGAGACTCCGAGACGGGAGACGGGAGACAGCTATTAGGGATCGGATTTGAGTTTTCAGTTCACTGTTTCCTCACACCAGAAGTCTGACGGAGTAGTGGCTTAGATGTGTAATTAATTTTGCTTAGGTACTTACTCACTATTATACTTCTCGGAAATTACCTCTAAAAACAAAATCGGCAAGATATACTTTTCTTGCCACAAAACATAGCTTAACCGACCTCTTTCTCCCGTATCATGGTTGACTCCAAGGGACAAGAAACCATCGGGTACAAAAGCTGATTCCTCTGGATTATAATAGACAGCCATATCTACCCCAAAATACCAATCATCTCGACTGGTCCAAATTAAGGCTAATAAACTTAGCAGTAGCGACTGTCTTGATTGTCAAGGGGTAACTCAAAAAACAATCAAGGAGTTGCTGTCGAACCTAAAATCTCAAGCCAGAAAAAAGCGCAGCAAAAACTAAGTCGCTCAGGTTAAACCAAAGCAAGCGCAACCCTTGATCAGAGATAACAAAAAGTGTGAATCTCTAGGAACAAGGTGGTAAATTGTCAGCAAGCTGCCAAGGCTGATTTTGGCGAACCATTGCATTAAGAATAACTAAGATTTTCCGCACACAAGCAGTCAGAGCCAGTTTTTTTGATTTACCTCGTCCGACTAGGCGTTCGTAAAAGGTTTTAATCACCGGATTATGACCCATAGCTACCACCGCTCCCATGTAAAGAGTCGCCCGAATCTGAGCGCGACCTCCCTGAATCATTCGCTTACCTTTATGTTGACCACTATCAGGATTAATCGGTGCGACACCGACTAAGCGAGAGATTTGTTTGGCGGTTAATTGACCGAGTTCTGGTAAGTCGGAGACGAGAGTAGTAGAAATTACTTGACCAATCCCCGGCACGGTTTTGAGTAAATTAACTTTCTCGAGCCATTGTTGGTTAGCTTGGGTCAATTCCTCAATTTCTTGATTGAGTTTTTCGAGGCAGTTATCGAGATACTCAAGATGGGCTTCGATATCGACCAAAGCTTTACCGCGAGCGCGTTCCCGTCGGTTTTTTTCGGCAGTCCGCATCTCGACAAGTTGCCGGCGACGACTAATTAGGGTTGGCTGAATAAATCTAAAAACCTTGTTGGGTAAGACTTTTAGACTTTTTGTCAATCAAAAAGTACCCGGCATGGGAGTGATCAGGGGGAAAATTCCGGGACTTTTTCCCTGAAAATTAGGTAATTGGCCACCTCAAAACCGGTAAAACCCCACACCCCACACCCCACACCCCACACCCTGCCCCCAGGAAAAACTTTTTCAGCAGACCCTAATTAAGTCGCCCAATTGACGAGATTCTTCCGACTCAACCGCTAATATTTGCGGTTGCATTGCCTCGCCAAAATGAGCTAAGATTTGAGCGTCAATGGCATCGGTTTTGGCTAATTTACCAGTAGCTTTGGCAAAGTCTCTTCCTTGACGGGGATTAATTAAGGCTACAGGTAAATCCGCTTCTTGTAATTGAATCACCAGTTCAGTTTCTCAACCTCCTGTCGCTTCCAGAACGATGAGGTTGACAGTGTAGGATTTTAGGGTTTCGACCAGTTTAGATATGTCCTCCTTTGTGTTAGCAACTTTCATCGCTTTACCGAGGGGACGAAGGTAAACATCTAGGGTCGCTTTACTAATGTCAATGCCTACCCATTGAGAGATATTTTCCCTGATTGAACCTAACTAAAGCAAGCAGAATTGATGGTTATTTTGGAGAGCATCCCCTTGATTTTACTCATCCTTGCCCGATACGGTCTCTTAGCTTAACAATTGATTGTTTTCGCCACGACCCCGGCGACTGTTCGAGTTTTGTCAGGGAGATTATGGTGGTGACCCTTGCTACGAAGCGGTCTTTTCCGACCAAGGTTGGGACGGTCTACCACCTCTCTCAATATACAAGGTTGGGAATATCATTCTGTAACTGATTATCCACTGGAGTTTCGTCGGAAGAGGGCAAGTCTTCGGCGCTGGGAAGAGGGCGATTTTTGTTATAGGTGAGGTTAACCATAGCTCCCGCAAGCGTGGTGTTTGATTACTGCTAATTCTAACGGAAAATTACGGTTTTAGATTTCGTTGTTTTTGTGCGATCAAGTCTAATACCATTTTTCAAAAAGTATGTCATACTTGGTAAAGGTATAGTTTGTGTGGTAAAAAGGCAATGAGTGGAGTCCCTAATATTAATGTTGCTGAGTCAGTAGAAGACTTAAAATCCTTGTTGAAGCAACAAGTAACCTCTTTAAACTTTGCTAAAGTACAATCCCTGTATCTACTAAAAATTAAGGAGGTAGAAACGGTTCGTCATCTCGCCGTGTTAATAGGACGCTCAGAAAGAACTATTCATCGCTGGTTAAGTTGTTATCGAGAAGGAGGGATAGAAAATCTCTTGTCAGAACCAGAAAAACTGGGAAGACCCAAAAAGATTTCAGTGGAAGAAGCCGCTCTAATTCAGAATGAATTAAAAGACCCAGAAGGATTTCAAAGTTATAAAGAAATTCATTTTTGGGTATCAATTATTTTAGAAATACCCACCAGTTATATAACTGTTTACCGTCTCGTAAGAAATGAATTACAAGCTAAATTAAAAGTGGCTCGACCTCAAAATTTAAAACAATTACCAGGAGAAGTAAAAATATTCCAAAATAATCTATCTGAACAGCTACAAGCTTTACTAGAAAAGGAATCTGAAAAAGTTAGTCAATATTTAAAAGTCCGCTTCTGGTGTCAAGATGAAAGTCGCTTCGGCTGTCATACCATTGTCAGAGATAAAATAACAATTAAAGGCATAAAGCCCCTTGGTAATTTTCAGTATAATTTTCAATATCTCTGGCTCTATGGTTTAATAGAACCTCGAACAGGTAGCAGTTTTTTCTATGAA
Source organism: Microcystis aeruginosa NIES-843 (assembly GCF_000010625.1). Lineage (NCBI taxonomy): Bacteria > Bacillati > Cyanobacteriota > Cyanophyceae > Chroococcales > Microcystaceae > Microcystis > Microcystis aeruginosa. Next base: position 2,459,434 of record NC_010296.1, read on the forward strand.
TTTTCTCATTTAGATGGGGAATGTTTTAATCAATATTTAACGCTTTTTTCTCAAGCTTTTTCTGAGGAATTACATATTATTCAATTAGATAATGCTCCCGCACATACGGCGACCGACCTAGAAATACCTGATAATATTATCCTATTTTATCAACCTCCCTATTGTCCAGAAGTAAATCCAATTGAGAGAGTTTGGCTATATTTGAAAAACCTATTGGCCTGGGGCAATTTTAACTCCCTTGATAACTTAAGAAGTAAACTTTACCATCTTTTAAATTCTCTATCCAATGACACGATCGGGTATTTGACGGGATGGTCTTGGATTTTAGAAGCTCTATGTCTGTCAGGAATTTAGAAAAATGGTATAAGCGATGATTGTTTTTCCTGGTTGCAAGGCTCTGCCTAATTGTCAACACATTATTCTTAAGATATTATCCAACAAGGTTTTTAGATTTATTCAGCCAGCCCTATTTAATGATCGCTACCGTTTTCCTGTACCGCTCCTAACTGTTGACGCACATCATCGATCGCTAGATTTAACTGGGCAATTTTATCTTCTAAACTGCGGCGGGCCACTTCCATGCCTTCCTCTGGAGTCAAGCGCCCATTGCGGCTCTCCTCCAAAAAAGCTTGATTATCCCCATCTGCTAAACCGCGACGGCCGCGATTAGCCAACACTGTCCCCAAAACACCGCCCACTAAACCACCGACAATCGCACCGGCTAAAAAACCGCCCGTAAACCCATCTCGCTGACTCATAATCCCTTTTTCTCCTAATAGGTTCCAAAAGCTCGATCGCCGGCATCGCCCAATCCCGGCACGATGTAACCGCCGCTATTTAATCCTTCATCGATAATAGCCGTATAGATGTTCAAGCTGGGATAATTTTGACTCAATTTCTGTAAAGCTGGCGGGGCAGCCACCACGGAAATCAGGCGAATCAGGGTAGGATCAACGCCTCTGCCGGTAATTTCTGCCATTGCCATGGAAATTGATCCCCCCGTGGCTAACATCGGTTCGAGAATTAAGACTCTCGTGGCCGGATCAAAACTGGCCGGTAATTTATTTAAATAACAACTCACCTCCAGGGTTTCCTCATTTCTGGCCAAACCGAGGTGATAGGTACTAGCTAGGGGTAAAAGGCTTTGGGCCCCTTCCAACAGGGCTAATCCTGCCCTTAAAATCGGAACTACGGCGATCGGTACGCTAGGATCGATAAAAGTAGCGGCACATTCCGCTAGAGGGGTTTTAACGCTAGTTTCCAGGGTCGGCAACCATTGCCGCGCCGCTTCGTAGGTTAACCAGCGCCCTAGTTCCGTCATCGCTGTTTTAAACAGTACCGAGGGGGTATTTTGATCGCGGGCGACCGCCAGCCAATGCTTAACCAGAGGATGTTCGGGAACGTAGACCCGCAGTTGTAATACCATGAAAACACTAGAACTCGATCGAGGGCTAAACTTTATCTTAAGCGAAAAAGCCTTCAGGAGTCAGTTATCAGTGATCAGTGATCAGTAATCAGCTTTTTTCTCCCTATCTCCCCATCCCCCAACCCCACACCCCACTTCCCACACCCCTAAAACCCAACCCCCACCACTAGGTTAAAATAAAAGCAAGCCAGAAGCTTGCGAGCGGCTTCTGACTTGGGGAGTTTTAACGACGACGGGTTCTTTGTCGTCTCCGGGCTACTGCTTTACGCTTTCTCTTTTCTTGAGGGGTTTCAAAAAATTGATGCTTTTTGATATCCGCATAAATTCCCGCTTTCGCTACCTGTCGCTTAAAACGACGCAGGGCTGATTCGATCGCCTCGTTCTGACCAACTACCACTTGGGTCATTAACCTAATTCACCTCCTGTAATCGCTCTCTGCCTAAAAAATGCCAACTTCTCATTATAGCACAATCTAGGGTAAAAAGCGATCCAAGGCGGCCTTTAATTCTTCAATTTCTGTCTCGATACTACCTTCCTGGGCAGCCCGGGCAATACATTCGCTCAGATGTTCGTCGAGGATCATTCTGGCGACGCGATCAATCGCCCCGCGAATAGCGGCAATTTGCATCAAAACTTCGGGACAGGGACGATTTTCCGATACCATCGTCTTGATGCCGCGAATATGTCCTTCGATGCGCGAGAGACGGTTAATAATTTGCTTCAGGGAAGCTTCGCTATGGACGTGGGGAGTCCCTTTTGACTCGTGGTCATGTCCCGTCTCGTCGTGGTTGTGAAGGGGGTCGAAAGGGGTAATTTGATTAGTCAAGACCTTACCGTCAATTCAGTTCTACTCTCTAGTGTGCCACAGTTGCGAACCCCAGTCCCTAGAATGGTTTTGTCTGGTTTAAATTTCCGTTCAGGGGTCTTCGGTTTGAAAGTGGGAAGTGGGAAGTGGGAAGTAGGTTTTTTAAAGTTCGATTGGGAGTGAGAGATTAAAGCTGGTGATGGGATTTGAACCCGCGACCGGCTGATTACAAATCAGCTGCTCTACCACTGAGCTACACCAGCATTTTTGACCAACCAATTATAACACAAATAGGGCTTGCTGAAAAAGTTTTTCCCGCGGGCAGGGTGTGGGGTTTTAAGCTAAGACCGATTTTAACCGTCTGTCCCCCCCGAGCAGATTCATCCCGCTGCTTTCCCTCCCTAGTCCGCGACCGGAAGACTAGGGAGCGATACACAGAGGTTCAATGAGTCAAAAGGGATGACCAATAATCAGTTATCAATGACCATTGACCGTTTAATAAGAGCCAGATTAATCCCCCTATTCCCAAAAGAATAGTCAAAACATAAAACTGTGATTGACCAGAAACATTATACTTTAAGGCACTGCCGCTAAAAATCGTCGCTAAACTGACCAAATTAACCAGACCATCAATAATATAACGATCGAGCCAAGCGGTAATTTTTGACAGGCTTCCCACCGCTAAAACCACGGTAAACTGATAGATGCGATCAAGATAGAAGTCATAAGCGAACAAATCTTGCAAGAATCGCAGGATTAACCCAGTTGGTCTCGCCCAAGCTCGTCTTAACTCTACCATTAACCCGATAACTAGGCCAATTACTCCAGAGGCCATCAGTAAGGGAAAACCCCAGACAATAGTAAAACTCTGGTTATTAACGAGAGGATTGGTGAAAGATAGCCAAAAATCCCAACGTAGGGGAATAATCGGGGCCAATAAAACGATTAAAATCAACGATACCATGGGCAAAGCCATCGGCCAAGCCACTTCCGGGGTGCGATGGGTCTTACTTTGGGTTTGTCCCAAAAAGACTAAACGAAAGACCCGCGTGAGATTGACGATGCTAAGACAATTAACAAAGATTAAAACCGCTAATAACCACCAAGGAATCGCCCATTCACCACTTAACCACCGTTTTAATGTCCAAAACATCCCCAGGGGCATTAAAACCGTCATCCCCGCGGAACCTCCTAAAAAGGCCGTGGTTGTAGCCGGCATTCTTGCCCAAATTCCCCCCATTTCCGTGATATTCTGGTTACTGGTGGTGAGAATTAAGGCTCCTGCGCTCATAAACAATAAAGCTTTTGCAATCGCATGGGAGAATAAAATTAGTAAAGCGATATCCACATGACCTAATCCCACCGCAATAAAGACCAAACCGAGATAGGCACTGGTGGAGTGGCATAAAACCCGTTTAATATCAATTTGGGATAAGGCCATCAGAGAAGTACCAATTGCCGTCATTGTCCCCAACACTATTAAAACATTGGCAGCGATCGGAGATAGGGTAAACACCGGCTGCAGCTTAATTAAAACATAGGCCCCCGCCGAAACCACGATCGAATTCCGCATGATTCCGGCTGGATTTGGTCCCTCCATCGCCTCATCTAGCCACAAATTCAGGGGAAATTGGGCGCATTTACCCGTTGGACCAGCAATAAGGGCTAATCCTAACAAAGTCGCCGTCAGAGGCGGTACAGGGTTATTTACTGCCCAATTTTCTAACTGAGAAAAACTCAATCCTTCTCCGTAACTGGACAGAGCCACCAAACCCATCAATAAAATAATATCGCCGACGCGCTTGGTTAAAAAGGCATCTCGGGCCGCGGTTACTACCAAAGGTTGGGCATACCAAAAACCGACGAGGAGATAGGTAGAGACCGTTAACATCTCTAGGAAAGCGTAACTGAATAGTAGGGAGTCACTCAGGGCAATTCCCCCCAAAGCTGCCTCAAAAAAGCCCATTAAGCCATAAAATCTCGCCAAAGACCAATCCTTTTCCATGTAGCCAAGGGCATAGATTTGGGCCAAGAGACTGACGAGGGTAATCACTTCCAGCGTCCCCAAACTGACGGGAGAAAGTTCGATCGAAAGGGATAAACTAAGATCGGCCACTTTTACCCATTCAAAAGTCAGTTTAATCGTCTCTCGATGCCAAATTTGATTAAAAGCGATCGTTCCGTGTATTAACCCTAATACGGTCATCAATAGGTTAATATAAGCGGCCGGCCGCGGACCGGTGCGACTAATAATGCCTAAAGACCAAGGCAAGGTTAAAATCGAACCAATTAAGCCATAAATGGGAATTAACCAGCAAGTGTAAAGGAATAAATCTTTCATTCAGGGTGTTGGGGTGTTGGGGTGTTGGGGTGTTGGGGTGTTAGGGTGTTAGGGTGTTAGGGTTTTAGGGTGTTAGGGTGTTAGGGTTTTAGTTGAAATTCCCCATTCCCCCATTTCCCCATTTCCCCATTTCCCCATTTCCCCACTTCCCCACTTCCCCACTTCCCTGTTTTTGGCCATAAAAAACTAACACTCGATCGAGAAGGGAGCGAGTTTAGTCAATTTAGTTATTTTACAGTTAATCCCGGGATCAGGCTAAATGCGCTGTAATAAAGATTTACCGTGGGAATCGGTGCTACAGGTGGCGAATAGGTGTTAGGGTTTTAGGGTGTTAGGGTGTTAGGGTTTTAGTTGAAATTCCCCATTTCCCCATTTCCCCATTTCCCCACTTCCCCACTTCCCCACTTCCCTGTTTTTGGCCATAAAAAACTAACACTCGATCGAGAAGGGAGCGAGTTTAGTCAATTTAGTTATTTTACAGTTAATCCCGGGATCAGGCTAAATGCGCTGTAATAAAGATTTACCGTGGGAATCGGTGCTACAGGTGGCGAATAGGTGTTAGGGTTTTAGGGTGTTAGGGTGTTAGGGTTTTAGTTGAAATTCCCCATTTCCCCATTCCCCCATTTCCCCATTTCCCCATTTCCCCATTTCCCCACTTCCCCACTTCCCCACTTCCCCACTTCCCTGTTTTTGGCCATAAAAAACTAACACTCGATCGAGAAGGGAGCGAGTTTAGTCAATTTAGTTATTTTACAGTTAATCCCGGGATCAGGCTAAATGCGCTGTAATAAAGATTTACCGTGGGAATCGGTGCTACAGGTGGCAAATAATTGATATTGACGACTAAGAGCGAGAGCTTGTTCGGTTTCCCGTTGACTCGGTAGCCAGGGTTTGGGATTGCCGTAGGCATAAAAGGCCTCAATACCATCAATACCCAATTCTACCGCCGCCGCTACTAAATCGGCTGCGGGGCGATGGTAACGAAAGGGATGGGCGAGAACCACTAAGGCCCCCGCTTGCTGTAAACTGTTAATGACTCTAGAGGCCAAAGCTAGATCTCCTTCCGGTTTGGCTCTTTGCAGATAGGGAGTCAAAACGGTATGAGTAGGATCGAAACCATAGCCAAGAATATGCACTTCTGTCTCTAAGAGATTCGCCGTAATTTCTACCCCTGTCCAGAGATGGGGTAGAGAACCCTTTAAATGCTCATTTTCTAGCCAAATTTGGGCTTGTCGATAACCTTCGATCGAGTGATGATCAGTAATTGCTAATCCTTTTAGTCCGATGTCTAACGCTTGTCTCATCAAGTCTTGGGGACTCATTTGACCATCGGAACAATGGGTATGAAGATGGAAATTGTAATGGTAGGGACAACTATCATAGCCGACATTTGCCCACACCGCTTTCAGGGCGAGGGTATCTTGAGCTAGGGGTGGAATTGTAGCAGAAACGACCATGCAGTATTGAGGAAATTTCCCAAAGATTACAAATTGTTAACAATCAGCATAGCAAATACCAAAAAAAATTGGGTAGCTGCTGTTACCACTAATACTAAATCCTGTTTCAAAGGTGTGGGGAAGTGGGGAAGTAGGGAAGTGGGGAAATGGGGAAATGGGGAAATGGGGGAATGGGGAATTTCAACTATAGCGTTTCCTGTTCGCAAGAGGTACACTATCGATGTTGAAAAGCTTAATTAGCAAAGGTTTAAGTGTGCCACACAGGTGTGAGAACCGCTATAAAACCCTAACACCCTAACACCCTAACACCCTAACACCCCACACCCCACACCCTGCCCCCAGGAAAAACTTTTTGCCGCAAACCCTAACTAGAAAAACTTTTAGTCTTGACTTGACATCCTCGCCGCCGTGAAACGGACGGTGATTCCCAAACCTCACGATTTAGGTTTCTGCTTCTTTCCCGAAGGATTTTTCGCACCTGCCTTAACAGATTTACTCTGTTCTGGTCTTATGGTCGCTCTACAGACTGACACCGCAAGCCCTGCGGCCAAAATATTTTTACTAAGCTTTTACGCATTTAAGTTACATTGACAGCATTACCCTTATTTTTAAGTTTTCTACTCCATTTAATAATCAATCCCCCTTCATTTAAAAGCTGATTGACTACTTTTTCCAGTTCTTCTTTATTTTCAAATTCTCGATTAGCTATGTATTCTTTAGCGGAATGCCATACTAATTCTATTAGGTTGTAATCTGGACTATAAGCTGGTAAAAACTCTAGCCTAATATTGGGCAACTCTTTTTCCACCTGCTCAATAACATCTTTCTTTTTGTGATAACTAGCATTGTCTAATATGATGATAATTTTCGGTCCTTTTTCTCGAAAATCTTCGGGCAGATTTCCCAAGTTTATCCATTCTTGACGAATCTCTTCATGAAGTTTCTTTAATTGTTCATGGAAAGTTTCTGAATTTCCTTTTTTGATCATAAAACAGACTCGTTTTTTGTCATTATATCTTAAGGCTCCCATCACATTCACCCTTCCTCTTTTTCTTTGTCCATTCACTTTTTTTCGCTTTCCTTTTTTTGTCCAAGCTCTCCTTCTTATTACTCTCAAACTAAATCCACACTCATGAGGGGCTGTGTGGCGAACCTGCGTCGCCACCTTGAAAGCCCCGTCCCAAAACCATACCTGGATTGACTCTGGCTTTTCTTTAGCCAACCTTAAATATTCATCTAATTTTTCTTTAAATGCTTTTCTTAATTTCTTGTCTTGCTTATCTTCTAGACTATATTTCGCCCAGATATACACATACTTTTTTCTTCTCAATATTCTTCTCACTTGCGAGCCACTCAGTTTAATTCCTGTTTCCTTTTCTAGATGCTCTGCTAATCTTGCCGCTGTCCATCTCCCGAATTCATATCCAAATTCCTTCGGGTCTTCATCAACTATTTTTAATAGTAAATTAATATATTCCTCTGTGGCTTTTTTATGATTTCCATTTTTTCTCCCATCTTCTAGACTTTCTAAATTGTTAGGATCGCCGTGAACACACCAAGGGGCGACCGTTTTGAGTGAACAGCCAATAAAGTCAGCTATTTCTCGTTGAGTTTTTCCGTCGTTTAGCAAGAGAAACATTAAAATTCTTTCCCTAACCTCTGCTCTTTCTTCTTCTTTAAGAGCTTTTTGTAAGTTTTTCTTTTCTTCTAAGTCTAGGAAATCTTTGGCTGGCATAAGTAGGATTTTTCTAAAATTACTATTTCTATTTTAGGTGGTTTAAGTGCGTTTTAGCTTAGCGTTAATATCTCGGTCATGGTGAGTCCCACAGTCTGGACAGTCCCATTCTCGAACATTTAACGGCATTTTCAAGGGCAATATACCCGCAATTACTACACCTTTTAGAGCTAGGAAACCATCTATCTATTTCGATGTAATTTCTCCCATACCAACGGCATTTATAGGCTAATTGTCGGGTGATTTCTCCCCAGCTTACATCAGATATTGCCTGAGATAATTTCGGGTTTTTGACCATATTCTTGACGGCTAAATTCTCAACCACAATCGTTTGGTTTTCACGAACTAATTGAGTGGTTAGCTTATGTAAATGGTCTTTTCTACTATCGGTGATTTGAGCGTGAATCTTGGCTACTTTGATTCTTGCTTTTTCCCGATTTTTTGACCCTTTCTGTTTTCTAGAAAGGCTTTTTTGGGCCTTTCGCAGTCTCCGATAATGCTTTTTAAAATGCTTGGGATTAGACACTTTATCGCCATCGCTGGTAATCACGAGGCTACTAATTCCTAATGGGACTTAAACAAATTTCAAGCCCAAACAAAGCCTAAACTGGCTTTGTAAGCGGCAAACACATCCCGATTCTCGGTCAGCCACTCAAAGAAACGGAAAGACATCGCTGTCCGAAAAGCTTCCAAGGCTTCCACAAAAGTGTTTAAAGGTCGATTCGCCCACCGCCTTTGCAATCCCCCAGTTAACTTATGCCACAGGATAAATGTATAGGCACAAAACACCAGGATAAAATGACGAAGTAAGCTTCGTTTATCCCTGACTTGATATTCCCTTAACCCTAACCATCCTTTGGCTTCTCGGTAGAATACTTCCACCCAATTTCTTTCGGTGTAAGTCCTCACTATCCACGAAGCTGTTACTGTATCTGCCTCAACTACATTGGTGATGAAATAGTCCACCTCTGTGGCTTTTTCCATTGAACTTGCATTCATGACGATCGCCAAGTTCCTTTCTCCTTCTAGTTGAGATATTTTCGCTCTGAATACCGCTACCCAAACCGTTTTCTCTTTATCTAGATTTAGGGTGATTTTCTCCCAATCCTTTTCTGATAGGCTTTTTGCTAGTTGCTCAAGCTGGATTGTTTCTTCCACACCCCCTTCTTTTTCAATAATTACTTTTCGATTTTTTGCCAATCCTCCTAAGTATTTTAGCTTTCTTTCTTCCAGGGCTTTGAGAAAATTTGTGTTGTTGCCATAACCAGCATCTATTAAGACGATTTTCGGTCGATAGCCTCTGGTTAAGCTCCGGTCAATTAAATCTATCGCTATCTCTGGTTTCTTCTTAAATTCTTTGTCTTCTTTCCCCTCGGCTAAGGAACTAGCCGGTTGATAAATTTCAATGTCTAGGGGGACACTTTTTTTGCCGTCGTAGAGATGAGTAGTGACGGCGACTATTCCGTTGTCTGTCTTGCCAATTTCTCCTAGGTACTGCCTGCCAACTCCGGCGGTCAGATTGCCACTTTTTCGATGTCCTGAGTCATCGACAATCAGGGAAAATCCTCGGGGGATTTGCGTCTGGCGGCATTGGTTCATCACTTGCAACCGACATTCATTCACCTGACGGTCTGACCAAGGAGATTCGGTCAAAAAGTGATGTAATCGGTTATAAACTACTCCGACGGCATTATTGGCCATTTGAGTGAGGTTTTTCCTCTCACTTTCCCCTAATAATCCTCCTAAATAGGGCTGGCTGAATAAATCTAAAAACCTTGTTGGATAAGACTTTTGGACTTTTTTCCCCTCAAAAAGTACCAGATATGGGAGTGATCAGGGGTAAATTCAGGGACTTTTTCCCTGAAAATTAGGTAATTGACCCCCTCAAAATCGGTAAAACCCCACACCCGTTACAGTAGAGCAGGAAGTCGCCTTCCCACCCCCTGCTTCAAAACCGGACTTACGACTTTCGCCGTATCCGGCTCCTGAGTAACTAGGCTACTGTCATTAGTAGAATAATAATGGGAATTATTATTTCCTTGTCTATTCAACCCTCTTGGCTGTATCCCCACCAGACAAGATTGTTGGTTTTAGGGCGTATATGACCGTTGATTGTTGCTTAGACTTCCTAGTTACCCGTCCTTTGTCAGCATATCTTTGATATTACTCAAAGCCTTGGCTTTTAAGGACATCCTCTCCCTCTATTGACTTGCGGATGGTTTCCTACTGCCCCGAACGGGCAGAGTCAATCAGGGTTACTTCGTTCCCTATAACCATTGGTTGAACCCTTAGGATGATACTGTCCACAACAGAGTAACGGGAATGCCTTACTGATAGTGGTATGAGCTATCAGCCCCAACTCTGTTAACTTTTGTTTCGAGCCTGTCAGCCTTTTGGCTCGTGGGTGTTGACGATGGTTAATTCGTATCTTCGCCCCAGGGCTATCCATAGGTTCTGGCTCAACGGGTTTCTGATTTAGGCTATCAGATACCGCTTTTTTTTTCCTCGCTCACTACCTCAGATGTACCAAGTCTAAAGCAGCAGGAAATGCCGTCACTCTAGGCATCTAGAGGACAGGACTAAGGTTATTACTAACCCGCACCTGTAGGGTTATAAAGTTATCAAGGTACTACATTTACCAAGCGGCTAATCCTCTAAACGTCTTACTGTCTAGTTTCTAGCCAACGAATCGCACCACACCCCACACCCTACACCCTGCCCCTAGGAAAAACTTTTTCAGCAGACCCTAAATATTGTCTGAAGCCGTTTTTTTGCGCTTCGTTTTTGAAGCAATTGTCAAACCGCCGACACCATCGGTCAAAGCATGGGGGCATCGCGGCTGGGGTTGTCTCTTTCATCGCTGATCTTTCAACGTAAAGTGCTTATTCTTTAACAATTATACTCTATTATACTCTTGTTGATCGTTTAAGTCCCACTAGCATCACTGCTGAGAATTTCTGGCTCAACGAGTCCACTTGAATTAGATTCCTGGCGAAATCCAACTCAGAGGTGGTTCTCTCCTCAGACTTTCGCGACCTTACAGAAGCCTGTTCTCCTATGCCCTACGATACAGTTCAAAACCTCTAAAATACGGTTCTTCGGTTTGTCTTATGCAACGTACAGGGTTATAAGGAATGAAACTCTCATAGAGAAAGACATTTGGCGATTTTTGTTAATTGTTTTCGATCTAGAGCGAACTAATCAATCAAATCTCTTACCAGATAAGGATTTAGTCGATTTATGCCACCCTATTGAACCATACCAAGTAACGAAGAACCTAAAATACTTGGTTTCTCTGGTACTTGACGCTGAGAATTTTTACCTATAAGTACCTAAGCAAAATTAAGGGACTTCCAGAGAATAAAATACCCAACAAAAAAATAGAAAAGTGTTTTTTTGAAAAAGTAATTATTTTTGTCTAGGAAAACAAAGAGTCTCCCATTATACCATTTTTCTTTATTTGCGTCACAACGAATGAAGGTTTGGCAAGCATTCGAGCGTGGATGTCTGTCATGGATTTAGAAATTTGGTATTACAACCTATTTTTCCGAAAAAATAGGCAGCACAAACTCTTATACTTCCGAGCTTTTTCGAGTATAACAAGGACAAGTTAAAGAATCAAAGACAGTTTTTAGCTAACCATCTTAGTTAACTACAAACTAGGTCTTATCATAATAGATATCAATAAACCATTGTCCCAAATCGGGAAAGTCTTGATTCGTTGATTCTGTGAGACGTTCGATTTTTTCTTCGATTTTTTCCATGGCTTTTTTAGTAAGCTTTACTCCTTTTTCATAAGTTTCAGTAATCAACTTAACAATCGGGTGTTTTCCTTTCCAAGTCATAGTTTGGGCGAATTTCAAAGCCGTTTCGATTTCATCTAAAATACTCCCATTCCAAGGGTTTTCTAACACAGCCCAGGTTCGTTCAATAGGATTATATTTACTATGGTAAGGGGGATAGTAAGCTAAACGTATATTAACTTGATATTTTTGGGAAAACTCAACTATACGTTTCATGAACTGAGTTCGTCTCGAATTATTTTCTGGTCCATTATCTTGATTAATTATCAAAGTTTTAATTTTCTCAAAACGAGATTTTTCCGACTCCCAGAAATCTTCTAATATATCAACAATAAAGTCACTGGTGACTGTGGAGGCAGTGAAATACAAAAACAACTCATCAAATTCTGGAATAAATATTCCGTAAGGGGTTAGGGTTGTTTTCGGATTAAAATCATGATCGTTTGTTTCGACAGTTATTCTATTCTTACCTCCTCGATCAAATAGTCCAATATTAACACGGGCTTTGGCATCCAAACTAAGACGTAACATCGTAGGGTCTTCATCCGCTTCCCGATTAATGTTAGCTAATTCCTCAAAGATTGCCTCGGTTTCTGGAATTTTTTTTGAGGTAAAACTTTAGCGACTCTTTTCAGACGATAACCTAAGTTATTTAATTTAACCCGAATAGTTTCCTCGCTCGGTAAATCCTCATCACTGTACCCATATTTAGAGATTAATTGCTTTCGGACTTCGGCCGCACTCAGTCTCACATAAAGCCTTTGGCTTTTAAAACTTGGGTCAGTTTGGCTTTGAGAATCCACTAAACTTTTGATGTTTTCCAATAGAAAAGGTAAATGTTCTTCTGCTTTTTTCCGCCCCTTAGCTGAATGATTATCAACACAAATAATACCTCTTTTTAGTTCTTTAATTCCTTTACGAATAGTAGTTCGATTCCAGCCTAACTCCTGTGCAGCAAGGGTTTGTCCCCCATAGCCTAATTCTAAGACTGTTTGGGCCATGAATCTTCTTTTAGCTGCACCTTTTAATTGAAGTGCAGTTTCACTGAGCAATTTCTTGAGGGAATCAGTTAATTCCATATACACTTACAAAGAAAAACTTGATTAATAATGTACAGGATTAATTCTACTACAAAATTGGAAGGAGGAGGCAACCATCGACCCCTACCTCCTACACTCCGAGAATGATTATTATTCTTGAGCATGAATAGTTTATTTTTTGGAAGTCCCTAATTACACATATCTAACCACCTCTTGCCTCTTGCCTCTTGCCTATCTTCACTAGGAAATTAATTTTGCACGACTACTTAGGGTTTGCTGAATAAATCTAAAAACCTTGTTGGATAAGACTTTTGGACTTTTTTCCCCTCAAAAAGTACCAGATATGGGAGTGATCAGGGGTAAATTCAGGGACTTTTTCCCTGAAAATTAGGTAATTGACCCCCTCAAAATCGGTCAAACCCCACACCCGTTACAGTAGAGCAGGAAGTCGCCTTCCCACCCCCTGCTTCAAAACCGGACTTACGACTTTCGCCGTATCCGGCTCCTGAGTAACTAGGCTACTGTCATTAGTAGAATAATAATGGGAATTATTATTTCCTTGTCTATTCAACCCTCTTGGCTGTATCCCCACCAGACAAGATTGTTGGTTTTAGGGCGTATATGACCGTTGATTGTTGCTTAGACTTCCTAGTTACCCGTCCTTTGTCAGCATATCTTTGATATTACTCAAAGCCTTGGCTTTTAAGGACATCCTCTCCCTCTATTGACTTGCGGATGGTTTCCTACTGCCCCGAACGGGCAGAGTCAATCAGGGTTACTTCGTTCCCTATAACCATTGGTTGAACCATTAGGATGATACTGTCCACAACAGAGCAACGGGAATGCCTTACTGATAGTGGTGTAAGCTATCAGCCCCAACTCTGTTAACTTTTGTTTCGAGCCTGTCAGCCTTTTGGCTCGTGGGTGTTGACGATGGTTAATTCGTATCTTCGCCCCAGGGCTATCCATAAGTTCTGGCTCAACGGGTTTCTGATTTAGGCTATCAGATACCGCTTTTTTTTCCTCGCTCACTACCTCAGATGTACCAAGTCTAAAGCAGCAGGAAATGCCGTCACTCTAGGCATCTAGAGGACAGGACTAAGGTTATTACTAACCCGCACCTGTAGGGTTATAAAGTTATCAAGGTACTACATTTACCAAGCGGCTAATCCTCTAAACGTCTTACTGTCTAGTTTCTAGCCAACGAATCGCACCACACCCCACACCCTACACCCTGCCCCTAGGAAAAACTTTTTCAGCAGACCCTACTTAGGAGCATTCCCCTAGAGAACCCCATAACTCTAGTTTTCAAGGTGCGTTCATCGGTTGATGACTGGGTTTTTTAAGCGGTTGCTTACCCGGCCCCCTATTCTTAATATCATACATCAGATCAAGTCGCCCTCAAAGGGCGAGGCTTTAAACCCAATTTTTTGGTAATATATCAATTAACTGGCAAGATGGGCATGAGCAAGTTAACCCCTTTGGCTGTTAACCGTCCCGTCAAGCTGCTCTAGGGTAAAGATAATCCTATGGCTACCATGAAACTAATTATCGGGGGACGTTACCAGGTTATTAAACCTCTAAGTCAAGGGGCTTTCGGTCAAACTTTTTTAGCCCAAGATAACTATCGCCCCGGCCGTCCTCAATGTGTGGTCAAACAGTTAATCCCCCAAGTGGTTAACGAAGTTACTATAGGATTATTTGAGAGTGAGGCCAGAGCTTTAGAAAAACTCGGCCATCATCCTCAAATACCGCAATTTTTCGCCAGTTTTCAGGAAAATAAGTCTTTTTATATCGTTCAAGAATTTATCGATGGTCACGATCTTAGTCAGGAAATCTCTAAGGGTAAGCGTTTAGAAGAGAGTCAGGTAATTCAGTTATTAAAAGATATCTTGGAAGTTCTCGCTTTTGTCCATCAAAATAACATTATTCACCGAGATATCAAACCCCATAATATTATCCGTCGCCAAGAGGGCCAGCTAGTTTTAATCGACTTTGGCGGAGTCAAACAAGTGGGGACTCAATGGCTAAAAGCAAAACAGACCAGTGTGTCTATTGGGATTGGCACCCCTGGTTATATGCCTAGTGAACAGGCGCAAAATAAACCGCGATTGTCTAGCGATGTCTATGCCGTGGGAATCATCGCTATTCAAGCCTTGACTGGTCTCAAACCGACGCAATTTCCCGAAGATGCCGAAACCGGAGAAATCGCTTGGCGCGATCAGGCCGATGTTAGAGATGATCTAGCAGTTATTATCGATAAAATGACCCGTTATGACTGGCGCCAACGCTTTCCCTCGGCAGCAGAAGTTTTAGATGCCATAAAAGAGTTACTGCAATTGCGTCAACAACAAGCTTTAGTGCAGGAAATTTCAGCCGAGGAGTTGTTTTATCGCGGTAACGCGCATCTCGATTTGGGGCAGCATTGCGAAGCAGTTCAATTGTATCAGCAGTCCCTGCGGAAAAAGCCCAATTTTGTCAATGCTTGGTATAACCGCGGTCTGGCCTTGCAACGATTAGGGCGTTTTCCTGAAGCTTTAGGGTCTTTTAATCAGGTAATTCAATTAGAGACTAATAATGCTCGGGCTTGGTTTTATCGCGGCATCGCTTTAGCTAATTTACGACAAATCAGCGCCGCAATCGCATCTTTGGATAAGGCGATTCAACTGCAGCCAGATTATCTGGAAGCATGGCATTACAAAGGCATGATTTTCTGTCAGATGCAACGTTATGCCGAAGGTCTAGCGGCCTATAATCAGGCCCTGGCCATTAAATCCGATGCTAATGTTTGGTTTAGCAAAGGCGAAGCTTTACGGGAATTAGAACGACTCAGTGAAGCGGTCGCCGCTTATAATAAGGCTTTACAGTTACAATCCCAAAAGGCTGAGGCGTGGTATCAACGGGGTTGTTGTCTCTACAAGTTAAAATGTTTCTCGGAAGCAGTGGTTTCTTTTAACCAAACCCTACAACTAGAGCCTAGCCATCAATTCGCTCTCCAACAACGGAATTTAGCCCTTAATCACCTGAAATTGTAGGCAGCGAGCCAGCATTTTGGGGGATTAATCCTGTTCCTCTAGCCATTTTTGCCAGATATCCGGACGACGTTCCTTAGTGCGATCGAGTTGTTGTTGATAGCGCCAATCAGCGATATCCTGATGATTACCCGATCGCAAAACCGGCGGCACTTGCCAACCGCGAAAGACTGGCGGCCGGGTATATTGGGGATAATCCAATAAACCTGCCTCAAAACTCTCCAATTTCAACGATTCTGCCTTACCTACCGTCCCAGGTAACAACCGCGTCACCCCGTTAATAATCGCTAAAGCAGGGATTTCCCCACAAGTTAGGACAAAATCCCCTAAAGATACCTCTCTAGTCACCAAATGCTCACAAACCCGCTCATCTACCCCTTCATAATGCCCGCAGATGAGAATTAACTGCTGATAACTACCGGCCCAAGTTTTCAGTAAAGCTTGATGGAGAGGTTCCCCCTGGGGAGTCATCAGCACGATCTCCCGGGGTGGTAAAATTTCTAAAGACTCGATCGCCTCAAAAATTGGCTCTGGTTTTAGTAACATTCCCACACCACCACCGTAGGGTTCATCATCGACACGACGGTGTTTATCGTGGGCAAAATCCCGGAGATTGACCAAATTTACCCTAGCGATGTCGCGTTCGAGAGCTTTTGCCAACAACCCCGACTGCAGCGGTGAAGTAAAAAAATCGGGAAAGAGAGTAATAATGTCAAACTGCACGGGGAAAATTAAGGCCTAGACTGGGATAGTGTTTAATGTATCATTTTGTCACGGTTCGATCGGTTAAAATCTTGCTAATTTGGCGCTAGTCTATCTCGATAACATGATAGACTATGCTGTACTGTCTAGGGGTTTTTCTGGCTCTAGCTTGAGTGATCGAAGTCTAGCCTAGACTTAAAGTTAACTAACAGTCCGTCATTGCCAGTGGATCGAAGAAAATTGCTAAAATCGCCTCTACTATTGCTTGATGTCCCGAAAAATATTCCTAAACCGCATTTTTTTCCGTCAACCGTTCAGGGAAAATAACATCAAGATACCTGTCCATCTTCCCGAAAAACCTTCCATCCCTAAAAATGTCTATTCGTTCAGTGACATGATCATCGAGCTAGAAACCCAACACCACCAAAATCCTACCCCCATATCTCTCAAAACGGCGATTTTAGTCATTGGAGGTGCCGAGGATAAAGTCCACGGTAAAGAGATACTGCATACCTTTTGGAATCGCGCTGGGGGTAGCGAAGCAGTGATCGCTATTGTTCCCTCCGCTTCCAGAGAACCGGTTTTAATCGGCGATCGCTATCAGAAGATTTTCGAGGAAATGGGGGCAAAATACGTCAAAGTTATCGATATTCGTGATCGCGTACAGGGAGAAGACCCCCAATTTCAAGCCTACATCGAAGAGTGTACAGGTGTATTTATGACCGGAGGCGACCAGCTGCGTTTATGCGGTTTGCTCTCCGATACTCCCCTGATGGAAAGAATCAGACAAAGAGTGCAACAGGGAGAATTAACCCTGGCCGGAACTAGCGCCGGGGCCGCCGTTATGGGTCATCACATGATTGCTGGGGGCAGCAGCGGGGAAGCACCCAATCGGGCCCTAGTGGATATGGCCATGGGATTAGGTCTCATTCCTGAAGTCATTGTCGATCAACACTTCCACAATCGCAACCGCATGGCTCGGTTAATGAGCGCTATCTCCGGTTATCCCGAACGTTTAGGAATTGGCATCGATGAGGATACCTGCGCTATGTTTGAACGGGATGGCACGATGACGGTAATCGGCTGCGGTACAGTGACGGTAATTGATGCTAGGGAAATGTCCCACACCAACCACCATCACGTCACCGCTAACGAACCCCTGAGTCTGCATAATCTGCGGGTACATATTCTTGCCTACGGTGATGGCTATCATCTCAAAAAACAGCAAGTGATCGCTAAATTGGGGTAAAAAAACTCCTGAAAAACTGTTCACTATGAACAGTTTACTAATCTCGGAAAACCAGACAATAAACAACGGCTTCTTTGTGCTTCTCAACAGCGAACATCAGCTATATCATGAAAATTCTCAGAACCCAAACCCTGCGCGGTCCCAACTACTGGAGTATTCGTCGCGACAAGCTCATTGTTATGCGTCTGGATCTCGAAGATCTGGCAGAGAAGCCATCGAATGAAATCCCAGGCTTTTACGAGGGACTAATCGACGTTCTCCCTAGTTTAGTCGAACATTACTGCTCCCCTGGTTATCGCGGCGGTTTCTTTGAACGAGTCCGCACTGGTACTTATATGGGCCATATTATCGAACATATCGCCCTAGAATTGCAGGAATTGGCAGGAACTCCCGTCGGGTTTGGTCGCACTAGAGCCACCTCCACCCCCGGAGTCTATAACGTGGTATTTGAGTACGTTGACGAGCAAGCGGGACGTTATGCGGGTAGGGCTGCCGTGCGTTTGTGTCAATCCCTTGTCGATACGGGAACCTATTCTAAGGAAGAATTCGACCAGGATTTAGCCGATTTACGCGATTTATGCAATAATGCTGCCCTTGGTCCGAGTACCGAAACCATCGTCAAAGAAGCACAAGCTAGAAATATCCCCTGGTTACTCCTGAGCGCTCGTGCCATGGTGCAATTGGGCTATGGCGTTCACCAAAAGCGCATTCAAGCCACTTTAAGCAGTTTTTCGGGGATTTTAGCCGTTGAGTTGGCCTGTGACAAGGAAGGCACGAAAACTATCCTCAAGGATGGTGGGATTCCAGTCCCCCGGGGTACGGTGATTCAATACTTGGATGAGTTGTCAGCGGCAATTGAGGAAGTGGGAGGGTTTCCCATCGTCATTAAACCCCTCGATGGCAACCACGGCCGGGGCATCAGCATCGATGTTAAAACTCAACAGGAAGCAGAGGAAGCTTATGATCTAGCCAGTGCCGCCTCGAAAACCCGCAGCGTGATCGTAGAAAGGTATTATAAAGGCAGTGATCACCGAATTTTAGTCATCAATGGCAAAGTCGCCGCCGTGGCCGAACGGATCCCCGCTCACGTCGTCGGTGATGGGCGCTCAACTATAGAAGAATTAATCGAAATTACTAATCAGGATCCCAACCGGGGTGACGGTCATGCCAACGTTTTAACTAAAATAACCATTGACAAAACCGCCCTTAATGTGCTAGGAAAACAGGGCTATGAATTAACCAGCATTTTACCCCAAGGAGCGATCGCCTATCTGCGGGCCACGGCTAATTTAAGCACCGGCGGCATCGCCGTGGATCGTACCGACGAAATTCACCCCGAAAACGTCTGGATCGCCCAAAGAGTGGCAAAATTAATCGGTTTGGACATTGCCGGTATCGATGTGGTGACAGATGATATCCGCAAACCCCTGAAAGAAGTGGACGGGGTGATCGTAGAAGTCAACGCCGCCCCCGGTTTTCGGATGCACGTCGCCCCTAGTCGCGGTTTACCTCGCAATATCGCCGCCCCAGTTATCGATATGTTATTCCCCCCCGGGACTCCCAGTCGCGTGCCAATTCTGGCGATTACGGGAACTAACGGCAAAACCACCACTAGCCGCTTAATTTCTCATATTTGCCGACAAACGGGGAAAGTAGTCGGATTTACCACGACGGACGGCGTATATATCGATGATTATCTGGTAGAAAAGGGCGATAACACCGGTCCTTACAGTGCCAGTATGATTTTGAAGGATCCCACGGTGGAGATTGCCGTGTTAGAAACGGCCCGGGGTGGTATCCTGCGATCGGGTTTAGCTTTTAATCAATGTGATGTGGGGGTGGTGTTAAATGTGGCCGCCGACCATTTGGGTATCGGTGATATCGACACCATCGAACAAATGGCGAAAGTAAAAAGCGTTGTGGCCGAGGTGGTTAGCGCCGAGGGTTACGCGGTTTTAAATGCCGATGACCCTTTGACCGTTGGTATGGCCGAAAAAGTTAAGGGAAGAGTCGCTTATTTTTCCATGAGTCCCGATAACCCGATTATTCACGACCATATCCGTCGCGGTGGCATGGCCGCCATTTATGAGAATGGCTATCTGTCGATTCTAGAGGGAGAATGGACGCTGAGAATCGAGGAAGCGGTCAATATTCCCGTGACTATGCAGGGAATGGCTCCTTTTATGATTGCTAACGCCCTGGCTGCCTGTTTAGCGACTTTTGTGCAGGGTATCGATATCGAGTTAATTCGCCAAGGGGTGCGAACTTTTAAACCTTCCGTGGCCCAGACCCCCGGCAGGATGAACCTGTTTGACTTGGGACACCATCACGCTTTAATCGATTATGCCCATAATCCGGCCGGATACGAAGCCGTCGGCGGTTTTGTCGGCAATTGGTCCGGGGAAAAAGTCGGCGTGGTCGGGGGACCTGGCGATCGACGCGATGATGATTTAATTTTATTAGGGAAATTATCGGCGCTTATGTTCGATCGAATTATTGTTAAGGAAGATAACGATACTCGCGGTCGCCGCCGGGGGGAAGTGGCCGATTTAATTCTCAGGGGAATTAGCCAAGAAAATGCCAGTTTGCGTCCGGAAGTTATTCTCGATGAAACGGAGGCTTTAGAGAAGGCTTTAAGTACGGTTTCTGAGGGTGGTTTAGTGGTAATTTTCCCGGAAAGTGTCACCCAGGCGATCGATTTGGTCGAGAAACATCGACCCCTGACCGATAACCAGGGTTAGAAGTTAGGAAAAATAGCTAGAAAATAAAGTAGTGCCAATTGTTACTGAGTACGATGGTTTAATCAAAATCAGCCGAAATCCCTATTATGAGACTCGGCTTGGTTCTGCTTATTTGGGTAATAGCCTGACACTGATGGGGGAGTTGCCGGATGAGAGTGTCGATTTGATTTGTACTTCCCCACCTTTTGCCTTAGTAAGTACCTAAGCAAAATTAATTACACATCTAAGCCACTACTCCGTCAGACTTCTGGTGTGAGGAAACAGTGAACTGAAAACTCAGGTGGTGATTCGGTAGTAGTGATGGCGGCTTAATCCTTTGCTTTGCTGTGCATTGTAGTCATGGATAAAATACCAAAGGGCTCCCCAACGTGATTCTCCATTTTTTTAGAGAAAGATAGACTCTCTCTCACCAGCCGAGAAATCCTTTGTCGAAAGGTATTATTTAATCTTTCAATATCTGGACTTCCCCCATACAGAAATACTAAAAAATTAACAAAACCCTTACTGCCTGGAGCTTCTCAGAAAAAATTGAAAAGACGCTACTGGGTACATTTTCCCTTTGAAAATGGCTGTACCGTTGACTGTATCTAGAGTAGAGCGATTCCGTAGAGTTGGCTGTATAGTGATCGCTAACCTTATTGTAACAGATGGTGTCATTAATCTCTAGAGTCAGCGATTCCCTCTGTAGCCATGTTTTTGCTGGTTTTCTGCCTGGAAACAAGCTATAATGGTCGAAGGGTCAAATTTGAAAAATTTTTCAAAATTTTGCCTCAAACCCTGTCTGCGTAAGGATTTCAGGAGTTTGTACCCAGTAGTTTATTAGTATTACATTGCTTTAACTCAGGCTCTGTAAGACTTTGAGCCATAGCTAGTATATTTATACGGGGGAAGTTCAGCAATATGATTAGTTTGACCAGTTTCTTTACCTACTGCCCGATGACGTTTACTAGGAATTACTGTCTTATAGGACTCCCAAAAGTCTGTGTAAGCAACCGCGCATTGTCGGTAAACACCTGGTAAACTGGCCCCAAAGTTTTTTAGCTGATTGACGACTCCTATCTCCGCGCATAGCAACCAATAATTTCTCTTGTCTTTCTATCAATTAACCGCCAAATATAAACCTTTATCGTCTTAGAAAAAACCCAAGACCACATCTCATCACATTCTCTAACTAATTTACCTTTTAGTTTGTCCGAAACCTTTATTTGAAGGGGGACAGCCGCCAGTTTATTGTTGACATAGTTTTGTAACCATGACCAACTTACCCCTGTTACTCTAGCAATTCCTCGCAAGGAAATTCGTTCGAGCAAGAGTTTATCAATTAATTGTTTGGTTTCGTCAGAGACGGTTTTATTAGTGGGATTGATCACCAACTGACGACCACACTCTTTACCTTGACGTTTGGGTTTTCCATTATGAATAGAACCATTCTTGATAGTATGGTGAGAACCACAATTAGGACAGGGGAATAGAGGTGAAGGGGGTACTTTGTTCGGTGCTAGACTGATAAGTACCTAGGCAAAATTAATTACATACTCGCCTCCAAAATTGTCCAGCACTTTTTTAACGTAAGCGAGGAGGCTCTTTCGGTCTTTATAGGCGCTAAATTCAATCCATTCATATTTTAAAAATCTCCATAATATTTCAATTAAATTTAAATGAGGTGAATAAGTGGGCAACCAAAATATTTTCAAGTTTTTCTTTTCCCATTCCTCAAGTTTCTCCATAAATGCCTCGCTGGTATGAATGGAAGCTTGGTCAATTATTATGACAGTTTTTTTCTGTATATTTTGGCAATATTTATCCAGAAAATTAATAACTATCTCGCTAGTAACCGTTCCGACCTGTGTCTCATAAAATAATTGATTATCTCGTTTCATTATTCCTAAAATATTTAGTCTTTTACCTTCAATTGGTGGTAACTTTATCGTGGTTTTTTCTTCTTGCCAAGCGTCAGGAATACAAGGCTTTGAATCCCCTCCCATTTCATCCAAATATCCTATCTCAATCTCTCCTCTTTTTTCCTGTTTTTTTAGTTCTTCTAAAATAGGTAGTTTGACCTCAAGCTCCCACTCATCAGGGGTTTTGGCGACCCCTCTTCTCACCCTTTTCCACCTCATGTTGATTTTTTTTATGAGTCTTTTTATCGTGTCTTTGCTTACGGTTAATTTCCCTTCTTCTACAATTTTTATCTGGATTTTTTTTAAGCTTTTCGGTTCTTCTTTTACCCAGTCAATAACTTGTTGACCTTGTGCTTCTGTCAATTTAGGTTTTCTCCCTCTTCCTCGACGATTATAAAAACCAATTAGTTTTCTATCTTCCCAGGCCGTCAACCAATTATAGATGGTCTTTCTCGTAACTCCAAATATTCCGCTCAATTCTTCTATCGTGGTTCCCTGAAAACTTAAGAGTATACATTTCGCTCGCTCTCTTACTTGATGATGTTTACTAGCTCGATAAATTCTCTCTAGCATTTTCTGGCTCTCGGGGTTTAGGTCTCTAATCAATCTCATTGTATTTTCCTGCTGCTTCGTTTTTTTATGTATTATACTTCTTAATTTTTTATTTGGGTAATTAATTTTGCATGACTACTTATTTGAGTAAGCCAGACAGGAGCCAGAAAAAGATATTTATCAGAAAAGTCATGATCAAGCTAGAGGTTTAAAGACTGAGCGGGTTGCAATTATTTTTATTCATAAATATTTTACACAATTCATACCAGGTAAGCAAGAGGGCTACGCCACTACTACCAAATCATTACCAAACCTGACTACTGACTTCCGATCACTGACAAAACCTATCCCAAAACGATCAAATCGCGCAGGGATTGAATTTCCTCGGTTTGTAAACGCGCCCCAAAAGTAGAAACCACCCGGGCAGCCGCTAGAGAAGCGAGATTTCCCGCTCCTTTGTAACCCATACCGTGGGTAATACCGTAGAGAAACGCACCTGCATACATATCCCCCGCACCGACGGTATCGATCGCCTGTACGGGATGGGGGTCAATTTCCAGGAGATTTTCGCCATCATAGATCAAAGAACCATTGGCACCCCGGGTGATAGCGAATCCTTTGGCAATGGTTTTAAAATAGGCGATCGCTGACTCAATTTCCTCGCTGCCGGAAATAGTCAAAGCTTCCGACTCATTAGCGAAAACGAAATCTAACCCCGTTCCGATCATTTCCAGTAATCCCTCCCGGAAGAAGATCGCCATATTGGGATCCGACAGGGATAAAGCGGTTTTGACTCCAGCAGCCTGAGCAATTTCTCGCCCTTTAATAGCGGCAGCTTTGGCAGTGGGAGAGGTGACGAGATAACCTTCGAGATAGAGATAATCGGCATTAACGATCGCTGAAGGGACTAATTCCCGTTCGGAAATTTCCCCGGTGATGCCGAGAAAAGTATTCATGGTGCGATCGGCATCGGGAGTCACAAAAACTAGACATTTTCCCGTGATTCCCACCTCTTTTTCGCCGCCGTGTTCATTGGTATGCAAACCACAGGCGCGCAGATCTTGCAGATAAAACTTGCCCAATTCGTCATTGCCCACTTTACAGGAATAGAAACCTCTACCCCCCAACTGAGCGATCGCTACTAGGGTATTCGCCGCCGATCCGCCACCGCTGCGTTTACAATCAAGAGCCAATTTTTCCATCAACTGGGTTTGACGATTTTCGTCCACCAGCGTCATCACTCCTTTATCGATGCCCAATTCTTGCAGTAATTCAGGAGAGACTTGAAATTCCATATCGACGAGCGCGTTACCGATCCCATAAACGTTGTATTGTTTGCCCATAATTTAGTCGATCGCCTAAAAATACTTTGTTATTGATAGTAGGGAAAGAAGGGGCAAAAAGCTAGGGGCTTTTTTCAGCCGGAGAATATCATAATCAAAAATAATGGGTGTGCTAGTCTCACACCCCCAGTAATTTGTGTTAAGTTTTGTTTAACTAAGCCACTTTAAGCCTCATCGTAGGCTTCTAGATCCAACAGATAAAGATAAGATTCGGCTAATTCCTGCCTTTGAAAAGCGATCGCTCGCAGCAGATGCCAATCCCGCAAAGCCTCGAAGGGGTTACTATACTCATCTTTTTCTAGTCGTTCGGCCAAAGACGCAATATCAGCGGCGGTATACTTGGCAATATCTTGATCAGTGAAGCTTATAACTGTCATTTCTGCACCTCCCTCGACCTTTGTTCTATTTCTAGCCTAACATATATTCTGAGTTGAAAAAATGCCTTCCCCGCCAAGTTAAGAACTGTAAATGGAAGGGTAATTGTGGTACAATTCCAGCAAAAAAGCTATTTTTGATTGATCTTCTATGAAAACAGCCCTCATTACCGGTGCTTCCACTGGTATCGGTGTCGTCTTTGCCCGTCAACTTGCCCAACGGCAAATGGAGCTAATTTTAGTCGCTAGATCCAGAGATAAACTAGAACAATTAGCAGCGGAATTAGAGGAACAATACGGGGTAAAAGTGACAGTTATCGTTCAAGATCTGACCGTTGCCGGGGCGGGAAAGCTTGTATATGATACGATGAACCAAAAAGGAATCAACGTTGATTTACTGGTCAATAATGCCGGTTTTGGTGATTATGGTGCTTTTAGCGAGCAGGATTTAGCCCGACAGTTAGAAATGATCCAGTTAAATAATCTGGTATTGGTGGAATTAAGCCACTATTTTCTCCGTCCGATGCTTGCTGGTGCTGGGGGGGCAATTATCAATGTTGCTTCCATTGCTGGGTTTCAACCGCTGCCCTATCTTTCCGTCTATGCGGCGACAAAAGCTTTTGTCCTCAGTTTTAGCGAGTCTCTCTGGGCAGAAAATAAAGACAAAGGCGTTGAAATCCTTGCTCTTTGCCCCGGTCCGACGGAATCGAATTTTTTTGAGGTGGCCCGATTTCCCAGTGCCTTTATGGGCAAAAACGGCCGGTTAGATTCGGCGGAAGTGGTAGTACAAGAGGCTTTAACTGCCTTGGCAAACAAGCGCCCCAACGTGGTAAGCTAAACGGCTTTTACTTCGGATCACCGATATAGACTCCAAAAGGGTTATAGCTGTTGGATCATGCAGGTTAAGCGCCGTTTAGCTTAGCCGGTAAATTTGCTAATAACTGGACTTCCCCCATACAGAAATACTAAAAAATTAACAAAACCCTTACTGCCTGGAGCTTCTCAGAAAAAATTGAAAAGACGCTACTGGGTACATTTTCCCTTTGAAAATGGCTGTACCGTTGACTGTATCTAGAGTAGAGCGATTCCGTAGAGTTGGCTGTATAGTGATCGCTAACCTTATTGTAACAGATGGGGTCATTAATCTCTAGAGTCAGCGATTCCCTCTGTAGCCATGTTTTTGATGGTTTTCTGCCCGGAAACAAGCTATAATGGTCGAAGGGTCAAATTTGAAAAATTTTGCCTCAAACCCTGTCTGCGTAAGGATTTCAGGAGTTTGTACCCAGTAGTTTATTAGTATTACATTGCTTTAACTCAGGCTCTGTAAGACTTTGAGCCATAGCTAGTATATTTATACAGGGGAAGTTCAGTAATAAAATTATCGTCAATCTGCCCCGTTTTTTACCTAGAAGTTGGATCGTGTCTTTGATAGAAAAGCAATTTAAGCTATAACTAGAATCACGCCAATTAGAGCAATTGCTGATAGGATTTTAAGGGAATACCTGTCCGGTTTCTCACTTCGATCGCCGAACGATAGACACCGTTTTTTTCTCTTTCGGCGACAATTTTATCAGCCAGGGAAAAGTCAAGACCGAGATTGACTAATTCCGCAACGGAGTAGTAGTTTAAACAACGCCAAGAAACGTCAACTTCTTGGCGAATATCGTAGGCAAAGATAATCAAAGGTTCCAATTTTTTGAGATAATTTTCTGGTAAACCAGCCAGGAAGTGTAATTCTTCTAAATGGGTAAAAATATGTCCTTCATTACGGACAGAAACGATATCATTGGCATAGACAATCGGCAACCCTAATTTATAAACCAGATCGTTGGTGGAACAGCTGTTAATATCAATTTTTTCGAGAGGAGAGGATGACTGTCTGGAATCGGTTCTATTTGCCGAAGCTATTGGATGGGAATTAAGCTGTTGACGGATGTATAAACCCAGGCCGATTTGGGCAAACCAAATTACGATAAAAGACTCTTGTGTAAGGAAAATAAGGGAGATAATTGTCAAAGCAATGCCGACGGATAACCAGCTTTGGTTATTAGTTTTTTTGCCAGCATTAGCAATGGCAAGCCCACCGAAAACTGGGACTAAGGATAGCCAGATCCACTCGGAAGATTCGGGAGGGCGAGGAGAGAGATTAGACATATTTTTTTAAAGAGAATCTAAATATTTTCTGCGTTTTTCTTCGTATTCTTCAGCAGTAATAATTCCCTGATCGTAAAGTTTTTTAAGCTGGAGTAAAGTAGCGGTTTTTTGCTGACCTGATTCCGGCAGTCCTCGCTCTGTACTGCTGGGGAGATAGTTAGGATTGTATTTAGCATCAAAAGCTTGATCTGACATGATGATTAAACCAATAAATTCAAAAAAAGCAATGATGCCGGGGATAAAAGTCCAGAAGAAAAGTAGATAGAGAACACCTGCCAAATTCTCCCCTAGATAAAACTTATGGATGCCAAGATAACCAAGAAAAAAGGCTAGTAAAGCCGCTATAGTTCTATTTCTCATAATTTTTGAGATTTCCCTAATTTAGCCAAAAGAAAGTATAAAACCACGATGCCTGTCTGTAATTCCAAGAGAGTAATATAACCCTTAACTAGATAATTTAATTCTAGGGAGGAATTAAAGGCAAAAACTAGCACACCCAAGACTAAAAAAGGCAGTAAACGCCAGCCAGACTTGGGTATTTTTATTCCCGTACTATTAACCTGATTCATGGGCTACTTCTCTAGGTTGGTCTTTTTCGGTGATAGTCGCAAAATCGGGCTTTGTCAAGGGGTAGTTTGATTAACTTTTAGCATCTCAACGAGGATATTATGGGCATCCTTGGCTGATTCTAGGGTGCGCTCAAAAGGTATTCTAATTGTTTGACTCTCCCCTAATTTTTCTACGGCTAAATCCATGCCTTGGGGATCTATGGAGAGCATTTGAGCGGTTTCTGCATCGGTAATATTACCGTAAACTTGAGCGTAGAAAAGCACGGCATCACCGTGATCTTTGTTCATGTGTTTACAGATGCGATCGCTAAGGGCGGGAGTGATAGTTTCAGACATAATATTCCCGAAAAAAATCGATAATAAGGTGGGGACGGATAAAAGCCAGTTCTAAATCGAGGCCAATGGGGGGGATATTAGTTAGGGTAGCTTAATTAATCGCTAATTGCCAGATAATTTGGGCGTGGGCATGGCAGACATCAATAATAAGTTTAATATTATTTTCTTGACAAAAATCCTTAATTGTGCATCGATCTAATTGGGGTCTGCTGAATAAATCTAAAAACCTTGTTGGATAAGACTTTTGGACTTTTTTCCCCTCAAAAAGTGCCAGCCATTGCGGGGATCGGGGGGAAAATTCCTGGACTTTTTCCCAGAAAATTAGGTAGTTGACCACCTGAAAATCGATAAAACCCCACACCCCACACCCCACACCCCACACCCTGCCACCACCGAAAAGCTTTTTGCCGCAAACCCTAATTGTCCCACTGAAGGTCAATCGGGGTAGAGAGTAAGATCCCGGGGCTGCCCGCGCATTTAATACTAAATCCGTTGAGTATAGGCTACTTATGAGGATAGGCAAGAGGCAAGAGGCAAAAGGAGGAATAGAGAATCAGTCTTTAATAACTGGATTTAGTATAAATTGCCTGTTGAGATGAAACAAGAGGCAACAGTAAAGGGATTGGGAGAGATTCAGCTAATCTAAGGAGAGGCGATTAAAATGCCTCTTAGCTTAAAACCCCACACCCTGCCCCCGGGAAAAACTTTTTCAGCACACCCTATATATTTTATCGTTCACAACCGACAACAGAAGCGGTGTAGGTATTACCGATGTGCTGAATACCATTGACAAAAAGATTGACTAAAAAAGGTTGATCATTTGCCCGTACTGTGGCAGTAATTGTTAAGGGTTTATCGGGTTCGATTCGTACTCCATTAGTATTAAAAAATTCCTCGTTAGTTTGATCGCTATACTTGAGAAACAGCCGGATATCAAAGGAGGCAGCCCGGGGGACAGAAACCGTAACGATAAACCTCTGAAAACTTCTACCCCCCGGCACTGCCCAATCGGTATTCCAATTATTACGAGTTATGGTGACACCGAAAGGCCCTGGAACAGTGGGTTGTGAGACAGTTTTCGTAACTTCACTACCTTCACCGCCTAATAGAGAAAGTGGCCGACAATTTTGCGCCGCTGCCGGTAGATGTAAGCTTAATAATACCGCCGATAGACCTAAGTAGAAAAGCACGGCATCACCGTGATCTTTGTTCCTGTGTTTACAGATGCGATCGCTAATGGCGGGAGTGATAGTTTCAGACATAAGATTCTGGAAAAAAATCGATGATAAGGTGGGGACGGATAAAAGCCAGTTCTAAATCGAGGCCAATGGGGGGGGATATTAGTTATAGTAGCCTAATTAATCGCTAATTGCCAGATAATTTGAGCTTGGGGATGGCAGACATCATTAACCCCACATTCCGCACCCTAAGTGTCACAACGTCTCAAAAGAGGAAGGGGCGCGAGTCAAAATACTTATCTAGAGGAGTGAGTTGGCGGCAAGCTGCCGGCAACTAAGCCGAAAATTTCAGAGTTCCCCCGGTCATTCTCAATAAACAGTGCTTGTTGAGAATGGCTGGGCAATCAGACTTAACATCTAGCGTCGAGATGTTCGAGTAGTGCTTAAGTTTTGTCACCCCTTGAAGTCAATCCATCTGGTCAAGATAAGAGATAATATTCCTGGCAAGGTTTGGGAAAAAATCTCAAAATGTTGCGCCTCTCATCCGTTAAGTTGCTAATCTTTTGATTGTCTTGAATACGTAGGAGATGAATCCCTTGAAAGCACTGAAATATCCAGCGTAACGTCGGTCGGTCAGTTAACTTACCCAACGGATTTTTCAGTCCCGTCTCCTGCTGTTTTAAACTTAAACGAAGTTGTCTTTGACCAATAGTATAAACCAGCAGGCACAAGCCCATGAGCATGGCCATGACCTCGATTCTATGGGGAGATTTGAGAAAGACACTGTGGGCAAAAAAGCAGGGGTCTTTGAGAAAAGAAAATCCTCTTTCCGGAGCTTGTTGCCCTTTATATTTTTTGAGTATATCCTCACTGCTTAATCGTTGTTTCTCCAAATCGTTAGTTGCTAAAACGAATCGTCCTGCTCGTTTCTTTAGCCTCTCAATGGCGGTCAAATTCAACTCTAATTTGGCTTGAACTTGATAGCTTTGAGAGGGTAAATCGTCTTTTGATTTGAGTTTTGACCCCTGGGACTCAGGCGGAATGAGATTGACTTTAATCTCCGTTAACTGATGAGATTTTAAGGAGTCAGATAATCCTTTGGCTATCGCCAACGCCACCGCTCTATTCTCAAATTCTCTTCGGGATAGTTGCCGGATTTTTTCTTGGGCAGAATTCTTTTCCTGCTCGATTTTTTTCTCTAATTTTTTCAAGTCTGATTCTTGTCTAGCTTGACTTTCAACTAGCAACCATCTTTGTTCTATCCCCCCATAGTTAGAGCTTGTTTCCCGCCAGGAATAACCCGGTATTTCTGAATCGGTTAACTCTTTTTCTGAGATGCTATCGACTAACTCTTGAGCCTCTTTAATGCTTAATGGTACTCGAGACAACCAACGCATTTCTTTCATTAGTTTTAAATTCTCTTTGCTATAGAGGGCGCTATCGCCGACTATTAAACTGTCAAAGTCAACTTGTTTTTTAAATTCTCGGGCGATTTGACCAAAAACCGCTTTGTCCGCTTCATTTCCGTCCCCTACTTTCAGGAATAAAGGTACATCTCCATCCCCACTTACGATTAAGTCAATCATAAATTGTTTTAAGTCAGGTCGTCGGTCGCGGGAGTATCCGTAGGTAATTTTTATTGGCTGTTGTCTGGTTTCAATTTCTTCTCCCACTGCTCCTGATTTCAGGATTTCTACTGTTGGGTATTCCTTTTTATATTCTCCTTCTACTGATAGAGAAGTCGAATCTAAATGGGAGTTCTCGGTTGCTACACCAAATTTTTTCACGGCGGCTAAACTGATGAGTAGGAAAATGACCGAAACATTAAGTTGATAAAGTTTGTCCATTACTCGACCAATTTTATCATCATTCAAGTGCTTGGGTTCGATGCCCTCTCCCAGCAGATGTTCGGTTGCTTTATCTTCAAAAAATTGAGGAAATAAATACAAGGCTCGGGAGACAAATCCCAATCCATTCAGGATAATTGCTTTCACGACTTGCCCCGCTGTGACAATTTCTCCTCGCTCAATTGAGACTTGTTCGTTGATAATTTCAACGATTCCTATTTCATCGATAATTCCGGCTACTAATCCCAGATGGTCTAGATTTTTGACTTCAATTTCTGTTGATTGATTCATGGTCGAACAGTCCACTCGCCTCAGTTTTCCAACAATTCCTATTTTTTCATAATTAGGGGTCTCAAGACCCCCCTAGCGGCCACCGAGAAAACCTTCACCAGCTAGGTATTTTTACTCAAGTCTCTGGAGGGGGACAGCTTATGTGACAGTTGAGGGTGCGGAATGTGGGATTAACGAAGGCAGGGGGCGGTCGGCAGGGGGCGGTCGGCCGTTTTTGTAACGGGGATTTATGCCCCGCTCCCAAAACTTTTCGCCTTAAGGCGAGGTTTTAGACCCGATTTTTTCGATAACAGAGTTTACCCACAGATGGTGGAATTAAACCGATGCTCTGGGGTTGACCCTTCGGCTTCGCTCAGGGTCATTGATATTCTGGTCGGATTTCATCCCCCGCAAAGGTGAGTATCTTGTCGAAAAATCTAGCGGGGGCATTCATTCGACATTTTAGGTAGGGCTTGCTGAATAATGGTAAAACCCTTTTAAAATAAGGCTTTTGACCTGTTAAAGTCCGATGTTAGTGCAAGAAAATAGGATTGGGACTTTCAAAAACCTTGCATTATCCTTCTTGTGGTACATCGCTTGGTACAAAAAACAAGGGCAACAAAGCCTGAAACGACCGACTCCTGACTCCTGACTCCTGACTCCTACCCCCAGGAAAAACTTTTTCAGCAGACCCTAGGTAAGATCCGGGGCTGCCCGCGCAGTTAAATTGCTTGTTTAGATGAAACAAGAGGCAACAGTAAAGGGATGGGGAGAGATTCAGCTAATCGGATAGGCGATTAAAATGCCTCTTAGCTTAAAACCCCACACCCGTTCGGACCTCGGCGTGAGACTTCGGTGTGAGACTTCGGCGTGAGCTTTTGTCGAACGCTCAGTAGTTGGCGTTGTCAGATCAGAATATGAAAGATGCAATGCAATCCTTGCTATCAAAGTAATTTCAGTTCCGGTGCTGATTCGGATCATCTTTCAATTTGACAACGCCTTTCCACCTCTTCGACCCCATCTTGCTCCCAAAAATGAGCGGACGATGAGTTAAGACTCTTCCTCACTCTTGATGGCAGGACAAATTGACATCCTCGCCGCCGTAAAACGGACGGCGATTCCCAAACCTCACGATTTGGGTTTCTGCTTGGGGTCCCGAAGGATTTTTCGCACCTGCCTTAACAGATTTACTCTGTTCTGGTCTTATGGTCGCTCTACAGACTGACACCGCAAGCCCTGCGGCCAAAATATTTTTACTGGCGTTAATATCTCGGTCATGGTGAGTCCCACAGTCTGGACAGTCCCATTCTCGAACATTTAACGGCATTTTCAAGGGCAATATACCCGCAATTACTACACCTTTTAGAGCTAGTGGGACTTAAACAAATTTCAAGCCCAAACAAAGCCTAAACTGGCTTTGTAAGCGGCAAACACATCCCGATTCTCGGTCAGCCACTCAAAGAAACGGAAAGACATCGCTGTCCGAAAAGCTTCCAAGGCTTCCACAAAAGTGTTTAAAGGTCGATTCGCCCACTGCCTTTGCAATCCCCCAGTTAACTTATGCCACAGGATAAATGTATAGGCACAAAACACCAGGATAAAATGACGAAGTAAGCTTCGTTTATCCCTGACTTGATATTCCCTTAACCCTAACCATCCTTTGGCTTCTCGGTAGAATACTTCCACCCAATTTCTTTCGGTGTAAGTCCTCACTATCCACGAAGCTGTTACTGTATCTGCCTCAACTACATTGGTGATGAAATAGTCCACCTCTGTGGCTTTTTCCATTGAACTTGCATTCATGACGATCGCCAAGTTCCTTTCTCCTTCTAGTTGAGATATTTTCGCTCTGAATACCGCTACCCAAACCGTTTTTTCTTTATCTAGATTTAGGGTGATTTTCTCCCAATCCTTTTCTGATAGGCTTTTTGCTAGTTGCTCAAGCTGGATTGTTTCTTCCACACCCCCTTCTTTTTCAATAATTACTTTTCGATTTTTTGCCAATCCTCCTAAGTATTTTAGCTTTCTTTCTTCCAGGGCTTTGAGAAAATTTGTGTTGTTGCCATAACCAGCATCTATTAAGACGATTTTCGGTCGATAGCCTCTGGTTAAGCTCCGGTCAATTAAATCTATCGCTATCTCTGGTTTCTTCTTAAATTCTTTGTCTTCTTTCCCCTCGGCTAAGGAACTAGCCGGTTGATAAATTTCAATGTCTAGGGGGACACTTTTTTTGCCGTCGTAGAGATGGGTAGTGACGGCGACTATTCCGTTGTCTGTCTTGCCAATTTCTCCTAGGTACTGCCTGCCAACTCCGGCGGTCAGATTGCCACTTTTTCGATGTCCTGAGTCATCGACAATCAGGGAAAATCCTCGGGGGATTTGCGTCTGGCGGCATTGGTTCATCACTTGCAACCGACATTCATTCACCTGACGGTCTGACCAGGGAGATTCGGTCAAAAAGTGATGTAATCGGTTATAAACTACTCCGACGGCATTATTGGCCATTTGAGTGAGGTTTTTCCTCTCACTTTCCCCTAATAATCCTCCTAAATATTGTCTGAAGCCGTTTTTTTGCGCTTCGTTTTTGAAGCAATTGTCAAACCGCCGACACCATCGGTCAAAGCATGGGGGCATCGCGGCTGGGGTTGTCTCTTTCATCGCTGATCTTTCAACGTAAAGTGCTTACTCTTTAACGATTATACTCGATTTGATCTTTATTTGGCGTTTAAGTCCCACTAGGAAACCATCTATCTATTTCGATGTAATTTCTCCCATACCAACGGCATTTATAGGCTAATTGTCGGGTTATTTCTCCCCAGCTTACATCAGATATTGCCTGAGATAATTTCGGGTTTTTGACCATATTCTTCACGGCTAAATTCTCAACCACAATCGTTTGGTTTTCACGAACTAATTGAGTGGTTAGCTTATGTAAATGGTCTTTTCTGCTATCGGTGATTTGAGCGTGAATCTTGGCTACTTTGATTCTCGCTTTTTCTCGATTCTTTGAGCCTTTCTGTTTTCGAGAAAGATTTTTCGATGCTCTTCGCAGTCTCCGATAATGCTTTTTAAAATGCTTGGGATTAGACACTTTATCGCCATCGCTGGTAATCACGAGGCTACTAATTCCTAAGTCAATTCCGATGGCTTTATCGGTTGGGGGTAATGGCTTAATCGTTGGGTCATCAAATCTTATTGAAATATGCCAACGTCCTGAGGGATGTAATCTGACTGTTACTGTACTTGGTTCACATCCGTCTGGTATTTGTCTTGACCATCGAATAGGTAAAGGTTCTGTGCATTTAGCTAAATAGATTTGTCTGTCTTTGAATTTAAAAGCAGATTTGGTAAATTCGGCACTTCCTCCCTGATGTTTTTTCTTAAAGTTAGGATACTTAGGGCTTGCTGAATAATGGTAAAACCCTTTTAAAATAAGGCTTTTGACCTGTTAAAGTCCGATGTTAGTGCAAGAAAATAGGATTGGGACTTTCAAAAACCTTGCATTATCCTTCTTGTGGTACATCGCTTGGTACAAAAAACAAGGGCAACAAAGCCTGAAACGACCGACTCCTGACTCCTGACTCCTGACTCCTACCCCCAGGAAAAACTTTTTCAGCAGACCCTACTTAGTACGACCAGCAAAGAAATTAGTGAAAGCTGTTTGTAGGTGTCTTAACCCTTGTGGTAAAGGTACACAGCTAACTTCGTTTAAAAAGTCTAATTCTTCTTGTTTTTTCCAATCGGTCAACATTGAAGAAGTTTGAGCGTAGCCTACTCTTTCTTGTCTTTCATACCAAGCTTGTGTTCGTTCGTGGAGAGCTTTATTGTAAACCAATCTTACACAGCCCAAAGTGCGCCGCAATAGCGACTCTTGTTCGGGTGTGGGGTAAAATCGAAACGAATAGGCTTTTTCCATGTCTCACATTCTAGCATATATTTCGTAAATGTTCTAATATTTAACAGTAAAGCCGTCGTAGAACGACGGGGTTTCAGACCCAAATTTTCGATGACTGCGATAATCATACCGTTACTGCGGTTTAGCACTCTGTGCAAGATTTTTACGACATAAGAGTACATATACGGAAGGAACAAAATATAACGCTATTAAAGTGGCGCCACCTAACCCACCAACAATACTAATCGCAAGAGGTGGCCAAAAACCACTGGGATCAAATAATAAAGGGATAAACCCGATAATCGTGGTTAAGGTGGTTGCTACCACATGACGAGTAGCTCGCATAACCACATTTCGAGTTGCTCGACGTGAACCAAGGCTGGCTTGAGCATCATGACGCAAAGCGTCAAGAATTACGATTGAATCATTAACACAGATTCCTAACAGTCCAATGATCCCTAAAATCGCTGTAAACCCAAAAGGATAATTAAACAAGGCCAATGATCCTAAGCCTAGTCCTAAAGATAAAATGGCAACTATGATAATAATACTAGCCATACGGAAAGAATTAAAAGTGAGGACTAAACTGGCCACCATAACGATCGCTAAAACCCCAAGAGTTGCAATCAAATTACTTAAAGCATCCTGACGTTCTCCTTGTTCTCCGCCAAAATCCCATGAATAACCATAGGGTAACTGAAAATTACTCATTTCTAATCGTTTTTCAAACTCAGAGAGTACTTGTTCCGGTAATACACCAGCCGGAATAAAACCCTGTATGGTATTCATCCTTTGGCCATTACGACGTGAAATAGCAACAATATCGGGGACAATTTCCACATTTCCCACCGCTGATAAGGGAACAATTGTCGATGAAGTTGCAGAATTTCCTGAAGATAAGAGGTTTAATGAGCTAATTTCAGCTAGATTGCTCCGTTGACTATTAGAAGTCCGAACTCTCACAGGTAGTTCTTTTGTTCCTTCTAAAATCGAGCCTCCGACTGTTCCCTCTAAACTGGTGTCTAATTGACGAGCAACGGCTCTTTTATCTAACCCTGCTAAACGTAGCTTTTCTTCATTAAGATTGACAGCTAATTTGGGCAAACTTTCGCTTAAAGTGGCGCGAGTATGGATAATATCAGGGGTTTTAGCTAATTCGGCGCGAACTTGATCGCCTAAAGCCTGTAATTGGGCTAAATCTGACCCATATAAGCGTAATTCAATCGGTGCATCAAAAGGAGGACCCTGTTCTAATTGTCGGACAATAATTTGCGCTTGGGGAAAGGCTTGATCTAATTCTTGCTGTAAGGTGCGAATTAACGCACCCGACTTGACGTTTTTCTGAAGTTGAACAATTCCTTGAGCATAATTAGGAGATTGTTCTCGATTTTGTAAGACATTGTAGTAAAAAGAGGGCGCACTTTTCCCAATAAACCATTGAACGTCTTGAATTTCAGGATGCTGTAAGATTAACTTTCGGGCTTGCATCACTTGAGACTGGGTTTCGGGTAAAGACACACTGATGGGTAATTCAAAGGTTAAATGAAATTGTTCGCGATCGGTGGGGGGGAAAAACTGTTGTTGTAGGGTAGGAAAGCTAATAAAACCCCATAAGGGAAGAATAAGAATAAGGGCGATCGCTAATAAGGGACGTTGAAAAGTGCGATCTAAACTCCACTTATAAAGATAGGTTAAACGAGAATGGGTAAATCCGCTTTGCCACCAATATCCATTTGTGGGGGTTGGTTGCCAATGATGTAATCTTCCCGCTAAGGCGGGAATCACGGTGACAGATAGAATAAACGAGCTAATTAGGGCTAAAATTACGGTTACTCCAATCGTTCCGGTAAATTCTCCAGTTGCTCCTGAAGCGGTAGCAATGGGCAAAAAAGCGATAACACTGGTAAAGGTAGAAGCGAGTAAGGGAATAAAAATATGATGTACGGTAGTAGCAACGGCTTTGAGCGGTGATATACCTTCTTCTTCTTTTAAAGCCATTTGCACCTCATCAACCACAATAATCGCATTATCAATTAATAATCCCAAAGCAATGATTAGTCCTGTTACCGAAATTTGATGTAGGGGAATGCCTAACACCTTCATACTGCCAAAAACCATCAAAACTGATAAAGGAAGTGATGTTCCCACGATTAAAGATGATTTCCAGCCCATGATCACAAAGGTGATCCCAAAAACTAAGACAGCACCCATGATCAGGTTTGATAAAACCGAGTCTAGTTGTTGCTGCACATAACGACTTTGATTAAAGATAATGTGTAGGCCAATTCCTTGAGGAAGGTTTTTTTCAAATCTTTCTAACTTAGCCTTGGCGACTGTCATCCAAGAATCTAAGCGTCTATCAGATTCCACAAAAGCAGCAATTGCGATCGCCCGTTTTCCCTTAATCATCGCGACTTCTCTGGGGGGATCTTCAATTCCTTTACTAATATTTGCAATATCACCTAATCGCACTACTTGACTAGACGAACCTGATTTAATTGATAAACGATTTAAACGGTCTAAAGAATCTAATTCTCCTTCAATTTCCAGCAATAAGCTACTTTGTTCGCTTCGTAATTGGCCGGCAGCAACTTTGGCATCACTTTCTAAGATTTGTTGAGATAGGGACTGTATGGTTAATCCTAAATGGGTTAATTGTTGGGGAGAAACTTCAACTCGAATTTCCTCCGTAGGATTGCCAAATAATTCAACTTTTTCTGTTCCTTCAATTAACCGTAAATCATCTTCTAATTCTTGCGCCCAACGGCTCAAAATGCCATAATTCGGAGGGCTTGATAATTGCCAAGTTAAAGCAACAATTAAGGCGTTGGCTTTCGGTTTTGATTCTTCAAATTCAGGGAGAGAAGTTCCCGATGGTAATTGAGAAACAGCATCATTGACTTTATCACGAATTTGTGACCAAACGGGATCAACATCGGTAATTTGGTCATTTAATTCAATGGTAATGCTGGAGAAGCCAAGCTGAGAGGTAGAATCAATATTTTTAATTTCTTCGACTTCTAGTAAAGCTTGTTCTAATTTATCAGTAACTAGCGTTTCTACTCGTTCAGGGGTTGCGCCAGGAAATTGGGTGTTAATGACCGCAAAACGAGGGGTTAATTCGGGATCTTCCATACGAGGTAAACTGAAAAAGGAAGATAAGCCCCAAACTGCGATCGCTAAAATAGTTAAAACTAATAATCGGACGTTTTTATAAAAGATAGAAGACATAGGAGAATGATGAATTAAGAATTGAGAATTATGAAGTTCGGGGGAGAAAGTAATAAGTAGGGAGGCACAATTATTTGTAGGATGGGTTAGCGGTAGCTTAACATAATCGGGGGTTGGGTTTCATGCTTCAACCGTTCGGCTGATCTCACGGCCGAAGCCCAACCTACGTTCATCTTATATTTAATTCCACCCACCCACTTAAGTAATAAGTAATAAGTAATAGGTGTTCAGCTTTTCATTGATAACTGCTCACTGTTTACTGTTCACTGTTCACTGTTAACTGATAACTGCTCACTGTTTACTGTTTACTGATTTTTACCTTTTGCCCCGAAATAATGCGATTTGTGCCATTACTAATCACTTTTTCGGTTCCGTCTAATGTTCCTCGCACGAGAACTCGCTCCCCATCGGTGTATAAAACCTCCACATCCCGACGTTCTACGACAAATCCTTGGGCTGCATTCCCATCTCCTAGGACATAAATCGACCATAATCCTCGAATTCCCTTAACAAGAGCGGTACTAGGTAGCCAATAACCCGAAGTATTAATGTTTTGTTGCCATTTCCAGGTGACAATTTGTCCAGTGGTTAGCAGCGGTGAGGTAGCCTCGCCGCTACTTCCTGCTCCTTTAACTTGAAAAACCACCGTCACGGTACGACTAGCAGCATCTAGTTCAGGTAAAATTGCCTTAACGGTCGCTGAATAAGATTTTTGGTCAATTTTTAGGGTTTGTGATTGTCCGATCTTAATCTCAGAAGTCAGGGACGTAGGAACACCAATATGGGCTTTAACGCCGTCTAATTGCACCAAACGCACCACCCCTTGACCCGCTTGTACCGCCGTTCCTTGATCGAGATAACGTTTTTGAATTTTGCCCGAAAAAGGGGCTTTAAGAACGGTCTTTTCTAAATCAAGTTCAATACTAGCTAAACGACTATCTAGCTGTTTAATAGCTGCTTTTTGGGCTTCAATCACTTCCCTGCGAGTCCCTGCTAACAACTCATCCAGTTGACTTTGAGCCTGTTTAACCCTTGCTTGCTGTTGAGTTAAGATTTCAGGGCGTGTTCCTGCTAATAGCTCATCTAATTGGCTCTGGGCTTCATTAACCCTTGCCTGTTGACTATCCATATCTGTGACGACTTCGTCAAACTGTTCAAGAGAAATAGCCCCTTGCGTATAAAGATTCTGTCGTCGCTCCCGTTTACTACGAGCCAAAGCTAATTGTGCTTGGAGGGTTTTCAAACGCGCTTGGGCTGCCGCAATGGTTTCAGTGCGAGGTCCCACTTCCATCTCTTGTAGTTGAGCTTTTTCTTGAGCCAAATTTGCTTGGGCTGCGGCAATGGTTTCAGCACGAGAACCCGCCTCCATTTCTTTTAATTGTGCTAAAGCCTGTTGTTTTTGGGCTAATAAGTCTTGTGTTTGGGCGATTAATTGACGGTCATCTAAACGAGCAAGGGGCGTTCCTTGATTCACCCATTGTCCTTCTGTCACCAGCAGTTGAGTCATTGTTCCTCCTCGTTCAAACCCTAAATCACTGGTGTTTTGAGCGACAATTTCCCCAGTGTAAGTTCGAGACTGTTGATAAGCATTGACCTGTACTAGCTGGTCGATTTCAACGGGGAGAAAATGTTCATTTTCAGCAACAGAAGGGGCGATTGGTTGAGTTGGTTGACTGATTGACCCAATCCCATAACCGACTCCTAACAATAAAAGTCCCCCAAGATACCATCGCCGAGCCCCTTGGAAACGGCGTTTTGAGTGTTTTTGAGGTTCAGAAGAGGTGGCAGTGATTTTTAGGGGATCTTCCGACATAGGGGGTGACATAGGATGGCTATCTGGCATAAGTCTATTCATTAAAGAATTTAACGTGAAGACGGGGATGGGTCTCAGCTTATCTACAACTGCTGTCTTATTCTTTCCGAATTTTATTTTTCAAACGACACCCCACGGCAATAATGCCTAAACTCATTAAGCCAAGGGTAACAGAGGGGTCGGGAGTCGAAACAATTCTCAGTTGCAGGGGAAATTGAATAGAAACCACGGGATTTAATGGGCCAATTGAGGGATCGATAAAAACGTCATCTGGGACAACGGCGGCATCTTCACTGACTAATTGTACTTTATTAGAACCCACATCGGCTAAGAAAGCATTGGCTAATCCGTCAAATTCTCCGAGCAGGCCAGCTACCTTAGAAACACTAAAGGGATCACTAATAATCGCTTCAGAGTCATCATCAGGAGCGGTGGTTGCACCATATTCTAAGAATGAATAAATATCGCTATAACCAAAGCTAAGAATTTTAGTGTTGTCCAACAATAAAAAGCTTTCCACTTCCTTAGAATTAGCGGCATAAATGCGTTCTTCTAGAGAAGACGTAGGAGAGGAAAAATAGTTCTCTCCATTAATATCATTTCCTAAATTCCAACTCTTGGTAAAATCCCCGTTTTTAGGACCAAAACTA
Source organism: Microcystis aeruginosa NIES-843 (assembly GCF_000010625.1). Taxonomy (NCBI): domain Bacteria; kingdom Bacillati; phylum Cyanobacteriota; class Cyanophyceae; order Chroococcales; family Microcystaceae; genus Microcystis; species Microcystis aeruginosa. The sequence goes on from NC_010296.1 coordinate 2,499,878, forward strand.
AACCCAATACGATCGACATTAATACTGTTATTGGTGAGGAAAGTCGCAAAGTTAGAAAATCCTGTAATATTATTTAACAATGTGGCGGATCGGGTTGCTCCTAAAGGATTAACCAAATTTTCGGGACTAAAATCAATCCCCGCAGCATAATAGGGGGCTGGATTTCCGGGTGAATTTAAAGCGGTTTCAGTGTGACCGGCGCCATAGCCCACAAATCCTTGAGGAGTCGGGTCTGTTCGTTTTCCAAATAACCGCAAACAGTTATTAGAAGCAATAGGCCGAGTTGCAATAAATTGGATGGAACTAAAATCAAATAAATCACCTGTTTCACAACTAGCAGCACGAGTGGGAAGGGGAGCTAATAAAGTGGCTGTTCCAGCGGTAGTTAGCCCAAGCAATAAAGCAAAATGACGCATAGACATGAGTTTTTTCCTAATTCAAAATAGAGAGATTCTGAAAAACCTTTTGTGGTTTTTGCTGATCAGCATACTTCTAAATTGCTGAAGATTAGAGATTTAGATAGATTAATTTTAGATTTGATGATTAAGTTTTTTTAAGTTCAATCTATCTAGACATCATCTAAGTAGGGAGGCACAATTATTTGTAGGATGGGTTAGCGGTAGCGTAACATAATCGGGCGTTGGGTTTCATGCTTCAACCCAACCTACGTTCATCTTATATTTAATTCCACCCACCCACTTATATCTAGTTTAAAATAGGAAAGTCCTCAGCAAAATGGAGAATCTTTGGCACAATTTGTCAATTCTTTGTTTTTGTTGAGGAGTCTAGTTAAATGATTTAGTAAAAAATTATAGCGTTTCCCAATCTCATGAGGTACATTAAAATCTTAACTCCTGGCTCCTGAATTCTCAAAACCTAAGACTTTGCACCTCACAACTATGGGAATTGCTATAGTAGTTTTATTTAATACATAAAAATTTAGAATAACCTGCAGCTAATACAACCATTAATAATCCTAATATACTGCTTGGTTCAGGGACACTTTGAGTCGATAAAGGCACAAATGAACGATCTGCTCTACCGATAGCAATTTGTAGCCCTTCCACCGATTGAGTCGCTCCAGCTTTTACTAAAAAATCACTAAATTCTTTAGTGAAAAGAAAAGGAACAGGTTCCAGTGACCAAGTATTATTATTGAGGTCAACATTAGGTAATCCGGGTTCGATCGGACTGAGAACTTTAAGACCTGTATTGAGCGTATCGGTTATAAAAACCAAAAAGGGTAAGGGAATATCTGGATTAGTGTTTGTTTGGAAGGATGCGGAAAAATTTCCTATTTCTAAAACCGAGGGAAGACTCAACTTATTTTGATCAACGTTAAAAAATATACTTCCCGTAAATTCAGTTGTTCCACTAATCACTTCATAATTGCCTGTTTCTTGATCGTAACTAAATACCCAGTCAGTTCCTCGTATATTGGGATCAGAACTAGGAGGAAGAATATTAAAAGCATAATCGTATCCCTGTGCGGGAGTATCAGTATTCTCAACCGATGCCAAAGATAAACCAATACTTTCTAAGACGGCTAATCCATCGGGATCAAAGCTAAGACTTTCTTTTCCACCTGTTTCGATATAAATGACAGGTTCAGCTTGTACGGAAGGAGACGGTAGCATGACTGTGCTGATCATTGTCAGTCCGAGTCCGAGTAATAAAGCAAAATGACGCATAGACATGAGTTTTTTCCTAATTCAAAATAGAGAGATTCTGAAAAACCTTTTGTGGTTTTTGCTGCTCAGCATATTTCTAAATTGCTGAAGATTAGAGATTTAGATAGATTAATTTTAGATTTGATGATTAAGTTTTTTTAAGTTCAATCTATCTAGACATCATCTATATCTAGTTTAAAATAGGAAAGTCCTCAGCAAAATGGAGAATCTTTGGCAGAAGACGACTTTGACTGCGATTAACAGCCCGAAGGTATCGACTAATGTGAATCTCTTTCTTCCTTTAATCCGTTTCCCCGCATCATAACCCACCTCTTGATTAATCATCGTGGCGGTTTTGACCGATTGGCTGTCTAAAACTCCCGCGCTCGCCGCCGTTAGATGACCTTCCATCGTCCTGACGTAATCCCGGAGACAGTTATGGATTTTCAGCCATGTTCCGTCTTGAGTCCACTTTCTCAAGTAGTAGTAAGCTAAGACGCATCTTAACCGCCTATCCTTAGATTAGCTAAATCTCCCCTAATCCCTTTACTTTTGCCTCTTGCAAGAGTGCAAGAGTGCAAGAGTGCCTCATCTCAACAAGCAATTTAAATGCGCGGGCAGCTTATACTGTCCCGTCAGGCGGGTAGTCCTGGGGCAGCCACCGCCACGCGCATTACCTACAGAGGACGTAAAATAGGGCGTTGATGACACCGATGCAAAAGTTAGTTCGGGTCTAGGTTTTAAGAAATTCCGCCCAAGAAGATTCATATCTCAAATCAGCAACGCCTTGCATGACTACTTACTATAATTTGAAGTGCGGAATGTGGGTTTTAAAAATTTGCGGAAAGACGCATCTCCGCTTGTAGATCAAAGACAAGCTCAATACAACACTTTCCGAGACGGAACATCCCATGCAATCACCGAAAGGCTTACTGTATAAGCACTTCAACCCTAGTAGTTGTACTTGAGCGATCAGCCAAGTGCTGTAATTTCCTTATCAAGAATTAAGAAGATCAGGAAATCAGTTTTGTCTGTGATGGAGTGAAAACCATCTTTTGTCAAAAAATTATCTATTTTGAAAATTATAGGAACAGTCTCATGCTTTTAACTCCAAACTGTAACCCTCTTAACTCCCTTAACTTCTCTCATTCTACGACTAACTTTCTTAATTCCGTCCCTCAGCAAGAAATAGCTGAATCCATATCTGTTATTCAATATTTAATCAATCAAATCCCTGAATCTGTATTGTGGATCGATTCCCAAGGACGGATTAAGCATTACAATGATGCGGCTTGTGCTTTATTGGGACATTCCAGAGAACAGTTATCTAATTTGACTATAGAAGAAGCTGCTCAAGATTTTTTAAACTCAGATTGGTCCAGATACTGGAAATTAATTCAACGTCGAGGTTTTGGACGTTTGATCACACACCATCCTTATTATGAGGATCATCAATCCCTCGATATTACGGTTAACTTTCTCAAATATGGAGATCAGGATTATATAAGCATAGTAGCTCGTTCTTTAAATTTTCTAGAATCTGAAAAAGATGGCTACGCTTGCAGAATTCATCCTTCTGTTAACTCAAAACAAGCTCCTCAATCGTTGATACAGCGTTCTTCTAACCCTCAACCGAATTTCTTTGATTCTTTGGCTTCTTTCTACCCTGATAGTTCTCAATTAAAACCAGTTTTTGAGTTTATTGAGGCAAATTATAGTCAACCCATTACCCTCAATGATGTGGCTGGATCGGCTGGTTATTCTCCTGCTTATTTAACCAATTTAGTTAAGCGTCGCACCGGCAAAACGATTATTCATTGGATTGTGGAACGAAGAATGCTAGAAGCCCAATCCTTGTTACTGAAAACCCATGAGTCAATTACCAAAATTGCCGCCACCGTTGGGTTTACTGACCCCTATTATTTTTCCCGTCGCTTTAGTCAGTTACATAAAGTATCTCCTAAACGTTGGCGAGAAAAATATCAAACTCAAGTAGCTTAAATGATGGCTGAGTTTTAGGTTTTAGGTTCTAAGTATTTAAACTTTACACCTTACATAATCATGATTGAGGTGGGCAATGCCCACCTTAGTAGTGCTTAAATTATCCCTGTTTGATGGCAGAAAGATAAGGAGATTGACGAGAGAGTGAAAGGGTAATACCTAGTTGGGATAAATCAACCATTTTATCTTTTAGGATAAACCCTAAGCCATATTTTTCTACCACAGGAAGCGGTAATTTGGCGGCATGACTATAAACCACTCTAACGGTATCTTTGCTTCCTTTATTGGGTAAATTATTAGGTTTTTTTTGAACAGATTCACCTAAAAACTGGAGAGAGCTACAGGTTTTATTTGCTTGTTGGGCAATGTGGAGAAATTCAGAAATTGCTTGCTCTAATTCCTGTGTCAAGGCATTAATCTTCTCACCAACTTCCAACAGTTGATACTCCTGTTTAGATAACAGTTTTTCTAGCTTATCTTGCAGTTCTGTTTCAAGCTGTACAACGGCTGAAGTTAATAATTCTTGGAGCATTTGCGGAGATTTATGAGCGGTTTCAATCGGTTGAGTAGTGGAATAAATCTCTGTAACAGATGGGTTAAGAACATGAGTCTCTATCATAATTTTTACCTAGTAACTAGCAACTTAACTTTGTTACCTTTTATTGTAAGAAAAAAGGAGTTGAAATTTAATGGATAATATTTTGTATTGTCTGCTAGGTTTTTCGATTATATTTATATGGTAAAAATGTACTAAATTTGGCCATAAAAAATAGGAATAAAAAAAATCCAGTTTTGGCGAAAAATAAAACATGGCTGATCAATGGGTAGAGGAATAAACTAGGAATATAAGTTAAGCAATCTTAGGTTGCTACAACACTTTTTTCACGTTAAAGGAACTTAACCCATGATGACAACTGTTCAATCTCCTTGTACCGTTGAAGACATTCAAAACTGGCTCGTTGATCAGTTTGCTCAACAACTCGATGTTGACCTTGATGACATTGATATTGAAGAACCTTTTGATAATTATGAACTCGACTCACGAAAAGCGTTAGTTTTATTAGGACGCTTAGAAAAATGGCTCGGAAAGGAATTAAATCCTGTGGTCATTTTTAACTATCCCACCATTGCTGAATTAGCAACCCGATTAGGGGAATTATATCTTTAACTTTTTCTTGTATTCTTTCTTATTCACTCTATTCCTCATCACATTTTAGGAGAATTTCACCAATGGTTACGACTGACACAAAAGTTTATGATGTTGTGATTATGGGAGCAGGTTTCGCCGGGGTCTGTCAAGCAAGACACTTACTTCTAAATGTTCCCAACATTAAAATTGCACTGATCGATCCTCGTCCAGAAGAAAGAACTAATAAAGACCTCAAAATTGGCGAATCAATGGTGGAAATTGCCACCCTATTTGTTTGCAAAGAATTGGGGTTATACGAATATATGATCGAAAATCATCCTCCCAAATTTGGACTAAACTTCCATTGGCCGAAAAAGAAGGACAAAACGACTACCACTGATGATTATTATCATATTTGGAATAATCGTCAACCGCCTTTGGCTTCCTTTCAAATGAACCGGGCAAAATTTGAACGGGATCTCCTAAAAATGAATAAAGCGATGGGAGCAACTTTTTATCAAGGTCGAGTTGTAGATGTTGATTTAACCTCAAAAGATGAACTCAAAACCGTTATCGCTAAAGTCGAAAATGAACAGATAACTCTCAAAGCAAAGCACGTTATTGATGCCGCAGGACGGAAGTTTATTATTGGTCAAAAAACCGATAATCTCCTATTTGGAGCAGATAATCTTTTTGGACTTGATACCGGTTCTGTTTGGGTTAGAGTTAACAATATTGATCGCACCATTTTTCACGATGGTTATGATCCTTATGGTACAACTTGTAGCCATTACTATGCAACCAATCATTGGTTCGGTCATGGTCATTGGTTATGGATGATTCCTACCGAGAAGGATAGTCAAGAAATTTCCATTGGCATTGCTTATCATCGTTCAGCGATCGCTGATAAGCAAATTAATACAAAAGAGAAATTCTATGCTTTCTTAAAAGCCAATCATGAAATTCTTTATCGTTTAGTTAATAGTGGTGAAAATATTGATTTCCATTATTTACCGCGACCTTCTCATACAAGCAAAACCATGTTTTCAGCCGATAATTGGTATGTAATTGGAGATGCAGCTTGTATTTTTGATCCTTTTTATTCTTTGGGATCTAGCATGATTTCCTATCAAATTGAATGTACGACAGAAATTATTCGCAGTAAATTAGTAGGAGAAGCTATTGGCGAGAAAAAACAAGCGGCGTACAATGATTTTATCCTAACTTACACGCGGTTTAATAACCATCTAATCAAACATCATGATCAACAGTTAGGAGATGCCAGTATTATGAGTTGGCGGATCTATCATGATTATATCTGGTGGTTTGGTGTCCAAGTTCCGATGTACACGGGAAAATGGTTTTTAGATTTAGATTTTCTCACCCGATATACTCCTGGTTTAAAAGAACATCAAATGGGGTATTGTGAACATCTTTATCAGCAATTTAACGAAGTCATCGCTCAGGGCAAAAATTTAGGGTTTATGGATTGTCATCGAGGAGATCAACTTTGGGGTGATTATCATACCTTAAAACATTTTGATGATTTTGTTGAAAATGCCAAACTTGAACCCAGACGGTGTAATGTTTTTGCTTGTATGAAAACCACTAATTTTTATACAGCCATTTGGTATGCTAATTTTCTCTGGAAAGGGTTTGGAGTCACTGCTTTTGTTAAACCGAAGAATCTTTTCTACTTACTGAAGCACTTACAAGGGGTAATACAAGCGGACATCGCAGAAAGAGTTTATAAACATTTCACCAAAGGAATTCCCTCCAATCGCAAAATTGCGGAAATGCGTCAAGAGTTTACCACCTATCACTATCAGCCAGAACTTAATTCGTGGGAACAAGAAACAGCACCTTTAGCTTCTCAAAAAATTACAGTTACTGTTTAATCGTTTGGAAATTCATCGAGTCTTTGCTAAATTACTTATTTCATTTCGTATCAGGAGAATTTGAACAATGGTTGCTACTAACACTAATGAGTATGATGTTGTGATTATGGGAGCAGGTTTTGCTGGGGTCTGTCAAGCAAGACACTTACTTCTAAATGTTCCCAACATTAAAATTGCACTGATCGATCCTCGTCCAGAAGAAAGAACTAATAAAGACCTCAAAATTGGCGAATCAATGGTGGAAATTGCCACCTTATTTGTTTGCAAAGAATTGGGGTTATACGAATATATGATCGAAAATCATCCCCCTAAATATGCTCTTAATTTTCATTGGGCAAAAGATGCAGATAAAACTGACACCATTGATGATTATTATCATATTTGGGCGAATCGACAATTTCCCCTTGGCACGTTTCAAATGAATCGGGCAAAGTTTGAACGGGATTTGCTCAAAATGAATAAGAAAATGGGAGCAAGTTTCTATCAAGGGCGTGTGGTTGATGTGGACATTACTCCTACTGATGAGATGCACACCGTCAAAGTTAAAATGATTGACGGAAATTATCACGAACTGAGAGCAAAACACCTTGTTGATGCAGCAGGACGTAAGTTTATTATTGGCCATAAAACTGATAACGTTATTGTAGGTGCAGATAATTTATTTGGAGTTGATACGGGATCGGCTTGGGTACGGGTTAAAAATATAGATCGCACCATTTTTCATGATGGTTATGACCCTTATGGAGCAACTTGTAGCCATTACTATGCAACCAATCATTGGTTTGGTCATGGTCATTGGTTATGGATGATTCCCACAGAAAAAGACTCCCAAGAAATCTCTATTGGAATTGCTCAACATCGCAGTGTTATCGCCAACGACCAAATTAATACTCAAGAGAAGTTTTATGCTTTCCTAAAAGCCAATCACAATCTACTTTATCGCTTAGTCACCTCTGGCGAAAATGTCGATTTTCATTATCTTCCTAGAGTTTCCCATACTAGCAAAACGATGTTTTCTCAAGATAATTGGTATGTAGTTGGAGATGCTGCTTGTATTTTTGATCCCTTTTACTCTTTGGGAACAAGTATGATTGCTTTTGCGATTGAAAGTATCACGGAAATTATTCGTTCTCAACTTGCAGGAGAAGCGGATACAGAAGAAAAACGGGCTGCTTACAATGACTTTAACCTTACCTATACTCGATTGAATAATCATCTCATTGAACACCATGATAAACAATTAGGTCATGCTAGTATCATGAGTTGGCGTATTTATGCCGAATATATGTGGTGGTTTGGGATTCAAATTCCCCTTTATGTCGGCAAATGGCATTTAGATACTGGCTTTATTTCCCGTTATGTGCCAAAAGTTCAAGCGGATATAAAAGGATATTGGCATCATCTCTATGAACAATTTAACCAATTAGTTGAGCAGAATAAAAATATTGGTTTTATGGATGCTCATCGTACTGATCAATTAATCTGGGGTTATCATACCCTCAAACACTTCGATGACTTTATCGAAAACACTAAATTTGAACCAAGACGGTGCAATGTTTTCGCTGGAATTAAAGCGACCAGTTTTTATACAGCAGTTTGGTATGCAAAGTTCCTCTGGAAAGGATTTGGTTTTTCAGCTTTTCTCAATCCAAAAAATCTGTCCTATCTGTTTGGACATCTTAATGGCGCAGTTCAATCTGCCATTACGGAAATGGTCTATAAATATTTGACTCGTAAGCTTTCTGATAATAGCCAAATTGAACAAACTCGCCAAGAATTTACCAACTATCGTTATCGTCCTCAACTAAATCCTTGGGTAAAAAAAGAAGTAAAAAGATCGCCCGAAAAAATACCTATTATTGTCTAAATTTGGGTTAATCACTTAGGCATAGGTAAAAGATAACATCAAAAATCACAAGATAGCATCTTTTACCTTTAACCCTACGCAATTACTGTCTATTAATTACGGATATCTCAACTATGAAACCTATTGCAATTATTGGAATTGGCTGTCGTTTTCCTAAAGCGAATAATTATCATGAATTCTGGCAATTATTATCAAAGGGAATTGACGGCATCACCGAAATTCCTAAGGAGCGCTGGAATATTGATGAATATTATGATGAGAATCCCGAAACACAGGGGAAAATGAATTCTCGTCATGGGGGATTTTTATCGCAAGTTGATGGGTTTGATCCTAATTTTTTCGGGATTTCTCCTAGAGAAGCCTTATTAATGGACCCTCAGCAACGCTTACTCTTAGAAGTAGCTTGGGAAACCATTGAAGATGCAGGAATAACACGGGAACAATTGGCAGGATCGAAAACAGGTGTATTTGTGGGAATTGCCACAAACGATTATAGTCGCATTCATGCAGGATATAGCCACCATCCCCAAGGCTATGATTTAACAGGAAACTGCACAAATATCGCAGCCGGTCGTCTTTCCTATCTTTTTAACTTAAAAGGTCCTAGTTTAGCGGTAGATACGGCTTGTTCTTCCTCTTTGGTCGCAGTGCATCTCGCTTGTCAAAGTTTATGGAATGATGAGTCTTCAATGGCGATCGCAGCAGGGGTTAACCTGATTTTATCCCCTATTGGTCATATTGCGTTAAGCAAATTGAAAGCCTTGTCTCCTGATGGACGTTGCAAAACCTTTGATGAAAGCGCCAATGGATATGTGCGAAGTGAGGGAGTCGGTTGTATTATTCTCAAACCGTTGGCTCAAGCGATCGCAGATAAGGATTCCATTTATGCGTTAATTAGAGGAACTGCTATTAATCATGATGGACGCAGCAAGGGGTTAACGGTTCCCTATGGACCGGCACAAGAAAGCTTGATTCGATCAGCCTTGAAAAATGCCGAAATTGAGCCAAAAGAGCTTAATTATGTGGAATTACACGGGACGGGAACATCTTTAGGCGATCCCATCGAAGCGATGGCCTTGGGAGCTGTGTTAGAAGAAGGACGAGACAAGGATAATCCTTGTTTGGTGGGATCGGTAAAAAGTAATATAGGACATCTCGAAGCAGCGGCAGGAATTGCCAGTGTGATTAAGATGGCACTTTCCCTGAAAAACAAGCAAATTCCGCCCAGTCTGCATTTTAACAAGCCGAATCCTTATATTCCCTTTGATAAGTTACCCCTTAAGCTTCAATCATCTTTAATTACCTGGCCACAACAGGAAACAACCGCCAAGGGGGGAATTAGTTCTTTTGGATTTTCGGGAACAAACGCTCATCTTATCTTAGAAGAAGCTAATTTATCTCACCCAGAACCAATTTCCTTAACTTTCCCTCATTTACTCCCTTTATCTGCCCATAGTCAAGAAGCGGTTAGAGATTTAGCTCAAAATTATGAAGATTTCCTGAAAGATCAAGCTTTAACCGCTGAATTTGTCCAGAATCTTTGCTATAGTGCTAGTGCAAGACGGACTCATCATGCTCATCGTCAGGCGGTTGTGGTTCATTCTCATGAGGAATTATTGAAGGGTTTAAAAGAGTTAGAAACGATTGATTTATCGACTCAATCTAAGCCTTCAAAACGTAAAACAAACATTGCTTTTGTCTTTTCTGGCCAAGGACCTCAATGGTGGGCAATGGGACGGGAATTATTAGCAACAGAACCGGTTTTTCGCTCTGTTATTAAACAATGTGATACTTTGATTCAAAAGTATGCTAACTGGTCATTATTAGCGGAATTTAATGCGTCTGAAGCTCAATCTCGTTTACAAGAAACAGAAGTTTCTCAACCTGCTTTATTCGCTTTACAAGTTGGATTAGCTAAATTATGGCAATCTTGGGGGATTAATCCTAAATCTGTGGTTGGTCACAGCTTGGGAGAAGTTGCAGCCGCCCATTTTGCGGGAATTCTAACTCTTGAGGAAGCCATTCATTTGATTTGTCAGCGCGGACAGTTGATGCAGCAAGCAACAGGAAATGGAAAAATGCTTGCGATTGAATTACCTGTTAATGAGGTAGAAAATTTAATGGCTGCTTGGGAAAATAAATTAGAAATTGCTGCCATTAATAGTCCCTATTCAACGGTTGTATCTGGGGAGTCTCAATCGATCGATCAATTAATTGCTGAATTGTCCCAAAACCGTCCCGATATTTTTTCCAAAGAACTACCTGTTAATTATGCTTTTCATAGTCAACAAATGACTACTTTTGCGGATAATTTAGTTAAAAAATTAGGAGAGCTTCAGCCTCAAAAAAGCACCATACCAATTTTCTCAACCGTAACAGGTGATCAACAAGAGGGGACATTATTTAATGCCGCTTATTGGGGACAAAATATGCGTCAGACGGTACGTTTTAACCCTGCTATTGAAGCAATGATTAAATCTCGTCATACTATCTTTGTTGAAATCAGCCCCCATCCTGTTTTATTGGGATATATTAAAAGTACCTTACGAGAACAAGATACTGAGGGATTTGTTTTACCCTCTCTAAGACGAGAACATTCTGAACGGGGAACGCTATTAAATTCTTTAGGAAAGCTCTACACTTGGGGACATTCGATTAATTGGGAAAAATTATATCCCGAAAATTGTCAGTTTGTTAAGTTACCGCTTTATCCTTGGCAACATGAATCTTATTGGGTAAGTGATGCTAAACCTCAATTTAAGTCTGTTTCGTCTGCTTCTAGTTTACTTAATTTATTAGTTGAAGGCAAAACTGAACAACTAACGGAACAGTTAAATCAAAGTGATCAATTATCACCTGAAGTCAAGCAGTTTTTACCGCAATTATTACAGTTATTGGTGGGAGAAGATACAACAATAGCAGGCCAGATGCCTATCCTACAGGATGTGAGTAAAAACTGTTACAAAGTGGAATGGCAACTCAGTCCTTTAAACTTAAAAAATAAGCCTTCTCAAGGAGAACGGTGGTTAATTTTTAATGATAATCAAGTAGTCGGTAAAGCCTTAGCAACAACCCTAAATGATGCTTATGTTTTGGTGTCTTCTGGTCAAACTTATCAGAAGTTGGTGTCAGGTCATTATCAAATTAATCCTAATAATGTTAAGGATTTTCAACGGTTGTTACAAGATCTAACTGAACCAATCACCAAAGTGGTCTATTTATGGGGGTTAGACAGCGATATTAACTCCCAACCCTCTCAAACTCGTTCTTATGCCAGTTTATTGTATCTAACACAAGCTTTAGCTCAATTTAAAACTAAAGAACCCCCTAAACTTTGGGTCATAACACAACAAGCACAACCGGTGAATGATGCTGTTAAACCGCTTAAAATAGCGCAAACGTCCTTATGGGGAATGGGTCAAGTCATTGCCCTTGAATATCCTAATTTATGGGGAGGATTGATTGATTTAGAAGAAAAACAACCATCGTCTCAAGCAATTATTGCTGAAATAACAGAAAATCTAGGAGAAGATCGCATCGCTTTTCGGGATCATCAACGATATGTTGCCCGTTTAGTACCTAATAAAGCAATAAAAAGCTCAAACATCAATTTTAAGAAGACAGAAGCCAGTTATCTCATTACTGGTGGCTTAGGCTCTTTAGGATTAAGTTTAGCAGATTGGTTAATTGAAAAAGGTGCCAATCATTTAATCTTAACCAGTCGGCGAGCCTTAGCTGACCATTCAACGGATAAACAGGTAAAAATCAAAGCTTTAGAGGATAAAGGGGCTACTATTCAAGTAATTGCCGCTGATGTCAGTGATCATCAACAAACCCGTCAACTTTTTCACCAAATTCAAGAAAATTGTCCTCCCTTACAGGGTATTATTCACGCAGCAGGGGTTTTGAGCGATCGCACCATTGACAAGATGGATTTCCATTGTTTTGAGAGCGTATTTAATCCTAAAGCAGCAGGAGCGTGGAATTTACACCAACTTTCTCAAGATTTATCCTTAGATTTCTTTGTTTGTTTCTCTTCCATGTCTGCTTTAATCGGATCACGAGGTCAAATTCACTATGCTGCTGCCAACCATTTCTTAGATGGTTTAATGCACTACCGTCGGGAGTCTGGACTCACAGGGTTAAGCATTAACTGGGGACCTTGGGCTCAAGGGGGAATGGCCACGCAAGGCTATGAAGAAGGCTTAAAACGCCTGGGAATCAATCCATTACAACCTAATTTAGCCCTAGATACTTTAGATGCTCTAATCAATGGTAATGTTACTCAAACAATGGTAGCAGAGATTGATTGGTCTAAGTTTAAAACGATTGTTGCAGCAAAAGGACGGGTGGCTTTCTTAGAAGCGTTATTCAAGCAAGATAAGGATAATTTTGTGCAAACGGTCGAGAATTTCCCCCAAACCATCCAAAAAAACCCTCCTCACCGACGAGTCACCCTATTAACCACTCGTTTACAGCAAGAAGTAGCGCAAGTCTTAGGAATTCACGGAGATACTTTACCAGATACTGATCAAGGGTTCTTTGAGATGGGAATGGATTCTTTAATGTCCGTAGAACTGAAACATCGTCTAGAAGGCTTATTTTCTGTCTCTTTACCTTCTACCTTTGCTTTTGAGTATCCCACTATTGGTGATGTGGTGCAGTATTTTGTCCAAGAAGTATTTGCTTGGCAAGATAATTCAGAAAATTCTCAGATTTCTTCGGAAACCGAGTCAACGGATGTTGTAGTACTCAACCAAGCCCTTGCTGAATTGGAGTCACTTTCAGAAGCAGAAACAGAAGCTTTGATGGAACAGGAATTGGCGGAATTAGAAGCATTACTTTAACAGTTATCAGTTATCTGAATACCTAACAACCTCACACCTAATATCTAAGGAGCATTTTAACATCATGGGTTCTCATCACCAGAAAACAGAATTAACGCCGTTACAAAAAGCAGTTATTGCGCTTAAAGAAGCTCGTAACAAGATTGAAGCCTTAGAACGGCAAAAAAATGAACCGATCGCTATTATTGGCATGGGGTGTCGTTTTCCGGGGGGTGCAAATAGTCCAGAGGCGTTTTGGGAGCTATTATCAAGGGGAAAAGAAGCAATTGTCCCTGTTCCTAGCCAAAGATGGGATGCGGAGGCTTATTATGACGAAAATCCCGATCTTCCTAACAAAACTTATGCTCGTTATGGCGGGTTTCTTGACGCAGTAGATCAATTTGATCCGCAATTTTTCGGGATGACTCCCCGGGAGGCGATCGCACTAGACCCTCAACAACGATTATTATTAGAGGTAAGTTGGGAAGCGTTAGAAAATGCCGGAATTGCACCTCAGAAGCTGACAGGGACGCAAACAGGCGTATTTGTGGGCATTGGCTTGGATGATTACGCAAAACGGCAAATTAAGCAACAAATTCCCATTGATGCTTATACGGGATCAGGAAATGCGTTTTGTTTCGCTTCAGGTCGCTTATCCTATTTTTTAGGGCTACAAGGACCCAGTTTAGCCATTGATACCGCCTGTTCTACCTCTTTAGTCACGGTACATCTGGCTTGTCAAAGCTTACGCAACAGAGAGTCAAATTTAGCTTTAGCAGGGGGAGTTAGTTTAATGCTATCCCCGGAGGTGACGTTATATCTTTCTAAAACCCGCGCTTTGTCCCCTGATGGTCGTTGTAAAACCTTTGATAAAGATGCAAATGGCTATGTGAGAGGGGAAGGCTGTGGAATGGTGGTCTTAAAACGCTTTTCTGATGCTATAAGCGATGGAGATAACATTTTAGGGGTAATTAGAGGCTCGGCGGTCAATCAAGATGGCCCCAGTAGTGGTTTAACGGTTCCCAATGGATCAGCGCAAATGGCAGTTATTCGTCAAGCATTGGAGAATGCAAAAGTAAAACCCGAACAAATTAGCTATTTAGAAGCACACGGGACAGGAACAGCCTTAGGCGACCCTATTGAAGTACGGGGGATTAACAATATCCTATGCAAAGATCGTTCCACTGATAACCCCTTAATGGTAGGTTCAGTAAAAACGAATATCGGCCACCTAGAAATTGCAGCAGGGATGGCCAGCCTATTAAAAGTCATTTTATCCCTAAAAAATCAAGAAATCCCCCCCCATCTTCATTTTAAAGAACTTAATCCTGATTTAGCGGCTGCTGCAACCGCTCTCAAAATTCCTACCGCTTCTCTGCCTTGGCAGCGAACAGAAGAACCTAGAAGGGCTGGAATTAGTGCATTTGGATTAAGTGGCACAAATGCCCACATTATCATCGAAGAACCGCCTCAATTAAGCTTTAATCCTTCTGAAGTGGATCGTCCTGCTCATTTACTCACTCTATCAGCGAAAAGCGACGATGCTTTAGATGATTTAGCGCAAAAATGGGTCAACTATTTAGAGAAAAATCCTCAATTAAACCTAGCAGACTTAGCTTTTAGTGCCAACACGGGACGAGGACAATTTAACCATCGTCTGGCAATTTTGGCAAAATCAACCCTTGAAGCCAAGGACTCTTTAACAGCATTTACGCAAAAACAACCTTGTTTGAATGTTTTAAGCCAAGCAGTTGCAAAAAGTCGTCAAAATAAGATTGCTTTCTTGTTTACAGGACAAGGTTCTCAGTATGCAGACATGGGACGACAACTGTATGAAACTCAACCCACCTTTCGTCACGCCTTAGAGGAATGCGATCGCTTATTGCAACCTTACCTAGAAAAGTCCTTATTAGAGGTTTTATACAGTGATTCTAGCTTATTAGACCAAACTGCTTATACTCAACCCGCCTTATTCGCCATTGAATACGCATTATATAAATTATGGCAGTCTTGGGGCATTAAACCTGATGGGGTTTTAGGTCATAGTGTGGGGGAATATGTGTCCGCTTGTGTTGCAGGGGTTTATTCTCTCGAAGAGGGAATCAAGTTAATTGCCGAAAGAGGACGCTTAATGCAGTCTTTACCCCAAAAAGGCGCAATGGCAGCCATATTTGCCCCTATTGAAACAGTAAAATCTGTTATTTCTCCTTATGGGGATCAAGTTGAGATTGCAACTATCAATAGTTCGGAAAATATTGTTATTTCGGGTGATCAGGAAGCAATTAATCAGATTAAAGCAGATTTAGAATCACAAAGCATTGAAGTGCGTCTGCTTAAGGTATCTCATGCTTTTCATTCCGGGATGATGCAACCGATATTAGCAGAATTTAAAGTGATCGCTGCTAAAATTAGCTATAAAACACCCCAATTAGATTGGATTTCCACCGTAACAGGTGAAGAAATCAGCCAAGCAGTAACAGAGGACTATTGGTGTCAACAAGTGCGTCAATGCGTCCAATTTGCCCCAGCAATAGAAACCTTAGCCAGCCAAGGTTATAATCTATTTATTGAAATCGGCTCTCATCCGATTTTAACGAGATTGGGTCAAAAAACCTTAGCAAACCCTGATTATCTGTGGTTATCTTCCCTACAACGAGGACAGGATGATTGGCAAATTTTATTACAAAGTGTGGCGAAATTAGCCGTTTCTGGGGTTAATATTGATTGGAATGGCTTTGATAAAGATTATGCTCGTCTTCGTCTTCCTTTACCTACTTATGCTTTCCAAAAACAACCCTACTGGTTAACCGTAGAGGCGCCTGGTTTACGCCCAACCCAAGGGACAGAAACCGTAGAAGGGCAAGACTTACACCAAAGTCAAGAACGAGAAACTCTAGTGGCGCCAGGCTTGCGCCCAACCCAAAAACAAAACGAAACCAAGGCTGAAAGCTTAGAAAGTCAATTAATTGCCTTAATAAGTCAAATTACGGGTTTAAATCCTCAGCAATTGAGTTTGAATGTTTCCTTAGAAGCAGATTTAGGGTTAGATTCTATTATGATGACCCAATTAATGAACGGGTTACTATCATTAATTCCTGAAGAGCAACGTAGTCAATTTAGTGAAACCTTTTCCCTACGCCATTTAATGCAAGTCTCCAATCTTCAGGAATTATTAACCATTATTCAATCTCATACTTCATCCCCCAAACCTCAAATCTCTAACCCTAAACCACAAACCAAAAACCTCAAACCACAACCCTCGAATCTGGTTCCTATTCTCCATAGTCAAATTCCCTTGTTAATGAGTTATTGGAGTCTCAATTCTAATAGTTTATTTACTAAGGTTAAAATTGCAGGAGAATTTGACTTAAATATTGCTCAACAAGCATGGAAACTGTTAATTAATCGACATCCCATGTTACGGGCGCAATTTCAGATTCCAGAAGATGCAACCTGCTTTGCAGACTATCAATTAGAAGTGCTAGAAAATCCCATTCCTCCTGAAATTCTTGTTAAAGATTTCACCACTTTAACTCCTGAGGAACAAGGGGAGAAAATTGAAGAAGAAATCTATCATTGGTTAAACTATAACTGGTCCTTAACGCAATGGCCGTTGCATGGATTTTCTGTTCTTAAATTATCTGATCAAATTCATCAATTATTTTTAGGGAATGAACACTTAATTTCGGATGGGTTAAGTAACCATGTCATGATGCGGGAATTCTTGGAAATTTACCGGGCTATAGTTGCTAAAGAAACGCCAAATCTTCCCCCTACATTGACTGTAGAAGATTATCGAAAACAGGTTCAATTAATGAACGATTGGCAAGATATTGAGGAAGATCGAGCCTTAGCAGAATACAATAATGCTGTGTCTGGAATGTCCTATCGTTGGCAACCTAAACAGCAGAAAAATGCTCAAAAATCTCCTCTCTTTTACAATCAAAAGTATCTACTTTCAGCAGAAACTACCTCTCAATTAATCGACAAAACCCGTCAATGGCGAGTCCCGATGAATGCACTATTATTAGGTGCATTTATAAAAACTATGTCACAAATAGATTCAAAAGCTGAAAATATCGGAATTTCGATTCCCACCAGTGGACGAATTTACCCCGAAGTAGATGCAACAGGTGTGGTTAGTAGTTTTGCTCAAAATCTTGCATTAAGTTTTGCTAAACCTCAATCTGAGCAAGATTGGCCGACCTTTTTAAGCCAAATTCAGCAAACTGTACAACAACATATTGGCACCGGTTTAGATCGGGCGCAAACTCGTCAAATGGGAACAATTTTTCGAGACAATATTACCCTAGAAAAGGGTAAAATTCCCCCTCATAGTCTTTCTTTAATACAGGAGGCTTTAAAGTCTAATTTATACCTTCCTTATACGGGACAAACTCACCTGCAACCTCAGTATGATGCTTTATCAATTACTGACTATCAAGCAGGAGGAATGAACGCAACTGGAACAATTGATATTTTGCAAGAAATATTTAATAATCGTCTTCATTTATTTGCAAGTTACGATTACCATCACTTTGACTTATTGCTAATAGATCAATTAATGACAGCCTATGTCAGCCAAATTGAAGAACTAGCCAATTTACCCGTCCAAGATCAAGTTATTATTTCTCATTCTTCCTCTATTTCTCTTAATACAGAGATTGAAGAAATGCTACGACAAATAACTTCCGAAATTTGTCATTGGACAATTGAAGAAGACGAAATAAGTGATGATTTGGAGGCAGATTTAGGACTAGATTCTTTAGAACGCATTCGCCTTGTTACCAAGCTAGAAGGGATTTATGGCAAACAATATCGCCAAGACCTTTTAAATTGTCGTACCTTGCAAGAAATGGCTGCTATTTTAGCCCCATCTCAACCTTCAATCGTCAACAGCTATTCGTAAAATATAGCCCGACAAATTAATGTTAGGACGAAGAAAAATATGTCATTCCTGCGGTAGGTAGGAATCCACAAATATTTATGATATCCTGAACTTTTTTTGTCCGGCTATACCTCAATCAGCGAAGGTTCGTTATCAGTCCTTAATGGCTACCTTTTAAAAGACCAATGGGCGCAAGCCTTGCGCCCCTACCACCTAACATCTAATAGAGGATTATTCTTATGGCTTTTTCCCCCGAAATTCCCTACTATAAAATTATTAAACAAGCACAATTAACCCCTGATGCGATCGCTGTTTTAGATGAGACTTGTCCCCTAACTTATCAACAATTAGACCATCTTTCTAATCAAGTTGCTGCTTATTTACAGACTCAAGGTGTTAACCCCAATACCAGAGTAGGAATTATGACGGAACGAAATCCAGGCATGATTATTGGTATTTTGGGAATTCTTAAAGCAGGTGGCTGTTATGTACCCTTAGATCCCGATTATCCCGTCGAAAGATTGCGTTATATTCTTGATCATGCCACTATCGAGATTTTACTTACCGAACATCAAGTAAGTGAACAGTTAATTTCCTGTGTGACAGAACCTTTACCCTTGCAAACCGTCCTCTTTTTAGATGAAGGAGAAAGATTAAACAAAATTAATGATTTAACTCAGATTACCACTTCTATCTGGCAAAAACACAGTAAAGAATCCATAAATCTTTGTAATCGTCCTGAGGATTTAATGGTAATTCTTTATACGTCTGGATCAACAGGACGGCCAAAAGGGGTAATGTTAAACCATCGCGGTTATATGAATCGTCTAGAATGGATGCAAAAGACATTTTCCCTGAAAACAGGCGATCGCGTTGCACAACGCACCTCTTTTTGCTTCGATATTTCCGTATGGGAAATTTTCTGGACGTTAATGGAAGGTGCAACAATATGTCCCGTCAAACGCGAAGTAGTCTTAAATCCTTGGGAATTTGCTGCATGGATTAAAAAGACTAAAATTAATGTAATGCACTTTGTTCCCTCCCTCTTTGGGGAATTTATCAGTGCGATTGAAAACGAATCTTGGACATTTCCTGATCTACGCTGGTTAATCTTTAGTGGGGAAGCCTTACCCATGTCTTTTATCCAAAAATGGCTTGATTGTTATGGATTAAAGACAGGTTTAGCCAATCTTTATGGACCGACAGAAGCCTCAATTGATGTGACTTACCATATTATTACAGAACGTCCTGACGAACGCACCAGCAGCCAAATTCCCATCGGAAAAGCGATCGATAATGTCTATCTCAAAGTGTTGGATGATCAGATGCAACCGGTTAAACAAGGGGAAATGGGAGAACTTTGGCTTGGTGGCGTACAATTAGCATTAGGATACCTCAAAGATCCTGAAAAAACCGCTAAAGCGTTCTGTTCTAATCCTTTTTCTGATGTCTCTGGTGACTATATTTATCGGACAGGTGATCTAGTCAAGGAATTACCCGATGGTACGCTGGAATATCATGGACGTATCGATAATATGGTCAAAATTCGGGGTTTTCGCATTGAATTAGGGGAAATTGAGAGCATCTTAACCACTCATCCCAATGTCCGCGAGGCCGCCGTTTTAGCTATTGATTACGGTGAAGGACAAAAACGATTAATTGCTTGTTTATCGGGGGATAAAATCAAAAACCGAGTTCTCAAAGCACATTTAGAGCAGAAACTCCCCCATTACATGATTCCTCAACGATTCGCTTGGTTTCCACAACTTGCTAAGAATCATAACGGAAAGTTAGACCGTAAAGCATTAGCCGCCGAATTACTTCCTGCTCCCGCTGCTCCCGCTGCTCCCCCTACTCCTTCTCTTATACCCCTTGGACCGGCACAAAGTTGGTTAGTCAACTATTTTGAACCTCCCTATCAATGGTTGGGTTATACTCGTTTTCTCTATCATCAGTCTTTGAATCTTGATATTTTCAATCAAGCCGCTAATCTTTTGGTGCAACGTCATGAAGCTTTTCGGACGGTTTGCCTACAAAATCAAGGTAAATGGCAGCAATACTTGATCAATGATCCTCAACCTATCCTAGCAGAGTATTGGGATGGAAGCCACTTAACAGAAGCAGAACGTAATGCTAAAATCAAAGCTCAAATGTCAGATTTAGCTAAAACAATCCAGATTGACCGTTGGCCACTCACTGCCACTCTTGTTGTTAAAGTTAGTCCCTATTGCTACGATATTACGATGGTCGCTCACCACATCATTGCCGATATGTTAAGTGCAACCATCTTGTTTAAGGAACTTTGGAGTGCCTATCATCAATTATTGGTAGGAAGTGATCCGACTTTTCCTAACCCTAATCCTCAGTCTTACTTAGATTTTGTGCAAGTCTTGAGGGATGAGGAGAAAAAAGGAACAATGAACGAACACTTGAATTATTGGAAGGAACAATTTCCCGATGCAGAGAGTCGCTTTGAAGTCCCCGTCGATCATGTCAAAGGCCCAAATATTGAAGCTTCTGCCGAAAGTGCGCGATTTGTCCTAAGTAAAGCGCAAACTAAACAGTTATTAAGCCAAGGCAAGGCTTATTATCAGTCTAACTTTTATCCTATTCTCCTTGCTCCTTTATACCGTTTATTAGGTGATTGGAGTCAACGCAAACAGGTGGTTATCAGTCATCGTAGTCATGGGCGAGATTTAGGCGAAGGTCAGTCTTTTATGGAAAGTATGGGCAATTATGCTGTAAATTTTCCCATAGGCATTAATTTATCCACTTCTACGACTTGGCAAAAAACTATCAGTACCATCAATGAGCAGTTTGAAAGCTTACCAATGAATGGCGTAACTTATGATTGGATAGGTGAGTCTTTACCTGAATATCTCTATCCTGATAGTAATTTAACCCCAGTAAGGGCTAATTATCTGGGAAATCGTTCGGTTCCTCTCTCTGACTTGTTTGAGTTTGTTTATGGCGAGCGCGATTGTCGTTTATCGCCACTGGATCAAAAACGTACCACATTGATTGAATTCTTTTTCCTAATCATAGATGGTCAGTTAGAGATAAGAATTGAATATTCTCGTAATTTCCATCTTCCTACGACCATTCAAAAAATCGGACAAGATTATCTCATTCTTCTTGAGGAATTAGAGCCTATTGGCGTTGCTGATTCGTAACCGTTCAGGGGGGGGTGTCAAGCAGCCCGTGGCATTGACTCATATTAAATCCGTTTGATTAAGTCAGGAGAATATTTTGGCAAAAGTACTACCTCGAAAATGTCTTGACTATCGTACTCCGAATGAGGTATTCCCCAAAGGTAGATCAGACAGGGATGCAATTCAGGCTTGAATTGGCGTTACCAAGAGCGTGATGGACTACTCTAGTTAGGGGTTGCTAAAAAAGTTTTTCCTGGGGGGGGGTGTGGGGTGTAGGGTGCAGGGTTTTACCCATTTTCAGGGGGTCAATTACCTCATTTTCAGGGAAAAAGTCCCTAAATTTCCCCCCCGATCACTCCAATGGCCGGTACTTTTTGATTTCAAAAAAGCCTAAAAATATTATCCAACAAGGTTTTTAGATTTATTCAGCAAGCCCTAGTTACCAGATTTTTTCTCCCCCCGAACGCTTACTAAAAATCATCCATTTGTGAGAGTAGATCATCCATTGTATAAACGTGGAACTCTGCCTAAACTGAAGCTAAAGGGAATCAAACAATTCTTTGTTCATTCTTTAAGAACTATTCGTTGTCTCTACAGACTGCTATATTATTGATTGGAGAACACACCTACAATGTCTGCTCAATCCTCAACCTCTAGCCTAACTGCTTTACAAAAAACACCGATCGCTATTATTGGAATGTCGGCCTTATTTGCTAAAGCCAAGAATTTACAGGAATATTGGCAAAATATTCTCGGTAAAGTGAATGGAATCACTGAAGTGCCAGAAAGTGCCTGGAATTTAGAAGATTACTATGATCCAGACCCGAAAGCACCAGATAAGACCTATGGTAAATGGGGGGGCTTTTTGCCTAAAATTGATTTTGACCCCTTAGAATTTGGTCTGCCACCTGATACGTTAGAAGCTTTAGATTCGGCTCATTTACTTGGTTTAGTGATGGCTAAACAAGCTTTAGAAGATGCGGGTTATAACCAAGGAAAAGAGTTTAATCGAGAAACAACAGGGGTTATTTTAGGAGGAAGCGGACTCTGGAAAAGCATTACTCCCTTAACCAGTCGTCTGCAATATCCTCTCTGGAAGAAAATTTGCCAAAAAAGTGGTTTATCTCAAGAACAAACCGACAAAATTATCGAAAATATGAAGGCGGCCTATGTGCCTTGGCAAGAAAATTCTTTCCCCGGTATGTTACCAAACGTCGTAGCAGGTCGTATTACTAATCGCTTTGATTTAGGAGGAACTAATTGTGTGGTGGATGCAGCCTGTGCGAGTTCCTTAAGTGCTTTAAAAATGGCGATCAGTGAATTAATTGAAGGCCGTTGTGACATGATGCTTACAGGGGGCTTTGACACGGATAATTCCATCCTTAATTATATGTGTTTTAGCAAAACTCCAGCTTTTTCTAAGAAAGATTGTCTCAATCCCTTTGATGCTACCTCCGATGGCATGATGGTAGGGGAAGGATTGGGAATGCTGGTGATTAAACGGCTTGAGGATGCAGAACGAGACGGAGATCGCATCTATGCAGTAATTAAAGGCATCGGGACTGCTAGTGATGGTCGTTTTAAAAGTATCTATGCACCGCGTCCTGAAGGTCAAGTTAGAGCCTTACGGCGTGCCTATCAAGAGGCGGGATTTTCTCCCGCTACCTTGGGGTTAGTTGAGGCCCATGGTACTGGAACACCAGCAGGAGATTTTTGTGAATTTACAGCCCTGAATGAGGTTTTTAGCGAAAATAACGCAGAAAAGCAAACGATTGCTCTGGGTAGTGTCAAATCTCAAATTGGTCATACCAAGGCGGCGGCGGGTGCTGCAAGTTTAATTAAAACGACTTTGGCCTTACATCATAAAATTCTTCCTGCTACCATTAACATTACCGAACCCAACCCTAAATTTAAGATTGAAGACTCGCCTTTTTATCTCAATACTGAAACCCGTCCTTGGTTGTCCAAAGGAGAGACACCGAGACGAGCCGGGGTTAGTTCCTTTGGTTTTGGGGGAACTGATTATCATGTGGTGTTAGAAGAATATACGCCCAAATTACCCCAAGGAGAAAATCGAATTCATCACCGTCCCCAATCAATTTTACTCTGGGGTCAAAATCCTGAAGAATTAAGACAAACTTGTCAAAAAGCTCTAGAACAGTTGCAATCTCCCCAAGGGTCACAAGTTTATATTGAACTACAAAATCAAAGCAAATCGGCTCAACTTCCCTTAAAGGTTGCTAGAGTGGGCTTTGTTGCGACTTCCTTGGCGGAAGCTATTAAATTACTGCAAGCAGCCGTTAAACAGTTGCAAAAACAGCCTCAAGCAGAGGCATGGGAACATCCCCAAGGTATTTATTACCGTAAGACGGGGTTATTACTGGAGGGAAAAGTCGTAGCATTGTTCCCCGGCCAAGGTTCTCAATACCTGAATATGGGTCGAGAAATTGCCCTAAATTTGCCAGAAATCCAAACCGCTTATCAAAAATTGGACATATTGAGAGCTAAAGCGGGTTTAACGCCCCTTTCAGCAGGAGTATTTCCGATTCCTACCTTTAACGAGGTGGACGAAAAACGGCAAACCTCTTTACTGCAACGGACGGAAAATGCTCAACCTGCGATCGGGGCTTTCAGTGTAGGACTGTATAAAACGTTGCAAAAGACGGGATTTAAGCCAAATTTTGTGGCCGGTCACAGTTTTGGGGAATTAACCGCACTCTGGTCCGCGGGCGTTTTCACAGACGACGATTATTATTACTTGATCCAAGCTAGAGGCCAGGCCATGGCCGCACCGAAAGGAGCCACCCCTCAAGGGGCGATGTTAGCGGTGACGGGGAAAGTATCTCAGATAGCGCAATGGGTTGAAGGAATGGCCAATGTGCAGATTGCTAACTATAATGCACCTGAACAGGTGGTATTATCGGGATTAGCCTCAGAAATTGCCACTATTGAGAAGATTTTAAGCTCTCAAGGCTATCAGGTTACGCCTTTACCCGTGTCTGCTGCTTTTCATACTTCTCTAGTACGTCATGCTAGTCAACCCTTTGGGAAAGCGTTGGATCAAGTGACGTTTCATGCGCCCCAACTTCCGGTTTATGCTAATGTGACGGCGGCCCCTTATCCCAAAGATTTATCAGGGATGCGTCAGCTTTTAGAAGCTCAGTTGTTGAATTCGGTTCAGTTTGTCCAACAAATTGAAAATATTTATGCTCAAGGCGGATATTGCTTTGTGGAAATTGGACCGCGCCAAATTCTCACTAACTTAGTTAAACAGATATTAGGCGATCGCCCTCATCTGGCCATTGCGCTCAACCCCAGTCGGCAAAAGGACAGTGATATTCAACTGTCACAAGGAGTAATGCAGCTTCGAGTTTTAGGTTTACCGTTAAACGATCTGGAAAATGCAGCTTTGACGGTGAAGACTTCCTCAAGCAAACGCAAAGGTATGACCCTTAAGCTGAATGCAACCAACTACATCAGCGATAAAACCAAAGCTTTGATCGGAGCTGCATTACAACCTGATTCACCTGCGGAAATAGAACCGTCAGTTGATTCCCAAACGGTTGAATCTAAGTGTGAGGAAGTGAAAGGGTCGGAAAACGAGGAAATTTTAGCCTCTATTCCTTCCGTCAACCCTTATCCTTCTGATTCTCAGCCTCTTTCAGAGGAAATTCCAACACTCAATTTATCTATTGTTTCTCAAGATCAAACTGTAACCATGACTATGAACAACGCTATTTCTAACAACATCAACCCTATTTTACAAGCATTCTACCAATATCAACAGAGTCTTGCCAAGGTTCACGAAGAGTACATTAAACATCAATCCCAGAGTTTTCAATCAGTGTTGCAGTTATTCAAACAAAAAGAGATGACAGTAGTTGCTCAAATTGACGAACTCTCTACTCCTGCTGCTTCTTCGGAGAATTCAAAATTTGATCGGCCAAATTCAGAGGTTTCCTCTGTTAGTTTTCCTGATCCTACCCCTTTTAAGTCTGAACCTCAGCCCTTACGAACTCTAGAACCTCAACCTTTAAACATTGCACCTCAACCCTTACCGACTCCCGAACCTGAACCCGTTCACATTTCCCCCATTGTCAACTATTTAGAACCTCGTCAACCCATTGCACCCATCTCTACACCTGAACCTGTGTCAGGAGTGAGCGAACCTTCTTTAGACTCCATTCAAGATGATGCACTGAGTCAAGCCTTATTAGAGGTTGTCAGTGAAAAAACAGGCTATCCTACGGAAATGTTGGCATTAGAAATGGATTTAGAGGCAGATTTAGGCATTGACTCGATCAAACGGGTAGAAATCATGGGAAGTCTGCAAGAAGCTTTCTCTGGGTTGCCCAAACTTAGCCCTGAAGCGTTAGCAGAAAAACGTACCCTAGCCCACATTGTTCAGTACTTGAGGGAGAAAATGATGGTGACAGAAAAAAAAATAGCTTAGTTGTTACCTCTACCCAGTCTAACCATCGAAAACACGGTGATATTGGACGTTATCAAATGAAACTGAAGCCCCTTGCTGCACCAGATTATTGGGATTTTCCCTCAACCCCTGATCAAACCTGTTTGGTGACCGATGATGGTTCATCTACTACTGCCCAAGTTGCTCAAAGTTTGCTAAACCAAGGCTGGCAAGTTGTGGTTCTCAGTTTCCCTCAATTCCTTATTCCTGCTTGTTCTTCTCTTCCTGCGGGGGTTCGACATTTTGTTCTCAATCATTTAAGTGAAGAACATTTACAATCACAATTGGGAGATATATTTAAAACTTGTGGACTGATCGGCACATTTATTCATTTACATCCTCTCCTTCAGGGGTTTAATCAAGATCAAGAGACTTCAATTAATTCTGATCAAGCGATTGTTAAACAAGTGTTTTTACTAGCCAAACATCTTAAATCTTCTCTGACGCAAGCGGCCAGTCAAGGACGCAGTTGTTTTCTCAGCTTAACCCGTTTAGATGGAGAATTTGGTCTCAGTGGAAAACGAGAATTTAGCCCTATTAGTGGCGGTTTATTTGGCTTAACGAAAACCTTAAATCTAGAGTGGGAATCGGTCTTCTGTCGCGCTCTAGATATTAGTCCCGACTTAGATGAAATGACAACGGCTCAAATTGTTTTAGCTGAATTGCATGATCCTAATAGCTTAATTCAAGAGGTGGGTTATACCCCAAAAGGTCGAATGACTTTGACTTGTGAATTAGCTTCTTTGAGCAGTAATTAGGGAAAAGTTAATAGTTAGAATAAAATTAGCTGGGCGCGAGCATTGCGCCCCTACAGAATTATATTTATTCAAATAAATTACGGTATAAATTCTGATTTTTAGCTAATCTATACTAACTATTAACTATCAACTATCAACTATCAACTAACACGGTATGTTACCCATGATTAATGATACTCAACTTAATTCATCTTCGGTGGTTATTGTCAGTGGTGGTGGCCGAGGAATTACGGCTCAATGCGTTATCTATTTGGCGCAACAATATCATTGTAAATTTATTTTATTAGGTCGTTCGCAAATTTTATATCCTGAACCTGAATGGAGTCTTTCTTGTCAAGATGAGTCTCAGTTAAAAAAGCAAATTATGCAACATTTAACAACTCAAAATGAAAAACCAACTCCGAAAAAAGTTCAAGCACTGTATCAACAACTCTGTCAAAGTCGTGAAATTAAGCAAACCTTATCAGAGATTGAAAAAGTAGGAGGAAAAGCCGAGTATTGCAGTGTTAATGTTACCGATTCACAGCAACTAAAAGCAACTTTAAGACCGATTATTCAACGTTGGGGAGAGATTACGGGCATTATTCATGGTGCGGGAACGTTAGCAGATAAATTAATTGAAAACAAAACTGAACAGGATTTCGATAAGGTTTATAGTGTCAAAATTGATGGGTTAAATAGTTTATTAGGTTCCCTAGAAGTTAACCGATTAAAATTTATTGCCTTATTTTCTTCTTTTGTTTCATTTTATGGCAATATCGGTCAATCTGACTATTCTTTAGCTAACGAAATTTTGAACAAATATGCTTATTTACTTCAACAAAAATATCCTAAATGTCATGTTGTTTCTATTGGGTGGGGTCCTTGGGATGGGGGAATGGTGACACCACAGCTTAAACAGTTGTTTGAGCAGCAAAATATTAAGGTTATTCCTCAACAAACAGGGGCGCAAATGTTAGCGGAAGAATTAACCCAAACTCAAGCTAAAACCCCTCAGATTATTGTCATGAGCAACCCTATTTCTCCTTCTCCTAAACTGGTTACACCGCAAAAGCATAGTTACCGTTTATATCGTCGGTTGACGTTACGAGGAAACCCTTTCGTTTATGATCATGTCATTGGGGGAAATGCAGTTTTACCTGCGATGTGTGCGTTAGCATGGATCACTAATAGTTGCGAACAACTTTATCAAGGATATCGTTTTTTAAGTTGTCATAACTATCAGGTGCTTAAAGGAGTTGTCTTTGATAAAAGTTTAGCTAATTTGTATTGTTTGGATCTGACTGAAGTTGAGAAAACAGAAGATGAAATTAAATTTGAAGCCTTAATTTGGAGTGAAACCGCTAAAGGAATTCCCCTTTATCATTATCGGGCGATTATTAATATTACTAAACAAGTAATAGCTGAGAGAAAACTTGAGGAAAGTATTCAGCCTGTCACGGAATCTTTCCTTAATTTACAACCCTATCAAGCAGGAGTTCTTTTTCATCAGCCCAGATTTCAAGGAATTAAGAAAATCTTAGAAATTAATAACAACGAACTTCTTTTTAACTGTTACTTACCTAAAATTTCTACACAAGATCAAGGACAGTTTAGCGTTCAATCCTTTAATTCTTATACGGCTGATCTCTTGTTTCAATGTCTTTTAGTTTGGGTCAGAAAACACTACAATTCGGGTAGTTTACCCCTAAAACTAAATGAGCTTGAGCAGTTTAGTTCCCTCCCTTTTAATCAAGAATTTTGGATAAAATTATCCATTAATGAACATAGTGATACTAAGGTAATTGCTAATGCACTTGCTTATCATTCTCAAGGGAAAATTTATTTAGAAGCAACTAATATGGAGGTTACTTTGAGTTCTTGTCTTAATGTTTTGTTTCTTAACAATACGGTGAATTCATCGAATACTGTTTGCTTGTAATTTTTTCTCAATTGATACCCTATTTACATTTTCACAGGAGATATTATGAAACCTTCCAAATTAGCGATCGCTGGAATAAGTGGCTTCTTTAATCAACTGTTAACCAGTCAACAACTATCAGCTTTAATTTATCAAGGAAACTCCCTTGATTATTCTAACAAACCGATCAGTGATCATTCTTGGTCTATCCTATCAAAGATGTCTGATCAAGGGTTAAAAGATTGTACTTGTAAGATAGGAAAAAAAGTCGCTTTAATTACTGCTAATAATATTAGCAACAATCAAGAAACTGAGCTTAAAAATATTAGTTATCAATTGGAAAGATTATGGAATTGTTCCATTGTTCCCTTTCAATTAACCCAAGTATCTGATTCTTTATTAAAGTCTCTCGAATTAGCCCAAATTCTCTTAACTGCCAAAGAAGTTGATACAGTCATTATTAGTGCGCTTAATACGGATTCTGAGTCTATTATTGGCGGAGCTTTAATCCTCAAAGATTATGAAACAATCCAAAACAATAATAGTACGCTTTTTTACGGGATTATTGATAGCTTTAGTAAAATAGTTAACCCCTTATCTTCTCCATCAGTTGCGATTAAACAAAGTTGTCAGCAAGCATTTAAAAATGCTAAGATTCACCCCTCAAATATTGGTTATTTAGCTGTTTCCTCAAGAGAGATAGATCAAGGGTTATTAGAAGCTTATTATG
The DNA here is from genome assembly GCF_000010625.1 of Microcystis aeruginosa NIES-843. Taxonomy (NCBI): domain Bacteria; kingdom Bacillati; phylum Cyanobacteriota; class Cyanophyceae; order Chroococcales; family Microcystaceae; genus Microcystis; species Microcystis aeruginosa. The sequence continues at coordinate 2,529,168 of NC_010296.1, forward strand.
CTAATCATAATAACCTAACTTGTGCAGTTGGAACAGTCCAAGAGAATAATAATAACTTAGGGATAACTGAAGATTTAATTAGCTTAATTAAAACAGCACTTTGCTTAAAAAATCGTTATCTTCCTGCTTCCGCTCAACTGTTAACTTCTAATCTTACTCAAGAATGGCAAAATAGTTCTTTTTATCTACCTGATGTATCACTTCCTTGGTTTCTTGAAAAAGGACAAGAAAAACGCTATGCTGCGCTTAATTTAGTCAATCAAAATAATACTTATAGTCATTTAATTTTATCGGAAGCAACTCCTCAAAGTACACCCAATAATGGCTATTTACCCTATGCACCATTTTATCTATTTCCCCTCGCTGGAAATGATAGTTCATCTTTACAAAGTCAGCTTGATAACTTAACCCATAGTATTGAAAACAGTTTCTCCTTACCCCATCTTGCCAAAGAGAATTTTATTCAGTTTCAACAGAATTCTCAGTCTCCTTATGTTCTAGCAATTGTTGGGAATAACAAAGAAGCTTTGCAAAAGGAAATTAAACAGGCTAAAAAAGGAATTGATAAAGCCTTTCACACAGGAAAGCCGTGGAAAAGTCCCCAAGGAAGTTATTTTACCCCTAAACGGTTAGGAAAAGTGGGTAAAGTCGCTTTTGTTTATCCCGGTGCGTTTAACTCCTATTTAGGAATGGGAAGAAATCTTTTTCAATTATTCCCTAAATTATGGGAGAGAGCAGAGAGTTTAATTAGTGATCCTGCTACCTTTTTTCAAGCAAACTCTCTTTATCCTCGCCGTCAATCTCCCCTTTCTAAACAAGACTTAGAAACCCTAGAAACTCAATTCATTGCTAACCCTTTATCTCTCTTAGAAACGGGAACGGGTTTTGCGGTTTTATTCACCGAAATTATGCAGAAATATTTTAAAATTAAACCTGATGCTGCCTTCGGTTATAGCATGGGAGAAAGTACCATGATGTATTCATTAGGAGTCTGGCCAAATGCGGATCAAGGAAGTCGATTTGTTCATTCTTCTCCCCTATTTAAAACCCGTTTAATGGGAGCTAAACAAGCCGTTGCAGAATCTTGGGGTCAACCGATAGATGAAAATTCATGGAGTAGTTATGTTTTAATGGCTACAGCTGAAGCAGTTCAGGAATGTCTAAAAACAGAAAGTAAGGTTTATTTAACCCATATTAATACCCCTCAAGAAGTTGCGATCGCAGGAGATTCTCAAGGTTGTTTACGGGTGATTGAAAAATTACAATGTGATCGGTTTCGTTCGCCTTCTGATATGGTTTTACATTGTGAAGTTATGCAATCAGAATACAATGAGTTTCTTAAGCTAAATACGGTGACAATGGGAACAGCACCTGATACTATTTTTTATTCCTCTTCTCATTATGATTCTCTGACCTTAGAACAAGAGAAAATTGGTGATCATTTAAGTCAAGGAATGTGTAAAATGTTAGATTTTCCTCGCTTAATTGAACGCACTTATCAAGACGGAGTGAAAATCTTTCTAGAATTAGGATCAGGAGGAAGTTGTTCTCGTTGGATATCAGAAACTCTTGGTCAAAAAGAGCATCTTGCATTGTGTATTAATCGTCGAGGTGCTGATGATTTAGCGACCATTATTAAGATGTTAGCACAATTAGTCAGTCATGGGGTAGAACTAGACTTATCCCCTCTTTATTTAACAGATGAAGCAGAAACCTTAGAGGCGATTTTTAAGACAGTGTTAACCACAGCACCCAAAGCTAATATTGAACCCCAAACTGAGCAACAAAATTCAATTATTCGAGAAAATACTGCTTCTCAAAAAGTCGCTGTTTTAGTCGCTTCTTCTACTCAACTTCTTTCCCAAGTTCCAACCATTTCTACGGTTGATCATTCAAGAACAAGCGTTATTTCTTCTCATCCTAAAACCGTTAAACCTTGTTTATTTGATCAACCTGAGATCCTCGAATTTATTGAAGGTAAAGTCTCTAAGGTTTTTGGTCAAGAATATGAACCCATTGATCATTATACCCAACGAGTCAGAATGCCGTCTCCTCCCTTTTTGTTCGTCAGTCGGGTGACTCAATTAGAAGGAAAATTAGGTGATTATAAATCAGGTTTCATCGAAACAGAATATGATGTACCAGAAGATGCTTGGTATGCAGTAGATGGTCAATTAACGGTAGGAATTTGTAAAGAAGCCGGCCACGGACTCCTGATGCTATTAAGTTATATCGGGACAGATTTTGAAAATCAAGGAAAACGCTCTTTCCGTTTATTAGATTTATCTGCAACCTTCTTATTTGAACAACCCGAAAACGTTAAGTTGTTACGGTGTCGAGTTAAGATCACATCTTCGGTTAAAACTGATGATAGCTTATTAATTTTCTTTCAAGGAGAGGTGTTAATTGGGGATCAAGTTTGGATGAAATTTCATGACGGTTGTGCTGGACTCTTTTCTGATGAAGAATTAGAAAAAGGACAGGGAATTGTGCTAAAAGAGGCTGAAGAAAAAGAAAGAAACTTGATTAAAAGACAACAGTTTACTCCTCTTTTAACTTGTTCTAAGTCATCCTTTAAAAAGGAAGAAATTTTTAATCTAAGTCGAGGAGATATTGAGGCTTGTTTAGGGAAAAACTATCAACAAAATGGCTTAAATTCTTCCCTCAGATTACCCCCAGAAAAACTCTTAATGTTAGAGAAAGTGATGATGGTAAATCCTCAAGGAGGAATAGCTGGACTAGGGTTAGCAGTGGGAGCAAAACAGATCACTCCTGAGGACTGGTATTATTCTTGTCATTTTAAAAATGACCCCACTTTACCGGGGAATTTAATGATTGAAGGAAGTATCCAACTGGTGCAATTTTATTGTTTATGGTTAGGGTTACAAACTCACAGGAAAGATGCTCGTTTTCAGGTGATTCCAAATCAAACCCAAGCAGCCCGTTTTCGGGGACAAGTGACTCCCCAACATGGAACTTTAATGTATCAAATGGAGGTGTTAGAAATTGGACTTTCTCCTCAACCTTATCTTCTGGCTAATGTGGATGTTATTTTTGGCGGAAAAACCATTGCTACTATTAAAAATATTGGTGTTCAACTGGTAGAAAAAACAGACACCATTCCCAGTATTTTCCCACCCATTGAGTCAGGAACATTCCCCCATATTTCCCAATTATCAAAACAGTCATCGGTTTTATTTAATGAAAACCAATTAAAAACCTTTGCTAAAGGATCAGTGGCTGCCTGTTTGGGATCAGAATTTGACATTTATGAAAATCGTCAATCGGTTCGTTTACCTAACGGGGAGTTTCAGTTAGTCAGTCGGGTATTAGACATCGAAGGTAAACGTCATGAATTGCAAAAACCATCGGAAATTATTACCGAATTTGATGTCAAAGAAAATGCTTGGTTTTATAACCATAATGCCTATCCCACTTTGCCCTACTGTACTTATATTGAAATTGCCGGTCAACCTTGTATTTTCTTAGGGGTTTATATGGGAGCAACTTTATTATTCCCAGAAGATGATCTTCATTTTCGTAATTTGGATGGACAGGGAACAATTCTCAAAGAAATTGACCTCCGTAATAAAACCATTACGGATAAAGTTCGTCTCCTTTCTACCACCGCTATTCAAGGGGCAATTATTCAAAAGTTTGAGTTTGAGTTATCTTGTGAAGGTGAGCCTTTTTATCGGGGAAATATGGTCTTTGGAGACTTTAGCACAGCCGTGTTAGCGAATCAAGTGGGACTTGATGGTGGAAAACGTCTTAAACCTTGGTATCAACTGAATAATTTATCCGATTTAACCCTACAGGAAATTAATTTACAAGATTCCTTAACTCACCAAACCTTCTATTCAGTAAATCCTGAAAAACCCCATTATCGTCTTTCTCAAAATTATCTTGATTTTATCGAAAAAGTTTTCCTAATTCAAGATGGGGGTAAGTATCAAAAAGGATATATTTATGCCAGCCAATCAATTACTCCCGAAGATTGGTATTTTCCCTTCCATTTCTATCAAGATTCCGTGATGCCTGGTGCATTAGGCGTTGAGTCTATTCTTCAAGCTATGCAAACTTATGCGCTGCAATTAGACTTAGGCAAATCTTTCAAAAATCCTCGCTTTGGTCAAGCCATTAATCATCAAATCACCTGGAAATATCGAGGACAAATTACACCCGAAAATCGTTTAATGTCTTTAGAAGTGCATATTTCCGATATTCGAGTCGAAGATGATGTAATCACAATTATCGGAGATGCCAGTCTTTGGAAAGAAGACTTAAGAATTTACGAAATTAAAGACATCGCCCTGTGTCTATTAGACAGTGAAGAGTGAACAGTTAACAGAGACCAGTGTATCTCGACTACTCGGTTAGTGCATTAACCATCGAATTGGGATAACCCCAGTTACCAGTGAATAGTAAACACCCATCTTTCTTTTCCGTCAGTTTAAAGTCAACAACAATGGAGAAATAAACCCCATGTTAACTAGCCATAATTCTCTTACTAGCTCCCCTAAACCATCTATCTCCTTTGATAGTGAAGGAATTCGAGAAAAATTAGCCAATTTAGAGCAGCCTTGTTATGTATATGTCAAAAATAACCAGATAGGACTTTCTCACGAACCTAATGCTGATATACTGCCCCGTAGCATGATTAATGCCCTATCACCCCAACAATTAGGCGATCGCGCTTTTTGTGACTTTCATGGTTTAGACTATGCTTATGGGGCGGGTGCAATGGCCGGGGGTATCGCTTCCGAAGATTTGGTGATTTCTCTGGGAAAAGCGGGATTTTTAGCCAGTTTTGGGGCAGCCGGGTTAGTTCCCCAACGGGTTGAAAAAGCCATTCACACCATTCAAGAAGCTTTACCCAATGGACGATATGCCTTCAATTTAATCCATAGCCCCTCAGAGGAAGCCCTAGAACGGGGTTCAGTGGAACTTTACCTCAAATATGGGGTAAGAACTGTTGAAGCCTCTGCTTACCTGGATTTAACCCCCCATATTGTCCGTTACCGAGCATCAGGATTACATCTAAATTCTCAAGGCGATATTGAAACCCAAAATAAGATCATTGCCAAAATTTCTCGGACCGAAGTTGCTCAGAAATTCTTAAAACCTGCTCCCCCTAAACTGCTGAAAGCTTTAGTTGAACAGGGACAAATTACAACCTTACAAGCAACTTTAGCTGAAAAAGTTCCTTTAGCCGATGATATAACCGTTGAAGCTGACTCTGGTGGTCACACAGATAATCGTTCTTTGGTTTGCCTTCTCCCTTCTATTATTGCCTTACGCAATGAGATTCAACAGCAATATCAGTATGAGCGTTCTATTAGAGTGGGGGCTGCTGGTGGGATTAGTACTCCAGAATCAGCCTTAGCGGCCTTTATGATGGGAGCGAGTTACATTATCACAGGTTCGGTGAATCATGCTTGTATTGAAGCGGGAACATCTGAACATACCAAACAATTACTTGCCCAAGCAGCAATGGCCGATGTGGTAATGGCCCCTTGTGCTGATATGTTTGAAATGGGGGTGAAAGTTCAACTCTTAAAACGGGGAAGTTTATTCCCCATGCGCGCGCAAAAATTATATGATTTGTATCAAACTTATGAGGGAATTGATGCCATTCCGACCGAGGTTCGTCAAACCATAGAAAAGCAAATTTTCCAAAAACCATTAGAGGCCGTTTGGCAAGAAACCCTTGCTTATTTTCAAGAGCGAGATCCCGAACAAATTGAACGAGCAAATAATAATCCTAAACGGAAAATGGCTTTAATTTTTCGCTGGTATTTAGGGCTTTCTTCTCGTTGGGCAACCAGTGGACAGCCACAACGAACAATGGATTATCAAATTTGGTGTGGTCCGGCGATGGGTTCATTTAACGATTGGGTTCGAGGAACTTATTTAGAATTTTCCGAAAATCGTCAAGTGGTGGATGTAGCAACTCATATCATGCGCGGTGCAGCTTATCTCTATCGTCTGCAAAGTCTGAAGTTACAGGGGGTTAATCTTCCGTCTCCCTATCATTTTTATCGACCCACGCCTCTTTAAAAACCCCCTTATGAACCTTGTGCTGGAATTTTCCCATGATGACTAAAAATGCCAATTCTCCCTTTTCTGTTGGACTTCCCGCCCTTTATTTAGTGGCCTTTTTATCGGGAATTTCCCTAGGGTTATTTAATCCCTTTGTTTCTACCCTTATGAAAGAAAAGGGTTACGACAATATTGTTATTGGGGCAAATTCTACTCTTTACTTTTTTGTCATTGCCGCAGGAACACCGATTGTGGCTAGTATTCTTCGCCAAATTGGATTAAGAAAAACCATGATGTTAGGATTCCTTTTAATGGGAATAACTGCACCTCTATTTGCCTTTACTACTCAATTATCTCTTTGGTTTATCATTCGTGGCGTTATGGGTTTGGCCTGTTGTTTATATCTGATTTCTGGACAAACCGCTATTAACTATTTTTGTAATGATCAAAATCGAGCCATGGTTAATGGTTTAGATGCTTTAGCTTTTAGCTTAGGTTTTGGTATCGGTCCGATTATGGGAGCAGTCGCCTATAATCTTTCTCCTAAGATCACTTTTTTATTAGGAAGTGGCTTGATTTTAAGTGGAATTGTTGTTGTCTTTTTTGGATTACCAGAGAAAACGGTTAAGTTTCAAAAGCCCAACTTTAGCATTATTCAAAAGCTCAAACTTCCCCTACAAGGAGCTTTTGCTTATGGCTTCAGTGTTGCCACCTTAGTTTCTCTTTATCCACTTTTTTTACTCGAACAAAACTATGGTATTGAGCGCATGGGTTTAATCTTTGGCTTGTTTATTTTAGGCGGATTAATTTCAACCGTTCCTATTACTCATTTAGCCGATAAGATGGGTAAAGTTAAGGTTTTAGTCGGTAGTGTAATTATTGTAATTGTTTCAGTTTTTGGCTTATCTTTAATCGAAAATCCCATGATTACCCCCTTTTTAGCTTTTGTCTCTGGGGTAGGAATGAGTCCCATTTTTCCCTTATCATTAGCCCTGATTGGTTCTACCGTTACCCTTAATGAATTATCCTCCGGGAGTGCTGTCTTTACCTCAATTTATAGTGCAGGTTGTACCGCCGGTCCCATTCTATCAGCTATTGTCATGACCATGATGGGAACTCGGTATATCTTCTCATTAATGTTAGTCATTTTTGTCTTATTTTTGCTGAGTTTAAGTCAGTCCCAAAAGTCCCATTCTGACTATCAACATTCTTCGGAGAATAGTTAGGAAAGTTTCTTGAATTTTAACTACACTAATTAACCCCATTCACAATTTATTCAAGGACAAAATCATGGAAAAATTAGCAATCATTGGTTCGGGTATTTCTGGCTCTCCCATCGCCTATTATCTTCAAGATCAATATGAGGTTGATGTCTATGAAAAAAGTAGTCGTGTCGGCGGTCATGCTCACACCTTAGATTTGGATGAGGATGGTCAACGGATTTCTTTTGATACGGCTTTTGTGGTTTGTAATAAACCTAATTATCCCAACTTGATGAAATTTTTTGCTGATTTAGGAGCAGAGACTCAAGATCATTTAGGCGGATTTAATTTTTATAATTTGGATACTGGAATGCAGTTTAATTCCCTAGATCTAGAACTGCCGATGGAAGAATTCGCTCGTCAGCAACCTTCAGAATTAGTCGCTTGTTATCAAGAAGCTAAACGTTTTTTCTCAGAAGCACGGGCTGATTTTTGGGAAGGAAAAACGAGAATTTCTATGCAAGAATATCTAGATAAAAATAACTATAGCCAAGCCTTTCGAGATAACTTTGTCATGCTAATGGGATCAGCCGTTTGGTCAATTCCTACTGATTTATTAATGGAGTTTCCCGCTTCAACTTTTATCAGCTTTTTTATGACTCATGACCAAGGCGGTTTAGGGGGAAAAACGGTCGAATGGCAAACCGTTAAAGGGGGAAGCAGTCGTTATGTTGAAAGGGTCAAAGATGCTTTAAAGAAACCCATTCGCACTGAGCAAGAAGTGATTTCCGTTAAAAAAAGAGAAGACGGAAAAGTAACGATAAAAACGACCACAGATGAAGAAGTTTATGATAAGGTGGTTATGGCTACTCACGCTGATCAAGCATTAGGAATACTTGCTGAACCAACTGAATTAGAACAAAACATCCTAGGCTGTTTTAAGTATAATGAAACCGCCGTAACTGTTCACACTGATCCAGTTATTATGAACCCCGATCGCAGTAAATGGCAATCCTGGAATTATGGGCAAGTAACTAAAGAAGGAAAGCTTTATACTTATGTGACTTATTATGCTAACAAAGTCCATAATTTTACCGCCAAGAAAGATTATTTTGTTTCCTTAGATACCCCACCTATCGCCATTGATGAAGACAAAATTATCCGCATTCTTAAGTATCGACATCCAGCTTATGACATGAATACTCTAGAAGCCCAAAAACAAATTTATCAACTCAATGAAACTGGCCCTATTTACTTCTCAGGGACATATTTCCACATCAAAAAACGAGGCATTGATTCCTACGGATTTCATGAAAGTGGCATCGGTTGTGCGGTTGAATTAGTGGAACGTTTGAGAAAAGGATAATGTTTGGCAAAATACAGAATCAATAATCAGCAACTATACTCAAGTATTTTGGTTGACTCTTTTGAGTAAATTCAACTACAGTTAACCATAAGTTTCTTAAAAGAAGTTGAAAAATTCTAATCTTTTTTGAAACCTCCTTTAGGTTAGAGAAAAGATTCTTGACTACAAACTCTAAAAAATTGACACAGGAGACTTAAACAATGCTCTCAAAACATCTAGTAACTCTATTAGGATTAACCTCTGTAATCGCTCTTAATCCTGTTCTTTCTGTTCATGCCGAACCTCAAGTTTATTTAGAAGTTGAGGGAAAAGAAAGCCTAGAACTAAATACTAATACTTTAGCTATTTTAGAAAATATTGGATTAACACTGAGCGATGTTGAAAGTACCGCAACGCCTGCCCCCGGCTTTTCCATTGGTTCCGTTTTATTGCCTCCCAATTCTGACCCCAATGTTCGAGGAACGACTTATACTTTCCTCTATGATGATGACCCTGTTCTTTATGTTCCCTTGGGCGGAACAGAAGAGTTTTTAGGAACGTTTACCTTTGAGGTAGATACCACCAAGTTGAATGGACTAGGAACACAATTCACGATTGGCAATTTTTCCAATTCTTTTGACGAAGATTTTAATTTTTTTGTGACTGATACAGCCAATACAGGTTTGCAAGTCTTTGATGTTGCATCATCAGGTATTCCTAATATTGATCTTAATACTCTGACTTTCGTGCTTGAAGGAATTGAATTATTCTTTTCTCAAGAATTCAGTGACTTGTTAGTAAATGCAGGGGCTACTCAGTCAGTAGCGGGATTAAAATTCATTGATGGTAGAGCCGATCGTTCTTTGATGTTAGTCTCTGCTTCAACTCCTGAACCCTCATCAATTTTAGCTCTAATTCTGTTAGCAGGAGGCGGTATTATTGGCGGAATTAGACAAAATCAAAAAAAATAAGTAGTTAATTTTATTGACTGAAAATCAGTTGAGGTAATTTTTGCTTAATCTAATCCTCAGTAACAAACAAAGAATCTACAAATTGTGCCAAAGATTCTCCATTTTGCTGAGGAATTTACCATTTTAAACTAGATATAGATGATGTCTAGATAGGGTTGGCTAAATAAATCTAAAAACCTTGTTGGATAATATTTTTAGGCTTTTTTGAAATCAAAAAGTGCCAGCCATTGGAGGGATCGGGGGGGAAATTTAGGCTCTTCTCGACTTTGTGTGATAATTTTTGCTTATGGAATCGTGAAATGTTTACTGAGAAAGACTTTTGGGACTATTTTTCTGAAGAAACTATCATTATAGACCTCATTTCCACACAGAAACCAGAAGAGCCAAATTTAGGCACTTTTTCCCTGAAAATTAGGTAATTGACCCCCTGAAAATCGGTAAAACCCTACACCCTATCCCCCACACCCCACACCCTACCCCCACCGAAAAACTTTTTCAGCAGACCCTAAATACAAGGATCGGGAGACAAATCCCAATCCGTTCAGGATAATCGCTTTCACGACTTGCCCAGCTGTGACAATTTCTCCTGGAACCCATTGATACTTGTTCGTTAATAATTTCAACGATTCCTATTTCATCTATAATTCCAGCTACTAATCCTAGATGGTCTAGATTTTTAACTTGAATTTCTGTTGATTGAGTCATGGTCGAACAGCCCACTCGCCTCAGTTTTCCAACAATATGACGGTAAAAAAACGGTGATCTAGCTTAATTGAGGTCAAGTACTGAAAAAAATGCCGATCATCAACCTAAATTTTCAAAAACGGGTTTAAAATTGATTCATAATTTCCATATAAATATGTTCTAACTGTATCGTCTGACGGGAGATAGAATCAATATTAATGCCGTCGAATGCCCGAATAATCTCGCTTAATTCTAGGTGTTCATCTAACCAAAAAGCTAAATCTTTGCCGTAAAATTTGGGAGTAAATCCTAATTGTTTACCTCGATTTATGGCCGCTTCTTGATCCTGGGTATCCATGATAATAATTTCTTTCGCAGGAATGTGCTGACGCAGCTGATTTAAATTACCTTCGGCAATAATACGACCTTGTTTTAAAATGCCGATACGTTGACAGAGACGCTGTGCTTCATCGAGGAGATGGGTAGTTAATAAAATTGTCATTCCCTGGCGCCGTAATTCTCCGATTAAATCCCAAATTTCATAACGAGATTCGATGTCTAAACCAGTAGTTGGTTCATCGAGAATTAATAATTTTGGCTGATGAACAATAGCCACGGCAATATTCATCCGGCGCTGCATTCCACCGCTTAAAGTTTCCACCGGACTACGGGCGCGATCAAGCAAATTTACTGCGGATAAACTGGCTTTAATCCGATGACGACGCTGGGGGCGATCGAGTCCATAAATCTGAGCAAAAAAGTTGAGATTTTCCTCACAAGTAAGGGATTTGTACAATAAATTTTCTTGCGGTGCAACCCCAATTAATTCTTTAGTAACTCTAGAAATTGGCAAATAATTAAAGGTAATTTCTCCCGATGATGGTTTCAATAAATTACAAATTAAATTAATAGTGGTGGTTTTTCCCGCACCATTGGGACCGAGTAAACCGTAAATTTCCCCCGCTTCAATATGAAAGTTTAATTGATCTAATACTAAGCGTCTTCCGTAATTTTTTTTGACATTATTAATAGTCAGCATTTTTAATAAAGTAACAAGGATAGTCAGAAGTCAGGAGGCAGGAGTCAGGAGTCAGGAGTCAGGAGACAGGATTAGGGAGTGTAAGATATAGGAAGACAAATCAATAAATACTCTTGCCTTTTCTAACTGATAACTGATCAGTGATCACCGATCACTGATCACTGATTTACAGTCGGCGTTCAAGGTTTAACATTTGTCGATAGGTAAGCCAACCACCTGCTACCATAGCTAGAGCAAAAAGACAGAGAAAGCGAAAATGAGAGTTAATATCTTGTAGATTTTCGCCCTTTGCCCAAACAGCAATTAAAGCTTCATTCATGTGGTAGATCGGGTTATATTTAGCCAGAGATAGAATATTGTCGGGGAATAAAGCAGTCGGGAGAAAAACGCCGCCTAAAATTAATAAAGGAACCCCAAAAGTTCCCACCAAAGCATTAACATCTTCTGTTCTTTTCGCCAGTTGAGTACCAAGGATAAATCCTAAACCCACATAGGCGGTGATACTAAGGAAAATAATTAATAATTCTAGAGGAATTGAGCCTTTAAAAGTGGCTCCATACTGTTTAGCAATAGAATAAACTAAAACTGTCTGACAGGCGGCAATCACACAATGGGCGAGAAAAATGCCGATGAAATAGGAAACACCGCTTAAAGGCGATAAAAATAACCGTTTAATCGTTTGTTGTTCCCTTTCTGCTACCACCGTCGCCACGGTTCCCCCCAAACAACTAAAGAAAAGTGCCGCCCCGACGAGGGTGGGAGGAGTAGCCAGAGCCATTGCCTCAGCAAGCTCAATTTTGCCTTTTTCTGCCATAATATAGCCATTTAAGAGCAGGACAAGGATCGGGAAAATGCCCCAGAGGATTAAGCTACGCCCGCGCCGGATTAATTCTACTAAAATTCGTTGAGCGATCGCTAAAATTTCCTGCCAATATTTCATAGAATGTTAGTGTAATTGTTTCTCACTGTAGAGAAATAAGTTTTTCTACTTTTTCACTTAGGCTTATTGTAAGTGTTCCAGAGCTTGATCGGCACGCAATCTTACCACTATTTCCGCTTCTGTCTCCCCAATCTGTCCTAAAAGTTCCCGAGTCGCCCCGCGAAATGCCGCCGCCGCAGTTCCTAATCCCTCTAATCCGACGATCGCCGCATATCTAACCACCCACTCTGGATCCCCTTGCGAAAGTTTCTCCAGTGCCGCAAAAACTGCCTTTTGAGCCTCAGAAACCCGACTTTCCTCCAAATCAGACCAAATTATATTTCCTAAGCCTCTAGCCGCCCCTCGCCGCACGCTAAAGGAAAAATCACTCACCGCCGCCTCAAGTAATAAGTCCAATCCTCGCACATCGCCAATTCCCGCTAGGGCGCGGGTTGCCCAAGCTCTTGCCCCATAATTATAACCGTCTAGATTGGCCAGTAAATAGGGAACCGCCGCTTTGCCAATGGCGATTAAACCATCCACGGCTGCCACGGAGGCACCGGGGTTATTATATCTCAGCACATCGGTGAGGGTGGGTATTGCCGCTTCACTTTTGGCGGCGGCTAAGTTTTCCACGGCGGTTAGTAACTCATTGGCTGAGTCGGCTTTTTCTACGGCAATAATTAAAGTCTCAACGGTAGGAAGCATTGGTTATCAGTAGAAGGGATGAGGGGTTAGGGGTTGGGGAGTGGGAATTATGAATTATGAATTATGAAGTGGGAAGAATAAATAAAAATAATCTCCTGACGACTGATTCTTATCTCCTAACCCCACCAACAAACTTTTAAAGATAATTTTATCGCCAAACTTTTTTCTGTAAAATCTGACTAATTTCTTGGGGAAAAGGACAATCATCGGGAAAGTTAAAGGATTGATAATCGGGGTTATCTCGCAAGCTTTTTAAAGCCGTGGCATAGCAATCTAAAAATACTTGCTCCCAGTAGGGTTTTAAACTAGGAGAATCCCTCAAAAGTTCTTCTAGTTCCCGTTGACTGCGCCTAATAGTTTCTTGCCAACCTCGATAATCCTCAACGTAATCAGTATAGCAAAGTTTGAGGCAGTGTTCTAAGATGGTGGTTAACCGGTTGCGGAGTTCACGTTTTTGACTTCTGCCCAAACTTTCTATCTCCTCGATCAAGTTTTCCCAGTCAACTTTATCAAAGTTTTTTTGTCTTAACAGAGTGATTGTCTCGTTCAGCCAGCCGACATAATCAGTTTGAATTAGCATAAAAACCTCTGGATTGCATCGGTTTTAATTTAGATACAAAATAACCAATGATTAATTACAATAAACTATCCATTAAAGTGAGAATTTCCGAGATATTTTCGCCCCTAGAATTAGTTTTTAGATGGTTTTCTAAAAGTTCCTTGAGAGCAACCAGTTTCAGACTATTTTCCGCCAAAGTATTAGCGATCGCAGGGGCAGCCGGCAGATAACCCGTAGCGCCTAAATCCATTAAAGCAGAACGACGCAGCTGTAATTCTTCCCCTTGCAAGGCATTAATCAGAATATCGCCATAGTGGGGGTTAGCCGTGAGTTGGTAGAGGGCGCGGGCAGCCGCATAACGCACTTTTTCGACGAAATGCTTTAAAAATGGTTCGATCAGGGGAATCGCTTCCGTCGCTTGCAGGGTTCCCAAGGCTTCGATAATCGCTTCGTAGGGTTGGACTAAATGGGGTTTTCCCGCCACTAAAACGGCCACTTCGATGCCACCCTCTAATAGTTTCTTTAAAGGTGCGATCGCGCTTCGATCCTGAAGCATTTCCAATGCCTGGGCAGCCGATTCGCGCACATAATAATCTTCGCAGTCGAGACAGGCAATCAAGGCGGGAAGACAACTGAGATCATCTAATTTCCCTAAAGCGCTGGCAGCGTTGCGTCGCAGGGGATAACCGCCATCGGGAGTGCGATCGCTTTCGTCCTCTAAAGCGGCAATTAACGCCGAAATCGCCTCCGGTTGACGAACACGAAATCTACCCAACCACCAAGCGGCATAATAACGCGCGCCTAGGTCTTCTCTTTGCTGGATATTAGCGATCGCTTGTTCAACGGTATAGGCCGGATTATCGACGGCAGCAGAGTAAGAATCGCTCATAGACAAGTGAAAATGGGTGTGGGGTGTGGGGTGTGGGGTGTGGGGTGTAGGGTGTGGGGTGTAGGGTGTGGGGTGTGGGGTGTGGGGGGATGGGGAGAATAAATAAAACCTGTCTCCTGTCTCCTGTCTCCTGTCTCCTGTCTCGTGTCTCCTGACTCCTGACTCGGAGAATACTGACGACCGACTCAGTTTTTCATAGTCGCCGCACCCTTGCCAATACCAGAATAAATCAAACCCCGTTGAGCATCGAGACTAATGATCACCCCTTCGCGGATAATTTTCGTGGCATCTTTAACCCCGACAATCACAGGAATACCCAATTTTAAACCGATAGTAGCGGCGTGATTATTCATCGCGGTATCCTCGGTGATAATTCCGCCAGCTTTCCGCATCATATCCACATATTCGGCGCTGGTGGTGGGAACGACTAAAATCTCCCCGCTGCTAAAACTACCCACTTCGCGGGCATTATGGGCCACTCGCGCCCGGCCACTAGCCACGCCCTGGCCGATACCCGTACCTTTGCCCAAAAGGGATTTTACCACTTCCACCTTAATTAAATCCGTGGAACCGGCCACCCCTTGCAGAGTTCCCGCCGTCATCACCACTAAATCACCATCCGCGAGGAGGTTATTTTCCTGGGCAAGATTCATCGCCACTTGAAAAGTTTGGCTGGTGGAGGGTAAATCGAGTAATAACATCGGTTTTACGCCCCAAACTAGCTGTAACTGCTGTGCCACTTCTCGATGGGGAGTAACGGCTAAAATCGGGGTTTTGGGGCGAAATCGGGAGACATTACGGGCAGTAGAGCCGGTTTTTGTCAGGGTAATAATTGCCGCTGCCCCCAATTGTTCGGCAATTTGACTAACTGCCGAGGAAATAGCGTTAGGAATCGATTGTTTATTGTTAGAGCGAGCGGCACTATTGATCTGTTCCCGTTCGATCCTTTCGGCAATGCGGGCCATGGTTGCCACCGCTTCGATGGGATAATGACCCACAGCCGTTTCATTGGAAAGCATGACCGCATCAGTGCCATCTAAAATCGCATTAGCTACGTCAGAAACCTCGGCGCGGGTGGGACGAGGATTACTGGCCATACTGTCAAGCATTTGAGTGGCGGTAATAATCGGGATGCCTAGCTGATTAGCGGTATTAATCAGGCGTTTTTGCAGGATTGGCACGTCTTCGGCTGGTAATTCTACTCCTAAATCTCCCCTAGCCACCATCACACCATCACAGAGGGATAAAATTGCCTCCATTTCCTCGATCGCTTCGTGTTTTTCAATTTTAGCGATCACGGGGATAGATTTCCCCGCACTGGCGATTAATTCTTTAATTTCGAGGATATCTTGGGGATTACGCACAAAACTGAGGGCGATCCAATCCACATCCCACAACAGTCCGAACATTAAATCTTTTTTGTCCTTATCGGTTAAAGCTTTTACCGACAGATAAACGTTGGGAAAATTTACCCCTTTATTACTGGATAAGACACCCCCAACCACTACGCGACAGGAAAGATCACCTTTCAAACGATCCACCGCTTCCACCCGCATTTCGACTTTACCATCATCGAGGAGAATTCTTGAACCTTCTGGGACTTCTTGGGCCAGAGAGGGATAGCTAATGGAACTTATGTCCTGATTACATTCCACATCCCTAGAAGTAAGGGTAAAGGGTTCCCCCGGTTTCAGGGTAATCGACCCACAGGCAAATTTACCTAAACGAATTTTTGGCCCCTGTAGATCCTGAAGGATGCCAATCGGTTGATTGAGTTCAAAGGCTAACTGACGGATCAGGTTAATGCTGTGACGATGGTAATCGTGATCGCCATGGGAAAAGTTTAATCTAAATGTCGTCGCCCCCGCCTTGATCATCTGACGTAATGTTTCCTTATTTTGCGAGGCTGGGCCAATCGTGGCCACAATTTTAGTGCGACGGGGGAAAGACAGAGAGTGCATAGATAAGCAACTAAATAGGCGAAGTAAGTATAGCGGCGTTTGGTACGCTCCGATCATCTTCTCATAAATGGTTATATCCAGTGAAAAGTTAAAAGTAAAAAAACGGTGAGATCTACAAATCCCACCGTTTTAGATTGTTTAATCAATCAACTTAGCTTAGAAGCGGAAAGTTGTCCGGATGACACCGACCAAAATGGCGTTACCATCGTTGTTAGCGTTGAAGACCGCATAGGCACCAGGGGTAATCAGGATGTTTTTGGTGACGGGGAACTTATACTGAGCTTCTACCATGTAAGAGGTGCTGCTTTCTTTATCGGAACGGGGTACTTGACCCCCACCGATGGACAGGGCTGCACCTTCGGCAAAGAGATCGAGGACAGAAAGATTAAGGTTCCAAGACCAGATACCAGTGTTATTGTCTCCGATCGCATCATTAACTCCCGTGGCCGAAGCATCGGCATAGCCACCCCATGCCGCTAGATTTAAGACTCCTGGGATAACTTGGGCGCTCGCTTGAAGACCGAAACGGTTAGCGGTAGTGCCAACGTTACCGAAGGGACGCTCAGTCAGAGGGCTGCTGATGTTACCGAATAAACCAGAACTAATATCAGCAGCGGTTTGATAACTGTGAACGTAAACGAAGTTAATATCGGCAAATTTGATGAAGGAGAAACCTACCTGCGCGCCAGCACTGTAGGAACCATTGAACAAACCGTTTCCTTCGTTAGGATTAGAGGCACCACTGCCAGCCAGATAAGCCCCTGTAACTTGGAAAACATCGCCGACATTGAATCGAACCCCTGCACCTGTGCCAGAAGGACCGCGGAAGACGATGTTATTGTAGCGTTGACCGCGGGATAAAGCACCCGTGCCGCTATCGGCGAGGAAGGGGTTAGCAGTGATGAAAACGTCATCAAGGTTCAGGCCGTTAGCACCAACCCAAACGGTGATGTTACCGAAGGGAGTGCCGATGGGAGCGCGGTAGAACAAGTCATCGATGGTTACATCGTTGTCACGACCGTCATCGTATGCCAGACGGGTCATGTTGGTTCTCGTCGGTCCATTTTGGTTGAAAGTGTTGTTAAAGTTACCCGCTTGTAAACGGGTTCTCAACAAATCTTTACCAGTGAAGCTGGTTTCAAAGTTGAGTCGTACCCGATTATTAAATACTGTTTGAGTTTCATCTTGATTGCTGCCCTCAGTCACCGTACCGTTGGTATTTCTAATGGCAGCTTGACCACCCCAGCTATCGGCGATACTGAATATCACCTCACCTCTGAGTTTGGTGGTGGTGGAAAATTGATTGTTTTCCAAGAAAGCAACGCGCTGTTCAAGGTTATCTACTCTAGCCCCTAAAGCCGCTAGTTCGGTCTCAAATTCTTGAACAAGACGTTTTAATTTATCGATATCTTCTCTGAGTACACCGACACCATCTTGAATTAAACGTTCCATGACGTTTAAACAAGCGTTTAAACCAGCGGCAAATTCCCAACGAGTGGTGGCGCGATCACCACGGAAGGTACGGTCGGGATAACCAACGATACAACCGTAACGTTCCACAAGACTTCTTAATGCCTCGTAGGCCCAAGCGGTGGGAGATACGTCCCGCAGTTGGTTAACGCTAGTCACCTGGGACATGGAACCCTGATAAACACCCGTATTAATCTGCTGACTATTTTGGGCGCGTTGAATGCGATCGAGTTGTTGTTGCGCTACTGGATCAACCTTGAGTTGAGGTGTACCAGGCATAGTTTGAGCCACTGCGCTGCCAGCAGCCGCTACGGAAGCACCTAATACTAAAGGAGTTACCTTTACTAAATTCTTGAATAGTTTTGACATGGGTCAATCCTCACACCTTATTCTATGGATTGAATGGACTATGAATACAAACAGACTATATGTTTAGCCTGAATTATAATCACATTCTATGCTAATTCCCTCTTGTCTAGGTTAAGTTAATTTTATGATATGACAGAAAAATTTCTGTCTGATCTTATTAAAATTAGGACTTACGCACTTTACAAATTAACCATAATGTGCATCAATGAAAATCCCTCCTTTCAGACTTGCGGCGATTAACTTCCCAACGATAGCGATCGCTCAAAAGTGATCAAAAAATCACGTTAAAATAAAATGCCCGAAACCCATACATCACATTTAGTCAATCCTGTCAATGGGCAATTCCTAAAGATTTTGTTAAAATCTCAGCCTTATCAGTTATCAGATGTGAGTTTTCAGTTCACTGTTTACTGTTCACTGTTCACTGATCAAATCTCCCCACTTCCCCACTTCCCCCCGCAACGCGCACGAAGTGGTCTCCCCACTTCTCCACTTCCTCAACAATAGTTGTGTGAGCTAGGCTCGATCGAGTAAGTTAGAATCGAGGATGATAGATATAGTGCTAGACTTGGGGGTTAGGATATAGATCGACTCCTTGAGTTAAAAACAGCAGGATTGCTGCTGAAAACTGACGGCGATAGATAAAGACTCGATTCTTGAATTTAAGCACCGAGAAGGGAGATAAAGATGGTCAATTTTGGGCTGAATTCGGCCAGTATCTTAGGAATTTTTCTGGCAGTGGCCGGAGCGGGATTATACTTCCTGCGCTCGGTGCGGCCGGAACTTTCCAGGGATCATGATATATTTTTTGCCGCCGTTGGTTTACTGTGCGGTTTAATTCTACTTTTTCAAGGGTGGCGACTGGATCCGATTTTGCAATTCGGACAATTTTTGCTGACCGGGGCAGCGGTGTTTTTTGCCTTCGAGACGGTAAAATTAAGGGGTTTAACCACGGAACAGGCCCGCCGCGGCACGTCTTTTGTGGATGAACGTCCTGTGAGTCGGGAATATCGGGCCGAATTGGAACCCCTCGACACCTACGAACCGGAGGAACGTTACGAAGATAATCCCCGTTTACGCGGTTACGATGATCCCCGCTCTTCCCGCACTTCTAGTTATCAGGACGAGGAACCCCGCAGCACCCGCACCCGTCGGCCGGCCGATCCTAGCAGTCGCAAAACGGCTAATCGTCGTCCCCGCAATAGTTCCCCCACTAGCGATCGAGATGTTTATGATCAGCGCCGTAGCGGTGATGATTGGGAAGAAACCAGTCCCCGTCCCCGTCGTCGTCCCGCTAGTGAAGAGACGAGCAGTAAACCGCCCCGCACTAGCCAAAAACGTCGTCCTCGCCCAATAATTGAGGATGATCCGCCATTTAAAGGGGAATACGTCGATTATCAACCGATCGATCCTAGGGATGCCGGCGATCGAGAAGATTGGGAGAGACCGGATAATAGTGAACGGGAGTCGAGTAATGATAATCCGACTAGGTTTGATTATTAAGGAGTAGGTCCGATGACCAAAGCTCCCTTTTTACTGTTTATCTGCTTGTTTTTAGGGGTTATAGGCGGTTGTAATCTCAATAACCCCGGTTTTTCTACAGGAACCCTAAATAGTCGCTATAATGACGAAAAACCCGCCCTGAGCGGTGATGGTCGTTGGCTTGCTTTGCTGTCTAATCGTCGCGGTAGTAATCAGATGCTGCTTTATGATTTGCAGACAAAACAATACCAAGCCCTAGGGGGATTATATACGGGTCAAGAAATTACCGATAGCCCCAGTTTAAGCCAAACGGGGCGTTATCTGGCTTATGTGGTGATTATTGAGGGTCGTCCCGTCATCGCTTTATATGACCGCATTACCGATCGTTCTGAGTTATTGAGTCAAAATTATCGCGGTTGGTTGCGAAATCCCCGTCTTAGTCCCGATGGTCGTTATCTTGTCTTTGAGTCCGCTCGTCGGGGACAATGGGATGTGGAGGTTCTTGATCGCGGTCCGAATATCGAGTTAGATATTGCCGATGGCAGTCCCGTTGAAAGTCCCAAACCGTGAAACGTCATTAGACCTCTTGTAAAAATCAAAAATTGTTGTTAGGGTCAGGAGTCAGGAGTCGGTCGTCAGGAGAATTAAGAATGAATAATAATCAATTAAATGGTCTATTTAAGGATTTTGTGCAATTTAATCCTTATTTTTCCCGTTTTTGAACCATCAAAAATTAATTATGCAAGAGGTTTATTTTTTTATTAGTCTTGTTGCTGTAATTAGTTTGTTAACTGGATGTGCGGGTTATCCCAGTTTATTGTCTTTTCCTTTCGATCGAGGGGGGAGAACTTTAAACAGTGCTGCTAGTGAATTAACTCCCTATCTTGCCTCTCGCTATCTCGTTTTTGCGTCCGATCGCAATGGTTCCCAAGCTATCTATCTTTTTGATGCCATCGATCGCCGTTTACTGCCTTTACCCGGACTAAATTCTCTCGATCAGATCGCTTCTAGTCCTTCCATTAGTGAAGATGGTCGTTATATCGTTTTTACTGCTAGTCGTCAGGGAAAAACGGCTATTTATCTGTACGATCGACAAACTCAACAGAGAAGGGAAATTGCTCCCGATCTGCTCGCGGAAGTACGCAATCCGATCATCAGTGCCGATGGTTCTAAAGTGGCTTTTGAAGCGGCAAAAAATGGGCAATGGGATATTATGATTTACGATCTATCCGGACGGGTATTAGTCAATGAAAATCAGTGATCATTAGATCTCTTGTAAAAATCAAAAATTGTTGTTAGGGTTAGGAGTCAGTAGCCAGTAGCCGGTCGTCAGGAGTCAGTAGTCAGTAGCCGGTCGTCAGGAGAATTAAGAATGAATAATAATCAACTGAATGGTCTATTTAAGGATTTTGTGCAATTTAATCCTTATTTTTCCCGTTTTTGAACCCTCAAAAATTATCTTAAACCCATAGCTTTTAGTCGATGTTCTAGAAATTGTTTTCCCTGTTTTTCCCCGTCAGCAATCAGACGCTGGATATTGGCAGGAGAGCGATCGAGTTTACTTTCGTAGTTGAGACTATTGGCTAATTCCGCCGACATTTCGATCATAGGAATATGGTAATCTTGATCGGGATCTTCCGGGAAAGATTTAGGAATTTTAAATGGTTCTGTTAAGGCGATCTCGCGCAAGAATTCTTCTTTAAAGGCTCCTTTAAGAAATAATTGATTGAGAAAGTCAATCTGATCGAGACCTTGAAATAGGGAAACATTACCTTCTAATTCATTGCGGCGATCAGCAATATCATCGGATTGCACGGGGATCTTATCTCTGGAGGTGGGATTAATTTTAATTACCCAAATTTCATCGGGAATATTTTCGACTCCAACAAATTCACGGCGAATTAAAGAACGGATGGGGGGATTATCGGAGAATAGTCCATCCCAGTAGGCCATAGTTTCAATGGTGACAGCAGGAAAAATGTTAGGAACACAGGCAGAAGCTAGGATATGTTCAATTTTAACTGCTTCCTCGCGCGAGTTAAATTTACTTAATTTTCCGGTCAGGACATTACAGGCCCCCATTAATAAAATTGGTGGTTCTGGTTTAGCTCCCCAAGTGGCTAATTCCGAGAAATCAATATGCGCTCTTAGTAACTGATCAAAGTTGGTAAAGCGACCGCGTAAACCGTAGGTAGCTAGGGAAAATAAGGTTTTAGTAATTGGAGAGGAAGGACTGAGATTATACTGGGGAATTAATCCTTTGCTGGCTAATTCTAGAGCTTTAATAGCTGAGTCATTAAATAGCTTTTCTTGGGGAGTTTGAGTGCTATTATCTTCCCAAAAATCAATCATTCTTTTCCAAACGACGCTATCACCTTTTTTGAGAGCATACCAAGTGAAAAAGGCACAGATAGCACCCCCAGAAGTACCACTGAGACTGACAATATTAAAGTAATCTTGCACTTTATTGTCAAATAATGCTTTTAATGCACCGGCAGTAAAAGCAGTTTGACTGCCGCCTCCCTGACAAGCGATCGCAATTTTGGCTTTCATAAATATCCTTATCTCCTGAATGGCTTCTATCTAAGTCCTAAGTAGGGAGGCACAATTATTTGTAGGATGGGTTAGCGGTAGCGTAAACTATGCGGGCGTTGGGTTTCATGCTTCAACCCAACCTACGTTCATCTTATATTTAATTCCACCCACCTACTTAGGGCTTTAATTTAAGGTTAATTGAAAACTTAGAATCGGATGCAAAAATATAGAAATTTTTCTGATTTTCAGAGGAGCTGCTCGGGAGATTTTGCTATCACTTCTAGAAAAGGATAGGATTTCAAGGGAATTGTCTAGGTAATTAGCTGAAGCCATCAGCCTGCGGCTATATCCAAGCGATAATAACTAGAAAAATGGAAAAACTGATAACTGATAACTGATAACTGATAACTGATAGATTAAATCACTGTCCCGTCGGGAATAGTGGCATTTTTGAAAATAACCACGATGCCGCTGCGAACATAGAAACCTAAATCTTCGCGATTAGCTTCTTCCACACGATCTTTGTTAACAATTAAAACATTGGAACCAATGCGAGCATTTTTGTCGACAATTGCCCGACGAATAGTCGAACCGGAACCGATACCCACGGGAATTTTGGCATTCCCGATCAGACTTTCCCGTTCGGGGAAAGACTCATAAAAGTCGGCTCCCATCAGCATTGTATCCTCGATCGTGCAGTCTTTGCCCACTCGACTACGAATACCTAAAATCGAGTGATGGATGCGACATTCTTTGAGAATACAACCTTCAGAAATCATCGATTCTGTCACCGTACAATTGAGCATTTTTGTGGGTGGCAGATAGCGAGAACGGGTATAGATGGGGGCTTTTTCATCGTAGAAACTAAAGGCGGGATTTGGTTGTTGGGTCAAGGCGAGATTCGACTCATAAAAGGCTTCAATCGTCCCGATATCTTCCCAGTAACCCTTAAATAAATAAGCCTGAAGATTGTAGTCTTTAGCGGCCGAGGGAATAATTTCCTTACCGAAATCGGTCTGTTCTTTATTGGCATCGAGCAGATCGATTAAAACATTCTTTTTAAAGACATAAATTCCCATGGAAGCGATGTAGGGACTTTGACGGGCCTGGTCGGGACTTAAGCCTAAAATCGTCGTATCTACCCGCATTCTTTCCAATTCTGCCCCTTTGGGTTTCTCATAAAAATCGACAATTCGCCCCGAATCATTAATTTTCATCACCCCAAAAGCGGAGGCGCGACGTTCATCGATGGGAACTACCGATAAAGTGATATCGGCGTTGGTTTCCCGATGGCGTTCGATGAACTTGCTGTAGTCCATACGATAGAGATGATCTCCCGAGAGAATCAGATATTCATCGATATCCCAATCCTTCATCGTCCAGATATACTGTCGTACTGCGTCGGCCGTGCCTTGGAACCATTGAGGATTTTCCATGGTTTGTTGAGCGGCCAAAACTTCCACGAAACCATCACTAAAACCCGTAAAATTGTAGGTACGATTGAGGTGACGATTGAGGGAAGCGGAATTAAATTGCGTCAACACATAGATTTTATCAATCTGGGAGTTAATACAATTGCTGACGGGAATATCGATTAAGCGATATTTTCCCGCTAGGGGGACGGCAGGTTTTGCCCGCAGTTTCGTTAACGGATAAAGGCGAGTTCCGGCCCCGCCACCCAAAATAATAGCTAATACTTTTTTCACGCGCGTAACCCTCGCGATTGGCTGTTTCCTTCTCAAAGTAAGTGTAGGATGATAGCGCACCTTATTGATAGAGGGGAAACAAAAATCTAGATCTAAAAGTCATCAAGAGGGAATTGATCGGAGTCTTTGCGGATAAATTCGCTAAAATCATGAATTTTTGGGCTAAATCATTAATATTCACCTTTTTTCTCCCTTTACCGTACCTAATGCCCGCCACGGTGACGGGCGATCGCTGTTCTTGGTTAGCCCAAGGTTCCGATGTACAGACTTTCGGTAAACAGGGCCAAAGCGGAAAAGCTGGCAAGGTCGGCGGCCAAGGCAAAAATAGTGACAGTTTAACCCTTTTTCTCGATGGTTCTCCCCTAAAACTCGATATTTCAGGACAAAAAGGGGTCGATGGTGAAAATGGCAGCAATGGCAGCGATGGCAACTGTAGCGGTCAACCGGGCAACGTCACACGAAATCTCCAGGCGGCCGGTGGTGGTAACGGTGGCAATGGGGGTGATGGGGGTGATGGGGGCAATGGCGGCGCTTTAACCCTCTATGCCACTAATTTAGATTTTTTAAGACAAGTAACGGTCAATGCGGCCGGAGGCGCTGGGGGTTTTGGGGGTCAGGGAGGCCAGGGGGGCAAGGGTTGTCGCTGTTCCCAACCTTTCTGGACAATTCAAACCTGCAGCGGTAGGCCGGGTGATGCCAATTATAGCTGTACCACCAGAGAATTTAGCTGTCAGGATGGTCTGGATGGGGCGACGGGTAATAGTGGTCGTAACGGTCGCGAAGGGCGTTTAGGACAGTTAACTTTAATTCAAATCGATCGCCCTTTAACTGCCGATCAACCGAGCGCAACTGTTCCCCTTTCGGAGTTAAAAGAACGGGGTTATATTCTATCTAAAAATACTTGGGAAACTCGCACCGGGGCAATGTCTTTATTTGCCCCCGGTTCCCTGATCGATGATCAATATCGGATTTTATTAGATCGATCGGAACGTTCTTTTATTTTAATTTGGAATGCGCCCCAAGAGTTTAACCGGTTTACTAATCAGCGTTTTACTTTAACCCTCGATGATCAAAAGGAAATGAGGGTAACTGTCCCCAGTGAACTCTGGATCGAGGGAACCACTCAAAAACGCAATAATGTTACGGAATTTGTCGTTTATAATGCTGTTTTTGAACGAGATGTCACCCAATTAGAAGCAAAAGGTATTACAGGAAATGGTACTGATTTAAGGCTTTTTCTCGAAGATAAAGCTTCCCAATCGAATTTAATCGGCACTAAATTTAAAGTGCGTTATCGCGTCACTCGTTGGCAAGCAGACGACCTGCAAACCAGTCCGAGAACCGATTTTGTCACTCGCTATGAAGGAGATATGCCCGCTAATTTAGTCCGACAGGACGGCAATCAATTTATTCTGGATATCGGTCAATTACCCTTACCTGTGGAATCTTTGCGATCGGGTACGGGGATAGAAATCGAGTTACTTGCTACGCGTTCTTTTGCTGGTTATTCCAAAGAACAAAAACTCGTCATCCGCGACACGATTAAAGGGGCAAATATCCCACGGAGGTAAGTCAAAAAAGCTCCCTTCTCCCTTCTCCAGTGCAGTCTTAACCAGTAATTTAGATAGTCAACTTAAGTAGCTGGTTATAATTAAATTAAAAATAGATTTTAGGTTCGATCCCCCCTTAGTCCTAGGGTTGATTCATAGTAGGGTTGATTCGTGAATCAACCCTACCCTTAGTCCCCCCTTGATAAGGGTGGTGTCTGATAATTTTTAACGCCTACCTACTTACCAAAAGGCTTTAAAATATGTTGAGAGGAAGACTGGTTCTTCTCTGGGGTTCACCAGAGAATGTCCCGATCAGCGATCAATGGCTACCCTCAAGGAGAAAATCAAAGGAAAGATGGGCAATATTTTAAGTGTGGCGCCGATGATGGATTATACCGATCGCCATTTTCGCTATTTTTGGCGACAAATTAGCCTTCGTCCCCTTCTCTACACGGAAATGATCACGACGATGGCGATCAAACACGGCGATCGCTATAAGTTGCTGGGGTTCTCCCTAGCAGAAAAACCTCTAGCTTTGCAGTTAGGGGGTGATAATCCCTATCTTTTGGCAGAATGTGCTAAAATAGCCGAAGATATGGGTTATGACGAGGTAAATCTCAATGTGGGTTGTCCTAGTTCTCGGGTAAAAGAGGGCAATTTCGGCGCTTGTTTGATGGCTAACCCGGAATTAGTCGCGAGGGGAATATCGGCAATGAATCAAGCTGTATCGATTCCCGTGACTGTAAAACAGAGAATTGGCATTGATCATCAGGATAGTTACGAAAATATGGCGA
Source organism: Microcystis aeruginosa NIES-843 (assembly GCF_000010625.1). Classification (NCBI taxonomy): domain Bacteria; kingdom Bacillati; phylum Cyanobacteriota; class Cyanophyceae; order Chroococcales; family Microcystaceae; genus Microcystis; species Microcystis aeruginosa. The sequence goes on from NC_010296.1 coordinate 2,555,393, forward strand.
ATTTTGTCCGTATTGTTGCGGATGCGGGTTGTCAACGTTTTACCATCCATGCGCGTAAAGCTTGGTTACAGGGATTAAGTCCCAAGGAAAATCGCACCGTTCCCCCTTTACGTTACGATGATGTTTATCGCCTAAAAAATCAGTTTCCCCATTTGTTTATTGAAATTAATGGCGGTATCATTAATTTAGAACAGGCTAGACAACATTTACAATTAGTAGATGCGGTCATGATCGGTCGGGCAGCCTACGATAATCCCTATTTATTTGCCACAGTCGATCGAGATTTTTATGGGGAATCGGTTACTCCTCCTACCCGGGAAGAAGTAATCAAAAAAATGCTTCCCTACATCGATGAGTGGGTGAGTAAAGGTTATAAATTACACCAGATCAGCAAACATCTTTTACAGCTTTTTGCCGGTCAGCCCGGAACTAAGGCCTGGAAGCGTTATATTAGTGAAAATAGCCATTTTCCTGGGGCCGATTCCGGGGTAATCTGGCAAGCTTTACAGCAGGTAAACTCCCTAAATGATCTGGCTAATCTGTCAATTTCCCATTGATTTATTTTCTTTTCTATGATTACCCAATCCTCAATTACTGCCGGGGTAAAAAATTCAGCTATGGCGGATTTTGTTTATCAACCTCCCCCGGCAGCTATCACAGCTAAACGTATTTTAATTAAACCTAATTTAGGTTATCCTGTGCCACCACCAGTAACGGTTAGTCTGCCGGTATTAAGTCAAGTTTTGCGAGGATTGAGAGGGGTAAATCCAGGGGCAGAAATTATCTTGGTAGAGGGAGTATGTTCGGCTATTTCTTTGAGAGAAATTATCGATATTTTGGGAGTAAAATCTATTCTCGATCCTGGAATAACTATTCTTGATGCTGATAGTTTACCCCAGCAAGAATATCCGAATCTTTCCCCTTTTCCTGTCCGTTTTCCCTCGATGTTTGCCCCTACAATTATCGAAGAAGTGGATTGTCGGATCACGATTGGAACCTTAAAACGCACCCATTTAAAGGATAAACCCCTGATTTCTGCTTCTTTAAAAAATCTCTATGGACTCTTTCCCCGTAGTCATTATAAAGCCCGTAGTCCCAACTCGCGGGGGCAATTACATCGCCCCTCCGTACCGCTAATTTTACAGGATGTTTATTTTTGTATCGGTCATCTTTTTGATGGGGCAGTGGTGGACGCTAATCTCAAATATTTTAGTAGTAATTGGCGACCGGATCGAGGAAAATCTATTCCTGTCGGTCAGGTGTTTTGGGGTGATGATATGATTAGCGTGGATCGCAGTGCTTGTCTGTTAGGTGATGAACCGATGCCAAGTTATTTAGATGCGATCGATTTGCTTCGTTCTCAACTTTTAAACGGAACTAATTAGGGTTTGCTGAAAAAGTTTCTTGGTGGGGTTAGGAGTCGGTCGCCGGTCGTCAGGAGGGGAAGTCAGAATAAAAGAATGACCTCGCGCAATCCTGTTTAAAAAATATACAGGAGAGTGGGGATCACTGGAGCGGGGTAGGGTTGATTCATGAATCAACCCTACCTGGAATCAACCCTACCTGGAATCAACCCTACCTGGAATCAACCCTACCTGGAATCAACCCTACCTGGAATCAACCCTAGGAGCGGGGGAGGGGAACAGTCTATAACTGGGTTTTTACGGAAGCGATCGAGGTAGGGTTTGGCATTCTCCAAGATTACCCCATTGTCGAGTGAACTGCTCTTTAGGTTGCCCAAAAACCCCCCTCGGTGAAGATGTCAAGCGTCTATCCAGATGCTGCCGTCTTCGATGCGAAGGGGATAAACGGGTAAAGCTTGGGGTTGAGAAACTGCCGCCATCGCTTTGTTAACCACAGGGGGCCAGGTAATCCAGTCTTTGACAGCACCACTACAGAGATCAAAAGAACTACGATGCCAGGGACAAACGATCGCGCCATCCTCGGTAATTTGGCCCTTCGTCATCGATAATTTTAAATGAGGACAACGATTACCGACGGCGTGGAATTGACCGTTATTGTTAATCAACAGAATGGAATTTTCCCCCACTTTTACCACTTGACGGGCGCCGGGGGCAAGGGAATCTACAGATAATACTTTTGTCCAACTCATATTTTTATTTAACTAAGGGAGAGATCGAGAATCGTTTCGGGGTAATTTTGGGCAATAATGTCCTGTTTAGCCCATTGTTGGTAATCTTGCAACAATTGACTCATTAAACGCTGTTTAATCCGCAATAAAACCCCTTTTAAGAGACTATTACCGGCGATTTCTAACAGCGGACGCGGGGTTAACCATAATGGCGGTGGTAGGGCGACTTTCACCTCAAGATTGGCTTTTCCCGCTAGATAGGTTTGATTATTTTTTTCCACAGGAGCGAGTTTGCCTTTAACATTGAGGCTAAAGCGATCGTTGATATAATCAATACCTTTGATCTGACAGTCTTCTGATTGCAAAAATATCGTCCCCTCAGAGGTAGCCCAGACATTGAGAATAACCGTGGGCTGAAAATAGTACATATTCAAGAAGTTTAGGGGACGCATTTTTAGGCGAAACCGATTCTCGGACAAGTGTTCCGTTAAGTTAGTCTCAACGATAGCCTGTACTAATCTTTGCGGTTGACGCAGATAATGCTGAATCGGGATGGTTTGTTCAGCAACAACAATTTCTAGGGATTCGGCAGCGGTAAAAGTTACTTCCATAAGTTGGCTATCTTAAATTTGTCTCCCTTCTTAATTTTACTTTACAAAACTTATACTTTTCGACGGTCCAGATGTAGAAATTTTATCGCTAAGAGGGGACACAAACCAGATTTTTGCCCAAAGTTAGGCCTTTTTCAGTGATCAGTGGGGGGTTTTAAGTCAACAGTGGGGGAGAAGGGGAATTATGAATTATGAATTATGAAGTGGGAAGAATAAATAAAAATAATCTCCTGACTCGGAGAATTCTGTCTCCTGACGACCGACTCCTGAATTCTAACCCAATGGTAGATGTTGGATTTTTGCAGGAGTTCTATTTTTCGATATAGATAAGTAAAACTTATCTATTGACTCCAAAAACTTGAGAATATTTAAATTAACATTCCGCAATATTTACAAATTCTTAAAAATTAATTGAGAAAGATTTTTATTTAACAACGATGTTATAATGCTTACAGCGATTTTACTGAATTTCATAATGGGTTATTTTGTGCTTTTTTGGGCAGCAATGGTTGAAACCCTTGCCACACCTACAAGGTAATCCTAATTAAGACAGGTAAATTAGTCAATTTCACCGGCAACGATGATCTTTTTTTTGTGTAGTTTTATTGCAAAAAAAAAGTTTTTTTGACAAAAAGCACAAAGTGTGATAGTAACCGAACGTATTTCTGGCTGCCAGTAGTTATTGCAGAGTGGGAGTTGGGGAGAAGGGAAAAGAGAGAAGGGAGTGGGGGAATTATGAATTATGAATTGGGGAGGTGGGGAGGTGGGGAAGTGGGAAGTGTCGTGAAGTTAAGTCCAAAAGATCAACAGGCTCTAAAATGATAACAAGTGAGACCTCTAGGGAAAGGAAAATAATCATGAAGCCGAGAGAGACAATTAAAGTCTTAATTGCCGAAGATCACGAGCTAACTTGTTTAGTACTCAAGACTTTAATTTCCCAGCAGCCGCATTGTCAGGTGGTGGGAATTGCTGTTAATGGTCAACAGGCTATCGCATTGGCGAAAATTTATCAACCAGATGTAATTATTTTAGATGTACGGATGCCTGTCTTAAATGGACAGAGCGCCGCTATTCAGATCAAACAATTCGACCCTTATGTCCGCATTATCGCCTATAGTTCCTTGGCAAATCTTCCAATGGAAAAAAATAATCAAACTACAGCCTTTGATCTATACTGCCCTAAAGATATATCTTCCCAAGATCTGATCAAAGCGATCGATGACTTGGGAAAATTAGCACAATCGGACAAATCTCAATTCCGTCGGGTCGGATAGTTAACTAAGTTTTTCTTCAGGAAAAGTTGCTTGAAACTCATCGAGTAATTCATCCAACTCCTCAAGAGCTTGATTAACATCTAATCTCAGACCCCCAATGTCGGGTTTATCGCGCAATTGCAGTAAATAATCCCGTTTATTGGCCATTTGTTGCACTTTATCGATCAAGCTGGTTTTATCCATAATTCACCCTCTGGTACTGACTGCGATTATATATCAGTCAGCCCATATCAGTGAACAGTGATCGGTGAACAGTGAACAGCCAGTGATCACTGGTAACTAGATCTCCCGCAAAAATCAAAAATCTTCTCTTGGGTGAGCAGACAGTAAACTCCGAGACAGGAGGAGAAAAAAGACAATAGACAGCTAACTGATAACTGATAACTGATAACTGATAACTGACTTTCCTATGTCCCCTCTCAATTCTCACCGCACAGAAATAACTACCGTTGCCGATCCTATTTATCTAGAAATCTTTAAAAATCTCTATCAATTTATTGCCGAAGAAATGGGGATTACTCTCCAAAATACGGCAGCAAGTGTCAATATTAAAGAGCGCCTAGACTTCTCCTGTGCTATCTTTGATGAGGTAGGAAATTTAATCGCAAATGCTCCTCATATTCCCGTCCATTTAGGTTCTATGGCCGATAGTGTCAAAAGCTTAATTCAGGATAAAGGTGAGACGATTCGTCCAGGGAATGTTTATCTGGCTAATAATCCTTATAATGGCGGTACTCACCTGCCGGATGTCACAGTAATTAGTCCTATTTTTGACCGCCAAAATCAGGAAATATTATTTTATCTTGCCTCCCGGGGACATCAAGCTGATATCGGTGGAATTACCCCCGGTTCTATGCCTCCCCATTCTGTCCATATTAGCGAAGAAGGAATTTTATTCGATAATTTTTTGCTGGTAGCAGCGGGACAGTTTCGGGAACAAGAATTAATTAATCACTTAACTAATAGTCCTTTTCCTGCACGCAATATCGCCCAAAATATTGCCGATTTTCAGGCACAAATAGCCGCTAATGCCAAGGGGGAAAGAGAATTACATAATATGGTTGAGCGCTACGGATTAGCTATGGTTAAAGCCTATCAACAGTTCGTTCAAGATAATGCGGAATTAGCGGTTAGAAAAGCTATATCTGTCCTGAAAGATGGTGAATTTACTTATTATCTGGATAACGGTGCTGTCATCAAGGTCAGAATTAGCATAGATATTGATAATTGTCAAGCAACCATTGATTTTACTGGCACATCTGACCAGTTAAATAATAATTTTAATGCACCCCTAGCAGTGACAAGAGCGGCAGTTTTATACGTTTTTCGTACCCTTGTGGAGGAGGCAATCCCTTTAAATGCTGGCTGTTTCAAACCCCTCCATTTAATTATCCCGTCTGGCTGTTTTCTTAATCCCGTTTATCCAGCGGCCGTAGTAGCGGGAAATGTAGAAACTTCCCAGGCAATAGTTAATGCTTTATACGGTGCTTTAGGCATTCAAGCAGCCAGCCAAGGGACGATGAATAATTTCACTTTTGGCAATCAAGAATATCAATATTATGAGACTATTTGTGGCGGTTCTGGTGCGGGGGCAAATTTTGCGGGAACCGCTGCCGTGCAAACCCAGATGACTAATTCCCGTCTCACCGATCCGGAAGTATTAGAAATGCGCTATCCTGTGTTAGTAGAAAGTTTTAGCATTCGCCCCGATAGTGGCGGCAAGGGACAATATTCTGGAGGTGATGGTGTGATTAGAAGAATTAAATTTCAAGAGTCCATGACTGCTAATATTTTATCGGGTAATCGCCAGATTCCCCCCTTTGGACTAGCGGGAGGAAAAGCCGGTAAAATAGGACGTAATGCCGTGGAAAGAAACGATGGAACTATCGAAGAATTGCCCGGTACTGCGACTGTAGAAATGAACCTTGGTGATATTTTTATTATTGAAACCCCCGGCGGTGGTGGCTATGGAAATTGCTGAACGATAACTTTAATTAAGTACCTAAGCAAAATTAAGTAAGTGGTTATAATTAAATTAAAGATGGCTCCCCCCTTAATCCCCCCTTAATAAGGGGGGTGTCTGACGATTTACTGATTAATTTATGACAATTATCTTAGCGATCGAAACCAGTTGTGATGAAACGGCTGTGGCTATTGTTAACAATAACCTGGTGTTGAGTAGTGTGGTTTCTTCTCAAATTGATCTCCATCGTCTCTATGGCGGTGTTGTGCCGGAAATGGCCTCCCGACAACACCTAGAAACCATTAATTTTTGTCTAGAAAAAGCTTGGCAAGAAACGGGGTTAAATTGGTCAGAAATTGATGGAATAGCCGCCACAGTTGCCCCCGGTTTAGTAGGTGCTTTAATGGTGGGAATGACGGCGGCTAAAACCCTGGCTATTGTTCACGATAAACCCTTTATCGGCATTCATCATCTCGAAGGTCATATCTATGCTTCCTATCTCGCTGAATCTGATCTTAAACCTCCTTTTTTATCTCTTTTAGTCTCTGGGGGTCATACCAGTTTAATCCATGTGCAGGCCTGCGGCAAATATCAACAATTAGGAACCACTAGAGATGATGCAGCCGGAGAAGCTTTTGATAAAGTGGCACGATTATTAAACTTGAGTTATCCGGGTGGTCCGATAATCGATCGCATGGCTAAAGATGGTAATCCGCAAGCTTTTCCCTTACCTGAGGGTAAAATATCTTTACCAACCGGCGGTTTTCATGCCTACGATTCCAGTTTTAGTGGTTTAAAAACTGCTGTTTTGCGCTTAGTAGAGAAATTCGAGCCAGATAATTTACCTGTAGCTGACATAGCCGCTAGTTTTCAAGATACGGTAGCCAGAAGTTTAACCCGTCGGACAATCAATTGTGCCTTAGATTATGGCTTAAAAACTATCGCAATCGGGGGAGGAGTGGCGGCCAATAGTGCCTTAAGAAATCATCTGGAAACTGCCGCCAAAAATCATCATTTAACCGTCTATTTTCCGCCGCTTAAACTCTGTACCGATAACGCCGCTATGATTGCTCGTGCTGCCGTTGATCATTATGATCTTGGTCATTTTTCTGACCTTTCTATCGGTGTTCGTTCCCGTTTACCTTTAAGCGAAGTTATGCAATTATATAAGTAGGGTTTGCGGCAAAAGGTTTTCGGTGGGGGCAGGGTGTGGGGTGTAGGGTGTAGGGTGTAGGGTTTTAACTATTTTCAGCATGAAGCCCAACGCCCGATCATGTTACGCTACCGCTAACCCATCCTATAAATAATTGCGCCTCCCTACTTAATACGTCAGATTTTTAGATATCAGCCGTCAGTATTCAGAATTGAGGAGATTGCTTTTATCTATTCTCCCCATCACCCCATCACCCCACCACCCCACTTCATAATTCATAATTCATAATTGATAATTCATAATGTTTGGCTTTTTAAATCTCAATAAACCCCCCGATTGGACTTCTCACGATTGCGTGGCCAAAGTCCGAAAAATTCTTAAGACAAAACGAGTCGGCCATGGCGGAACTTTAGATCCTATGGCTACGGGAGTTTTACCGATCGCCGTCGGGGCTGCCACCCGATTACTGGCCTATTTACCCGAAAATAAGGCTTATCGGGCAAAAATCCAGTTAGGACTCAGCACCGATACCGATGATATTACGGGAAAAGCGATCGCTACTTGTCCCTGGCCCGATTTAACTTTAGAGGCAGTTAAGCCCCATTTAGCGGAATTTATTGGCAATATTGCCCAGATTCCGCCGATGTATAGTGCTATTCACAAGGATGGTCGCCGTCTCTACGAATTGGCGCGCAAAGGGGAAATAATCGCAGTGGAGCCTCGTCAGGTCAAAATTGACCAAATTACGGTTTTAGACTGGTTAGAGGGCGAATTTCCACAAATAGAGCTAGATATTCACTGTGGATCGGGGACTTATATCCGTTCCCTGGCCAGAGATTTGGGCAAGGTGTTAGCTGTGGGTGGCACTTTAGCCAGTTTAACTCGCACGGAAAGCTGTGGTTTTCAATTAGCTGATAGTATTAATCTCGAAGCTTTAATGGTTAATTCCGAGGGTTTAATTTCGCCTCGCATTGCCTTGGCACATCTAGACTGGATTTCTTTCACACCAGAGAGAGTTATCGATTGGTTTCACGGCAGAAAAATTAATCTCACCGATACAAATGTTATAATCGGTTCTCTGGTTGCTGTGGAGTCTTTAGAGGCTCAATTTCTCGGCATTGGTGAGATAGTTGTCGCAGAAGATGAATACTATCTACAGCCTAAAATAGTTATTCAGCAATAGGGGTAATAATTAGGGTCTGCTGAAAAAGTTTTTCGTGGGGACAGGGTGTGAGGTGTGGGGTGTGGGGTGTGGGGAGAATAAATAAAATAATCTCCTATCTCCTGACTCCTGACGACCGACTCCTAACCCTAACAACAGTTTTTGATTTTTACAATAGGTCTAGTATAGACCCACTGATTATGATTTTTTTTGGCCACGATTTTTTTAGAAGCAACCAAAGATTTTAGACAAAGATTGAGCATAGAAACGGGACGATTTAAGCGTTGGCTCAATTCTTGAACTGTGATTCCTTGGGGATAAAATTGCATAAGTTCAAAAATTTGTGCGCTAGTATTTAATCCTTTTGTCGGACTAATAATCTTGATAGCCAAGGCTAGTAATCGGGAGAAACGACAGGCCATTAGACCCTTGTTTGTCGCTGCTTTGTTCCGATCGATCTAGCCTTTTTTTTCAAGAAGTTATCAGGGTTTAAAGTGTTAATAAAACCTTGACGGAAATAGAGATTAATTTGTTCCCATAATCTCTTGAATAGCAGATAAAAGGCGATCAATCTCCCCATCGGTCCCGATAGAAATCCGCACATAATTCTGAATGCGAGGATGTTTAAAGTATCGCACTAATATCTGACGCTCTTTGAGTTGATTATATAACTCACTGGCACTAATCTGGGGGGGAGAAGCGAGGATAAAATTAGCTTCCGAGTCAAAAACAATAAATCCCAACTCGCGCAGAGAAGTAATTAAACGGCCGCGGGTTTGACGGACTTTTTGCCAAACTTGCTCAAAATAATTATGGTGTTTTAAAGCTGCTGTGGCTAAAGTTTGAGCGATGCGATCTAAATTATAGGAATCACGCACCTTATCCATCTGTTCGATAATGGCCCTGGAAGCAAACCCGAAACCGACTCTTAACCCCGCTAAACTATAACTTTTCGACATAGTGCGACTAATGATGACATTATCGTAACGGGAGAGAAAATCGAGATGATTGTCATCACTAAAATCCACATAAGCTTCATCAATTAATACCAATCCCGACGCATTAGCACAGGTTGCTTCTAAATAGTCGCGATCAAGATGTTTACCGAGGGGAGGATTAGGGGAAGCCAGAAAAATTAATTTAGCTTCCGGACAAATAATCGGTCCTTCCAATGCAAATTTATCATTAGTGGGAAATTCGATAATATTTGCCCCGTGTACCCGGGCAATTGTCTCGTAAAGGGAATAGGTTAAATCTAAAAAAGCGACGCTTTCGCAAGGGTTAACAAAAGTTCGCAGGGCGATATTGAGGATATCATCGGAGCCATTACCCGCGATTATCTGATCGGCTGCTATGCCGTATAATTCCGCCGCCGTTTGCCGTAACTCTTTGGAGATAGGATCGGGATAGAGTCGGACTTTCTCTAATTGCTCTTGCAAGTGGGCAAAAATTTCCGCCGGTGGGGGATAGGGATTCTCATTGGTGTTAAGTTTGGTAAATCCCGCGGTTTGGGGCTGTTCTCCCGGAGTGTAGGCGGGGGTTTGACGAACACAATCGCGTGTGGGTAGCATGAACTCTCTGGGGCGGCAATTTCTAGCAAGCTTTTTATTATAGCTGATTATCAGGGGTTGAATAGATGTCAACCCCTACCGGTAAAACTAATTAAGGTTGGCTGAATAAATCTAAAAACCTTGTTGGATAATATCTTTAGGCTTTTTTGAAATCAAAAAGTGCCAGCGATTGGAGTGATTGGGGGGAAAATTCAGGGACTTTTTCCCTAAAAATTAGGTAATTGACTCCCTGAAAATGGGTAAAACCCCACACCCCACACCCCACACCCCACACCCTGCCACCAGGAAAAACTTTTCAGCAAACCCTAATTAAGGTTCTACCCAACGGCCATCGGCTTTAATTAAATTAATCAACTCGCTTACACCTTCACTTTCGGGGACGCGTTTAATTTCCTCGCGACCGCGATAAAGGGAGATATAACCGGCCTGTTTCCCTACATAACCATAGTCTGCGTCGGCCATTTCTCCCGGTCCGTTGACAATACAACCCATAACGGCGATATCGAGTCCGGTGAGGTGTTGAGTCGCTGCGCGCACTTGCTGCAGGACATCTTCTAAATTAAAAAGAGTGCGACCACAGGAAGGACAGGCAACGTATTCGACCATGGTTTTCCGCAGTCCCAGGGCCTGGAGGATACTGTAACAGACGGGAATTTCCTTTTCGGGAGCTTCCGTCAGAGAAACGCGAATCGTATCACCGATACCGTCCGCTAAGAGAGTGGCAATCCCGGCAGTGGATTTAATTCGTCCGTATTCCCCATCTCCTGCTTCAGTAACACCCAAATGCAGGGGATAATCCATACCCAACTCGTCCATGCGCTTAACCATGAGACGATAGGCGGCTACCATAACTGGCACCCGGGAAGCTTTCAGGGAAACGACCAGATTGCGAAAATCGAGGGATTCGCAGATGCGGATAAATTCTAAAGCCGACTGTACCATTCCTTCGGGGGTGTCACCGTAGGTAAAGAGCATTCTTTCGGCCAGAGAACCGTGGTTAACGCCGATTCGCATCGCTTTATCTTGATCTCGCAGGGAAACTACTAAAGGTTTCAGAGTTTCGGCTATTTTTTCGCCAATTTCATCAAATTCTGCTTGACTATACTCGCTGCGGTCGGCTTTCGGTTTCTCGAAAACGTACAAACCGGGGTTAATCCGCACTTTATCGACGTGCTTGGCCACTTCTAGGGCGATTTTCATGCCGTTGTGATGTACATCGGCTACTAACGGCACAGGTTGATAGGTGGCGAGCAGTTTTTCCCTAATTTTAGCTAAAGCGGTGGCGTGAACCAGGCTCGGCACGGTGACGCGGACAATTTCACAGCCGATTTCATGGAGGCGACGGATACCTGCCACGGAACCATCTATATCAAGGGTATCCTCGTTAATCATCGACTGCACGACCACGGGATGACCACCACCGATGGTAACGCTACCTACCTGGACGGGACGGGTTTTGCGCCGGTGAATCGTGGTGTCGAATTCGGAGGCAGTTGCGGGAGGGTTGAGCGTCGATTCCAAGGTTTGCATAGGACTATCACCAACAATCACTCTCCCTATTCTCTCAAAGAACAGCAACAGATTCTAGCCACTCTAATAAAATTGGGTTAAAACGGTCAGGACATTCATCCTGTAAACAATGACCAGCCCGGTCAAATTCTACATATTTAATCCTAGGATTAAGGGAGACAAAACCCTGGGCTAACTGGACGGGAACCATGCGATCTTGCTTGCCCCAACACAATAAAATCGGGATTTCTAAACGTGGTAAAATTAACTTTGCCGGTGGACAATATTCGGGATGATTGACAGCTTGCGCTAGGGAAATAAACGCCTCGGCTGCCCCCTCATCTAGGGTTGGGGCGGCGATAATTTGTACTAATTCGTCGCTGACTGCTTTCTTGTCTTCGTAGGCGATTCCTGTCCATTTTTTCAAGACTTGCGGACGACGCAGATAGTAAAAAATCGGTTTTAATAGCCAAGGAGAAGTGAAAAAGTTTTCGATGGGAGTGACGATATTTAATAACCAATCGGCGATCATTTCCCGCCGACGGCTGACATCGGGTAAACTGAGCATAACTAATCCGGCTACCATTTCTGGGTATTTACCCGCTAGGGCCATACTAACTAAAGAACCGATCGAATTTCCCACTAATACCACCGGTCTATTCATAAAAGTTTGCCAGAAATCGTGTATTTGTTCCACCCAGAGATTAACGCTATAGGGAACCTGTACTTTGCGCGAACCACCAAAACCTAATAAATCTACTGCGTAAACTCGATGATTTTGGCTGAGGATAGGAATATTATGGCGCCAATGTTCGATCGCCGCTCCAAATCCATGCAGTAAAATTAAAGGGGGTTTATCGGCATCTTGGGGGTTTTTTGCCGGCATAAAACTATAACGAATCTGCCAACCGCGCCACACCCAATCCCGTTGATAACCGATGCGTTCTGTCCAAGCTGGTGAAGTTGTCACTTAAGTCAAACAATTAAGAGGTTTTCAGGAAATATTATTCTAGTTTGATTATACTGGTTTCCCCGTCCCTAACCGGCAGCCGAATAACATTTTTGTACTACTTTTCCCAAATATATTTAGGGTTTGCTGAATATAGTTATTTCAAATAAGAACGAGACACTAGGCGACACAATAAGTACGAATAATTTCATCAAGGGGTGTCCCCACAGGAGCATACATTCTTGCCCTCTTTAATGCACTAAAATCATGTTCGATATCATTTAAATCAGGAGAGTATTTTGGCAAAAACACGACCTGATGACCTGCTTCCTCTACCAGTTGTTTAATGACTGTCTTCCGATGAATTGGTGCATTATCCATAATTAATACTGATGTTATGGTTAGAGAGGGCAACAAATATAAAGATAACCACCCTTCAAAACCTTCGGCATTCAGGCTTCTCGTAAATACCATCGGTGCAATAAAGTCTTTTTTTCCCTTTCTTCTACCAGCGACAAGGTTCTCTCTTTTTCCTCGTTTTCCTTGTCTATCTCCAAAGACTTTCTTCCCTTTTTTTGACCAAGCATAAAAACAGGCTTGAAATTCTTCAAACCCTGACTCATCAATAAATACAAGGCTTTCACTTCCATATATTTTAATCAATTCTCTCAGCACTCTGTAGTATTTCATTCTTTCTTCTCGGTTTCTTTCTCTATAACGAAGTTCCTTCTTTTTTCTGGTAACTTTCATGTTTTTTAAGGCATAGCAAATGGCACTTGGTCTCACTCCAAATTTCTCGGCTCTGTCTCTTAATCTTGCCTCGGGATTTTCTTGGACATCTTTTGACAGTGCTTTCCAGTCCAGCTTTCTCTGACGGTGTTTTACCTTTGTTGCTTCCAGTTTTTCCCTACCTAGCCATCTATATATCGTCGCTCTTCCTATATTAAATAGAGCGGCGGCTTTGGTTATGCTTCCCCCATTCTCTACATAATCGATTACTTTTTTTCTCAAGTCTAGGCTATAAGACATTTTTCTGTATGGGTTGCTCGTTTCTCTTGATTTTACCTTATTTTTCCCTCGTCTCACACTTATTTGAAATGACTATAAATCTAAAAACCTTGTTGGGTAAACCTTTTAGACTTTTTGTCAATCAAAAAGTACCAGGCATGGGAGTGATCAGGGGGAAAATTCAGGTACTTTTTCCCTGAAAATTAGGTAATTGGCCACTTCAAAACCGGTAAAACCCCACACCCCACACCCCACACCCCACACCCTGTCACCACCGAAAAACTTTTTCAGCAGACCCTATTTAAATCTAGGGTTGATCTAGCCTATGCTAAAAAGAGGGGGACTAAAATCGCTCCTAGACTTTAATTGAAAAATTAGGATATTGCACAGATGGGCAATCTATTTGATGATGTCAGTCGCTTTCTTGAAACCCAACTGGAAGAATTTCTCAGAAGTCATCCCCAATTAGAATTACAGGCACTGGTAGAACAACTGCGCGAACAGGAGCGCGATACTGCTAAACTGATTAGCGCCCTAGAAAATGAGCGTCAACGTCTCGAACAGCAAATTTTGGCCACTGCCCAAGATATCCAAACTTGGCACGCTAGAATTGATAAGGCTAAGGCTGCTGGACGGCAGGACTTGCTGAAGGCTGCTAGTGAACGCGAGGCGGCCCTATTTCGTCAGGGTAATCAACTTTGGGGACGGATGGAAGGGGTGAAAAAACGTCTGAGTCAATCCCAAGAGTTACTGCAACAGGTCCAACAACGTCGTCAAGAAGTGCAAATTAAAGCCGAAAAAGCCCCTAAAAATCAGTCCCGTGACTGGGAAACCACTTTTTGGGATCAACCCCAAGAATCGGACTATCAGCGCTCGAACTACGATAATCTCGATCTAAAATTTAAAGAATGGGAAATGGAAGAAGAATTGAAAAAATTAAAGCGAGAAATGGGACGATAATTTTTCAGTGAGCAGTGAACAGTAAACAGTAAACTGATAAGTAGGTAGGTGTTAAAAATTGCCAGACACCCCCCTTATCAAGGGGGGATTAAGGGGGGATCGGCACCCCCCTTATCAAGGGGGGATCAAAGACAAAATCTATCTTCAATTTAATTGAAACCACTTACTTAACTGTTTACTGATAACTGATAACTGAAATCCCTAAAACCCTAAAACCCCAACACCCAACACCCAACACCTAAAAAATTCCCCAGAATTGTTCCTCTTAGAAAACGATGGCATCTCAAGCACAAAATCCTGAAAATCAACCCTCCTCTACCCTCGAAGAAATCCGGGACGCTCGTTTAGAAAAAGTGGCAGGATTGCAAAAAGCTGGCTTAAATCCCTACGCTTACCAGTGGAAATCTACCGCTCACGCTCAACAACTACAAGAGCAGTACGCTGACTTAGCACCGGGGGAAGAAATTAGCGCTGAAGTAGCAATTGCTGGTCGGATTATTGCCCGAAGAATTCTGGGTAAACTAGCCTTTTTTAACCTGCAAGATGAAACGGGAACGATTCAATTATACCTCGATAAAAAACGCATTAGTGAAACCATGGCCGCCGTGCCGAATGCCTTTAACACGGTGATTAAACTGACCGATACGGGGGATATTTTAGGAGCAAAAGGCACAATTAAACGCACAGAACGCGGGGAATTATCTATCTATGTAAACGAGTACGAAATTCTCACCAAATCCCTCTTACCTCTCCCGGATAAATGGCACGGTTTAACCGATGTAGAAAAACGTTATCGACAAAGATATGTGGATTTAATTGTTAATCCCGAAGTGCGACAAACTTTTCGCCGTCGCGCCCAAATTACCGCTGCCATTCGCAGATATTTAGACCAAGAAGGTTTTATTGAAATTGAAACTCCCGTGCTACAAAGTGAAGCGGGAGGAGCCGATGCTAGACCGTTTATCACCTATCATAATACGCTGGAGATGGAGTTATATCTCCGCATTGCCACCGAGTTACATCTAAAAAGATTAATAGTGGGTGGTTTTGAAAAAGTCTTCGAGTTAGGCAGAATTTTTCGCAATGAAGGGGTTTCTACTAAACATAACCCCGAGTTTACTTCCATCGAAATCTATCAGGCCTATGCCGATTATTATGACATGATGGAGTTAACCGAAAACATTATTGTTAACGCTGCACAAGATGTTTTAGGTACGCTGAAAATCACCTATCAAGACAGGGAAATTGACCTAACTCCTCCTTGGCGACGAGTGACTATGCACGAATTAGTCCAAGAAATAACTGGGGTTGACTTGAATAGTTTTGAGGATTTCGAGTCGGCTCGTATTGCCGCAGAAAATGCCGGCATTGGCGTTCCAGAGGACTGTAAAACCATCGGTAAGCTCTTAAATGAAGCTTTTGAGCAAAAAGTCGAAGAAACCCTAATACAGCCCACTTTTGTGCTAGATTTTCCCGTGGAAATTTCCCCTTTGGCTAAACCTCATCGCTCAAAAACTGACCTCGTGGAAAGATTTGAATTATATGTGGTTGGACGGGAATTAGCTAATAGTTTTTCTGAGTTAACCGATCCCATCGATCAACGGCAAAGATTAGAAGCACAGGCACTCAAAAAAGCGGCTGGAGATTTGGAAGCGCAGGGAGTTGATGAGGACTTTTTAACCGCTTTAGAATACGGAATGCCCCCCACGGGAGGCTTAGGAATTGGCATCGATCGCCTGATCATGTTATTAACCGATTCTGCCAGTATTCGCGATGTGATTGCTTTCCCCTTATTAAAAAGCCAAAGTACGGCGATTAAATCTTTTGACTACGATCAGGACAAAAAAATTCTGAAAGTGGAATTTAATCACGGTGGTATCTATCTTTATCATGATCTACCTTTGGCAGTATATAAAGATTTTCAGTCCGCACCATCGAAAGGACAGTTTTTTGTCGGACAAATTCGCGATAAATACAGTTTTGACAAGGAATTGTAAAAGTTAGGGTCACTTCAGTTAAGTAGATAGGTGTTAAAAGTTGTCAGACACCCCCCTTATCAAGGGGCAGGGTAGGGTTGATTCATGAATCAACCCTACTATGAATCAACCCTAGGGGCAGTGGGGATCAGAGGCAAAATCCATCTTCAATTTAATTATAACTACTTACTTATCAGTTATCAGTTATCATTCATGATCCCTTCTTACCTTTGACTTCCTGCCAAGTGTTACCAACTCCCTGTAAAACCCCGCGAACTACTAAACCAATACCGCGACCGATAACTTGGATAAGAATATAGACTACTCCCTTACCCACCACCCGAAAAAAAGCGCGTAAACGAGGAGATAAAGAGTCTCTTAATTCTAAGGCGATCGAAACTAACCAGGGTATGCCTGTTAAACTATTTAATTCTTCCTGTCGAGGGGAATAAATGGCTAGAGATTGGATTTCTCCCTCGCTATAGTGAAATAATTGATATTGACTTTCAAATATATCTTTGGGGTCTTGCCAGTATTGTTGCCGTCGGTATTTCCAAGATAATTCATTGCGGATTTTAGCTAATTTTCTGGCGATGAGAAATTCTGACCGGTAAAGTTTTTGTTTGACTCTTTCGGATTCCGAGAAGTTATTGAGAATAATTACCGTCACTGCATTGGCAATATTATGAATGAGATTTTGCAGGAGAATTTCGGCTCTGGCGATAGTTTCAGGAGCATTAGCTCGGTATCCTACTCCGTCAATAGTTAAACTATTTTCGTACACTAAATAGGAAAATAAGTCAAGAGTAAAAGGAATTTTATTGAGGATTTCTGTTTGAATTGCCTCTCTTTCTTCCAGAATAATTTCGTTAAGTCTACCTTTACTAATTTCATCATAAACCGAGGCATTAATTTCTAAAAATTTACGGGTAACTTTCTCCCAGATATCGTAAATAATCAGATTTAAGCGACTGGTTAATTCCCCGCTGCTAATCTGTAAATATCTCATTTCATCGACATTTTTACGAATTTCATCGAGAACTAAATACAATAATTCCCGTTGCCGATTATCCAGTAAAACATCAATTTCAAAACTAATCTTTGTTCTATTAATTAAAGGCGATCGAATGACCGCTAAAGTGGACTCAAAAACCGCCGAAACACACAGGGGACGCTCGCGGCTTAAAATTGGTAATTCCCGATCGATATTGTTAATTATTATCGGAGGTGTCGCTGAAGGTGAATTGTAATAGCTACCTTCCAGGGGAATTAGTTTTCTCACTAGCCATAGGGCTGCTAAAAGTTCTCGTTTTCTCCCCTGCCAATAAAAGCGATCAAAGCCGGATAAAGACTGTTGATTGAGGTGGAGATCAATTAAATGTAATTCACTTTCGATGCGATTTAATCCCGTTTTTCCGGCAGTGATTAACCAATGGCTAGGAGCTAAACTTGGACGGGTAGCAATGGTGAGAGCAGAAGGGGCAACATCGTGGGTTTCATCCCGGGAAATTTGTCCTAAAATAGTGATAAATTGCTCTAGGTTTGTGCCTTTGGGAATATAACCGGCGATGCCTAATTCTCTGGCGATTAGTTGCTGTCGGGAATCGAGAGGAAAGGTTAATAGAACAATTTTACTTTCGGGATAGCGAGAGTGGAGAATTTCACAGTAAGACCAATCAAAGAGAGGATCGATAAGGATAATTTCGGGGGCCGGATTAAGAGTCAAAGCGAAAATTGTTTCTAAATCCCCTTCGGTGACGATACTAATATTTTCTATCTGCGACAAGGCCTGCACCAGACCCAAGCGGAAAATCGGGTCATTATCGATGATAATTAAGGTGAGAGGGCGATCGATCACAAGAGTTGCAGCCTGTCAACGGATACTATTCACAGGGTCAATTATACAGTTATCTGGCTCATTTGTTTTGTTTATAGCCATAGAAATCGATGCGATAATCGGTAATTTTTACCCCCGTTGATGCCTCGACCTGTTTAATTAATTCTGGGGGAAGTTCGATATGCACATCGATGATTTGTTGGCTGTCCAGACAATTGACGTGACTGTGGGAATCGCTGATGTTACCGTAGAGTCTGCCGTCCCAGCGTTCCACAGATTCGATAATGCCTTGACCCGATAGGGCCTCTAGGTTTTGGTACACTGAGGTATGACCGATGTTCTTTCCTTGCAGATTGAGACGATCATAAATTTCTCTCGCTGATAGGTGTTCCTGCGCTTGCCACAGCAATTCTAAAATATAGCGACGCTGACGACTAACCCGCATTCCTAAAGTTTGACACCTTTCGATCGCATCTTCTAAACACCGGATCGGTTTTTGTTTTACCTCCAAATTGTCCATAGTTGTATCCGTTGACCTCCGCCCTAATACATAGTCATTACCAGTTTAGCTTAGTCTTTCGATCGATGTCCACATTGCCCCAGTTTTTATCGTTTTGGGGAGACAGGAGACAGTTATCAGTTATCAGTTATCAGTTATCAGTTATCAGTGGGTAAGTTATCAGTGGGTAAGTTAAGCTGTTGACTATCTAAATTACTTGTTAAGAGTGTATGGAAGCACCGGAGCAGGGAGCAGGGAGCAGGGAGAAGGAGTTCGAGCATTTGTACTACAATTCTCCCTAGGCAGTTTAAATGCAGTACAGCATACACAATTCTGGCTTTAAGTCAATAGCCTTTACAAAACTTCAAAAATTGCAACATAAAAAAATGTCACCACTAGCGGCTTTTTTTGGGCAAGAGAATCGATATAGTCCCCTGATTGCCTTGGTTTTCCGTTGATTTAAAGCTTAAAGGTTAAACTAAGCCAACAGCATACCACGATTATACCATATTATTAAATGTAGGCAACCCCGATTTACAGCCAAATTTTGGCAAATTCTGGGAAAATCAAAATCTTGTAACTTACTTGTTACATTGAACTAATCGCCCCAAATATTTAAATATTTTAATTATTTACCTTAAATTTATAATTTTTACTTATTCTTGAAAGCTGATTAACTAGGGTTGGGCAAAAAAGCTTGTAAGCTCTATTTAAAGTCAGTCGAATCGCTTAGTATCGGGAGACAGATGTGACTTGTATAGCTTCCCAGTTTTTGAGATTTGAAGACTTTTTAGAAGCATTTTGAATGGGTCTTAGCCGATGGATTAATATAAATTATCAGCCATAGAAATCTTCATCAAGAATCTGTTCTAAGGAAAAAGGGCAGTCTAAGGGATATGCTTCCTCTGGAGGAATCGCAATTCCAAAGTCAGCCAATTTACTTTCCTTGATGGCAATTTTGCGACCTTTAGGATAGGTTTTATCGATAGCGATTGCTAGATGAGATTTCAAAGAAGGGGTGTTTTCTAGTAAGGCGATAACTCGTTCCCTGTGTTCGACAATGGAGCTATACCAGCTAGATTTCATGCTTTCAGGGGCGGAGGATTGTACTTTTAATTTCAGTAAATGAGCCAGCAAAATCATTAAATTTCCTTCCAAGGCATTTTTATCTGATTTACCCAATTCTTTTAACTCCTCAACCAAATGAGATACATCTAATGCCTGAAAATCTCCTTGTTCTAACTGACCTATTGTTGTTATCAGCCATAATTGAAAATCTTGTTCATAGAGTTCTGATTTAGTTATCATAATTGCTTCGATAATAGTTAATCTAGACTGAATTATACTCTATTTTGCGGATTTCGGATGTTTCTAGCGGTAAATATTAAGTTTTACTACAGGATTTAACATCTGCGCCTATGCCCTATTCCCTTATCCTTAGGATAAGCGGTTAAAATACATCTTAGCTTAAGGACTAGAGAATATTATGAGACTAGAAAGAGAAGATTTTGATTGGGCAGTACAACAAAACCTAATTACTGCCAGCCAAGCTGAAAATTTATGGACGGCTTTTTTATCCCGTTATCCCCAAGAAGATGAAGTTAATCGCCCTCGCTTTAATTTTGCTAATGTAGCCTACTATTTTGGGGCGTTAATTGTCATCTCCGCCCTGGGGTGGTTTATGAACAAAGCTTGGGAGAGTTTCGGCGGTGCGGGACTATTTTTTATCGCCCTGTTTTATGCAATTTGTTTTATTTTCACCGGTAAAAATCTCTATTTTCAGCAAAATCTCAAAATCCCCGGCGGCCTTTTATTTACCATGGCAGTGGCAATGACTCCCTTAGCAATCTACGGTTTACAACGCTGGACAGGATACTGGCAAGCCGGAAATATGGCCATTTATCCAGATTTCTATACCTGGACTAAAGGCGGTTGGTTTTTAATGGAATTAGGCACGATTATCGCAGGATTAATAACTTTGCGATTTGTTAAATTTCCTTTTTTAACTGCACCCATTGCCTTTAGTCTGTGGTATATGTCAATGGACTTAACCCCTTTACTATTTGGAGAGAACGAATATACATGGAAAGTACGACTGTGGGTATCCTTTTGGTTTGGAATTGCCTGTTTAATAACTGCCTATTTAATTGATGTACGTCAGCGTCGCAGTCGGGGAGATTTTGCTTTTTGGCTGTACTTATTCGGATTAATTATGTTTTGGTTTAGTCTATCTCTCCTCATCGATGATAATGAAGCGCAACGATTTTTGTACTGTCTAATTAACTTGGGATTGATGTTATTATCCGTCCTGCTAAAAAGAAGATTATTTGTGGTTTTCGGAGGGATCGGAGTATTTGGCTATCTTTCCTATCTCTCCTATCGTCTCTTTGCCGATTCAATTTTTTTTCCCTTTGCCCTAACCGTCCTAGGACTTGGTATTATCTATATGGGAGTTTTATATCAGCGTCATTACCCAACCCTAGCTAGATTTATTGAAAGTTATATCCCTCTCGAATGGCGCAATTTATTACCCAAAGATCGATAATTAGGAGAAATGGGGATATGGGGAAATGGGGAGATTCAACTAAAAAACCCCAAAACCCCAACACCCCAACACCCGACACCATCTTTTTTACTTTTATGAAAATACTTATTGTTGACGATGAAAAAGAATTAACCGAACCCTTAGAACAAATTCTTGCTCAAGAAGGCTATGAAGTTGATATTGCTGATAATGGTCGGACGGGTTTAGAATTGGCACAAGAGAATAATTATGACCTCTTAATTCTCGATTGGATGTTACCCCAGCAATCCGGATTACAAATCTGTCAATATTTACGCAATCAAGGGGACACCACTCCCGTTTTGTTTCTAACCGCTAAGGATACCATAGACGATCGAGTGGCGGGATTAGATGCCGGTGCTGATGATTATTTAGTCAAACCCTTTCAACTGCGAGAATTATTAGCGAGAGTCCGCGCTTTATTGCGTCGTTCTCCCAATTTTGAAGCTAGTAATAGCAGTAAATTAAAATCTGCTGATTTAGAACTCGATAGCGAAAATCAAGTGGCCTATCGTCACGGTCGCACGATCAGTTTATCAGCAAAAGAAGTACAATTGTTGACTTTATTTATGACCCATCCTGGTCAACTTCTCACCCATGAACAAATTTATCAGCATCTCTGGTCAGAAGGAGAGCAACCTAATAGTAATGTGGTTCCTGCCCTGATGCGTTTGCTGCGTCGTAAAATCGAAGCGGCCGGAGAAACACCTCTAATTAATACTGTCTATGGGAAGGGCTACCGTTTCGGGGAAAATTAGGGAATGCTGAAAGATAATGAGAATAAGTAACTGGTTATAATTAAATTAAAAATGGATTTTAGGTTCGATCCCCCCTGCCCCCCTTAATAAGGGGGGTGCCGATAGGCGGGGGGATCCCCCCTTAATAAGGGGGGTGCCGATAGGCGGGGGGATCCCCCCTTAATCCCCCCTTAATAAGGGGGGTGTCTGATAATTTTTAACGCCTACCTACTTAGCAACTGATTACCGATTACTGATTACTGATATATGTTATCCTGCCTACAAATTGAAAATTTTACCCTCATCGATCGCTTAGAATTAACTTTCGGGAACGGATTAAATGTACTGACCGGTGAGACGGGGGCAGGAAAATCAATTATATTAGATGCGATCGATATTGTTCTCGGGGGTAAAGTCAATCATCGCGTCATCCGTCAGGGAAGCCAACAATCAACCCTAGAAGCGACTTTTTCTCTAACTCCAGAATTAATTGCTTGGCTAGAAAGTCAGGAAATTGACCTATTAGAGGATAATAGTCTGACCATTAGCAGGGAATTAGTGATTACTAATAATTCCTTGCGTTCTCGTTCTCGGATTAACGGAGTCGTCGCTAATCGCCAACAAATGGCGCAAATAAGAGATTTTTTGGTAGAAATCACCGCCCAAGGTCAAACAGTTCAGTTAATGGACGCTAATCGACAGAGGGAATTATTAGATCTCTACGGGGGTGAATCGCTGCTGCGGCAGCGGGAAAAGGTAGCCACAGCCTACCTTAACTGGCAAGAAAGCAAGAATATTTTAAATAATAGGTTGCAATCGGAACAAAATCGCCTACAGAGATTAGATTTATTAGAATATCAACTAAAAGAACTAGAATCAGCTAATTTAACTGACGCTGACGAGTTGGAACAGTTGGAACAGGAAAGAAACCGACTCTCCCACGCTGTCGATTTGCAAAATTCCAGCTATCAAGTCTATCAACTACTCTACCAAAACGATCGCGATCAACCGGCCGTCGCCGATTTGTTAGGAAAAGCTGAAAATATCTTGACAAATATGATGGTTTATGATACAAGTTTAGAGCCAATTTTAGAGATGGTGCGATCGGCATTAAATCAGGTGGTGGAAGCGGGACAGGAAATCAACGTTTATGGGGATAGTCTAGAGGCAGATCCCGAGAGATTGAACGAGATAGAAGAGAGAATTGTCCAACTTAAGCGCATTTGTCGCAAGTATGGCCCAAGTTTAGCCGAAGCGCTCGATTATTATCAGAAATTACAGCAGGAATTAGCGGAGTTGACGGGAGAAGGACAATCCATTGAAGAATTAGAAAAAATTTGTCAGCAACAGGAAAACATCTATCGAGAAACTAGCACCCAGTTGACCTTTTTGCGACAAGAAACCGCTAGTCAACTAGAAAAACAATTGGTACAGGAATTAAAACCTTTAGCCATGGAAAAGGTGATTTTTGTCTGTCGGATTGCCCCGGGTAATCCTAGCAGTCTGGGAGTCGATCAAGTGGTATTTTATTTTAGTCCCAATCCAGGGGAAAAAATCCAACCTTTATCCAGTACCGCTTCCGGAGGAGAAATGAGTCGTTTTCTCCTAGCGTTAAAGTCCTGTTTTTCCCAATCCCAATCGGCAGCGGCAACCCTAATTTTTGATGAAATCGATGCGGGAGTATCGGGAAAAGTTGCCCAGGCAATTGCCGATAAATTAGATCAATTAGGTCAACAATATCAAGTTTTGTGCGTTACCCATCAACCTTTAGTGGCTGCTTTAGCTGATCACCATTTTCGAGTTTATAAACAAATGATTGCCGAAGATAATCCCACTAATCTCTCGGAAATTCGCACGGTTGTCCGGGTTACTTCTCTTGATAATCGTCAGACGAGAAGGGAAGAATTGGCACAATTAACGGGAGGAAATTCGGCAGCAGATGCCATCGCTTTTGCCGAGTCTTTATTGGAGAAAGCGGCTGCCAAAAAACAGTAAGATTTAACCTTGAAATTGACTGATTAACCAACGTCCCACCTGACTTTGATCTCTGGTGCGTGCCTGTTGTAAAGCTGACTCTAAAACCGCAAGTTTTAAATTAGGTAAAACCTTTGATATATCAATTCTTTTGCTACCTCGATCGATTATTTCAAAAGCGAATATTTGAGGATCATCTACCTTAACACTCCAATATTCACTAACTCCTAATTCTTCATAGAGTAAGCGTTTATTGCCTAAGTCATCATTGAGGGTAGATTTTGAGATTTCAATGACTAAATCTGGTGGGGGATACTGATTTAAATCAATCATCGAAGTACCGTAGGGAATCAGATTAGCTTTCTCTGCAAAATAATAAGATATATCCGGTTGGACTTCTCGATAACCAGACCTGCGAAAACTGCAATTATCTTTGGCATTAAAGGCCAGATTTTTTAGGGTAGCATAGAGACTAACAGCGAAGATCAAAATAGCATGATCGCTGGCATGATCGTTACCAATAGGAGTCATTTCTAATCGATAATAGCCATTGTAATAATAACTTTTTCCTTTATTTTCTGGTAAGTTTTTAATTGCTTCTAAGTATTCTTCCCAACTAGCTTTAATCCATAAATCTGTCGAGATAGTAGTTTCTAGCTGTTGCATAATCTTAGCCTCGATTTTATTGGGTTAACCTTGAAATTGAGTGATTAACCAACGTCCCACCTGACTTTGATCCTTGCTGCGTGCCTGTTGTAAAGCTGACTCTAAAACCGCAAGTTTTAAATTAGGTAAAACCTTTGATATATCAATTCTTTTGCTACCTCGATCGATTATTTCAAAAGCGAATATTTGAGGATCATCTACCTTAACACTCCAGTATTCACTAACCCCTAATTCTTCGTAGAGTAAGCGTTTATTACCTAAGTCATCATTGAGGGTAGATTTTGAGATTTCAATGACTAAATCTGGTGGAGGATACTGATTTAAATCAATAATCGAAGTCCCATTTGGTATCAGATTCGCTTTCTCTCCTAGATAGTAAGATATATCTGGCTGCACTTCTCTAATTCCTCTTTTGCGATAGGAACAAGTAGGGAGTCCTTGAAAAGGAATTTCTTTGAGGATAGCGTAGAGACTCACCCCCAAAAAGACAACATGATGATCTCTAGCGTGTTCAAATCCAATAGGAGTCATTTCTAATCGATAATAGCCATTGTAATAATAACTTTTTCCTTGATTCTCTGGGAAGTTTTTAATTGCTTCTAAGTATTCTTCCCAACTACCTTTAATCCATGAGTCAGTTATCCCCCTAGTTTCTAGCTGTTGCATAGTTATCCTATCCCGCTTTGAACTTTTTCTCTAATTATAGCAATTATTGCTTAAATCAGAACCAGGGAACTGAGCAAGTATAATGATAGAATAGATTAATTGAGAAAAAATTAGCCCAATTATGACCACAACTTATGATTACATAATTATCGGTGGTGGTATCACCGGTTCTGCCTTAAGTTATGAACTAGCTAACCTAGGCAGTCGAGTCCTCTTATTAGAAAAAGAAACCCATCCCCTCAACGCCACTTTCTACAGTTACGGGGGTTTAGCCTATTGGTCGGCCACCACAGAAATCCAGAGAAAATTATATCAAGAAGGTCGAGAAATTCAGCGCAATTTATCGCAGGAATTGGGCATAGATAACGAATACCGGGACATAGAGCTAATTCTCACCGTGAACCCTGAAGATGACCCAGCCACTGTGGCCGAAAAATTTGCTATCTTTGCTATTACTCCCGAAATTCTCGATCCGCAAGCAGCGATCGCTTTAGAACCCCTATTAAATCCCGCAGCTATCTCCGGAGTTTTACGACTGCCCCACGGTCACATTGACGCCGAAAAAACTAATCTTGCCTATCAACAAGCTTTTCTGCGTCTAGGAGGCAAGATTATTCGGGAAGCTGTCATCGAATTAATTGAAACTGCATCGAGAATTACCGGCGTAAAAACTCCTAAAAATAATTATTCTGCTGGGGAAACAATCGTCTGTGCCGGGGGATTAACCCGGTCTTTACTGCAAAAATCCGGTATTGCTGCTCCCGTCTATTTTACCCATGCCCAGGTGATCAAAATTCCCCCCACTGAGATCAAATTAAACACCCTAGTTATGCCCGCAATTGCTGCTAGATTGCTATTAGAGCAAAAAATCACCCAACTAGAAAAGCAGGGCATTTGGCAGAGAGAAACCCCAGAAATAATTGCCAGTGTTTTAGAAACGGGAGCGGTACAATTCCGGGATCAAAGTCTTTATCTAGGGCAAATTAGCGCCATTATCACCGATCCAGATGCGATTTTAAACCCTCTGGCCGGGGAAAAAGCAATCCGCACCGCCGTGGGGACATTGCTGCCCTCTTTAGCCTCTCTCCCCGGCAGCTGTCATCATTGTCTAGTGGCCTTTGCTCCCTCGGGACGGCCTCTAGTGGGAGCGATCGCCGATAAACTGGGATTGCAGGTATTTTCTGGTTTTACCAGTACACTTGTATCGGCTCCGCCCCTGGCCCGACGTTTTGCGCGTCATCTGCTCGGGGAAAATGACGAGATAATTAGGGTTTGCTGAAAAAGTTTTTCGTGGGGACAGGGTGTGGGGTGTGGGGTGTGGGGTGTAGGTTTTTACCCATTTTCATCTGGTAAATTACCTAATTTTCAGGGAAAAAGTCCAGGGATTTTCCCCCCGATCCCTCCCAGATCTGGGACTTTTTGATTGACCAAAAGTCTAAAAGTCTTACCCAACAAGGTTTTTAGATTTATTTAGCAAACCCTAATTGCTAATTGACAAAAGTTAAGAGAGAAATTAACTGATGGTTGCAATTAATCCTAATCGACTTTTTCCAACTGCCAAAGAATTTGGTTTCCCTCGCGTCTGACCCGGGAGATTACCCAATTTCGCCACGGCCAATGGTCGCCGCGACTGGTAACGGCCCCTGGATTAATATCCATTAAATCGGCCACTTCGGCGCTGGTAATCAAATAACCGCGATTGGCCACTTCATCGGCAATGCGTAGGGTTTCGATGAGATTTCTTAGCTGGTCAACTCTTTCTCCCCGGGGTAATTGGATTTCATCGCCAGCGCTATTAGGTGGTTCATTCATAGTTAGGGTCTGGTCAAAGTTTATTAACAATTAAAAATTGTCGGTTGAGGCAAACAATCAAGCTTTCCTCTCGTTATTCTATCGATTCTATCAATAATAGTTGTCATCAAAACAGTCCTATCTTCTCGAATCTTACCGTCATATCTTTACTAAAACCCTAAAAACCTCTTGACAAAAAACACAAAATATAGTAAGGAAATTCAGGGTAAGCTCATCTTAGACAATCCTTGACAAAATGAACTTTATCTGAGTTGCCTACCCACGATTCAGGCATATTTGAGGAGAATTCGCCATCTCAATTGTTGAGCAACAATCGACCAAATAGGTCGAGTTCCTAACTATTCTGATTGACTGGTATCACTTGAAATGCCCATGCGTATCACAAAATTGGCCAATTGTCAATAGGGTTTGAGATGCGCTCACCCTGGGGAAAGTGATCAGTTATCACTGATAACTGATTACTGATAACTGATTACTGATAACTGATCACTGATAACTGCTATAAAATTGGACTAGCCTTTTTCCCCAGAAAAAAATTCCCCCTCCATGACCTTAATCCTCTACAACACCCTCAGTCGTCGCGAAGAACCCTTTACCCCCCTCATCCCCGGCATTGTCTCCATGTATTGCTGCGGCATTACCGTCTATGATTATTGCCATTTGGGTCATGCGCGTACCTGTGTGGTTTGGGATGTGGTGCGGCGTTATTTAGAGTATCTCGGTTACAAAGTGCGCTATATTCAGAATTTTACCGATATTGACGATAAAATTCTCAATCGGGCTAAAAATGAACATACCACCATGGCAGCCGTGGCCGAGAGATTTATCGAGGCCTACTTTGAAGATATGGCAAAATTAGGAGTAAGACCGGCGGACGCTTATCCCCGGGCCACTCATACCCTCGACGGTATCAAGCGCCTAGTCTATGAATTAGAACAAAAAGGCTATGCTTACCCCAGCGATGGCGATGTTTACTATTCCGTCCGTCGTTTTTCTGATTATGGCAAACTATCAGGGCGAAAACTGGATGATCTGCAAGCCGGCGCCAGCGGCCGGGTAGAAACCGACGACCCGGAAGCAATTAAGAAACAAGACCCCTTTGATTTTGCCCTCTGGAAGGGGGCAAAATCGGGGGAACCTAGTTGGGATTCTCCCTGGGGTCAAGGTCGTCCGGGGTGGCATATTGAATGTTCGGCCATGGTCAAAGAACAATTGGGAGAAACTATCGATATTCATGTGGGGGGAAGTGATCTGATTTTTCCCCACCACGAAAACGAAATTGCCCAAAGTGAAGCGGCTACGGGTAAACCTCTGGCCCACTATTGGTTACATAATGGCATGGTTAAGGTGGCTGGGGAAAAAATGTCGAAATCCCTCGGTAATTTCATCACTATTCGCGAGTTATTGGCAAAATATGACCCCTTAGCCGTGAGATTATTAATTTTAGGCGCCCAATACCGCAAACCGATCGATTTTTCCGATGAGGGATTGCAGGCGGCCACTAATGGCTGGCATACTTTACAAGAGGGTTTATCCTTTGGTTATAAGCATCTTCCGCCAGATAATCCCGCAATTACTGACCAAGAGCTAGAAAATCGCTTTCAAGAGGCGGTAAATCACGATTTTAACTTTGCCGGTGGTTTAGCGGTGTTATTTGAAATCGCTAAGGAATTACGCAAGGAAGGTAATAATTTAACCCATGCGGGTAAGACAGACAGCAATCTAGCCCAATTAGCGGTAAAATGGCATACTTTGGTGAAATTGTCTAGGGTTTTGGGCTTAGAAATGGCCGCTGACCAGGGAGAAACCCCTGTTTCTGAGGGAATTAGTGCAGCGGATATCGAAAATCTCATCCAACAACGGACAGAGGCAAAAAAAGCGAAAAATTACGCCGAAAGCGATCGCATTCGCGCAGAATTAAAAGCCCAAGGCATTACTTTAATCGACCAACCCGGGGGAGTAACTAAATGGTTAAGAGAGGGAGACTAGAAATTCTTTGACCACTTCCTCCACTTTGCGATCGCGTCCATCCACCTGATAGTTTAATTTCTGCATAGCTGTGGAGGTAATTTTGCCAGTGAGTTTCGCTAAAACCTGTCGCAATTGCGGATATTTTCGCAAACTATCCCGGTTAAAAATCGGTACCGCTTCGTAGGGAGGAAAATAGCGTTGATCATCTTCTAGGATGACTAAATCTAGCACGGGAATTAAGCCATCGGTGGAATTTCCCGCCACTAAATCCACTTGTTTTTCGGCTAAAGCGCGGTACATTAACCCTAAATCCATCACTTTCGGGGGTCCGGCAAAATTTAGCCCGTAGGTCTTCGCTAATCCCTTATAACCGTCTTCCCTTTCCAAGAATTCATAACCAAAACCCGCTTGCCAATTGGGTGTATATTTAGCCACTTGCGAGAGAGTTTTAAGATTGTATTGACTGGCGGTTTCTCCCCGGATAACAATGGCGAAAGTATTCTCGAATCCTAAACTGGGAAAGACTTCTAGATTAAATTTTTCTGGATAAATCTCTTGCAGCTTTTCAAAGACTAATCGGGCATCGTTAAGGGGTTTTTCTTGCAAAATTCCCGTGAAAGCCGTGCCAGAATACTCCACATAACCGTCGATTTTACCCGCTTTCACCGCTTCATGACAGATCAGAGTACCACCGAGATTAAATTGACGTTCAACCCGTAAATTCGTCTCTTTTTCGATCTCCTGTGCCAAAATTTCCCCTAAAATCACCTGTTCGGTAAAATTTTTGGAACCGATCACCACTGTGCCGGGGGATGAATGGAAAATTTGAGTCAAGAGGAAAGATAGCAGGGCTAACCCGATTAAACCTAAGCCCCATTGCCATTTAGAGGGCTTTTTCGGACGTTGCGAAGGGGAAAAGGTCTTTTCTAGCCGACCGAGACTCCAATCGGCAACAAGGGCTAAAAAAGCGGCAGGAATTGCCCCCGCCAAAATTAACTGATTGTTGACCGTGGCAATACCGCGAAAAATAAACACTCCCAAACCACCGCCACCGATGGCAGCTGCGATCGTAGCCACACCGATAGCAATCACCGTCGCAATTCTCACTCCTGCCAAAATTGTCGCCCTGGCCAGGGGTAATTCGATATAGCGCAGGATTTGACCGTCGGTCATGCCTAGGGATAACCCGGCTAATTTTAATTCGGGATCAACTTTTTTGATGCCCAGATAGGTATTTAAAACAATTGGCAATAAGGTATAGAGAGTTAGGGCAACAATAGCGGGAATTTTGCCGATTCCTCCCAAAAAAGGCACGGAAATTAAAAAACCAAATAGGGCTAAACTGGGGATGGTCTGTAGGGTGTTAACGATCGCTATAATTGGTGGGGCGAGAATAGCTTGACGACTAATTAAAATACCTAGAGGAATCCCGATTAAGCTACCCATAGCCATGGCTATTCCCGTCAAGAAAAGATGCTCTCCAGTGCGAAAAGCGATTTCCCCCGCATAATCTAGCCAAAAACTATCCATAAACTTCTCTTAAAGCTGCTGCTTCATCCTATTGTGTAGAATAAATGGGATCTATTATTTCCAGTCTTGATTTAAAGATTCTATCACCATCTTGACATTATTTCCTCGCTAAAGACCAATGACTAACAAATTTAATCCTCGGGCTAAAACTGTTGCCGATTGGGCCTATATCGGTATTGATAAACATTTTCATAAAGTTCTTAAACACGAAGCTGGGGTTTTACTCGATCAGGATACGGAAGAATTACATCAAATTCGTGTGGGAATGCGCCGTCTTCGCAGTACCTTAACTGGTTTTGCCCCCGCTTTAACCATGCCGAAATCTGCCGATCAAAAACGGGTGGGTAATCTGGGCAGAATTTTAGGAGAATTGCGGGATTTAGATGTGTTAAAATCGGCTTTTGTCGGTCATTATCAGCCAATTTTACCCCCGAAAGAACAGGATTTACTGAAGAAAGTTTTACAAGTTCTCGAACACCGAAGGGAGAAGGCTTTTGCTAAGGTAGAAAAACTCTTAAAGTCCGATAAATTTCTCAATTTTAAGGCAGATTTTGCCAGTTGGTTGGATAATCCCACCTATCAACCGATGGGAAAATTAGATATTGCCACAGTTTTACCAGACTTATTATTACCGCAAGCGAGTCGCTTTTTACTCCATGAAGGCTGGTTAGTTGGGGTAAATTTAGAGGACTATAAAAGATTACGAGAGTTTTCTAGTCAAGAAATTGATGACTTATTGGAAAAAGAAGGATTATTACTGCACGATCTCCGTAAAGAAGCCAAGCGTTCCCGCTATAATATGGAGTTATTCACTCAGTTTTATGGCGACAAATATCAAGAGTACCTAGAAGATATTAAAAACCTTCAAGGTATTCTCGGAGAAATGCAGGATTGTTGTGTTCTCTCGGATTTTCTTAGCCAAATTTTCCCCAATTGTCTTGCCAAGGAAATGCCCACCTTACTAGAAATTTTCCAAAATATCCGTCACCAAAAATGGCAAGAATGGCAACCGCTACAAAAGAAATTCCTTGACGCTGACACCAGAAAAAGTCTGCACCAGACAATTTTACAGCCTATTTTTCGGCCAAATAGTGTAAAATTAGAAACTAATCCAGAATCCTGAGATTAGAACCGATGAATTTTTTTCAAAAGTTAAACCACGCCATTAGTCAAAACCAGACTCTACTTGTCCTCGGTTTAGATGCTAACCCCGAAATGATGCCCTCCACCCCGGGAGAATTAATTGTTAATTTAGAACAGTGGCTCAAGTTTATTATCGATGAAACCGCCCCTTTTGTCTGTGCCTACAAACCAACTTTAGGCTTTTATCAAGCTTTGGGATCAGCGGGATTAGAATTATTACAGCGAATTTTAACGGCAATTCCCCCTCATATCCCAGTAATTTTGGATGCTAAACACGGCGATATTAATACTAGCAGTGTTTTAGCCGAGACTATCTTTAAAACTTGGCAGGTGGACGCGGTTACTCTCAATCCCTACTCCGGACAGGATCACGTTGCTCCTTTTTTAGTTTACCCCGAGCATGGCGCTTTTATCCTCTGTCATACTTCCAATCAAGGCGCAATTAATCTGCAAGAATTTCCCAGTTGCGACAATCCTTTTTATCTGCAAGTCGTCAAAGAAGCTTGCACCTGGGGAACTCCCGAACAAGTATTTTTAGAAGTGGGAACCACTCAACCGGAGATTTTGAAAAAAATTCGCAATTTTGCCCCCGAAAGATTGATTTTATTACGCAGTATTTGGGAAGACAAAAGTAAATTCTCCGAGTTAATTACTGTGGGTTTAAATAGTCATGGCGAGGGTTTATTAATTCCTGTACCCCAAGACTTTTTATCTCAACCCGATTTGGGGGCAAAAGTCAAGGATTTACGCGAGGAAGTCAACAAAATTCAACAAAATCACCAGCAAGAATCGAGCGGAGATGATACTTGGACCGCTAACGTTTGTCTTTTAAAACAACATCCTCATCAGGATTTAATTCTACAATTATTTGATATTGGTTGCTTGATGTTTGGCGATTATGTACAAGCATCGGGAGAAACTTTTTCCTATTATATCGATCTGAGAAAAATTATCTCTAATCCTAATATTTTTCAGCAGGTAATTGAAGCCTATGGAGAAATATTAAAAACCTTGACATTTGACCGCATTGCTGGCATACCCTACGGTTCTTTACCCACAGCTACGGGTTTATCTTTATTATTAAATCATCCGATGATTTTCCCCCGCAAAGAAGTAAAAGCCCACGGCACAAGAAGAGTAATTGAAGGTAATTTTCAAGTGGGGGAAACGGTGGTAGTGGTGGACGATATTTTAATTTCTGGCAAAAGTGCGATCGAGGGGGCAGCAAAGATTAAATCGGCGGGATTATTAGTTAATGATATTGTGGTTTTTATCGACCATGGTGGCCCCGTTAAAGATAAACTTCGTAGCCATGGTTATCAAGCTTATTCGGTTTTAACCCTAGCAGAAATTACCGATACTCTCTACGAAGCGGGAAGACTGACAGAAGCAGAATATAGCTGTTTTTTAAATCGCTCCCATTGATATTTAGGGTTTGCGGCAAAAAGTAGGGGCGAAGCATTCGGATAGAATATCTAGGGTTTCACCGATAGGTTATTGCCCGAATGCTTCGCCCCTACAGGACGCGGGCCGATGAAGAGGCCAGGTTTTGAACCACGATTCTCTCAAAATCTTGCACCTGTGGGAGCGAAACAGAACCCTAAAACCCTTACCTCGTCTATATTTCACATTTATTAAGCAAGCTCTACTTAGTTTCTAGCCTTCTTTTTCGGTAGGAGAATCGCCGAATCCTTTCTTGGAGCCTTTTGCCTTTTGCCTGTTGCCTGTTGCCTTCAGAAGCTGATTACTGATCACTGATTACTGATCCCTGAAAATTGTTAAGAAGCTTGACTGCGTAATACCTTTAGGGTATTCAGGAGCTTGCTTTCTTCTTTTTCCTCAAAAATAGTTAAATCTTCGGGTTTACAACGTTTTATATGCAATTTAATCCCCTGCGCTCCTTCTGTTTTCAAATCTTCTTCGTAACCAGCTTGAGCGACTTCAGCCTCGTCTTTAGCGAGAAAAGGACCGAAATAATAAGTACATCTGGGATAGTCGGTTTTAATCTCGACCCAGTAGGCTAATCCGAACATTTCCAGTAAGCTAATCAAAAATTCTTTCATCTCGTTCCCCGTCTCAATCTACTCTGGTGGTTTTGTTACGTTCGTTTACATTTCGCAAACTTCCTTCCTATTTTATTTATACTTTCTCCTTTTGGCTATTGGGAGTGTCGAAAAATACAGATTTTCAGTCGGGGGAATTTTGCCAGCGTTGACGGTAAACTTCATAAAGAGCCATAGCCGCCGCCACCGAAGCATTGAGACTGGGGGTTTTGCCTGCCAAGGGGATAGATACCAACTCATCGCAGGACTTTTGGGTCAACAGACTCAAACCCTCTCCCTCCGAACCTAGCACCAATCCTATCGCACCCGTTAAATTAATTGTGTGTAAGGATTTACCACTTTTTGCCGCCGCGCCGTAGAGCCAAAAACCCGCCGCTTTTAATTCTTCTAAAGCACGATTGAGATTAACCACCCTGGCCACAGGTAAATATTCCAAGGCCCCCGCCGCCACTTTCATCACCGTCGATGTCACCCCAGCGGCGCGACGTTGGGGAATAACTACCCCCTGACAACCCATGGCTTCGGCGGTGCGAATAATTGCCCCAAGGTTATGGGGATCCGTAATACCTTCAGCGATGACGATGACGGGGTGGCGACTTTTGCCCTTAGCTTTCTCGATCAGATCGGCTAATTCTATATACTCATAGGGAGACATCTGGGCGGCAATCCCCTGATGATTGGCCTTACTGGTAATCTGATCGAGACGCAAATCGTCCACCTCATCAATTACCGTGCCGTTGGCTTTGGCTTTTTCTAAGAGGGTATGATAACGGGGATCGTAACGGAGTCGATTGACTACCCAAATCCGATTAAGTTGGCGCTCCTCCTCCATGGCCGTTAAAACCACCCGGCGACCGTAGAGCAGATCATCAGCTTCTTGGTTTTCTGGAGTTACTGCCGGGGATTTAGCCAGAATTGGCCCGGTTTTCGGCCGCGAGGGCCGGCGAAAATTACTATTATCGGACTTGCCACGAAATGGTCGATCGCTCATGATTGGATGGATTAAGAGTAAAGTCGGGAATCGTCCCTGAGGGCTATAATTCTAGTTTTTCTAATAGTTGATGTAATCTTGAGGGGTCTTGCAGATAAAGATAGCCGAACAGGGTTTCTAAACTGCTGGCCTGCTGATAGACTTGGGCTGTCAGACGACGGCGTTTTCCCGTGACCGCATTGCGTCCCCGGCGCAGAATTTCTTTTTCTTTGTCCGTCAGATAGGGCTGCAGTTGTGCTAAATCTAAAGCCTGTTGTTCGGCCCTGACTTTGCCCACCACCTGAGCGTGATAGTCTCCCAGACGCTGGGGCGGCAGTAAATAATAGGTGCGGATGTATAATTCATAAACAGCATCCCCTAGATAGGCCAGAGAAGCGGGCGATAATCGGTCAAGACCCTCTAGGATTGGTGAACCCTGGCCACTGACCTGTAAGCGAAGTTTTTCGAGAGGAGATTCCACGATTTACGCTTTTTCCAGATATTCGATCGCCGCTTCTAGGGTGGGTTGCAGGGAAAAAAACTTCTCCAATCGCACCAGTTTTACAGTTTGAGTTACCCGGGGATTGGTAACAATTTGTAAACTGCCCCCTTCGGTTTTGGCCTTTTTCACCAATTTTACTAAAGCCCCTAAACCGGAGCTATCGATAAAATCAATCTGAGCGAGGCTAATAATCACATCCTTGGGACCTTGCTCCACATAGCCTTCGATCACCTTACAAAAAGTCGGTTCGGAAAAGGCATCTAAAAGACCCGTCAAACGGAAAATTTGGTACTTATCTCTGACCTCACGCGTGCCTCGCAAGCTGACGGTCAAGTTAATTGCTTCCGGAATAATCCCCTCCTAGCTCTAGAGCCGTAAAAATCAAAACCCTAGTATATCCTAAAAATTTACGACCGATCCTTTTTTGCTTGCCGCATTAAATCGACAAATTTGGCAAACAGATAATCGGCATCGTGGGGGCCGGGACTGGCTTCGGGGTGGTATTGTACCGAGAAAAAGGGCAGAGACTTGTGTTTTAAACCCGCTACGGTGCGATCATTGAGGTTGAGATGGGTAATCTCCACTTGCGGATTTAAAGATGCCTCCTGCACCGCAAAACCGTGATTCTGACTGGTAATTTCCACCTGTTGCCGCAGTCCACAGGGTTGATTTAACCCGCGATGACCAAATTTCAGTTTAAAGGTTTCTGCTCCTAGGGATAGCCCCAAAATTTGATGACCCATACAGATGCCAAAAGTGGGTTTTTCCCCTTGTAAAAGTTGCTTGGCTAGGGCAATACCTTCGGTGACAGCCGCCGGATCTCCCGGTCCGTTAGAAAAGAAAATACCATCGGGATTATAGGCGGCGATTTTTTCCGGGGGAGTGTCAGCGGGAACCACGATCACCCGACAACCGTAGCTGGCTAAACGCCGGAGAATATTGCGTTTGATGCCAAAATCGATCGCCACCACCGTTAACGGTTCTTGATCACTATCAATTGGTGCAAATTCCCAGGGGGAGGGGGTGGGAGTCGTCCATTCGTACACTTCCTTGGTGGTAACTTCTTTAACGAGATTTAACCCCGCCATACTGGGGGCCGCCTGCACCAGCCGCAGTAAATCGTGATAATCGAGTATTTCCGTAGAAATTGCCCCATTCATCGCCCCAACCGAGCGAATTTTGCGGGTCAGAGACCGGGTATCGATGCCATAGATGCCAATAACATGATGATCGGCCAGATAATCCGGTAGGGATTGGGTAGAACGCCAATTACTGGGCCGGTGGCAGATATTTTTGGCGATCGCTCCTTTCACCTGGGGACGAATTGACTCCTCATCCTCGGGGTTAACCCCCGTATTTCCCAATTCCGGATAGGTAAAAGTGACGATTTGACCGGCATAACTGGGATCGGTGAGGACTTCCTGATAACCAGTCATCCCCGTGTTAAAGACAACTTCGCCGACGGTGGTTCCCTTGGCCCCGAAGGAATAACCCTCGTAAACCGTACCATCGGCCAGAACTAATAAGGCTTTTTGACTAGCAGCACTTGATATCATCGTCAATTTTTTAATCTTGAGTAGTGGTGAGAAACAGAAGTCAAGGATAGACTAGAACAGGGACTAGAAAACGAATTGCTTAGTTTTAATTGGCTAGAGCGTTTTATGATTAAGAGTACATCCGCTCAAGGACAACAGTTTCCCCTGACTAGCCATCGGCAAGATCCTATCGCTTAAAAAATAACTATATAAGTAATATGAGTGCAAGAAAACTGACTGATGCCACGAAAAAAGAAATTCTTAAGCTTTATCGGGAAACGGAGGCCACCACTTCCACCTTAGCCGAGCGTTATGGCGTGAGTAGTTCTACGGTCAGTCGTTTTCTCAAAAATTCTTTTTCTAGCGAGGAATACGAGCAATTAATCCAGAAAAAACGCTTGGCCCGCAATCCTCGTGGCCTTGAGGAAGAGGGAGCCGCAGCGGATTTATCGGAAAAAGCGATCGAGGTGATTAGTTTGCGGGCAGCCCACATCGCAGCTAAGGATGAGCAGGCTTTTCAGCAACCGATCGCTTCTGTGGAACAATTAACCCTGTTAATGGATACCTCTTACCCGCCAGAAGCAGATAATTCGGAAGAAACAGAAATTAATGGCGATAAACCCCCAGAAAAATCTAATTTAACCGAGTTTTTCGTCGAAGCTATCGAGGAAGAGGAGGAGGAAGATGAGCTTGACGAGGATTGGGATGAAGATGAAGATGAAGATGAAGATGAAGATGAGGAGGAGGAGGAACTAGCGGGGAGCTATTTAGGCCCCACTATCGTTAAAACAGCCCAATTACAGATATTACCCCTATCGGCGGCGGCTTTTCCCAAAACCTGTTACTTGGTGATCGATCGCGCTGCCGAATTAATCACCCGTCCCCTCAAGGATTTTGCCGAATTGGGTAAGGTTCCCCCTCAGGAAATCCAGCAGCGCACTCTCCCCATCTTTGAAAGTCATCGCATCGCTCGCCGTTTCTCCAAGCGCAAGGAAAAAGTGATTAAAGTTCCCGACGGTCGCCTGATCGAAAAAGCTCACGCTCAACTGGAAGCTAAAGGGATCACCCGTCTGCTCATGGATGGTCGTATCTACGCTTTAGAGTAGGGAATTAGGGGATTAGCAGGGGTTGGGAGATGGAGGAAGTGGGGGTGTGGGGTGTGGGGTGTGGGGTGTGGGGTGTGGGGTGTAGGGTGTAGGGTGTGGGGTGTCGGAAGAATAAATAGAAATAATCTCCTGTCTCCTGTCTCGGAGTCTCCTGACTCCTGAATACTGACTCAAGGCTGACGGCTGACGACTAAAAAGCTGAATAATCGAGTTTGAACAATAGATAAGTTTTTTAACAAGAGTAGTTTCAGATACTAATTACCCGATGGACTGGGGTAGAATTGGAAAAACCAGTCAAACTGTTTTAGCCAAGCTACTTAACTATGATGAAAATTAACTTGCTGTTCGGGTTATCTTCCCTTAAAAAATCGATAAAAAACTTTACATAAACTCAAAGGAGACCCTCGTAAATTTCTCATCTAAAAGCGGAGTGAGTTATCGGACAAAGTTTTTAGGTGCTTTTGTTGATTACTTCTTAACCACCATCTTAAAGTAGAAGAAGGGAGATGAAAGTTAATCAGTTACTAAGACTCTACGAACAAGGAGAGCGGGATTTTTTAGCCATTGACTTGATGAGTCTAGACCTACAACAAGTGACTCTGATCGCTGTCAATTTTGCGGCGGCAAATTTGCGCGGAACTAATTTGAGTCGCTCTTTTCTGACTAAATCAAATCTGCGGGGAGCGAGTTTGAATTGGGCGAATTTAACCTATGCCAAATTAAGTCAAGCGCAATTAGTGGAAGCGGACTTAACCAAAGCTAATCTCACCGGGGCCTTTATGGTACAGGCAAACCTGCGTAACTCGCGATTAAGTGGGGCGGATCTTTCCCATGCTAATCTCCGGGGGGCGAATTTATGCGGGGCGAATTTATGCGGGGCGAATTTATACTTAGTTAATCTCTTGGAGGCAACCCTAGATAAAGTCAATCTCAATTGGGCTAATTTGCAGGAAGCGCGGTTAAGTGGCGCTAAATGTCGTCAGATTTCCGCAAGGGAAGCCAATTTTAGCGGCTCTTTTCTTAAAGAGGTGGACTTTCAAGGGGCCAATTTAGAAAGGGCTAATTTTAGCGAGGCACGTCTGACGGGTAGTGATTTACGCGGGGCTAATTTAGCGGGTGCTAATCTAGCGGGAGCGCGTTTACAAGAGGTAAATCTACAGGGAGCGGACTTGAGGGGTGCTAACTTGACGGGGACTTGTTTTGAGAGCGTCACCGGTTGGACAGAAACCGCCCAAGAAGATGATATTTTTCCCCTAGACTGGTTTCAGCCCCGTTTTGCCACTTAAAAGTCAATATATCTGCCGAAAGCCCCTCCTTTTCCTATCAATTAACGATTAGCTGGAGTGGTTAATCTTTGGTTAGGAATGGGGATTGGGGGAGCATTATTCGGCTCATCCTCGAAGGGTAAAGCAGGGGGAGGAGGAGGAGTGGTAGCACTGGGAGATGGTGCTGGAGATGGCGTGGGATTAACGGCAGCGGGGGGACTTTTCGGGGTGACTACGGGTGCGGGAGAGCTAAAACCGAGGAGAGCTTTGCCAAAGGGAAAAACATTAGCCCAGCGTTGAATATTGGGATGGCCAAACCAATCTTGACGGGATACCTTCACCGAGAGGAGAGGTGCGATCGCCCCTGATTTTTCGGCCGTTATCAATAAATCAATTTTATTAAGACCCTGTTGTTGATTAAAACGACTGATGATAGTTTTCTCTGCTAATTGCGATGCTCTAGTCAATAATCCTTCGTAGGATTCTCCCCGTTTAACTGTGATGGGAAGATTAACAGTGGATTGAGCAAAAACCACATCAACGGCGATAATTCCCGTCAGCAGCGTTAAAACAGTAATAGACTTGTACATAGGACAGACGGTTAAACAGACACTCCCTGGCTAGGGTCGGGATCTTCCCTGTTAGAGTTCCCCGATCGCTTTCTTAAATTACCACGATCGATCTCTGGCCACAATTGAAAATTTTCCGGTAGCAAAATCGTCCTTGGCTCCTAGCAATAGGCAATAGGGGAATAATTAGGGCTGGCTGAATAAATCTAAAAACTTTGTTGGATAATATCTTTAGGCTTTTTTGCCATCAAAAAGTGCCAGTCATTGGAGTGATCAGGGGGGAAAATTCCGGGACTTTTTCCCTGAACATTGGGTAATTGACCACCTGAAAATGGCTAAAACCCCACACCCGACACCCCACCCCCACGAAAAACTGTTTCAGCATAACCTAATTATATTTGGCTATATCGACCAGAGGGTTTTAATTATGACACAAACTAGCGAAACCGTTACCTATTCTCTCGAATCTGTCCTGACAAGGATCGAGAGTAAAATCGACAATCTCCAAAGAGATGTTAATCAGAAAATTGACTCTCTCCAAAGAGATATGGATCAAAAATTTGACAATCTCCAAAGAGATATGGATCAAAAATTTGACAGTCTCCAAAGAGATGTGGATCAGAAAATCGACAGTCTCCAAAAAGATGTTAATCAAAAATTTGACAGTCTCCAAAAAGATGTTAATCAAAAATTTGACAGTCTCCAAAAAGATGTTAATGATTTAAAGGTGGAAGTCACAGAAATCAAAGGAGATATTAAAACTCTTGATCAGAAAGTCGAAACAATGGATAAACGACTGGAAAAAGTCGAAGATAGTTATGCAATCCTAGTTAAAGATATTGCGGACTTGAAAGGGTTTAAATCTCTGATTATCCCCATGGTTGTAGCTTTTTTAAGTGCCGTGGTCACTTTGGGATTGCGCGGCTTTTTTCTTGGCAATAAACCTTGATTTTTTATTTCAAGAAAGTAGTTATTTTCAAGAGGTTTTTAATGATGACACAAACTAGCGAAACCGTTACCTATTCTCTCGAATCTGTCCTGACAAGGATCGAGAGTAAAATCGACACCCTCCAAAGAGATGTTAATCAGAAAATCGACAATCTCCAAAGAGATATGGAGCACAAATTTGACAGTCTCCAAAAAGATGTTAATCAAAAATTTGACAGTCTCCAAAAAGATGTTAATGATTTAAAGGTGGAAGTCACAGAAATCAAAGGAGATATTAAAACTCTTGATCAGAAAGTCGAAGCGATGGATAAACGACTGGAAAAAGTCGAAGATAGTTATGCAATCCTAGTTAAAGATATTGCGGACTTGAAAGGGTTTAAATCCCTGATTATCCCCATGGTTGTAGCTTTTTTAAGTGCCGTGGTTACTTTGGGATTGCGCGGCTTTTTTCTTGGCAATAAACCTTAAATATATCAGTGGATATTTTAATCATCAAGTTTATTTTGTACTCTACCAATAAAATCCATGAGTTTTTGCATTAATCCTCATTGTCCTAAACCGAAAAGTATCAAGGAGAGTCGTTACTGTCAATCCTGTGGTTCCGACTTGCTTTTAAATGGTAAATATCGAGTCACAAATTTATTGAGTGCCAAGGGTGGATTTGGTAATACCTATGAAGTGATAGATGAACATAAAATACCCAAGGTATTAAAAGTTCTTACCTACGATTCCAGCAAAGCTATTGATTTATTTCAACAGGAAGCCAATCTTTTAAAACAATTAAATCACCCCGGTATTCCCAAAGGAGAAAACTATTTTATTTATCATCCCCGGGAGAGTCAAACTGCTTTACACTGTTTAGTTATGGAGAAAATTGCTGGTATTGACTTAGAAGAATATCAAAAACAAAGAGGATTTAAACCGATTGATTATAATCTCGCTTTGGATTGGTTAACTCAGTTAGCTAATATTCTCCACGAGGTTCACAAACATAAATTCTATCATCGCGACATCAAACCCTCTAATATTATCTTAAAACCCGATGGTCAATTAGTTTTAATTGATTTTGGAGCGGCGCGACAAGTCACTAAAACCGTCCTAGCAGGAGGCAAAAATACAGGAATTTATACTCCCGGATATGCTCCTACTGAACAATCTCTTGGTCACTCTGTCCCCCAATCAGACTTTTATGCTTTGGGCAAAACTTTCGTCTTTTTGTTAACTGGTAAAGAACCCAGTGACCCGAAAATTTATAATATTAATACTAATGAATTTAACTGGCGTAAATATGCCCCAAAAATCCCTTCTCGATTAGCAGATTTTATCGATAATTTAATGGCAGAAAAACCTATTGATCGACCTAAAGACACCAAAACTTTGCTAAAAATTATTACCGATATTAAAGCCAATCCCCATCAACCTAAAAAAACTAAAAATTCTTCTCCTGAAAAACCTAAAATTATTGCTATTCCCAATCCTGCAATTATTTCTTTAATCGCTGCAATTTCTCCCAGTTATGCTGGGTTTTGGCTCCGGTTAAAAGCCTCTTTAATTGATTCTTTTATCGTTCTTATTATCGCCGCTTTATTAGGTGGTTATATCTGTTTTCGCTTACAACAATGGTCAACTTTTCAAGATTTAAACCTTGATTTTGATATAGCCAAAGAAATCTGGGTTTACTATGCAGCAGGATTAAGTGCAGCTGGAACAACAATTATCGGGGTTGCTTTATTTGTAGCAGCAATTATCTATAATATTCAAGCCAAAATTAACTTTACTCACGAACATATTGCCATCCTGACTGCTCTCGGTTTAGGAATAGTGATTAAATGGTTATATTATGTTTTCTTAGAATATCTTTTTAAAGCCACTATTGGTAAAATGTTTTTTGATTTATCCGTCACCGATAGCCAAGGCCGACGCATATCTTTTGCAAGAGCCAATCGCCGCTACTTACTAAAATTTATCTCCACTGCTCCCTTATATTTGGGCTTTTTACTGGCAGCCTGGACAAAGAAAAAACGCGCCCTTCATGACATGATTTCTGGTACACAAATCCGCAAAAAAAAGTAACCAGAACCTAGAAAAGTAGGGAGATGGGAGCAGGACGATAGGATAAAATCAACTACAATAGGGACAAGATATTCCCGCTTGGTAATTGGGGGATTGTTTATCTTTTTCATCGATGGGATGACCGCAAGCGGGACACATTTCATAATGTCCTACCTCTAAATTAGCTGTTAGTGCCACTCTTTGATCGAAAACAAAACATTCTCCTTGCCAAAGACTCTGATCGGGACTAACTTCTTCCAAGTATTTCAAAATACCTCCCTCTAGCTGATAAACTTGAGAAAAGCCTTGATTTAATAAAAAAGCTGCCGCCTTTTCACAGCGAATTCCCCCCGTACAAAAAAGAGCTATTTTCTTATTGTTAATACGATCAAAATTGTCGTAAATATACTCAGGAAATTGGCGAAAATGCTGGATTTCTGGGTTAAGCGATCCCGCAAAAGTACCGAGCGCCACTTCATAATTATTACGAGTATCGATAACTACCACGTCCGGCTCTTTCAGCAATTGGTTCCACTCTTCAGTTTTGAGATGAATTCCTGTTTTTTCGAGAGGATTAGCCTTGGGTTGACCAAAAGTCACAATTTCCTTTTTTAAGCGAATTTTTAAGCGTTGAAAGGGCAAATAATCACAAACAGACTCTTTCACCTCTAGATTAGCTAAACGAGTATCGGTTTTTAACCAACTAATCACCTCGGCGATCGCTAGACTGTTCCCAGCGATCGTTGCGTTAATCCCCTCGGCTGCCAGAAGAATAGTTCCTTTAATTCCTCTTTCTTGGCAGTATTTTTGTATTTCTGGCTGTTTTTGACGATAATCTGACAAAGCCACAAACTGGTAAAAAGTGGCGACTAGATAAGACATGGCAGGCAAGGGGAAAATTTACTTGTAATATTTTTCACTATAGGTTATAATAACGAGAGTGTCTCAAAAACCAGATCGGGGGTTTAGCTCAGTTGGTAGAGCGCCTGCTTTGCAAGCAGGATGTCAGCGGTTCGAGTCCGCTAACCTCCATAGCATCTCCCCCATAGTCCTGACTGATTCACTTTTGCTTGGTGATTAGCTCAAGTCTTTTTGGGAAGACAATTAGCTAGGGTTTGCTGAAAAAATCTAAAAACTTTGTTGGGTAAGACTTTTAAACCTTTTATCAATCAAAAAGTACCAGATATGGGAGTGATCGGGGGGAAAATTCAGGGACTTTTTCCCTGAAAATTAGGTAATTGACCCCCTCAAAATCGGTAAAACCCTACACCCTACACCCCACACCCCGCACCCTGTCCCCACCAACAAACTTGTTCGGCAAACCCTAATTATTAAATGATGTCTCGTACCTATCAAGCTACTGGAATCAATCTACAAGGAATGACCTTCGGAGAAGCCGATCGCCTCTTAACTATTTTGACCGCCGAGTATGGTTTAATTAGAGCCATCGCTCCAGGTGCGCGCAAGTATAAATCTTCCCTCCGGGGTAGAAGTGAACTATTTGTGGTCAATAATCTGTTAATAGTCGCAGGAAAATCCCTAGATAAGGTCGTGCAAGCCGAAACTATCGAATCTTATCCCAAATTAAGTCAAAATCTCGCCAAACTCACC
The DNA here is from genome assembly GCF_000010625.1 of Microcystis aeruginosa NIES-843. Lineage (NCBI taxonomy): Bacteria > Bacillati > Cyanobacteriota > Cyanophyceae > Chroococcales > Microcystaceae > Microcystis > Microcystis aeruginosa. The sequence continues at coordinate 2,599,640 of NC_010296.1, forward strand.
GTTAGCCAATACCTCTGCGAACTGGTTTTGGCGATCGCACTGAGCGAACAACCCCAGAGGGAATTATACGAATTAATCTGCGGCCATCTGGCCAGAATTGAAGTCCTCGACGAGAATCAATACATACTTCCCTACCTTTGTCAAGCAATTTTTCATTTCTTAATAATTGCCGGCTTAGTGCCGCAAGTCCATAACTGCCTGTTGACGGGAAAAGCTTTAATTGGGGACAATTGCCTAGGATTTAGTTTCGAGGCAGGGGGCATAATAGATCTGGCTGCCCTCACAGAAACAATCAACCCGCCCAAAATCGATAGTAAACTGACGCGGCAAGAACTGCAATTACTGCAATGCCTAGGAAAAACCGATTTTCCCCCAGAAGAAAACCTTACCTCAGAACTAGCTTGGATTAACCTCGATCGCCTGCTGCGCCGCTATACTCAATATCATCTGGGAAAAACTTTTCGCTCCTCGGCATTAGTTGAGGGTTTATCTCCCTTAGAATTTTAAACAGATAGTAAAAGTTATCATAATGCAACTGTTTGACTCAGAAACTAGCGACGCTAATTCTAGCGACTCCTCCACTCCTATTTTTAATTCTTCCGATTCCTCACCGAGGCAATCCGACGCAGAAACCATGAACCGCTTGCCTAAACGTGCGCCCAAATCCAATCCTAGTCAGGGTTTTGCCCCAGTGCTAAAAAACCCGCGCTTTCTCACTCTCTGGGCGGGGGGAATTTTTTCCCAATTAGCGGATAAATTCTATTTAGTCCTGATGATCTCCCTAATTGCCACCCATTACCAAGAAGCCGATCAATCGATTAGCGGCTGGGTATCGGCGATAATGATTGCTAATACAATTCCGGCGGTGTTAGTGGGTTCGGTGGCGGGTGTATATGTTGATAGATGGTTAAAAAAACAAGTTTTAGTTATTTCTAACCTTTTACGCGGGGCTTTTGTCCTCGTCATACCCCTATTATTATGGTTAGTGCGCGAGCAAACTTTAGCGGTTCCCCTCGGTTGGTTGCCTGACGGTTTAAGAAATTGGCATTACCGGTTACAGGGAGAATTTAATTTACCCTTCGGTTTTTTCCTGTTGTTAGTCATTACTTTTCTTGTCTCCACCCTAACCCAATTTTTTGCCCCCGCCGAACAATCTACCCTGCCATTAGTGGTAAAACGTCGTCATCTTCTACCCGCTAATTCCCTCAACACTTTAACCACCATGGCAGTATTAATTATCGGTTTTGCCATCGGTGAACCGGTATTAGCTTTTGCTGATAGCATTTTCGGCACGAGAGCCGGACAATTTGATATTGGCAAAGTGATGATTGTCGGTGCTTTTTATATAATTGCCGGTTTAATTCTAATTATCCTGCGAACTAGCGAAAAATATGTTATTCCTACCGCAGAACAGCCCCATGTTTGGGAAGATATCCGCGACGGCATTCGTTACCTCAACAAAAATCATAAAGTTCGTAACGCTCTAATTCAATTAGTCATCTTATTCTGTATTTTTGCTGCTCTATCAGTATTAGCCGTCAGTATGGCGGAAAAACTACCCGGGTTAAAAGCTTCTCAATTCGGCTTTTTATTAGCCTCCTGTGGTGCAGGAATGGCAGTTAGTGCGATTACTTTGGGTTATTGGGGCCAAAAATTCTCCCACACCCAATTAAGTCTCTGGGGTTCCCTGGGTATGGCGGCAGCTTTAATCGGTTTATCTCTAGCCACAAAGAGTTTAATTTTAGCCTTCGCTATGACCGCTTTATTAGGGATTTTTGCCGCTTTAGTCGGGGTTCCCATGCAAACTACCCTACAGGCAGATACACCCCCCGAAATGCGCGGTAAAGTCTTTGGTTTAGAAAATAATGCCGTTAATATTGCCCTCTCTTTACCCTTAGCTGTCGCGGGTATCGCCGAAACTCAATTCGGACTCCGACCGGTACTATTAGCTTTAGCAGTTATGGCAGTTATCGGCGGCGGTTTTACTTGGTATGTTTCTCGCAATTTATCTAAAGATTAGCGGAACTTTTCAGTTATCAGTGATCAGTTATCAGTAATCAGTAGTTAGGAGTTAGGAGTTAGGAGTTAGGAGTCAGGAGTCAGGAGATTGAATAGAAAACGGGTTTCTTGAAGAAACCCGTTTTCTGGATCACCCTATTGCAGACAAAGAGCGAGCTAAGGTTAAGGCGGAATGTCTGCGCTTGTTAATCACTTTAAGGTTAGATGCGGCGAAAATGGAATTAATTTCTGGATTTATTGATACTTATCTCAATCTAAATCCTGCCGAAGAGATACAATTCCAAGAAGAGATTAGCACATTTAGTCAACCCGTACAGGAGGGAGTTATGCAAATTACCACCAGTTGGATGCGTCAAGGTATCGAACAAGGTATCGAACAAGGTATTGAACGCGGTATTGAACGCGGTATTGAACGCGGTATCGAACGGGAAAAGACATTGATTCTTCGTCAACTTAAACGAAAGTTAGGGGAGATTAATCCTTTATTAGAAACTCAAATTATGGAGTTAAGTATTGATGATGTCGAAGCATTAGGAGAAGCTTTATTCGACTTCTCTGCGGTTGAAGATTTAATCAATTGGTTAAATACTTTAACTGCCTAGCTTTGACGTTAGCGATCGCCTTTTGGAGAAAACGGGTTTCTTAAAGAAACCCGTTTTCTGCGTAAGTACAGTATATCACAAAAATTGCTTCGGTGGTTCAAGAGAACTGATAACTGATAACTGAAATGACTAACCCAAATACTGATTTTGATACTCCTTGGAAAGATGTCTTAGAAATCTACTTTGAAGACTTTGTTTCCTTCTTTTTTCCTCAAGCTCACGCGGGTATTGATTGGAATCAAGGCTTTGAATTTCTCGACAAAGAACTTCAACAAGTGGTGCGGGATGCTGAGTTAGGCAAACGTCTCGTCGATAAGTTGGTGAAAATTTATCGTATGGCGGGAGAAGAGACCTGGGTTTTAATCCACATAGAAATCCAGGGTCAGCGAGAAATTGACTTTGCTGAACGGATGTTTGTCTATTACTACCGTATTTATGATCGTTACAGGCGTTCAGTAGCGAGTTTGGCAGTTTTAGGTGATGATAATGCTTCTTGGCGACCCAATCAATTTGAGCGTGAGTTATTTGATTGTCAAGTGAGTTTTCGCTTTCCGGTCGTCAAGTTGCTAGAATTTAAGCAGCAGTGGTCAGCTTTAGCAGCCAGCCGCAATCCTTTTGCTACAGTCGTGATGGCGCATCTCCAAGCTTTAGAAACTCGGCAAAACCGAAAAAAGCGCAAAGAAGCGAAATTAGCATTAACTAAACGGTTGTACGAACAGGGTTATCAACGAGAGGATATTATCAACCTCTTTAAGTTTATCGATTGGCTGATGAGCTTACCCACTGAATTAGAACAGGAGTTTCAACAGGAATTAAATCAGTACGAGGAGGAAAAACGAATGCCTTATATTACCAGTGTTGAAAGAATGGGAATGGAAAAAGGGATGAGAGAATCTGTCATTGATGCCCTTGAGATTCGGTTTGAGAATGTGCCTTCTGAACTGGTTAATAAGATTAGCCAAATTCAAGACACTTCTCTTCTGAAAAATCTCTTAAGACAAGCGATTACTCTTGACTCAATCTCAGATTTTCAGGACTATTTAAATCAGTTAATCAAACCTGAATAATTCTGGTTTGTCCCCCAGCTTACCCTCAATATCAAGAAAACGGGTTTCTTCAAGAAACCCGTTTTCTGGATTTCTGATGATCGCCTGTTGGGAAAAATTTGTAGCTTATTATACAGACTTATACGGTGCGTTACGCTAACGCTAACACACCCTAAGAGTGAGCTAACCCGCTCCACTTTTGTCCACTTTTATTGATTTAATGTCCACTTTTACTGTAAGTCTTGTCAAGTAACCTTAAACTTGTTAGAATCAAAAAGTTATTATTTTCTGGTAGTCATTCATCGCTCAGATTAGTTAAGATGATATTACATGACTAATAATATTGACCATGATCGCTTATTTAAGGAGTTAATCTCCACCTTTTTTGTCGAATTTATTGAGTTATTTTTTCCTCAAGTAATGGATTATTTAGATAGGGACTCGATTACTTTTTTAGACAAAGAAGTATTTACTGATGTCACGGAAGGAGAAAGGTATGAAAGCGATTTAGTAGCACAAGTTAAGTTTCGCGGAAAAGAATCTTTCTTTCTGATTCATGTCGAGGCGCAGGAAAGTTCTCGAAAATGGTTTAATCGGCGAATGTTTACTTATTTTGCTCGCTTTCATGAGAAATTTGTCTTACCGATTTATCCGATTGTAATTTTTTCTTACTCCCAGCCCAAAAAAGAAGCAATTAGTCAGTATGTAGTCGATTTTACCGATTTTAAGGTGTTAGAATTTAACTATCAGGTAGTGCAGTTAAATCGATTAAATTGGCGAGATTTTCTCAATCAGCCAAATCCGGTTGCTTCAGCTTTGATGGCTAAGATGAACATTGCCGAGAAAGAGCGAGCCAAAGTTAAAGCGGAATGTCTGCGCTTGTTAATTACTTTAAGGTTAAATCCTGCGAAAATGGAATTAATTTCTGGATTTATTGATACTTATCTCAATCTAAATCCGGTGGAAGAGATACAATTTCAAGAAGAGATTAGCACATTTAGTCAACCCGTACAGGAGGGAGTTATGCAAATTACCACCAGTTGGATGCGTCAAGGTATCGAACAAGGTATCGAACAAGGTATCGAACAAGGTATTGAACGGGGTATTGAACGTGAAAAGACATTGATTCTTCGTCAACTTAAACGCAAGTTAGGGGAGATTAATCCTGCATTGGAAACTAAAATTATGCAGTTAAGTATTGATGATGTCGAAGCATTAGGAGAAGCTTTATTCGACTTCTCTACGGTTGAAGATTTAATCAATTGGTTAAATACTTTAACTGCTTAGTTCTTATGTTAGCGATCGCCTTCTGACAACAACCCACTAAAATTGTCATAATGAAACAAACAACCGCCAATTATGATGAACCCTGGAAAGAAGCATTAACCGAGTATTTTGAAGCATTTTTATACTTCTTTTTTCCCGAAGTTCACCAACTAATTGATTGGACAAAAATTCCCGAATCCCTAGAAAAAGAACTCAAACGGATTACCGCTTCAGCAAGGACAAAAAAACGTTTTGCTGACAAACTCTATAAAGTTTGGTTACTCAGGGGTGAAGAAATCTGGATTTTGATTCATATTGAAATTCAAAGTCAATACGAAGAAAATTTCTCTCAGAGGATGTATATTTATAACTATCGGGCCTTTGATTTGTATCAGAAACCGGTTATCAGTCTCGCTATATTAGGGGATGAACGAGTAAATTGGCGACCAGATTCCTATAATTATACTATCGCTGGTTGTGAAGTCAGCCTCAAATTCCCAACGGTTAAATTACTGGACTATGAGGAAAACTGGTCAGAACTAGAAACAAGTAGCAATCCCTTTGCTATAATAGTCATGGCACACCTGAAAACAAAAGCGACTACTGGGAAGCTGCCAGAACGGGAACAGTGGAAGTGGAGGTTAATCAGAGGATTATATGAAAAGGAGTTCGAGAGGGAACAAATAATTAAATTATTTGAAATCATCGACACAATGATGACTCTATCAACTAAATTACAGTCAAGTTTAGAAAGTAAAATCAAACAATTTGAGGAGGAAAGAACCATGCCTTTAATGAGTAATATGGAGTTACGGGGAAGGAAAATTGGTGAGGAAATTGGGGAGTTACGAGGAATAGAACGCGGTAGGGAAATCGGTAAGGAAATTGGTAAGGAAATTGGTAAGGAAATTGGCGCGTTAGAAAAAAGCCGCGATGACATAAAAACAGTTTTAACTGTGCGGTTTGGACAGATTTCTTCAGAAATTGAAGAGATAATCGGCAAAATGACTAACCCTACTATCTTAGAAGAGCTACTAAAATTAGCAGCTACCGCTAATTCTCTCGCAGAATTTAAGCAGTCTTTGGCAAGAATCCAATAATCTTATCCTAATATCTAGAAAACGGGTTTCTCAAAGGAACCCGTTTTCTGTAAATTTTTGTTATATCCCCCTTGAAAAATTGGCGCTTGTTGGGCTAAAATTATTAGCAATAAACTTTTGCTGTTACTGTCATGACTTCTACCCTGTTGTCGATTCTTCCTGTTGTTGACGATGTTTTGTTCAATTTCGCTCAATCTGATGGCTTTTGGGCAAATTTGGCCATCGCTTTTGGCACAAGTTATGATGTGGTTAAGGCGACGGAATTACAACAGCAGTGGCACAGCCGAAATTTTAGTCAAATTCCCCCGATTGAGGTACTCAGTGATGAAGTTTTGGGGACGGCGAATGGTGCATATTCCAGCAGTACGAATAAGATTTATCTATCAGCATCTTTTTTAAATACGGCCTCGTCAGCAGCGATAATTAATGTAATTTTAGAAGAGATTGGGCATTATGTGGATGCTCAAATTAATCCGGTGGATAGTGCGGGAGATGAGGGGGCAATTTTTTCAGAGTTGGTGCAAGGTAACAGTCTGGATGTGGCAACCTTAGACGCTTTACGAGCAGAGAATGACCAGACAACAATTATAGTAAATGGGGAAATTATTCAAGTAGAACAGGCAGATTTTACGGGGACTAATGGTAATGATAATATTACGGGAACTTCTGCAAGTGATAATATTTTTGGGTTAGATGGCAATGATACTTTAAGTGGTCTGGGGGGAAGCGATAATATTTATGGGGGTAATGGTAATGACTCTCTTAACGGTGGGGATGGAAGTGATTACTTTACCAACGATGCAGGTAATGACACGATAAATGGTGGTAGTGGGACTGATCGCTATGAGGTTGACTACAGTAGTGCTAGTAGCGGTTTAACCATGACCTACAATACCACTACCGGGAGTGGGACGATTACTGTCGGTACAGAAACTGATACCTTTACTTCGATTGAGAGTTTTAACGGGTTTAAGGGAACTGAGTATAATGATGTCATTTTTGGCGGGACAGAAAGTGAATTTTATTATTATTATGGCGCTCTCTCAGGTGGAAGTGGTAACGATACTATTTCAGGTAATGCTGGTTTTGACGAAATTTATGGAGAGGATGGGAATGATGTCCTCAATGGTGGTGCTGATAATGATCAACTTTATGGTGGTAGTGGGAATGATAGCCTCAATGGTGATGCAGGAGATGATTACTTTACCAATGAGGACGGTAATGACACGATAAATGGTGGTAGTGGGATTGATCGCTATGAGGCTGACTACAGCTATGCTAGTAGCGGTTTAACCATGACCTACAATACCGCTACCGGGAGTGGGACGATTACTGTCGGTACAGAAACTGATACCTTTACTTCGATTGAGAGTTTTGAAGGGTTTAAGGGAACTGAGTATAATGATGTCATTTTTGGCGGGACAGAAAATGAATATTATGAGGGTGGACTCAAAGGTGGAGGTGGTAACGATACTATTTCAGGTAATGCTGGTTTTGACAGAATTTATGGAGAAGATGGGAATGATGTCCTCAATGGGGGTGTAGGTAATGATCAGCTTTATGGTGGTAATGGGAATGATCTCCTCAATGGTGATTCAGGAGATGATTACTTTACCGGCGATGAAGGCAATAATGACACGATAAATGGTGGTGCTGGTAGTGATAGCTATCATGCTGACTACAGCTATGGTAGTAGTGGTTTAACCATGACCTACGACACCGCTGGGAGTGGAACGATTACTGTCGGTACGGAAACTGATACCTTTACTTCGATTGAGAGTTTTGATGGGTTTAAGGGAACTGATTATAATGATGTCATTTTTGGCGGTACAGCTGTTGAGCAACTCTATGGTAGAGAGGGTAACGATACCATTTCAGGTAATGCTGGTAGTGACTACATTTATGGAGAGAATGGGAATGATGTCCTGAATGGTGGAGATGGTTATGATGATCTTTATGGTGGTAATGGGAATGACACCCTACAAGGAACAGATGGCGGTACAGGAGAATCTGATTATTTAGTAGGAGGTTCAGGAAGCGATCGCTTTATTCTTGCAGATACGACAAAGACCTTCTATGATGACGGTTTGACAGCTACTGAAGGTACTAGCGACTACGCGGAAATTGCCGGCTTTAGCACGATTGATGATACAATTCAACTACGCGGTTCAAGTAGTGACTATCTCTTAACAGTTTCTGGTTCCACTACTAATCTCTACATCAACAAACCAGGAAGCGAAGCAGATGAACTGATTGCTTATATCAGTAATCAAACAGCATTAAGTCTAACTGCTAGTTATTTTAGCTATGTTTCTAGTCCTACTCTTCCCAGTATTACTCTTGCGGTTTCTCCCGCAAGTGTTACCGAAGATGGGACAACTAACTTAGTCTATACCTTCACCCGTACCGGAGTAACCACTGATGCTTTAACTGTTAACTATACAGTTAGTGGGACAGCAACCAATGGAACCGATTACGCTTCTATTCCCACCAGCGTCATCTTTGCGGCTAATTCAGCGACTGCGACGGTAATCGTTGACCCCACTGCTGACACAACAGTAGAAAGTGATGAAACTGTTATTTTAACCCTCGCTGCGGGGACAGGTTATACAATAGGTACGACCACCCCAGTGACGGGAACAATTAATAATGATGACAGTGCCTCTATTTCAATCAATGACGTAACTGTTAGCGAAGGAAATAGCGGGACTACCAATGCAGTCTTTACCGTCACCCTTTCCAATCCAGTTGATACATCTGTCACCCTCAATTACGCCACAGCCAATGGAACCGCTACGACAGCAGATAATGATTATACAGCGATTGCTACTACTCCCTTAACCTTCAATGTTGGGGAGACTTCTAAGACGATTACTGTTGCTGTCAATGGCGATACTAAAGTTGAAAATAACGAGACTTTCTTCGTCAATCTGAGTAACTTACAAGCCAATGGTCGTAATGTTACGATAACCGATAATCAAGGACAAGGTACGATTAATGATGACGATAGCACTGTCACCTCGCAACTCTCCATCAACGACATCACCGTGGTGGAAGGTCAAAATAGTAATGCAATCCTCACCGTCACTGTAAATAATCCAAGTACACAACAAATTACTGTCAACTATACCACTACAGCCATTGATGCTACCGCTAATGTAGATTACACTAGCAAAACTGGAACTATCACCATTGCACCTAATACTGCCACTGCTACTATTAGCATTCCCATCCTCAATGATAACCTCAATGAACCTGATGAAGCCTTTACAGTAACCCTGTCAAATGGGAGCATCTCACCTTTGCAATAAGTAGAAATGCTTAATGAGATCAATAAAAAAGTTAAAAAAGGCAACCATTTAGATAAGCACAGCGATGACGAAGGACTTGCGGTACATTACCAGATTCCCAACTTGCACCAGTAATTTTAAGACGATGAGCAATTTGTTTAATTTTTGATTCAACAGAGCCAGAGCCAATCGAAATGCCCTCTGCCTGCAAATAACCATAATTGACAATTCGATGTTTATGCTTGTTCAAATAAATAATAAAATTCTCCACTTGCGGCTCTGACCATCCCTCAAAACAGGAGATAGCAGCATCCACTTCCCCCTTCCATAGAAAACATTTTACCTCATCAATCCGCTGGAATGACCCGCCAACTTTATAGAGGTTTTCGATTAAATGATACCAATCCAATATTTCAATTCTTTCCTGTTTCTCTCCTATCTGACCAAATAAATTCCAGATAAGCTAAAACGCACTTAAACCACCTAAAATAGAAATAGTAATTTTAGAAAAATCCTACTTATGCCAGCAAAAGATTTCCTAGACTTAGAAGAAAAGAAAAACTTACAAAAAGCTCTTAAAGAAGAAGAAAGAGCAGAGGTTAGGGAAAGAATTTTAATGTTTCTCTTGCTAAACGACGGAAAAACTCAACGAGAAATAGCTGACTTTATTGGCTGTTCACTCAAAACGGTCGCCCCTTGGTGTGTTCACGGTGATCCTAACAATTTAGAAAGTCTAGAAGATGGGAGAAAAAATGGAAATCATAAAAAAGCCACAGAGGAATATATTAATTTACTATTAAAAATAGTTGATGAAGACCCGAAGGAATTTGGATATGAATTCGGGAGATGGACAGCGGCAAGATTAGCAGAGCATCTAGAAAAGGAAACAAGAATTAAACTGAGTGGCTCGCAAGTGAGAAGAATATTGAGAAGAAAAAAGTATGTGTATATCTGGGCGAAATATAGTCTAGAAGATAAGCAAGACAAGAAATTAAGAAAAGCATTTAAAGAAAAATTAGATGAATATTTAAGGTTGGCTAAAGAAAAGCCAGAGTCAATCCAGGTATGGTTTTGGGACGGGGCTTTCAAGGTGGCGACGCAGGTTCGCCACACAGCCCCTCATGAGTGTGGATTTAGTTTGAGAGTAATAAGAAGGAGAGCTTGGACAAAAAAAGGAAAGCGAAAAAAAGTGAATGGACAAAGAAAAAGAGGAAGGGTGAATGTGATGGGAGCCTTAAGATATAATGACAAAAAACGAGTCTGTTTTATGATCAAAAAAGGAAATTCAGAAACTTTCCATGAACAATTAAAGAAACTTCATGAAGAGATTCGTCAAGAATGGATAAACTTGGGAAATCTGCCCGAAGATTTTCGAGAAAAAGGACCGAAAATTATCATCATATTAGACAATGCTAGTTATCACAAAAAGAAAGATGTTATTGAGCAGGTGGAAAAAGAGTTGCCCAATATTAGGCTAGAGTTTTTACCAGCTTATAGTCCAGATTACAACCTAATAGAATTAGTGTGGCATTCCGCTAAAGAGTACATAGCTAATCGAGAATTTGAAAATAAAGAAGAACTGGAAAAAGTAGTCAATCAGCTTTTAAATGAAGGGGGATTGATTATTAAATGGAGTAGAAAACTTAAAAATAAGGGTAATGCTGTCAATGTAACTTAAATGCGTAAAAGCTTACCATCATGTCCATCTCCTAAACAAATTAAAGGTTCAGCCAAAACTTGAGAATTAACCAAATCTAATAAAGCCGAGTTATCTTGAAAAAAGGCCGCTACCCCCAGTTGATGAAAACTCACTGCTTTATAATCACGCCAAATCAAGGCTTTTCCCTTGGCAGTTCTTAGTCGTACCTTACCGCCATCTATGCTCATTTCTTCCACTTCGACTTCTGGGTTAGACGGTAATTCTTCAAAAGCATAGCGATGCACGAGGCGTTGTTGGGTACTGTGAGAAACAGCAATCCCTGTCAATGATTTGATTTTCTGCGCCGATTTCTCGTAGGATTCATCGCCACTTAATAACAAACAGTTCTTCTCTAACATTGGACTCATCTGAGTCCGAGGCTTTACTTCTAACTTCTTCGCTTGTTTTTCTGTAATTGGTAATTCCCCCAAAATACTTTTCACTTTTCTCGTCCGACCGGCGGTTTCTTCTGTGCTTGTTTTGACAAAAAAATACCGATTTCTGGGTTGACATAATGAATCATTAAATCTCTGACTGTCTCCTCTATCTCTCCCAAGTTATTAAATTTCTTAATTGGGGATTGCTCATAGAGACATTGCCCTAACTCTTGACATAACTCTTTAATTCTTTTTTCATTTTCTGATAACATTGAATTATTCCTCCTATCGAGCCATATTCTGAATTGTAAGCTATAACTATTATAATCTCATTTCTCTTTGTGATCAAGTTGAAGATTTTCTAGTTGTTGACGGCTATAAGCATTAATACTCATTGCATAAGTGAGATGCTCCCTCTAACTATGGGGGTATAGAACAAAGATGGTTGCTAGTTGAAAGTCAAGCTAGACAAGAATCAGACTTGAAAAAATTAGAGAAAAAAATCGAGCAGGAAAAGAATTCTGCCCAAGAAAAAATCCGGCAACTATCCCGAAGAGAATTTGAGAATAGAGCGGTGGCGTTGGCGATAGCCAAAGGATTATCTGACTCCTTAAAATCTCATCAGTTAACGGAGATTAAAGTCAATCTCATTCCGCCTGAGTCCCAGGGGTCAAAACTCAAATCAAAAGACGATTTACCCTCTCAAAGCTATCAAGTTCAAGCCGAATTAGAGTTGAATTTGGCAGCGATTGAGAGGCTAAAGAAACGAGCAGGACGATTCGTTTTAGCAACTAACGATTTGGAGAAAAAACGATTGAGCAGTGAGGATATACTCAAAAAATATAAGGGGCAACAAGCTCCAGAAAGAGGATTTTCTTTTCTCAAAGACCCCTGCTTTTTTGCTGACAGTGTCTTTCTCAAATCTCCCCATAGAATCGAGGTCATGGCCATGCTCATGGGCTTGTGCCTGCTGGTTTATACTATTGGTCAAAGACAACTTCGTTTAAGTTTAAAACAGCAGGAGACGGGACTGAAAAATCAGTTGGGTAAGTTAACTGACCGACCGACGTTACGCTGGATATTTCAGGGCTTTCAAGGGATTCATCTCGTCCGTATTCAAGACAATCAAAAGATTAGCAACTTAACGGATGAGAGGCGCAACATTTTGAGATTTTTCCCCAAACCTTGCCAGGAATATTATCTCTTATCTTGACCAGATGGATTGACTTCAAGGGGTGACAAAACAAAGCGAGCAACTGGAACATCTCCCCCTAGATGTTAAGTCTGATTGCCTAGTCATTCTCAACAAGCACTGTTTATTGAGAATGACCGGGGGAACTCTGAAATTTTCGGCTTAGTTGCCGGCAGCTTGCCGCCAACTCACTCCTCTAGATAAGTATTTTGACTCACGCCCCTTCCTCTTTTGAGACGTTGTGACACTTAGGGTGCGGAATGTGGGATAAAAGATATGAAGGAGTTTGCCTGGTTTGTTTATCTTCTCGCAGTTTGATGAACTTTTTCTGCACGGACTGCATAACTGACTCCAGATCTGGAGGCCAAACCTCTGTATCTTTTAATGAGTTCAATTCATTTAATAGTTCTCGTGAAAATATACCCGTTTGTTCGTCGCCTTTATTAATCGCATATTCTCCCGGATTAGCCGCCAGCATGACCATTTGTTGTTGACTTGGCAAATGTTTACCGATAGGGGGAAGATCGTCAGGTGGAGTTATCTTTAATAATTGGGAATTAGCGCAAGCATCGAAGATTAGTAACTGCTGAGGTAAATTTTTATATAAATCGGTCTGCATAGCATTAAGCTGGGCAGTTAAATTAAGGTTCTTCAAGTCCTCAATTGTCGCATCGGCATAAATCAATCGACGATCGCCTTGAGGGACGATCCAACCGTGTCCCGACCAAAACAAGAAAAACAAGCTTGCTGTTTTTTTTCTCGCTTCCTCGCGCAGAGCTTTATTGACTATATCTTTGGTCGCTTCTAAGGGTTTACTGTTGATCAGACTGGTAATCTCGTCAACGATTCCAGTATTGCGATCGAGTGGAGATGCGAAAACCGAAATATTTTCAGGAGGCACATTGCGATATCGTAACCATTGACAGAACCGATAAACATCATTGACCGGACCGTTCAAATCCGGAATAGCATTAGAATCGGCATACCTTTCAATGCCGACCAGAATAGCTTGCGTTGTCGATGGTTCAGCCATTAACTATCTTCTCCATCTTCTGCCAAACGGCATCCCAAACCTTGTCATTATTCCAATATGCACCGTGAGACTCGGGGAACGGTTGTTTACTGTCGATTTCCACATCTTCTATCTTTCCAGGGAATATTTTCTCATCCACATAACTGAGGAAATCGTTGCGATCATAAATATTTAACCAATCGGGGAAAGTATCCGGCAGCTTGGCATTGGGATTATATTCCATCCCCACCAAAGCATTCAGTTCATAAAGAATAGGAGATTGAGAACCGATCGTCACCAACAAAGCCACTTGTGGTAATTGTTGTTCTAATAGCAAATCGACGGCAATAATACCACCCAAACTATGGGCGATTAATACGGTGGGATATTCCAGACGTTCAACGGTTGTGCGAACAAAGTCTCTAAGCTTTTGTCCCCTTGCTTGATACATCAAAATATCTCCCAAAGTGCCACTATATTCTTCCGTGAATCCATTTCGCTTTCTTTGGAGATTATTCTGAATAATACGCCTGATCGTACCAGAAATCATCTCTTTTATGCCGGACAAAACTCCTTTTTCCGTACCCCCTAATTCCGCCGCTATTTGCTCGACAATTTGATCTCGTAATCCCCCATTAACCGATAAGGCGAATTCGCCATAGTTATCCCTTACCAAAATAGCACTCTGGGCTACCAGCGCACGGGCGATCGCTATGCGGTATTCTCCTAATGGTTCCGTGGCGGATTCGATCGCTTTTTGATAATCGCTTTCGTTGACGATAATGGATTGGGATTGACTAAAAAACTGGCCAATGCCAGCCTGATCGAGCATTTCTTGCAGATTAGAGGATGGATTTAAGGCTCGAACCCGATTATCCAAATCCTCGCCTAGCTTTTCCCCAAAAACAGCCCCTTTGTCCTCGGAACTTATGGTTAGGATTTGCAGTTCGATGAGTGGATCCTGATATAGTAACTCCCATAAACCCAGAACGTAGTCTTCATCAGTTAAATCGGTTTCTGAGGCTTTTTTTTGATCCGACACTGGAATAGATAGTCCCCCAGCATTTAACGTTGTGCCGAGGGAACCACCCCAGTAACACTTTTGAAAACGCAAATTTTCATTGCGTTCTTTCAATTTTCGGATAATGATACTAAAAGTTTTGCGGGAGCATCTCACTTACGCGATAAGTAATTATACTTAGCCTAAAAGCCACTCTTAATCGTGTCTTGGAACGAAATAGAGGCTTTTAAAGACTGCGTACATGGAGAATTAAAACAAGAATTACCCTCGAAAAGCCTATTTTTCCACTAAGTATTTATGCTCATTGCAAAGGTGAGATGCTCCCTGTCAAATGCGGTTAATGCTACCATCAATCCCGACGAAGCAATTGGACAAGTAATTATTACTGACACCCTACAAAGCAGCATTACTAGAACCTTACCCAATAATGTGGAAAACCTCAGACTAATTGGCAGTAATAATATTAATGGTACGGGTAACGCTGGTGACAATAAAATCACCGGAAATAGCGGTAACAATATCCTCGCTGGTGCTAATGGTAACGATATTTACTGTTTCAATGCTTCAACCCCATTAGGAAGCGATACCATCCAAGAAACTACCACTGGTGGTATCGATACCCTCGACTTTACTGGGACAAATACCGCAGTAAGAGTTAACTTGGGGACTACTGCTGTCCAAACCGCCGTCACCAATAATCTAAAATTGACTTTTTCGGCAAATAACACCATCGAAAATATTATTAGCGATAGCGGTAATGACCGACTAACCGGGAATAGCCTTAATAATACTCTAACTGGTGGTGGTGGCAACGATCAATTAACCGGTCAAAACGGAAACGATAGGTTAATTGGTGGTTTTGGTGATGATTTACTTACTGGTGGTAATGGTAGCGATAATTTTATCTTCAATAGTAGTAATTTAGGCATCGATGCCATCAGCGATTTCACTTCGGGCAGTGATAAAATAGTATTAAGTAAAGCCATCTTTACTGCCTTACAAAGTATCATTGGCAATGGCTTCAGTCAACCGGCTGAATTTGCCAGCGTCGCTGACGATGATTTAGTCGCCACTAGCAGCGCTTTTATCGTTTACAGTAACAGCAGTGGCAGTATTTACTACAATCAAAATGGTAGTGCTGCTGGTTTAGGAAGTGGCTCTGAATTTGCCAATTTGTTGACTGTTCCTACCCTGATAGCGGCTGATTTCGCACTGATAAATTAACCTTACCACAGAAATCGATACCATTCGAGCCTCGGTTAATTTGACTTTAGGAGCCAATGTCGAGAATTTAATGCAGCCACCGACGCAATTATCGAAATCACTGGATTAACAGGAACTCTCGATATTGCTGATTTTATAGTTGTACCCTGAATCATCCCACAGTTTTATATTTTCTTTAGAGATGGACTGTCCTAAAACCTGCTCAGAGCGGCCAAAAGTCAGAAAATAGAAATAAAGGTGCGATTGGAGAACTTGAGCCGCGATCGCACCCGTCAGCCGCCATTGGAGAAAGATAAAGTTATGGCAGATAACTACAGAAGTCGCATTGTTACCCAAGGTACCCAACGCAGTCCTAATCGGGCCATGTTAAGAGCGGTAGGTTTTGGGGATGAGGACTTTAGCAAACCAATCATCGGCATCGCTAACGGATTTAGCACCATTACCCCCTGTAACATGGGAATTAATGATTTAGCAATGCGTGCCGAAGCAGCCACGAGATTAGCGGGGGGAATGCCGCAACTTTTCGGGACTATCACCATTAGTGACGGGATTTCCATGGGAACAGAAGGGATGAAATATTCTCTCGTTTCTAGGGAAGTAATCGCCGATTCCATTGAAACCGTCTGTAATGGTCAAAGTCTCGATGGAGTCCTCGCTATCGGGGGTTGTGACAAAAATATGCCGGGGGCAATGATTGCCATGGCCCGGATGAATATTCCCGCTATTTTCGTCTATGGTGGCACGATTAAACCGGGGCGCTACAAAGATTGCGATTTAACCGTGGTCAGTTCCTTTGAAGCCGTGGGACAGTACAGCGCCGGTAAAATCAGTGAAGAAGACCTCATCGGAATTGAACGCAACGCTTGCCCCGGTGCTGGTTCCTGTGGTGGAATGTTTACTGCTAATACCATGTCTTCCATTTTTGAAGCCATGGGGATGAGTTTACCCTATTCCTCAACCATGGCCGCCGAAGATGCGGAAAAAGCCGATAGTACCGAAGAATCGGCCAAGGTTTTGGTCGAGGCGGTTAGAAAACAGATTCTCCCTAGCCAAATTTTGACCCGTAAAGCCTTTGAAAACGCCATTTCGGTAATTATGGCGGTGGGAGGTTCCACTAACGCTGTGCTGCACCTTTTAGCCATTTCCCGCACCATCGGGGTAGAATTATCGATCGATGATTTTGAAACCATCCGCCAGCGTGTACCGGTTATCTGCGATCTTAAACCCTCCGGGCGTTACGTTACCGTGGATCTGCACAAAGCCGGCGGTATTCCCCAAGTGATGAAAATTCTCCTGGTTAATGGTTTACTGCACGGGGATGCCCTCACCATTAGCGGTCAGACTATCGCCGAGATTTTAGCCGATATTCCCGACCAACCGCCCTCAGGCCAAGATGTTATCCGTCCTTTTAGCAATCCTGTCTATAAAGAGGGTCATTTAGCCATTTTAAAAGGAAATCTGGCCACAGAGGGGGCCGTGGCCAAAATTAGCGGCGTGAAAACTCCGGTAATCACCGGACCGGCGCGGGTGTTTGAATCGGAAGAAACCTGTTTAGAGGCAATTTTAGCCGGAAAAATTCAAGCCGGGGATGTGGTGGTTGTCCGTTACGAGGGACCAGTAGGCGGACCGGGTATGCGGGAAATGTTGGCCCCCACTTCGGCAATTATCGGCGCCGGTTTAGGGGATTCCGTGGGATTAATTACCGATGGTCGTTTTTCCGGGGGAACCTACGGCATGGTGGTCGGTCACGTCGCTCCAGAAGCGGCGGTGGGTGGTACAATTGCCCTAGTAGAGGAGGGGGATCAAATCACTATTGATGCTCGTCAGCGTCTCTTGAGTTTAAATGTATCGGAAGAAGAATTAACCCGTCGTCGTAACCATTGGCAACCGCGCCCCCCACGCTATAAAACGGGAATTCTCGGCAAATTCGCCAAGTTAGTCTCCTCTAGCAGTCTCGGCGCTTTAACGGATCTGAATCTGTTCTAAAAGTATAACTAGGGTTTGCTGAAAAAGCTTTTCCTGGGGGCAGGGTGTGGGGTGTGGGGTGTGGGGTGTAGGGTTTTACCGATTTTCAGGTGGTCAACTACCTAATTTTCAGGGAAAAAGCACCCACTGCCCACCGAACAATCCCACTGATAACTGATAAGACTGACGGCTCTAATTAAGTAGGTGGGTGGAATTAAATATAAGATGAACGTAGGTTGGGTTGAAGCATGAAACCCAACCCCCGCATGGGTTACGCTACCGCTAACCCATCCTACAAATAATTGTGCCTCCCTACTTACTATCGATTAATCACTATGACCTATCTACTCACTGTCTATCGAGCGCTCGAATGCCGTCCGGATAGCTATCGGGACTGGTATGACCAAGGCAATATTTTAAAAGAAAGAATGGACTATTTTGGAGCCTTAATCAGCTACGAAAAAGCCTTAGAATATTATCCAGATGATTATTGGGCATGGTACAAAAGGGGTATGATACTAGAAGACTTGGGAATGTATGAAGAAGCGGCTCAAAGTTATGCTAACGCCGCACAGGTAAAGGATGATAACTATTGGGCTTGGTACGACCAAGGTTGTGTTTATCTACAGGAATTAAAGGACTACGAAAAAGCGATCGCTTGTTTTCAACGGGCCCTAAGTCATAGTCCGGGGGACTATTGGGCAGCCTACCGGCAAGGGGAGGCCTATCGATTGCTGAAAAATTACGAACGCGCTATCACTTTCTATGATCTGGCCTTGGGGGCGCGACCCCGGGATTATTGGGCCTGGTATCGTCGCGGCGACGCTTTCCGGGATTGGGGCAATCCCCAAGAGGCTTTATTTAATTATCGTACCGCCCTCGATATCCGACCGCAAGATTACTGGTCCTGGTATCAACAGGGTGTGATCTTACAGGAATTACAGCGTTTACCAGAAGCGATCGCCTGTTATGAAGAATCGTTAAAAATCGATCAAGATGATCGCTATGCGTGGTATAATGCCGCCTGCTGTTATGCCGCCCTCGGTCAACAAGAAAAAGCGATCGACTGTTTACGGGAAGCTCTAGACATAGAACCGGATATATGTGGCGAATTAGTGCGTAATAACTTTGTTTTCGATGGTTTAAGGCAAAATGAAACCTTTAATGACCTCTTGAGTTGCTATTCCCCCGGCTAAAATCTTTTTGACTCGATCGCCTCGATTCAGCACCTAGGGTTTGCTGAAAGGGTTTGTCGTGGGGTGTAGGGTTTTAGGCATTTTCAGGGAAAAAGTGCCTAAATTTTCCCCCTGATCACTCCAATATCTGGCACTTTTTTGATGGCAAAAAAGCCTAAAGATATTAGCCAACAAGGTTTTTAGATTTATTCAGCCAGTCTGGATTAGCTACAATTGCAATTAGAGAAAAATTATTGAGAATCTTATGCGAGAACTAGACAGAGACAAAACCATCGAACAACTGAACGAAATCATGGAATTTGAACTAGCGGGAGTTGTCCGTTACACCCACTATTCCCTGATGGTGACAGGTCCCCATCGCATCCCCATCGTCCAATTTTTCCAGACTCAGGCCACGGAATCCCTCACCCACGCGCAACAAGTCGGGGAAATTCTCACCGGTTTAGAAGGTCATCCTAGCTTAAAAATTGCCCCCATCGAGGAGAGCTATGAACACAATATCAAAGCAATCTTGAGTGAGAGCCTCAATCATGAGAAAAAATCCCTTGATTTGTACAAAGCACTCCTAGAAACCGTCGAAGATGCCAGTATTTACCTGGAAGAATTCGCTCGCGGTATGATTGGACAAGAAGAATTACACAATCTGGAAATTCGCAAGATGCTGCGGGATTTTGCTTGAGCTAGGATCAAAGCTAGAGTTTATCCACTAGCTTATGAATCTTAGTTCCGCTTTACCCACTTTTATTATCACTCTCCGGGAAGGTTTCGAGGCCGCTTTAGTGGTGGGAATTGTCCTCGCTTGTTTACAAAAATCGGGTCGATCGCAACTTAACTCATGGGTGTATCGTGGTATTGGTGCGGGAGTGGTGGCTAGTGTTTTGGTAGGTATTTTGCTAGGGGGAATCCTTTTGCAAGTGGATGCTTCTCCTAGTCCATTCGTACCAATGCTCAAGGAATTACTGGCCGCCACTTTTGGACTGATTGCCGTCTTGATGTTGAGTTGGATGTTAATTTGGATGACTCAACAGGCCAAATCTTTGAAATCTGAGGTAGAAAGTGCGGTAAAAGCGGGTTTAAAAGCGAAAAATGGGGCAGGAAAAGCGATTTTTCTGCTCGTTTTTATCGCTGTCTTGCGGGAGGGATTTGAAACTGTCCTCTTTATCCTGGCCCAATTCCAAAAAGATTGGCAGATACAAACCTTCGGTGCGATAGCAGGGTTAAGTGTCGCAACCTTGTTGGGAACTCTCCTATTTGCGGGGGGAGTAAAAATTAATATCCGTCTCTTTTTCCAAATTATGGGGACTTTGCTGCTCTTAATCGTTGCGGGATTACTCATCGGTGTTTTGAAACATATCGACGCAGGAATCAGTCTTTTAAGTGAAATTGACCCTTTTTATCGCCATTTCTGTCCTTCTCTCCCCTCCTCCTGTCTTCTCGGTTTTCAAGTTTGGGACGGTTCCCAAATTTTGAGCGATCGCACTTTCCCCGGACTCCTCCTCAAATCTCTGTTTGGTTATCGTCAAAACCTCTATATCAGTCAAATTGTTGCCTATATCCTCTTTTTACTGCTTATCGGTGGCCTCTATTTCCAAAGCTTACGACAACGTCCTCAAACAGTGACCAGTGACCAGTAAACAGTAATCAGTGACCAGTAAACAGTAAACAGTAATCAGTAAACAGTGAAAAGATGGCAAGAAACTGCTATTTAATACTGCTCACTTAACACATACTGCTCACTTAAAACTCAAATCTGATAACTTACCCACTGATAACTTACCCACTGATAACTGATAACTGATAACTTACCCACTGATAACTGATAACTGATAACTGATAACTGATTATGACTACTTGGCAATGTGACGGTATCCCTAAAGATGGTAAAACTTATCCGCAAGCGATTGCGGGAGGTCATGAACCCTGCGACAATACTACTCCTGATTGTCCTATCTGTGGCCTACCTAGGGAAGCGATGGATCCCGTAACAACGACGGTTAAAACCACGGTTGTGGTCTCCCCGGGGGGTACAACTAGAGTCGGCCAAAAATCTAGCTGGTTACTTCCCTTCGCTTTGATAATTACCGCTTTAACCGCAGGTTTAGGGGGTTGGAGTCTATTGCAAATGCTGATTCCCAAACCCGATACTTCCCCAGTCGTCCTGGAAGAAACCCCAGACAAGCAAACCAAGGCAACTTTTGTGAGTAATACGGCTAAAAATCCCGATTTATTTAGCCAAGGTGAGAAAATACTGCTTAATTCCACTCCTAACAAAGAAAAAGGCGCAGCGGCCTTTAAAAAGGAAGATTGGGCAAATGCGATCGCATCTTACCAACTAGCAGCCACTCCCCAAGCAAACGATCCGGAGGGCAAAATCTATTACAATAACGCCAAAGCCAGACAAAAAGGTAATCAAAAGACTATAGCCGTTGTTGTACCCATCGCTAACGACCCCAACAGCGCCAAGGAAATTCTCCGAGGTGTGGCAAGGTATCAAGAGGAGTTTAATAATTCTAATCCGGGTAATCCTTTGGAAATAGTTATCGCTAATGATGGCGGTGGGTTACAATCAAAAGCGATCGCTGATGATCTGATTCAATCCGGTCAAGTTTTGGCAGTTATGGGCCACGGAATCGATCCTTTTAGTCAAAAAGCGATTGAAAGTTACGAAAAAGAAGGATTAGCCATTCTTTCTCCCCTGACTACCAGTGTTAGTCAAACGGGAAATGCAACCCTGAAAACCATTCCCCTTAAGGATAAATCTCAGGAAGTTTTAGGCAGTTATCTGGAAGCAGTGGCCAAAACTTTGGCTAATTATGCTAGTAAGCAAGAGAATTCTCCCTCAGTGGTTCTTTTTTATAATTCCGATAGTCCCTATAGTCAAAAATTAAAGGATTCCTTTGCTAAAGCAATAAAGGAACCGGGAGGCAAGATAGTTAAGGCAATAGACACAACCAAAGCCAATTTTAACGCTAAAACCGCCATAGATCAGGCAAAACAAGCCGGCGCTAAGGTGGTATTTTTGGCCTTGAGTAAAGACGGCGATCGCATTGATCAAGCCGTGGCTATTGCCCAAGAATCGTCTGGAATGCTCTTATTAGGCGGAAATGAACTTTATACACCCGATATCCTTATTCAAGGAGCGGATAGCATCGACGGATTAGTTCTAGCAGTACCTTGGAGTTTCCAAGCAACGGATCCTTTTGCCAAAGATGCGCTGAAAAGTTGGCGCGGTCGCGTCAGTTGGCGTACTGCTACCGCCTACGATAGCATGAAAGTATTAGGAGAAGCGATCGCTAAAAGTTCTGACCGTGCTACTGTAGTCGAAAGTTTAAATCGAGGAATCACCTTGCAGGGAAGCACCACGGATTTTAACATTTTTAACCAAGTTCCCTTGGTGCGTGCTAATCGCGGCAATGAGGGGCCAAAGGGTTCTCAATATCAGTTCGATCCTAAGTAAGCTAAACGGCGCTTAACCTGCATGATCCAACAGCTATAACCCTTTTGGAGTCTATATCGGTGATCCGAAGTAAAAGCCGTTTAGCTTAGGTAGGCGTTAAAAATTATCAGATGCCCCCCTTATCAAGGGGGGATTAAGGGGGGATCCCCCCGCCTATCGGCACCCCCCTTATCAAGGGGGGGCAGGGGGGATCGAACCTAAAATCCATTTTTAATTTAATCCCACATTCCGCACCCTAGTCGTTGAAATCAAAAGTTGCTCTAGCCCTTGTATAGTAAGACTTTTAGCGATTACTAAGAATTATGAAGTGTCACACTCTAGTCAGCGATCGCCAGCTTAATGAGAGTTGATCTCAATAATTTGGTATCAGAGCTATCAGATTTTTAGGGCTAATTGTGCGTCTGCTGGGCAAACAAATTAGCCTGTAATTCAGAGCCGGCAATCGTTTTGACGATTTAGATAAAATTTTCAATGTGACAGTTGAGGGTGCGGAATGTGGGTTTAATTATAACCAGCTACTTATCTAAAATAGATAATGTGATGTCGAGGAGTAGAATCAAGTCTAATTTTATGAACAATATCTTACCCATCCTAGCTTTGTTAATGTCGGTGTCGGGAATTGCCGTGTCTTTGGGACGGGAGGAAGTCCGATGTCATCTCGGTTTAGAATCGGCAGCTTGTCCCCAGGAAGAACAAAACATCAACGAAGACACCCCCGCAACTACCCCCGCAACTACCCCAGAATCTCCCCGGATAGAAGAAACTCCCGCGGAAACTACCCGCAATAGCGAAGCTTCCCCCGAAGTTTCCCCGTCTCCTGAAAGCGAAACCCCGGTGGAATTCACTCCCATCCCGGAAAAGAACCCCAGTCCAGAAGTACCCCCCGAAAATCCCCCCACCCCGGAAACCAAAGCGGTGGAAAAAACTCCAGATGCAGAAAAAAGTCCGGATGTCAATCCATCTAAAGATGGAGAAACTGAAAGTATTCCGTTAGAAGTTATTCCCCCCGCACAGTAAAATCGGACAAAATCAATTTCTGGTGGGGTAGGGTTGATTCATGAATCAACCCTACAGATCCCGGACAGTAAAATCGGACAAAATCAATTTCTTGGTTAGGATAGGAACTCATGCAAGAAGTAGTTATACTAAATCTGGTTATTAAAGACTGATTATTCATTCCCCTTTTTGCATGAGTGCATGAGTAGAAAACGGGTTTCTCCGAGAAACCCGTTTTCTGTGCGTTACTCAATTGTATCTAGCTTCTTTCGGCAAACCCTAACTATTGGATTAACGTTTCTTGCGAAGTCCCATTAATCCGAGTCCTGTAAAGGCCAGTCGATTTTTTTGAGAAAATTGAAGTATATTAAGTTTTATTAAGAACAATGAAACTGCAACGGTTATCGGTGATTCAAAAGTATTATAATTGTCTTTGTTATCCTAAATCAATAGTTTTTGCTTGTCAATAATTATGAATAGTTATCAAACCTATTTAACCATCGATCATTCTCAGAAGATTATCCTCTCTAACTTACCCTTTAAAGCAGGAACAAAGTTAGCCATTAACATTCAAGTAGTTGAGGATGAAAAGACAGAAGCCGATTTTGAAGCCTTATTAGATAAAACTAAGGGAATCTGGACTAAAGGAGATGGCTTAGAATATCAGCAAAAAATTCGGGAGGAGTGGATATGAAACGATTAATAGACTCCTGTATTTTAATCGACCATTTTAATGGTATTACCCAAGCTACAGTTTATCTAAAAGCTCACCGAGATGAAAGTTATATTTCTGTCATTACTAAAGCCGAAGTTCTCATTGGTTTTAATGATAATAATTCCTTTGAAAAAGCAGGAGAGTTATTAAGCCATTTCCCCTGATAGATTTAGATGTCAACATCACTGATTTAGTCATTCAAATCCGTCGTGAACAAATCAAAAAAAAGGCAACCAAACAGCCTAACAAAAAGGTTATTCAATGGAAATTGCCTGATGCCATTCAAGCAGCGATCGCCCTTTACTATAATCTCAAATTAGTCACTCGTAATACCCAAGATTTTGATCTCAATCAACATCCATTTATTGAGATTCCCTATACCATCTAACAATAAAACTGAAACAGTTATCGGTGATTCAAAAGTATTATAATTGTATTTGTTATCCTAAATCAATAGTTTTTGCGTGTCAGTAATTATGAATAGTTAGTGCTTGCTGAAAAAGTACGGGCGACGATCCCTAAAACCCTTACCTTGCCTACATTTCACATTTATTCAGCAAGCCCTATTTACTTTTAGTCAAAATTAATTAACTTCTAACCCTGGAATGCTTAACTGTTCGGTTTTTGGCTGTGTTTCCCCGATATAATCCCCTTGCAACATATTAATTAAACAGCCACCAAGATGATAGGCCATATTAACGGGAACCGCGTTACCAATCTGTCGATATTGAGAGGTTAAATTACCGGTAAATTGCCAATCATCGGGAAAGGACTGCACTCGTGCATATTCTCTCACCGTCAAAGGACGAGTTTCTTGGGGATGGCATCTTTCTGTTTGGGTTTGTGCCGGACTACAGGTAATAGTTAAAGCCGGTTCATCCCAAGATAATCTTTTAGCATATCCTGTCCGTCCGCCGTGATTTTTGAGACTATTTTTCATATATTCTTTTTGAATATCCATCGGCAAATTCCGCCAATTTCCTCCTGGGGGAACTAAGGACATAATCTCTTTTTTTCTTTCTTTATATTCTACTCCTGGAGAACTTGGACAATTCTCTAGAGCTTTTTTCAGAGAAATAGTATAGTTTCTATATTGGGGAAAAATGGGTTTAATATTTAGGTCTTGACGGGTGGCGATAATAATTAATCTTTCTCTTTTTTGGGGAACATCGAGAAATTGGGCTGATAAAACTTGATAAGCAGCATAATAACCGATTTCCTGTAAAGCTTCCAGCATTAATTGCAGAGTTTCTCCTTTTTTATTGCTTAATAATCCTCGAACATTTTCGGCTATAGCGATTTTAGGTTGCACTTCCTGTAAACAACGAGCAAATTCAAAAAATAGGCTTCCTCTCAAATCTTCTAATCCTTTTCCTAACCCAGCATAACTAAAAGGTTGGCAGGGAAAACCTCCAGCTACAATATCTATTTTGTCTCTAAAATTGGAAAATTTAATCTTTTTTATGTCTTGATTTATAACATTCCATTGCGGTCGATTAAGTCTTAAAGTATTAACACAATCTTGGTTGATTTCCACCAGTAATTGCGTTTTTAGTCCCGCATTTTCTAAACCTAAAGCCATACCACCACAACCAGCAAATAATTCAATAACTGTGTAATTAGTTGGCTCAACAGTTTGTAAGATTTTCAATTCTCCAGGGAATTGGTTATTTTTAAGATTGGTTAATTGCTCGAGATCAAATAGCCAATCAACTTGATTAATTTTCTGACCTTTGATTAATTTTTTCTTTTGCCATGTTAGTATTTCTGCGGTAGTTACACCGAGAATATTAGCGGCTTTTTGTAGATTTACCTGAGTCATAACCAATAATTAGCAACTTATCTACCTCTCTATTATACATCAAAGTAGCTAAACTTGATAAAGTTTTTTTTCGATTTTCCTGACTGTCATCTTTAACTTATTCAGGATAGTTTCATAATCTAAGTCCAACATTGACCAAAAAGCTTGCCCTGCTAATAGCTCAATATTATTCTCTTTAGCTTTGGTTTTGCTAATTGTCCAAGAATTGCCCATATCTAAAGCAGCGGCAAAAACTGAGTTAGGATGTATTTTTAATTCATTGATACTCCGATCACTCTGGCTACCAGTAAGAGTATCTTTTTTAGTTTTTAATTGAGTGTATTTGATTATTCCTTGATTAAAAACTACTAAATCCACACCTTTGATTTTAAAATTTAGAATTTTTTCTGGTACAAAAACCTGTGAACTAATAGAAGCAATTTCTTCTAAAGTATGACCTAGACTTTCCGAGATAAGATTGACATATTTATTCGATAAGTACAAGTTTTCACATTGAGCAAACTCAAAAATATTTTTAAATCCTTTCTTCTTTTTGAGAGATATATTTTTAAAATCCTGTTTTTCTTTCAGGATTTTTTCAACTACTTTAGACTGGAACTCATCCAAAGCATCATCGATTTTTTGATCCCTATTGTCTGCAATGTCTGTGTCTGTTTTTCTATTTTCTTGAAAATATTCAAAAATGAAATCATCAATTAGACGACAAATTTGATAAGTATCTACCAAGTCATGAGTAACAAAGGTAGGAATTTTGATCGAAGGTTTCTGTAAATTAATTTCTTCTAATAATTGGGTCAAGTTATGGCGATAGCTCATTAGATTTAGTTGCTGGGTTGGGATTGTTTACTTTTTGCTTAAAACTATTAATTTAATTGCCGCCGGTGGTAATGTCAACAAATAGTATGTAAGTTCGGAAGAACCTGAATTTTCAGATATTGGAATTTAACGGGGAGTCTGATCATATACACCCCGCATTTCTCACAAAAAGTACGATCACCAACCCCCGAAGCCTTACAAAATCTGGGTTTTGACTGGGTGATCGCCTTGTAGCAAAAACGACAGTGTGTTGTTAGGATTCAACTTAAGCTCATCATCAATTAGACCTTGAAAAAAGAACAAATTTAAAATGCGTATTTTTAGGTTAATTAGTTGATAAAGTCTCAATTTTAAGTAGAGAATGAAGTCAAAAGCTTGCTATAATTTAATCATTAAAACTATTTAAAGTATGTCAAGTTTATGACTCCTAGTTCAGACCAGTCTCGACTCAATCAATTAAATTTTGGAAACCTCAATGGAAGACAAGTAATCGCTAATTTTGAGGGAGGAAAAATCACCTCAGATGCAGGAATTATTTTGATGGCAGAGTTAGACCAAAAGCTAAAAATAACGGCTCGGTTTGCCGAATGTTTTCGAGATTATCGAAATTCATCCTATCTAGATTATAGCAATTCTCTGACTTATGAGGTACAGTAGCAACAGTGAGTAAACCAATTGCGAATATCTTTTTGAGTAACTTCTAACATAGCCAATTCAATCCCTTCTATTAAGTCTTTGTAAGTTCTCGCCTTCAGTTTTCTTAACGTCGCTTTCACTTTTGACCAAAAGTTTTCAATAGGAGAGAATTCGGGAGAATAAGGAGGTAAATAGATGAGTCTAGCTTTTTCTTGTTCGATTATTTCTCTGACCATTTCTCCGAGATGAATCTTGGCGTTATCCATGATCAGACAGTCTCCTTCTTTAATTTTTGGCAGCACTTCCTTTAGAATAAATCCTTCAAATGTTACCGCATCCACTGCACCGTATATGTTGACTGATGCGACAACTTTTTCTAAGCTTATAGCACTAATTATTGAAATATTTCTCCCTCTTTTTTGTGGTTTTCTTCCCCGAGCTCTTCGGCCAATTAAGGCTCTAGCATAGAGTCTCAAAAGGGCTAAATTTACCCCCGATTCATCGATGAAAATTAGTTTTGATGCCTCAATTTCCCGAACTTCTGACCAGTATTCCACTCTTTTTTGCTGTACCCTGTCACTTTCTTTTTCCGCCGCGTGTAGTGTTTTTTTTTGAAACTGTAATTGAGTTTTTGCGTAAGCCGCCCCAGGGTGGCTCTACTGACTTTCACCTGTGTCTTTTCATACAGTAAGTCCGATAATTCTTCGAGAGTTGCATCATTGTTAGCTTCGATGATTTCTATTAAAATTATCAGTTGTTCACTATTTAACTTGGTTGGCGGACTTCCCCCTTGCGGACGAGGACGGATATCTCCTGTTTCTTTATGTTGCTTCAATAACTTCTGAATAAAGCTTTTAGCCACGTCAAATCTCTGGGCTAGTCCTCGAATGGAAATTTTTTCTTTCTTCCAGACATCGATAATTTTTTGGCGAAAATCTACGGAATAGGGTCTCATAGGAAGCTGGTAAGTTCTATTATTTGTCTATTTACTTTCTATTGTACCTCATAGCTCCAAGAATTGCTATATTCAGTTCATGAACTACTCGCACAAAGAGTTTATGGGATAGTTTTGGGATATGAGGATGTCAATGATCATGATAAATTACGTCATGCTCCAGCTTTAGCAATAGCATTGAAAAAACTAAATTTTATTGACTCAGCCCAAGCAAATTTAGCGGGAAAAAGTACAATTAATCGACTAGAATATTGTCCGGAAACAGTCATCAATCAAGAGAACAGTCGTTACCATAAAATCGAGCCTAACCCCAAAGAAATTGAAAAAGCTTTTGTGGACATCTTTCTAGAATCCTACAAAAAGCCACCGAAACCAATTATTTTAGACATGGATGTCACCGATGACCAAGTGCATGGAAATCAAGAGGGAGCGTTTTTCAATACTTATTATAAAGGAGTGTGTTATGCTCCTTTGTATATTTTCTGTGAGCATCATTTATTAGTAGCTAAACTCCGGTCTTCTCATGTAGATACTGCTGGGGGAGCATTAGAAGAATTGCAGCGAATAATCGGTATAATTCGAGAAAAATGGTCAGATACGCAGATATTAGTACGAGGAGATAGTGCCTATTCCCGTGAAGATATCATGAAATTTTGCGAAAGTCAAGCAGGAGTTGATTATGTTTTAGCAATGGCAACGAATAGTCAATTAAAATTACGAGCGACCGATGTAATTGAGAAAGCTAAGGCAGATTACGAGCAAAGACTTCAGCCAGTTACTGAATTAATGGAGACGTTATTTTCTCCCGATGAAGAGTTAGGAGAATTGGCGAAATTGGTACCAGAATCGACTTGGTATCGTTCCCTATGTTATCAAACCCAAAAATCCTGGAGCCGTTCAAGAAGAGTGGTGACAAAAGTTTGTCCTGGTAGTGAGGGCGTAAAAATTCGCCACGTTGTGACTTCTTTACCTGCATCAAAGATTCCCCCATCTAAACTTTACACTGAAAAATATTGCCCCAGAGGGGAGAGGTCAAATCGAATTAAAGAGCAACAATTAGACTTATTTGCTGACCGGAATTCGACACAGACATTTGAGAGTAATCAATTAAGACTTTGGTTGTCATCAATGGCTTATGTTTTAATGCAAGCTTTTCGTCAAAATTGTTTGGCTAAAACTTCTTTTGCCAAAGCGACAGTGGGAACAATTCGCCTTAATTTCCTTAAATTAGGAGCTAGAATTACTGTTAGTGTCAGAAGAATTTTAATCGCAATTGCCAGTTCTTGTCCCTATCAAGATATTTTAGCGATAGCTTACTCTAGAATTCAAGCGATAGCGGGAACTGGATAAGTTGAAGAGTTTTCAAAGATCATTAAATAGTCTTAAAAATGGCTGCTTATAAATTCAGCTAACTTTGTCGTGAACATTTTCCCTAATTGACGGAATTTTTCCAGTAATTCAGGAATTTTTTGATTAGTTTAGTCAGATTATTCCTTGATAACTAAGCGGGTTTCTCTTATTTTTGAAAAACACCAACTTTTAACCTCCAAATTAGGTTCTTAATTCAGTTTGTGAGAAATGCGGGACACGCATTGATTGAATACCCACCGAAACTAGCTATTTCTGTAATGGTCAATTCTTTAAAAGGAGTCTCTAGTCGTAGATATGGACAAGCTGGTTATCCTAAGCCGTACGGAAAAGATGCTCTTTGGTCGCCCAGTTATTTTGTCTCTTCTGTAGGAGGTGCGCCACTGGAAGTTCTTAAGTGCTACATTAAAAATCAGGAAAAGCCGTCCTAAAAGGACGGGGTTTTAACCCAAATTTTCGATAATCCGCTTGCGCATTTTGTGCCTCTGTAAGTACCTAGGCAAAATTAATTACATACTCGCCTCCAAAATTGTCCAGCACTTTTTTAACGTAAGCGAGGAGGCTCTTTCGGTCTTTATAGGCGCTAAATTCAATCCATTCATATTTTAAAAATCTCCATAATATTTCAATTAAATTTAAATGAGGTGAATAAGTGGGCAACCAAAATATTTTCAAGTTTTTCTTTTCCCATTCCTCAAGTTTCTCCATAAATGCCTCGCTGGTATGAATGGAAGCTTGGTCAATTATTATGACAGTTTTTTTCTGTATATTTTGGCAATATTTATCCAGAAAATTAATAACTATCTCGCTAGTAACCGTTCCGACCTGTGTCTCATAAAATAATTGATTATCTCGTTTCATTATTCCTAAAATATTTAGTCTTTTACCTTCAATTGGTGGTAACTTTATCGTGGTTTTTTCTTCTTGCCAAGCGTCAGGAATACAAGGCTTTGAATCCCCTCCCATTTCATCCAAATATCCTATCTCAATCTCTCCTCTTTTTTCCTGTTTTTTTAGTTCTTCTAAAATAGGTAGTTTGACCTCAAGCTCCCACTCATCAGGGGTTTTGGCGACCCCTCTTCTCACCCTTTTCCACCTCATGTTGATTTTTTTTATGAGTCTTTTTATCTTGTCTTTGCTTACGGTTAATTTCCCTTCTTCTACAATTTTTATCTGGATTTTTTTTAAGCTTTTCGGTTCTTCTTTTACCCAGTCAATAACTTGTTGACCTTGTGCTTCTGTCAATTTAGGTTTTCTCCCTCTTCCTCGACGATTATAAAAACCAATTAGTTTTCTATCTTCCCAGGCCGTCAACCAATTATAGATGGTCTTTCTCGTAACTCCAAATATTCCGCTCAATTCTTCTATCGTGGTTCCCTGAAAACTTAAGAGTATACATTTCGCTCGCTCTCTTACTTGATGATGTTTACTAGCTCGATAAATTCTCTCTAGCATTTTCTGGCTCTCGGGGTTTAGGTCTCTAATCAATCTCATTGTATTTTCCTGCTGCTTCGTTTTTTTATGTATTATACTTCTTAATTTTTTATTTGGGTAATTAATTTTGCATGACTACTTATGATACCTGTGTTGTACTGCAAAAACTGCTTGTGACATAAAATCAGCACGAGTCAGACAGTTTTCGATAACAGCAGCCCTTGATGCGCCACCCGTGAAAAAATCTTGGGGTTTTAGGGGTTGTGATGCCCCATTATGACAAACCTGAAAAAGTTCTGCTCTATATCTGGTGTTATACCATTTTTCTAAATTCCTGACAGACATAGAGCTTCTAAAATCCAAGACCATCCCGTCAAATACCCGATCGTGTCATTGGATAGAGAATTTAAAAGATGGTAAAGTTTACTTCTTAAGTTATCAAGGGAGTTAAAATTGCCCCAGGCCAATAGGTTTTTCAAATATAGCCAAACTCTCTCAATTGGATTTACTTCTGGACAATAGGGAGGTTGATAAAATAGGATAATATTATCAGGTATTTCTAGGTCGGTCGCCGTATGTGCGGGAGCATTATCTAATTGAATAATATGTAATTCCTCAGAAAAAGCTTGAGAAAAAAGCGTTAAATATTGATTAAAACATTCCCCATCTAAATGAGAAAATTCATAGAAAAAACTGCTACCTGTTCGAGGTTCTATTAAACCATAGAGCCAGAGATATTGAAAATTATACTGAAAATTACCAAGGGGCTTTATGCCTTTAATTGTTATTTTATCTCTGACAATGGTATGACAGCCGAAGCGACTTTCATCTTGACACCAGAAGCGGACTTTTAAATATTGACTAACTTTTTCAGATTCCTTTTCTAGTAAAGCTTGTAGCTGTTCAGATAGATTATTTTGGAATATTTTTACTTCTCCTGGTAATTGTTTTAAATTTTGAGGTCGAGCCACTTTTAATTTAGCTTGTAATTCATTTCTTACGAGACGGTAAACAGTTATATAACTGGTGGGTATTTCTAAAATAATTGATACCCAAAAATGAATTTCTTTATAACTTTGAAATCCTTCTGGGTCTTTTAATTCATTCTGAATTAGAGCGGCTTCTTCCACTGAAATCTTTTTGGGTCTTCCCAGTTTTTCTGGTTCTGACAAGAGATTTTCTATCCCTCCTTCTCGATAACAACTTAACCAGCGATGAATAGTTCTTTCTGAGCGTCCTATTAACACGGCGAGATGACGAACCGTTTCTACCTCCTTAATTTTTAGTAGATACAGGGATTGTACTTTAGCAAAGTTTAAAGAGGTTACTTGTTGCTTCAACAAGGATTTTAAGTCTTCTACTGACTCAGCAACATTAATATTAGGGACTCCACTCATTGCCTTTTTACCACACAAACTATACCTTTACCAAGTATGACATACTTTTTGAAAAATGGTATTACAATCATTGGCATCTGTGCCTAAAGTATAGTAACAGTGATCGTGGTTATTGCAAGGTTCTCTAAAACTGAAGTCGTAGCCAAGGCTACCAAAGTTATCATATTCTCCCGGTCTTCCACCCGGAATACTGCAACCATTAGGTCTTTTGGCATAGGGGTAAAAAGGGAGTGATTCACTGCCTTCATCAGAGTCCTTAAAATCATCCCAGCAAGGGATGCTAATGCCATTTTTGCTACCGCAATCTTGTGCTTTTACTGGTTCTATTAGTAGCAGAAAGCTAGTTGAAATAAAGAGAAAAGTCACACAATTTGAGATAGACATTAATGCCATCCTGCTAGTTAATTTGCCAAATTCTGATTTCATTACTGAACGGCTTAACGTTGTTTTCATCAAGGTACACGCCTACTATACGACAACCTTAAAAGGAAAGTTCCAGCAACTTGATCAGGGTAGGAATAAGCAGATCGCTCGATATTGACTCCTGGTATGTCAGTTGCACGACGAGTACCCCTGTAAGTTTGCCAGTTTTGACCTCTTACAAGTTCAAAAGCCGAACCATTGGTTTTGATGAGAAACCTATCCTGTGAGTTTTCCCAGTTTAAATAAACTCCATTCGTACCCGCAGTAAAAAAAACTGGCTCTTCGTTACTTGGTATGGTTCGATAGGGGGGCATAAATCGACTAAATCCTTATCTGGCAAGAGATTTAATTGATTAGTTCGCTCTAGATCAAAAACAATTGACAAAAATCGCCAAATATCTTTCTCTATAAGGGTTTCATCCCTTATAACCTCCGTCCATTGCATAACACAAACCGAAGAGCCAAAAAACTTTCTCTCTATGGGTGCGACCATTGTTCCATTTTGTTGTCAGAGTGCCGTCTTTGAAATCATTGATTATCTGGCTACAGGCAATCTCTCTTCCAGACGATTGGGTTGCACCCTCAGTTTGCCATAATACTACCAATAAAGTAGCTATGGTGATAGTCATAGATAATGATTTTTTGAGCATACTTTACTCCCTAGTATAGATAGATAGATTGCTTCCAACTTATTAACAAGATTTTTCAATTTCAAGGTGTTGTTTCTGGGGTAAGGTCGAGGTTGCGATAGACTTGTTCAATCGGAAAACTTAGATTAATGCTTTTGAGTTCTACGGTATCGCCTTCTTGGTAGTTAATAATGAGCCATTCACCAGCATCATTTTTGTGATATAAATCCATTTCGATGCTGGTGGAACTCACTAATAAATAATCTTGTAAAACTAGATTTTTGCGGTACATTCTAAATTTGCCACCTCTATCATAGGACTCGGTACTAGGTGAAAGAACTTCAACAATGAGACAAGGATAAGTAATGTATTGGGTTGTAGTTTTATCGTGATCGTCGCAGGTTACGCTAACATCAGGATAAGTGTAGTTAGTTGTTTCGACAATGTTGACTCTCAGATCTGAGTTACCTACTTCACAGCCAGTGCTTTCAAGGTGGTTGGAAAACAGGGTAATAAATCTAACTGAGATGAGACTATGGTTTTTGCTGCCGCCGCTCATAGTGTACACTTGACCATCGATCAGTTCGTGTTTTTCTAGTTGCTTTTCTTCCCAAGCAAAGTATTCTTCTGGAGTAAGTTGGGGAAAGTTTTCTTTAATGGCAATCATGAGAAATTACTCCTTTATTAGCTTTGATAATATTTTAACAATTTACCAAACATTTTTTTGTTCTCTCGACATCTTGATAGAAAATAAGTACCTGGACAAAAATAAACGAGACTCTACCAAACCTGTTATGCAAAATTATTAACAACTCATGCTTGTAAAGCTTGTATAGTAAGGCTTTGAGTTTTTGTTAGATTGATATTTATCAACTTTAGAGCATTGCTGGACAGAGAGGGAGCTTAGGGAATTTTCTACAGTGTAAGTTCGGAAGAACCAGGATTTTGTGGGAGAAATGTTTATCTTATTTAAAACTAAGAACTTGTTCTGGTGTTGTTGAATTGAGATATGAATGGTAATTGTGCATCGTATCCACAACGAACGCTTAGGACTAAGTTTGAAAAATTGCCTAGAGGACACTTAATACTTAAAATCAGCAACGCCATAAAAGCCATAAAATATGGGGGCTGAACAAGGTTCAACCCCTCAATATTTTTCTACTTACGTCCCGGAACTGTATATTTAAAATTCATCGGGCCGGTATAACCGGAAATCTCCGCTAATTTCTCTAATCTTTGGGTTCCCGAATATTCTTGACCCCTAATAATCCAAGTGGGAAAACCTTTAATTCCGGCATCGCGACAAGCTTGGGGATTACCATTAACCCCTTGGGGATCGCATTCGATATAAACCCCTTCTTTTTTGAGGATTTCTCCCGCTTCCTTACCAAATAACTGTTTTTGATCGTAACAGTGGGGACACCAAAAAGCCCCGTATTCCTTCGCACCAATTGCTTTTAAATGTTTAGCCAGGGCGATTTCTGCTTTTCCCGGAACCGTGGTTACTTCCCAACCGTAGGGAGGTTTAGCCGCTGTCATTGGCCGGGTAATTTCTTCTTTTCCTCCTGTCACGGTGGGGGAATTTACTCCCGTATAAACCGCTAAAGTTCCCACCAAAGTAATCATCGCCACCACAACCATCGGCAGTATAATTTGTCCTAAACCTTCCCATTCGCGACCAACAATTGTGAGAATTAATAAGGTTAAAGCGAACAAAGCCGAAGTGATGCAGTAGGGACACAATTCCTTTAATTCCGTGGCTAGAATATACATTAAATAACCACTAAATACCGCCATCGCCGTCGCCCCCGCTAACAGCAATAACCAAGTATTATTTTCTAAACTTTTGCGGAGATTTTTCTGAGTTTCCCCATTAATAAATAGAGGGCTGAGGGCAAAAACCGCCATGGCAATATAGGCCAAAAAACCGAACAAACTCAAGGGCAGCCCGAAAACCGTAGCGTAGGGACTATTAAGAACACCACTACAACCAGCCCCATCAGTAGCCCCGGCGGTACAGGCCGCAGCCCCTCCCGTCAGTTTGGTAATGGTTAAATAGCCGGTCAGAATCGCCCCCACGATCGAAACGCCCCCAATTAGAGGCCGGGAGTAGCGATGAATCCAAGGTACAGAACGACGACGCATAATATTATTTAGATTAAATTACAGCAGAATTCAGGAGTCAGGAGTCAGGAGAGAAATCTAAATGTACTTTGTTGAAAGGAAAAATTGCCTAACCATATTGTGTTAATTAGGACGTTTTCAATTCCTAAAAACTTAGGATAGCTATCCCCTGAAACTATCCGCCATTCTAGCAAGGGGTTATGTGGACAGAGGCAAAGAAGGGAGAGAATTATTAATTTTTGCCTTTTGATCGTTGATCTGCCGGGCCGTTTCCACAAATTGCGACACCCGGATCGGATCCACCGGTTCAGTAATTTTGCCATGACGCTTGAGGGAACTAGCCACGATCACCCCATCGGCAGCCGGCAGCAACCGCCCAATATTGTCCAAATCAGCCCCGCTGCCGATAAAAACCGGTGTTCCCTTGGCCGCCGCCACTGCTAGTTCCAAATCCTCAAAACTAGGGGGGCTACCGGTGGACCAACCGGAGAGGATCACCCCGTCTGCCAGTCCCCGTTCGATCGTATCTTGCACTGCCGTAGTCAGATTAGGGGTTCCCAAGGGGCGGGCGTGTTTAACCAAAACATCCGCTAAAATTTTGACCTCAGACCCCAATTCGCGGCGATAACGCAGGAGTTCGTAGGCCTGACCCTCAATAATGCCCTGATCGGTGGCCATAACCCCCGTTAGCACATTAACCCGAATAAATTGGGCATTAACACAGGTAGCGATCGCTAAAGCACTATGGGCATCATTGCGGAGAACATTAAGACCAATCGGTAGGACCACCAGATTTTTAATGCGATCAACAATTAAAGTCATGGCACTAACCACGGCGGGATCCACCTGTTGCTTAGTAAAGGGGGCATCAAAAAAATTCTCGATAATCAAACCATCAACACCACCGGCAGCCAAAGCCGTCGCCTCCTGTTCAGCCCGCTCGATCACCGTCTTGAGACTGCCACCCCAACGGGGGGAAGTGGGCAGGGGGGCGAGATGAACCACGCCAATAATCGGGTTTTTTGTCTTGAAAGTTGCAATTAAGTTCACAGCGTATACTACTCTTAGCGTCCCCAACCATGCGCCGCTCACCCATTTTAACAGGGTGAAGGCCTACCCACGGTTCCACGGGGGGGAAATTATTTTAACTTAGTGCCAGCATTCGTCCCTCGCGCTTAGTGCGATGGGACGGGGCTTTTCAAGGGGCGAAGTAATTCGCCCCACAGTTCCCCTCATCAATGCTGACTTTGTATATAGACAATTCCAAAAAACTATGTTATCATAAACGGGTCTTGACCACTATTCCTTAAGCGATAACCGAGCTTCGGGGGGTCGTGTTGCAAGAAAAAGTGTGGGTCTTAGGAACTAGGACTGCTGCCTGGGTCGGGAAGGTAAGACTTGCTATCTTTCGAGGTAGAAAGCGCATCCCATTGAAGCAGGAAGCTCTCAAATCCGTTGAGAGTAGTTCACAATGTCTTAACATTAAAAGAGAAGTTTAAGATTTGGTTGATACTCGATCGCATGGGCAATAAGCCAACCATCGCCATCTCACACCTAGGCTGTGAGAAAAACCGGATCGACTCCGAGCATATGTTAGGACTGCTGGCCAAGGCCGGCTATCCCGTAGATAATGACGAGGAGTTGGCCGATTACGTTATCGTTAATACCTGTAGTTTCATTCAAGCAGCTAGAGAAGAATCCGTTCGCACCCTCGTGGAACTGGCGGAAGCTAATAAAAAAATTATTATCTCCGGCTGTATGGCCCAACATTTCCAAGATGAACTCCTGACGGAATTGCCGGAAGCCGTGGCCATTGTCGGCACGGGGGATTATCAGAAAATTGTCGAGATCGTCGAACGGGTAGAGACGGGAGAACGAGTCAAGGAAGTCAGCGCCGATCCCACTTTTATCGCCGACGAAAATCTGCCCCGTTATCGCACCACCAGCGAGGGAGTCGCCTATCTGCGGGTGGCCGAAGGCTGCGATTATCGCTGTGCTTTCTGTATTATTCCCCAGCTGCGCGGTGATCAAAGATCCCGTTCGATCGAGTCCATTGTGGCCGAAGCGCGACAATTGGCCAGCCAAGGGGTGCAAGAATTAATTCTCATTTCGCAAATAACAACCAATTATGGGTTAGACTTATATGGCGAACCCAAATTAGCGGAACTCTTGCGAGCGCTGGGAGAAGTCGATATACCTTGGATTCGCGTTCACTACGCTTACCCGACCGGGTTAACGCCAAAGGTTATCGAGGCGATCCGAGAGACCCCGAATGTTTTACCCTATCTAGACTTGCCGCTACAACATTCCCATCCCGACATCCTGCGGGGGATGAACCGTCCCTGGCAAGGACGAGTCAACGATGGCATTATCGAGCGGATCAAGCAAGCTATCCCGAACGCGGTTTTACGAACGACTTTTATCGTCGGTTTCCCCGGAGAAACCGAGGAACATTTCAGCCATCTGCTGGAATTTGTCAAGCGTCATGAGTTCGATCACGTCGGGGTGTTTACCTTCTCCGCCGAAGAAGGTACAGCCGCTTTTGACCTGCCCGATCCAGTGCCACAGGCAATTATGGACGAACGCCGCGAAAGGTTGATGTTAACTCAGCAACCGATCTCGGAACGCAAAAATCAAGCTTATATCGGTCAAACTGTCGATGTTCTCATCGAACAGGAAAACCCAGAAACAGGAGAATTAATCGGGCGCTCCGCTCGTTTTTCCCCGGAAGTGGATGGCTTGGTTTATGTGACAGGTGAGGCGATTCTAGGTGCGATCGTACAGGTCCGAATCACTGCGGCCGATACCTACGATCTCTACGGCGAAATAGTCTAATTTTTCCATTTTTCTTATTTAATTCCCACAAAACAATCCCTATGACCACTGGTTTCAACAATTTAGGTTTATCCGATAGCCGTCTTCAACACCTAGAAACGCTTGGATTCACCACCCCCACCGAAATTCAAACCAAAGCCATCCCTCTCCTTCTAGAAGGGCATGACATGGTAGGAATGTCACAAACGGGAACCGGCAAAACCGCCGCCTATTCCCTGCCTTTACTGGAACGCATGGACACCAAAAATCCTAACGTTCAAGCTTTAATCCTCACCCCCACCCGGGAATTAGCCCAACAGGTGGCCAGCGCCATCAAAGATTTCTCTGATGATCGTCGTCTCTTTATCCTGACAGTCTGTGGTGGTCAATCCATGGAACGTCAGATCCGCAGTCTGGAAAAAGGTGTCCAGATTGTGGTCGGGACTCCCGGCCGGGTAATCGATCTGCTCGATCGCAAAAAACTCCATCTAGAATCCCTAAACTGGGTAGTCCTCGATGAAGCGGACGAAATGCTCAGTATGG
The DNA here is from genome assembly GCF_000010625.1 of Microcystis aeruginosa NIES-843. Taxonomy (NCBI): domain Bacteria; kingdom Bacillati; phylum Cyanobacteriota; class Cyanophyceae; order Chroococcales; family Microcystaceae; genus Microcystis; species Microcystis aeruginosa. The sequence goes on from NC_010296.1 coordinate 2,638,778, forward strand.
GTTTTATCGATGATGTGAAGAAAATTCTGCAAGCATCCCCCTCCACCCGTCAAACCGCCTGTTTCTCGGCAACTATGCCCCGGGAAATCCGCGATTTAATCGCTAATTTCTTGAAATCTCCCATTTCTGTGACGGTTTCTCAACCCCAGGCCGCTCCTGCTAAGATTGAGCAGAAAATTTATCTGATCCCTCGCGGTTGGACGAAATTAAAAGTCCTGCAACCCCTGTTAGAGATCGAACCCCTAGAATCGGCGATTATTTTCGTCCGCACCAAGCAAACCGCGGCCGAATTAACCAGCAAACTGCAAGAAGCGGGGCAAACGGTGGATGAATACCACGGTAACTTAAGCCAAGTGCAACGGGAACGACTGGTGCAACGTTTCCGCGAGGGCAAAATTAAATTAGTGGTAGCCACGGATATCGCAGCCCGCGGTCTAGATGTGGAAAATCTCAGCCACGTTATTAACTATGATCTGCCGGATAATGCCGAAACCTATATTCACCGCATTGGCCGCACCGGCCGCGCCGGTAAAACGGGAACTGCTATATCTTTAGTAGAACCGATCGATCGGCGTTTATTACGTCAGATTGAACAGCGTTTGCGTCAACGTCTGGAATCTAGTCCCATTCCTAGCCGCACCGAAGTAGAAGCAAAACGCCTGGCCAAGCTGCAAAATCAGCTAAAAGAGGCTTTATCGGGGGAACGTATGGCTTCTTTCTTGCCTTTAGTGCGGGATTTAAGTGAAGAATACGATCCCCAAGCGATCGCGGCGGCTGCCCTGCAAATGATCTACGATCAAAATTGTCCCCAGTGGATGAAAACCGATTGGGAAGTTCCCGCAGCGACGAGCAGTAAACCGGTGATTAATAAAACTCCCCGCAGTGGTGGTAGTAAGTACCCCTCTAAGTCGAATAACCGTCCTTCCCTGGACAAAAAAATCGTCTTTCAGGAACGTTAATTTTTAGTTCTTGAATAGATAACTTTAAGAGTTGATAGACCGTTTTGGTTCTATCAACTTTTTTTTGTCAAGTAATTTCCCAGTACGTCGTCGAAAGCATTCTACATAATTTTATAGCTAAACTTTTGATAATTGATTCTAATCAAGTATTTGGGCTTTGTTTGATACTTTTGCTGATAATTACTATATAATTGTCTTAAATGAATAAATTTGAACATTTAATATGTCGAGTTCGTCAGAACCTTATCGTGGGAGGGTACAAGCTCAAGGAGACGATATCCAGCAAGAGGGTGGATACAGTTGTTCTTGGGCAAGAAAAAATCCTGTTACTGCTAAAGAAGGATTATCATTTCTTGCTAATATTAAAGGGCAATGCAGCGAATGTCAACGAGAGGAACGGAAACAAGCGTTTAGAAAAGCTGAACGCTTTGTTACAAATGCTAGTGAGCAAGGTGGTGTCACTCCAGAGGCACAACCGCACTCATTTCAGGATTCTAAACGTAAAACTAAAAACGCCCGTGTAGATATTGAAATTCGCAGTGGTCTTACCTTTATCCCTTCGCCCCAAACAGAATGACAACGATGCTTAGAAGAGTACAACAATTTTTAGACTCTGGCGATAGTGATAACGCTAGAGAAGAAATTGATAGAGCTTTCGGCAATCTGAGAAGGGTGGATAGTCATGTTAGAGAGTTTGCAGATCTGTTGGCACTGGGATCGATCAAAGCTTCAGAAATCGGCTTAGGGGTATTGGGACGTAAGCTTCTACAGAATGACAGCGAGATTAACAATGAGGTTGTTTGGTTATTTATTGCGTCAATTTTATCTCGCAATAGTATTCCCCCTGATAGTCCATCTAGAATCAGCCTACTTGTTCTTACCGCTTCTGTCAATAGTTGGGAATTACCAATTTTTGCGCTTCTTGCCCCTGCCCTCGACGCTTTTTTTAAAGTTAGTCTTGCGGACGGAACCCCTTTAATTGCCGAACAAACTTTTGATTTTTTGGCCACTTGGGGAAGAATTTATGCGAAAGCACCTCATGTCAAAACGCAGCTTCAAGAACTTCAATCTCTTAGTAATAATCTATTAGAGCAAGTAGATGACTCAGAGTTAAAAGCTGAATGGTCAGAGGGAATTAATATATTTTTTGAAGAAGCCAGGACAACCAAATATTCAGATAGTAATGTTTTTTCTGCTGGTGAAGAATTAATTAAAAAAATTTATAATACTCAAAGTTTACAGCGCAATACAGAAGATAAGAATTTGGCAGAGACAAAAGACAAGTTACTCCGATTAGTCACTTCGTCTCTTGCCACTATTGGAACAGTTCTTGATAGTGATGGAGTCATACTAAATCCGGTTATTAAAAACTGATTATTTATTTCCCCTTTTGTCTCTTGCCTTTTGCCTGTTCTGATATGTAGCGCATACTCAACGGATTTAGTATTAACCCTATATACTTTTGACTTTTTTATACTGTTCCGTCACGGCGGCATTTAATAGATCATCTTTAAAATCTCTGATTAATTTAATTACTAAATTATAAGTATTGATGTATTCTTCATAATCGATAGTTAAATACTTGCCATGAGCAATTTTATTTCTTTGGGTGAGAAGTTGTTCATCAATAGCTTTCTGCCGCAGTTGATAATCACTATCATCAATTCCTAGAATAGTACAGATATCAGTGAAAACTTCAAAATTGAGATTAGATTTGGTGTTAATAATATTTTCGTAGGGTATAGAAGCTCTATTTTCTAGGTTATCAAGTAAATTTTTGATCATCTCTTTTTGTAACTTAAATTTATTGGTTTTTATTAACTCATTTATAGAACTTCTAGAACCAAGGGCAACGAAACAGTAATCCAGTTCATGATAATTTAATTTTCTTAAGGAAACAAACTGCAAATAACATTCTGCTGCATATTTAATAAAACCTTCCCAATGGGCATAGAGAGTGGTTATTCCGGCTCTAATTAATACATCTTGCTCAGTTCCTTTTTGTGGAGGAATTTTATTTTTTAAAATACTAAGTTCTTTAATTCGCCATGCCATATCTTCATCTAAGTTTTTCTGGAGAATTTCGATAGTTCTATTATCTTTACTCATTACTTTTTAAAATATTTTTTGCCAAATTCAATCATTTTGAGCATTCTAGTTCTAGCTCTCGATCCCGTACCGATGTTATAAATAAAGTCAGATTCTGACCACATTTCCTGAATTTTTGTTCTTAGCAGTTCAATATCTTGAGTAGAGTAATCATCAATATTTTCTCGTAATCCTGTGGTGATCGCTTCATAAGCAGAATCGAGAAATTTACCCTTAAATCTTGTTCCATCATATTTGGTAAAAGTATCTTCATTCGTCGCTTGATCAAGCAATAAAAACATTTTAGCGAATTTTTCTTGCTCTAACACACGATCAAAAGTCCTGGAATTGCATAATTCTATCAGATAGTCAGTCAAATATTCATTAACCTCTTTTTTGTTCAATGATTTTGGATCAAATGTGGGAGAAGACAGGGCAAAATATTTAAGAATTAGTTCCAAGTCGTAGCGTTCTTGTCTTAATCGCTCGGATAGGGAAATACAATTTTTAAAGTTCTCATTTTCTGCCAAGTCTTCTAACCACTTATATAGGTTTTTATCTAGCATAATCAAAAGACAATTACGCACCTCTTGATAAGATAAAAAAGAGCCACCGGTATTTAAACGATCAAAAACTTCAAACTTAGCATTTTTATCCGATTCTTTTTGGATAATCTGAACCTGTATTTTCGCTCTTTTGAAGTCTATTTTTAGAGATGGGGGCAAATTATACTCTCCTTCCTCTGCACCTTCCCACATAACTCCGTTTAAGCTAGGTAATAAGTTAGTACCTTGAAGCACCAGTTTCGGTTTTTTCTTAGTTTCATCGTCCTCATCTCTTAAATCGCCAACAAATTCCAAAATTGTTGAAATCCTTTGTAATCCATCCACCAATTCCCAAACACTATCTTCTTCTCTCTGATAGACAAAAATAGAGGGAATAGGAATTCCTAATAGTATCGATTCTATGAATCGGCTTTTTTGGGCTATTGTCCAACGAAAATATCTTTGAAAATCTGGATTAATTGTCATTTCTTTGTTATTATAAAGACTAATAATCTCTCCGATTGACATAGGATAGTTATCGGTACGAAATTCTTTAGTTTTTGCCTTAACTTCTTCTAATAAATTCATCTTATAGCAGTTATCTTAATGGTGAAGTACAAAGTTTTCGTTTTGGGGAGCCGGTCGTCAGGATTCGATACCAAATTAGGTTACACTTCATCTTTAGAAACAAAGCTGTAATTTTTCTATACTCAGTATAATCTCTCTATTCTACTTTTATACCATCAATGATGACTGAATGTGCCAATTTTAAAATGAAACGCGTCAACCTCAAGAGTTGACAGAAAAAGGCTCATCCCCGCAATTGGCACAAACATCAATTTTCAGGTGGCTAATCTGCAAAGACGCGATTTATCGAAAATTTGGGTTAAAACCCCGTCCTAAAAGGACGGCTTTAAGCTACAATGGAAAAAGCGATAACCAAGCTAAAAACTGAACCTTGACAACAGATAGTAGGGGGTTTTGTTCAGAAAAGAATTCAAATTCGGCCTTGAACGAGTAAAACTTTCTAGGAAATAAGGTTGAACATGAGATTTTTTCGACTTGTTCAAAGTGGCCGGAGGGCATCCGGACACTCAAAACGGACGTTGAGAAAGAGTCAGACTTAAGCAATTAAGCGTTTTTCGGTGAAGCGTCAACCCCATTCAGCGACCACCCTAAAAAAGTGGCGTGGTGAGGAATCGCCGTCCGTTTTACGGCGGCGAGGATGTCAAGTCCCGATATTGCGGTGATGTTAGCTTGGATTGAACAGGCAAAAATCCTCACCAGAGAGTTAAAATAAGCCCTATCTCCGATAATTTTGGCATAAATTAGCCAAAAGTAGTGCCATTCCATCCCCAAAGATCACCTTTCGTCTCGGCAAATTCTAGATAAATGCGATTTTTCGGTATTCCTAAATAAGCCTCAATTTCTTGACAAAAATCACTACTCATGCTTTTAGTTTGAGCGGCGGAAATAGAACCAACACTTTTAATCTCCACATAACACACCGGCTCAAAAGTACCAGCAAAAGTCATTTTTATACCCGATTCTAAAGCTGTCATCACATAGGATTCGGGTTTTCCCAGATGTTTAGCTAATTTAGCCGAAAGACTCTGCAAAAGTTGATTAACCGTCTCATCATCGAGGGAGGTGACAGAAGTTTGAATTTTAATTAGGGTTTGCTGAAAAAGCTTTTCCTGGGGGCAGGGTGTGGGGTGTGGGGTGTGGGGTGTGGGGTTTTACCAGTTTTGAGGTGGTCAACTACCTAATTTTCAGGGAAAAAGTACCTGAATTTTCCCCCGATCCCCGCAATGGCTGGCACTTTTTGAGGGGAAAAAAGTCCAAAAGTCTTATCCAACAAGGTTTTTAGATTTATTCAGCAGACCCTAATTAGAGGCATAGAAAAAATCTCAGAAATATTTTTATATAATATAACAGTTTTGATAGCAATCACAGATATTCTTTTGCTTCAGAAGGCTTCAATCATCCAATCCTTGGGGAATTATGAATTATGAATTGGGGAGTGGGAAGTGGGAAAAAAACTGAATGTCATACTAAATCCTGTTATTAAAAACTGATTATTTATTTCCCCTTTTGCCTCTTGCATGAGTGCCTCGTCTCATAACTAGCCTGTACTCAACGGATTTAGTATCAGCATTCATCCCATCGCTAAAAGCGAGGGAATTCTGCTGACACTAAGTTAAAAAGAATACACGGCTGTTTTGATATTTTGGTAGTTATCATCTAGATATGATTCTAGGAGAATAATCGCAGTAATTCTTCTAGTCATCTCGCTTACTTCCTGCACTTCTGCGATAGTTAATCCCCGTCCTAATAATTTTTCCTCGCGATAACTTAGCCATTTTTTAATAACTTGATAACCCCCGATGGTATATTCCCACACCCGGGATGGTATATTTTGCCAATAGGCTCGATCATTGAGATAAATATCATAGGTGGTCGTTCCTAATAATTTTCGCATTTCTGGGCTAATTACGCTCATTTCTGCGGTTGTATATTGTCTGGCGATCGCTTTTCCTTTACCCGGCATTGTCACACCATTTTTACCCCCATGTCCCCAACCGACGTTAATAATTAAATCCCCCTTATCTGGGTTTAAATTTCCCCCATCAGTGCAGGAAATCAAGGCGATTTTTTGCAGTGCAGGGGTCGGTTTTTTGGTGACTCCTATAACGGGGTTTTCTGTGTCTAAAAGAGAGGCGATCGCTTGTCCTAGTTGGGCAGATTTAATTAATAATTCTTGGCTATTGGGAAGGGGAATTCTTGGGAAGTCTTGACGAATACCGTCGGCATTTTCCCGAAGATACAAGGGAGAGTACCCAATCGCTAACGAGTGCAGCCAAATTAAGGAGGCATTCTCGATATTTTCATCAATATTATTAATACCCAGTTGATTTAAGTATTGACGAGATTTTTCCGAAAGATTGGCTTTTATTGAAGGACTATTAAAGTTACTGGAATCGAATAATTTTCCTTGAGTATTATCTTCTGTATTCACCTTCTCTGAATTTTGACGTAATCGTATAGGAAAGTGATAAGCATGACCTCTAATAAAGTCAAAGTCTCCTAAACAGTTAGTAAAATAAAATGGTATTCCTTCGGGAGAGGCAACACCAGCAGGACGACTGACTAAAAAGGAATTACCTTGAAATTGATGAATAAATAGCGAAGGTCTAGACTCATTCCAAAGCGGTCTAATTTGAGTATAATAACACCACTTAACCTCATAGGGTCTGAGCAGATAAGGTAACAGCATTTGAGGATTAAATTTTTTGCGTAACTTTAAGACTTTATCTCTGGCTTTTTTGGCATCAAATCGAGCTGCATTTTTAGTTAAACCTGTATTAAGTGATGCTAATTCTTCCCATGAAACATTTTGATCAAAGTATTTACTTATCCTTTCCGAAAGAATAGTTTTATCACTATCAATAAAACTATAGCCTCGATTCTCTTTATAACCTGTAATTGGAGCTTCATCAGATAAATCTGTTAACTTTGGCCATGCTAAATAGTGAGAGGAAACATCGGAGGGACGGAAAGAATAACGATTAGATTGTTCTGGGTTAGAGACTTGATACAAAGCATCAAAATCTTGATTATTTAAACTATCTAATAACTGTTCTCGTTTAGCAACTCCCCAGAAATGGCGAAAATAGACATCAACATTTTTATTCCTTACTTCCTTTCTTACCATTAGTCCGATAGTTGTCCCGACTCGAATCCCTTCCTTATTGTATTGAGTAGAAAAAACACTAGGATCTGGATTACCTTCAGGGGTTAACTTTCCCGTTTCGCGACTATCCCCATTGAGACAATCAAACCAAAGGCGATCAAATTCTTGTAAAAATCTTTGCCGCATCACCACAAAAGAAGGATCACCGAGATAGGAAAAATTAGAAATATAACAAACAACTCCTTTACCGGTATTTTCTGAAATACATCTTTCTGCTAAACGAAAAAAGCGCACATATAACTCATCCAAATTAAACTTTTTAATCCCCCAATCGGAGATTAAACCCTGTTTATACACTTCCACTAAACCTGCTTCTTCCGCGGGACTGGTTCCAGCAAAAGCATTGTAGGGAGGATTACCGAGAATAACTAAAATCGGTTTACCGCGCTTAACTTCATCGGCTGCCTCTCGTTCCTTATTTAACTCTGGAAAACTTAATTGTAGCTGTTGAATTTTCTGTTTACTTTCCTCATCGGGAGGTTGCCAACCAGTTAAAGCATTAGTCAGATAAATCCCCACCCGTTCACTATCTTCTATTAAAGGTACACCCAAACTTTGCAGGAATAAACCTAATTGTAGATGAGCGACGACAAAAGGAGCGGTTAAAATCTCGAAACCGAAAATTCTTTCTATGGCTGCTTTTTTCACCAAAGCCATGGCTAAAGCACCCGCCCCATTTTCCTGTAAAGTATCGGTAATATAGCGCAAAACCTCGACTAAATAAGCACCGGTGCCACAGCAAGGATCGAGAATATAAACATCGGGATTAGCTAAACCGTCCTCAATATTTAATTCTTCTCGTAAAACTCGATCGACTCGCGCTACCATATAGCGAACAATTTCCGGAGGAGTGTACCAAACTCCCAATTCTTTGCGTAAATCAGGATCAAAAGCTTGCAAAAATGGTTCATAGAAATACTGTACCGCTTGTCCCTCATCGAATTGACGAAAAAATTCCTCTCGTCGCACTCGATTTAAAGCTGCACCGGTCCAATTCAAAACTTCTACTAATCCCAAAGACTTTAACTTACTCGGTGCGGCGATCTGCTCGAATAGGATCGCTAACATGGGAACATGGAGATGGTGGGCTGCGGATTTCCAATCGAACTTATCCTCTTTATCCTCGCGATTGAGGTTTTGCTTGTGCCATAATACCCAAGCAGAAAATAAACCATAAAAGAGGGTTTGCACGAGGGTAGAACGGAAAAATTTATTTCCCTGTTCCCGTTCAAATTTGATACCGAGGGCATTTTCTAAAGCTTGACGGATATTGGCCAGAGCGGGAAGATCGGAATGATGTTCTAAGCGTGCTTTTGCGTCGCGCGCATAGGAAGCAAGAAACCAAGCAACATCGGCTGGTGAGGTGATAGGAGCCGCCTGTAAAAGCACTCTCTTTAGGTATTCTAAGAGGCTATCACCGTGTTCGGCGGCAAATTTGGATGGATTTGAGGTTTTTAGCCAAAACTCGGCTTCTGACGGGGCTAAACTATAGGCTTCTAATTCCACCGGTTGACCTTGGCTATTGCGACCAATGAGCAGAAAATCGCGATAATTGGTGACTAATACTTGACCGTATTTTTGCCAGTATTTTTGTACTTGCTCGCTGGCGGCGATTTTTTTGATATCTTCTTTGGTTCCCTTAATCTCGATCGCACCTCTTTCGGGAAAAATCGCCGTAAAAGGTTCTAATTCTTGATTTTTTTGGAATTGATCGACGTTAAAAAGTCCCCCGTCCGGCAATCCCGCACCCTGATTTCTGAGGTTGATAATGCAGCGCACTCGCGGTTTTAGGGTTTTACCGATTTCGTTAAGGAGAGTTTCGAGAGTGCCGTAGTAGGAGGTTTCTTTTACGGCTGCTTGGGAGGAGTGGATTTCGTGCAGGTTGCGAAAATAATTGACGAGGGGATTCATAAAAACTGTGGTCTAGATAATTAAGGTTAATCTTATAAAATTTTGTTACAAGATTGAACATTTCTGCTTTGAACGGTTACAATTCCCATTGTAGGTAGCCGGTTATATTTAAATTAAAAATCGATTTTAGGTTCGATCCCCCCTGCCCCCCTTATTAAGGGGGGTGCTGATAGGCGGGGGCTCTGATAATTTTTAACGCCTACCTACTTAATTATTGATCTCTCTTGTTTTGGAGGAAATTAAAGATGGCTGATTTTCTTGATTTCGTTGTTCGTGACAGTTTGCTCAATCCTCTTACTATCACGCTTTTATCTACAGATTTAGAACAAATTGACGAAGGAACAAGACATAGCATTGATGCTCAGATTGATGACACAGATCCTCTTGGGCGTAAAGGTGCGATTTTAGCTGAGTCGGCGCAGGAAAATGACCTAAAGACAGGAAATTCCCAGTCTGTATCGCTTAATACTAGCCAATCTCTAAGTTCTCTGGTTTCAAGTAACTTACAACACATTGCTGGGTGTAACTGCTCATTCTGCGCTCTTCCTCCATTTGATCCGAATCTAGTTAAGAATCAACCGAAACAGTCAGCCGCCACTGTATCAGCCGCTTTAAATCTATCTCAAACTTTCTCCCTTAACAGCTTAGCAGGAGCAAATCACACAATTTATCTGGATTTTAACGGGCATACTACTTCTGGTACTTCTTGGAATACAGCCTATAATAAGGCTAATATTGTTACTCCTGCTTTCGATTTTGATGGCAATACAGGGTCTTTTAGTAATGCTGAACTAGAAAGAATCCAGTATATTTGGCAGCGCGTGGCGGAGGATTTCATCCCCTTTAATGTTAATGTCACAACTCAAGCTCCAACGGATATCAATGATTTGATTAAAAGCGGTACTGGTGACACTCGCTGGGGTGTGCGTGTTGCTATTGGTGGGAGCAGTTATGACTGGTTCGGTGCTGGAGCAGGAGGAGTTGCCTACGTTGGTTCTTTTAACTGGAATAGTGATACTCCCACCTTTGTTTTTGATGACCAACTAGGTAATGGTAACGAAAAATATACGGCTGAAGCTATTTCCCATGAAGTAGGACATACTCTCGGACTATCCCATGATGGACGAATTACCCCCAGTGAGGGATACTACGCAGGACATGGTAGTGGGGATACTGGCTGGGCACCAATTATGGGAGTAGGATACTATCAGAACCTATCCCAGTGGAGTAAAGGGGAGTATGCTTCCGCTAATAATACTCAAGATGATTTGCAAATTATTACCACCCAAAATGGTTTTGGCTACCGAACCGATGATACTGGCAATACAATTGCTACTGCGAAAGCATTAACGGTTTCTGGTGCTTCTGTTAGTGGTAATGGTATCATTGAGCGCAATACGGATGTAGATTTCTATAGTTTTACTACAGGTGCGGGTGCGATTAGTTTGACGGTGAATCCATTTAATCGTGGACCAAATTTAGATATTTTGGCAGAGTTATACAATTCTGCGGGAACTCTAATTGCATCATCTAATCCGACGGATTTATTATCAGCAAATATTACAGCAAATGTCGCAGCCGGAACCTATTACCTCAAAATTGACGGTATTGGGAAAGGTAATCCTCTTACTACTGGTTACACAGATTACGGTAGTTTGGGGCAGTATTCGATTAGTGGTTCAGTTTCTAGTCCTTCTAAAGATATTTTCATCCGTAGTCCTCAATATGCAGGATTATTAACCTATAACGGTTCGGGCTTTCAACCTAACTCGATTCAGTATGACTGGATCGGCGGCTGGAAACTTGGTTCAGGGGATAAACATTTGGCGGGTGACTTCGATGGTAATGGTAAAGATGACGTTTTCATCCGTAGTCCTCAATATGCAGGATTATTAACCTATAACGGTTCGGGCTTTCAACCTAACTCGATTCAGTATGACTGGATCGGCGGCTGGAAACTTGGTTCAGGGGATAAACATTTGGCGGGTGACTTCGATGGTAATGGTAAAGATGACGTTTTCATCCGTAGTCCTCAATATGCAGGATTATTAACCTATAACGGTTCGGGCTTTCAACCTAACTCGATTCAGTATGACTGGATCGGCGGCTGGAAACTCGGTTCAGGGGATAAACATTTGGCGGGTGACTTCGATGGTAATGGTAAAGATGACGTTTTCATCCGTAGTCCTCAATATGCAGGATTATTAACCTATAACGGTTCGGGCTTTCAACCTAACTCGATTCAGTATGACTGGATCGGCGGCTGGAAACTCGGTTCAGGAGATCAACACTTTGTGGGTGACTTCGATGGTAATGGTAAAGATGACGTTTTCATCCGTAGTCCTCAATATGCAGGATTATTAACCTATAACGGTTCGGGCTTTCAACCTAACTCGATTCAGTATGACTGGATCGGCGGCTGGAAACTCGGTTCAGGAGATCAACACTTTGTGGGTGACTTCGATGGTAATGGTAAAGATGACGTTTTCATCCGTAGTCCTCAATATGCAGGATTATTAACCTATAACGGTTCGGGCTTTCAACCTAACTCGATTCAGTATGACTGGATCGGCGGCTGGAAACTCGGTTCAGGAGATCAACACTTTGTGGGTGATTTTAACAACGATGGCAAAGATGATGTTTTCATCCGTAGTCCTCAATATGCAGGATTATTAACCTATAACGGTTCGGGCTTTCAATCTAACTCGATTCAGTATGACTGGATCGGCGGCTGGAAACTCGGTTCAGGAGATCAACACTTTGTGGGTGATTTTGCCTAGCACGATCGCCTTTATGTGAACTGAAATTCCCAAAGGCGATCGCCTTACATGAAACAAAATTTTAAAATGCGATCGCCTAAAAAACCCTAATTGGGGGGAGCGTTGACATTATCTTAGTCTTAGGAGGTTTCTTTTACCGCTGCTTGGGAGGAGTGGATTTCGTGCAGGTTGCGAAAATAATTGACGAGGGGATTCATTAGGAGTGTTGTAAAAATCAAAAATTGTTGTTAGGGTTAGGAGTCAGGAGTCGGTCGTCAGGAGTCAGGAGAATTAAGAATGAATAATAATTAACTAAATAGTCTATTTACATATTTTATGCCATTTAATCCTTATTTTTGCCATTTTTGAACCCTCAAAAATTAATTATCGGTCGCAACTAGCTTCTGAAGCCTAATCCTGGTCAGGCGTTTGCTTACTGGCCCTCTCTACTCGCACTTAGAAGTTAATTGAATGGAAAGAGCTTCTACGGTACAGTGAAAGTTAACGTTACTGTTGGAAAAACCTAATCCCATGAATCGTCGTGAATTTGTTGCCCTCGTTGGTGTTGGCGGAGCCATGGCCTGCGCCCCAGAAATCCTAGCGACGGCTACCGACCAAGAGATGACCCCGGCCCAAGCGGCGGATGGCTTTGTGAAAGTGACGGGCATTACCCTCAAAGAATTGGAAGCCAAAGGCAGTTTTCTGGATAAAAAATCCCCGGTCGGCTCCTTGCTCCTGATCTGGGAGAAAAAGACGAAAAAGATCAGTGCAGTAAACCCGACTTGTACCCATGAAGGCTGTACGGTGAAATGGGATACTGGCGCACAGATTTTAGCTTGTCCCTGCCATACGGGAAAATTTACCGCCACTGGGGTCGTCACGAATAAACCCCCAAAAGGCAATCTAACCACCTATCAAGTCAAGGTCGAAAAAGACGTTATTTTCGTGAAAAAAGCTTAACGGGGTTGACGGAATACTGGATTAGGCATAATTGAGGAAAAACTCGCACAATTTCGGTTTCAGACCTCTGCGGCTTTTTCTGGCTCAATCTCGGTCTCCAATTCTTGACGTAATTCTTCTAGAGAAGTGGTAGCAGCTGTCTGAGATAATCTTTCGAGTTTCCCAGTTCTACTTGTTCTAAAACCTGAAGAAAATGTTCTTGTGCTTGGGTATAGCTAGTATAGGTGGTGGGGATGGGCAGCATAGCCATTAATCAACTCCGCAGTCAAAAAATTAATCATTGGATGGATTTGAGGTTTTCAGCCAAAACTCGGCTTCTGACGGGGCTAAACTATAGGCTTCTAATTCCACCGGTTGACCTTGGCTATTGCGACCAATGAGCAGAAAATCGCAATAATTGCTGACTAATACTTGACCGTATTTTTGCCAGTATTTTTGTACTTGTTCGCTGGCGGCGATTTTTTTGACATCTTCTTTGGTTCCCTTAATCTCGATCGCACCTCTTTCGGGAAAAATCGCCGTAAAAGGTTCTAATTCTTGATTTTTTTGGAATTGATCGACGTTAAAAAGTCCCCCATCCGGCAATCCCGCACCCTGATTTCTGAGGTTGATAATGCAGCGGACTCGCGGTTTTAGGGTTTTACCGATTTCGTTGAGGAGAGTTTCGAGAGTGCCGTAGTAGGAGGTTTCTTTTACTGCTGCTTGGGAGGAGTGGATTTCTTGCAGGTTGCGAAAATAATTAACGAGGGGATTCATAAAAACTGTGGTCTAGATAATTAAGGTTAATCTTATAAAATTTTGTTACAAGATTGAACATTTCTGCTTTGAACGGTTACAATTCCCATTGTAGGTAGCCGGTTATATTTAAATTAAAAATCGATTTTAGGTTCGATCCCCCCTACCCCCCTTAATAAGGGGGGCAGGGGAGGCGGGGGCTCTGATAATTTTTAACGCCTACCTACTTAATTATTGATCTCTCTTGTTTTGGAGGAAATTAAAGATGGCTGATTTTCTTGATTTCGTTGTTCGTGACAGTTTGCTCAATCCTCTTACTATCACGCTTTTATCTACAGATTTAGAACAAATTGACGAAGGAACAAGACATAGCATTGATGCTCAGATTGATGACACAGATCCTCTTGGGCGTAAAGGTGCGATTTTAGCTGAGTCGGCGCAGGAAAATGACCTAAAGACAGGAAATTCCCAGTCTGTATCGCTTAATACTAGCCAATCTCTAAGTTCTCTGGTTTCAAGTAACTTACAACACATTGCTGGGTGTAACTGCTCATTCTGCGCTCTTCCTCCATTTGATCCGAATCTAGTTAAGAATCAACCGAAACAGTCAGCCGCCACTGTATCAGCCGCTTTAAATCTATCTCAAACTTTCTCCCTTAACAGCTTAGCAGGAGCAAATCACACAATTTATCTGGATTTTAACGGGCATACTACTTCTGGTACTTCTTGGAATACAGCCTATAATAAGGCTAATATTGTTACTCCTGCTTTCGATTTTGATGGCAATACAGGGTCTTTTAGTAATGCTGAACTAGAAAGAATCCAGTATATTTGGCAGCGCGTGGCGGAGGATTTCATCCCCTTTAATGTTAATGTCACAACTCAAGCTCCAACGAATATCAATGATTTGATTAAAAGTGGTAGTGGTGACACTCGCTGGGGTGTGCGTGTTGCTATTGGTGGGAGCAGTTATGACTGGTTCGGTGCTGGAGCAGGAGGAGTTGCCTACGTTGGTTCTTTTAACTGGAATAGTGATACTCCCACCTTTGTTTTTGATGACCAACTAGGTAATGGTAACGAAAAATATACGGCTGAAGCTATTTCCCATGAAGTAGGACATACTCTCGGACTATCCCATGATGGACGAATTACCCCCAGTGAGGGATACTACGCAGGACATGGTAGTGGGGATACTGGCTGGGCACCAATTATGGGAGTAGGATACTATCAGAACCTATCCCAGTGGAGTAAAGGGGAGTATGCTTCCGCTAATAATACTCAAGATGATTTGCAAATTATTACCACCCAAAATGGTTTTGGCTACCGAACCGATGATACTGGTAGTACAATTGCTACTGCGAAAGCATTAACGGTTTCTGGTGCTTCTGTTAGTGGTAATGGTATCATTGAGCGCAATACGGATGTAGATTTCTATAGTTTTACTACAGGTGCGGGTGCGATTAGTTTGACGGTGAATCCATTTAATCGTGGACCAAATTTAGATATTTTGGCAGAGTTATACAATTCTGCGGGAACTCTAATTGCATCATCTAATCCGACGGATTTATTATCAGCAAATATTACAGCAAATGTCGCAGCCGGAACCTATTACCTCAAAATTGACGGTATTGGGAAAGGTAATCCTCTTACTACTGGTTACACAGATTACGGTAGTTTGGGGCAGTATTCGATTAGTGGTAGTATTAGTAACTCATATGGAAACTTGACAGTAACAAACCAATTTATCGGAGATTTTGCCTCTTGGTCTGCTAACTCAAACGTAAGGGTATTAACGGGTGATTTTAACGGTGATGGTAAAACAGATGTGTCCCTAGTCAATCAGTCCGCAGGATGGAGTACATTGCCCGTAGCTTTCTCTCAAGGAAATGGGAATTTTTCCGTAACAAACCAATTTATCGGAGATTTTGCCTCTTGGTCTGCTAACTCAAACGTAAGGGTATTAACGGGTGATTTTAACGGTGATGGTAAAACAGATGTGTCCCTAGTCAATCAGTCCGCAGGATGGAGTACATTGCCCGTAGCTTTCTCTCAAGGAAATGGGAATTTTTCCGTAACAAACCAATTTATCGGAGATTTCGCCTCTTGGTCTGCTAACTCAAACGTAAGGGTATTGACGGGTGATTTTAACGGTGATGGCAAAACAGACGTATCTCTAGTCAATCAGTCCGCAGGATGGAGTACATTGCCCGTAGCTTTCTCTCAGGGAAATGGGAGTTTTTCCGTAACAAACCAATTTATCGGAGATTTTGCCTCTTGGTCTGCTAACTCAAACGTAAGGGTATTAACGGGTGATTTTAACGGTGATGGTAAAACAGATGTGTCCCTAGTCAATAAATCCGTAGGATGGAATACATTGCCAGTAGCTTTCTCTCAAGGAAATGGGAGTTTTTCTGTAACAAACCAATTTATCGGAGATTTTGCTTCTTGGGCTGCTAATCCGGGTGTTGACGCACTAACAGGTGATTTTAACGGCGATGGTAAAACGGATGTGGCCCTAATCAATAAATCCGCAGGATGGAATACATTGCCAGTAGCTTTCTCTCAAGGAAATGGGAGTTTTTCTGTAACAAACCAATTTATCGGAGATTTTGCTTCTTGGGCTGCCAACCCGAACGTAAGGGTACGAACGGGTGATTTTAACGGTGATGGTAAAACGGATGTGGCCCTAGTCAATCAGTCCGCAGGATGGAATACATTGCCAGTAGCTTTCTCTCAAGGAAATGGGAGTTTTTCTGTAACAAACCAATTTATCGGAGATTTTGCTTCTTGGGCTGCTAACCCGAACGTTAACGTACTAACAGGTAATTTTAATGGTGATAGTAAAACGGATGTGGCTCTAGTCAATCAGTCCGCAGGATGGAATACATTGCCTGTGGCTTTTTTCTAGCGCTATCGCCTTGACGTAAACTCTGAAAATATGGAACGCAATCGCCTAAAAAACCCTAATTGGGGGGGAGCGTTAACATTATCTTAGCCTTGGCAGTAGCTGACTGGGTGAGGGGGTCATCAGGATTTTAGCAGACTTAGCTTGAAGTAACGGTTAAATTTCTGGAATCCATTATCCGTAAACCAGAAAAAAACTTCTGGTTTACGGATAATTTACAAGGAGATGTCAAGCAATTAAAGAATTTTACCCCTAATTATCGCTTAAGGGTGGGTAACTATCGAATTCTATTTGAGGTTGAAGAAATCACTTTAGTGATTTATCGTGTTAAACATCGACAAAATATCTACAATTAAATTAAGGAGAAAACAATGATTGAATTACATCCTGAATTCTTAATCAAAAATGGCAAAAAAGAATTTGCTGTTTTAACTTATGAGGAGTTTATGAAAATTAAAGAAATCTTAGAAGACTTAGAGGATTTGGAAGATTTAATACAGGCAAAAGAAGAAGAAAAAGATAGTCAAACTTATTCTCTAGATGAGGTTAAGAAGATGCTAAATATTGATTGATTGCTTGTATCTTGCTTTAATTCTACTATTTCGCAGATGGGAAAAAATAGAGTTCCCCTTGTATCTCTAAATCTGGCTCGTTTTCCTACTTTTCGACAGTTTTCGTCTATTTCACAAGAATATACACAGTCATAACCAACGCTCTCGAAAGCTAATCTAAATCCTCCAATACCAGCAAAAAGATCGATAAATCTGAGTTTTTCGTTTGTCATTGCCAAATTATGACATCAAAGATAGCCAAAGTGAATATATCCTAAATTTTAGCAAATGTTCCGACTTATGCAGCGATAAAAACTGTAGTCTAAATAATTAAGGTTAATATGTCCCCATATAATCAATTTGGAGATACTAGATTAGGCATAATTGAGTAAAAATTCGCACAATTTCGGTTTCAGACTTCTGCGGCTTTTTCTTGCTCAATCTCGGTCTCCAATTCTTGACGTAATTCTTCTAGAGAAGTGGTGGCAGCTGTCTGAGATAATCTTTCTTGTGACCAATTTAAGGACTGAAAAAGTCGTTGAGCGTTAGCTGGAGAGCGCAAAAGATAAACTTCTTCTAATAAAGCGGATAATTCGTCAGCAGCAATCAAGGCCACATCATGATGACCCTGACGTTGGACAATAACGATCGAGTTTCCCAGTTCTACTTGTTCTAAAACCTGAAGAAAATGTTCCTGTGCTTGGGTATAGCTAGTATAGGTGGTGGGGATGGGCAGCATAGCCATTAATCAACTCCGCAGTCAAAAAATTAATCAATGGGTGCGTTAACAAAGCGTAACGCACCCCAAAGAAATTACACCGAAGTTAAGGTTTTCTCCGCGCTAATTTGCGCTTCGGGACTATCCGCTTCCGAGGGAGGGACCACTTGCCAGAATTGACCGAGATAGCTATCCCAATTAGCTAAAATTAACTTACCTTTGGGGCTATTAGTGCGTTCTACATGGGCCTCAATTAAAGATTTTAACTGTTCCGCACCAGCAGCCGTGCCAACCCGTTGAATCTTGACAATTTCGGGGTTGAGTTTCTCCGGTAGGGACGGATCAAGGATATAAGCTAATCCTCCCGTCATCCCGGCGCCGACGTTGCGACCGACGGAACCAAGCACGACAATTACCCCCCCGGTCATATATTCACAGAGGTGGTCCCCGGCCCCTTCGATAACTGCTTTCGCAGTGGAATTGCGGACAGCAAAACGTTCACCAGCGCGACCATTAGCGTATAACACCCCACCGGTGGCCCCGTAGAGACAGGTATTACCGATGATAGCGTTATCTTCGGGCTGATAATTGGCGTTTTGGGGCGGTAAGATGACGATTTCGCCGCCGTAGATGCCTTTACCCACATAATCGTTAGCTTCTCCCTCTAAATGGAGATTGACACCGGGTAAATTAAATGCTCCGAAACTTTGACCGGCCGCACCCTGGAAATTGAGCTTAATTTCGCCTTCAAAGCCGTCATTACCGTATTTTTGGGCAATTACCCCCGCAATTCTCGCCCCCACGGAGCGATCGGTATTGACAATCCTGTAGGTTTTGCTGACGGTTCCCTGTTGCTCGATCGCCTGTTTAATCTCGCTATCTGCTAGAATCTCGTCATCGAGGACAGCACCGTTACTATGTACTTCCTCGTGCTGCAACCAAGAGCGATCGCTACGGCCATCGGGTAAATTCAACAAACAATCAAGATTGAGGGATTCTGTCTTAGTTAAACGAGCATCGGAGCGCACTTTTAACAGATCTGCCCGGCCAATCACCTCATTTAAACTGTGATAGCCTAATTTCGCTAATAATTGCCGCGTTTCCTCGGCCACCAAAGTAAAGAAATTGACCACATGAGCGGGAATTCCTGGAAAACGAGTGCGGAGACGTTCCTGCTGGGTAGCGACTCCCACAGGGCAATTATTCGTGTGACAGACGCGGGCCATGATGCACCCCTCGGCAATCATGGAAATGGAACCAAAACCGAATTCCTCCGCACCCATCAGAGCAGCCATGAGGATATCCCAACCGGTTTTTAGTCCTCCATCTGCGCGCAAAATCACCCGATGACGCAGTTGATTTTCCATTAACATCCGATGCACTTCCGTTACTCCCAATTCCCAGGGACTACCTGCGTGTTTGATCGAACTTAGGGGTGATGCACCTGTACCACCATCGTGGCCAGAAATCTGGATAATATCAGCGTTAGCTTTGGCAACTCCGGCCGCAATTGTGCCGATACCGATCTCGGCCACTAATTTGACGGAAACTTTGGCCCGGGGGTTAATTTGGTGTAAATCGTAGATTAATTGCGCTAAATCTTCGATCGAGTAGATATCGTGGTGAGGAGGGGGAGAAATCAAAGTTACTCCCGGTTTTGATCGCCGTAACATGGCAATATAGGAACTGACTTTTTTCCCGGGTAATTGACCTCCTTCTCCCGGTTTTGCTCCCTGGGCCATTTTAATCTCTAGCTGTTTTCCACTCATTAAGTATTCGGGAGTGACTCCAAAACGACCCGAAGCTATCTGTTTAATGGCAGAATTAGCCGTATCACCGTTTTTTAAGCCGTTTAGATGGGGCATAGTCACGGAATGTCCTTCTGCATCCACATCGCTTAAGCTGGTGTAACGGATCGGATCTTCTCCCCCTTCTCCGGAATTGGACTTACCTCCGATGCGATTCATGGCGATCGCTAGGGTTTCGTGTGCTTCCCGGCCCAAGGCACCGAGGGACATTCCCCCTGTGCAGAAGCGTTGCAGGATACTTTCGATCGATTCTACTGCTTCGATGGCAATTGAGGCTCGATCGCTGTTAAATTCTAATAAATCGCGCAATGCAGTAACGGGTCTTTGCTGCAAGATTTGGCGATAGGTTTCGTAATGGTCATATCCTTCCCCTTGGGAGTGAGCGGCCACGGCTTTATGGAGTGCTTTCGCCATTTCTGGGGAATTCATGTGGTATTCTCCCCCCGGACGGTAGTTGACAAAACCGTAGTTTTCTAGTTTTTTAGCGGTAAGATTGGGAAAAGCTTTGCTGTGGAATGCGATCGCTTCTTGGGCCACTTCAGCAATGCTTAAACCCCCGACGCGACTGGTAGTACCGTTAAAAGCTAGTTTAACTAAATCTGCCGACAGACCGATCGCCTCGAAAATTTGCGCCCCATGGTAGGAAGATAGGAGAGAAATACCCATTTTCGAGAGGATTTTCAGTAATCCTGCTTCTACGGATTTGCGGTAATTAATTAGGGCTTTTTCGAGGCTAATAGCTTCTAATTTGCCATTTTCCATCAATTTCTGAGTTTTTGGCTCGATCCACCACTGGGCGATCGTTTCTAGGGCCAGATAGGGACAGACTGCGGAAGCGCCATAACCAATTAGACAAGCGAAGTGATGGGTACTCCAACATTGGGCCGTGTCGATAACGATCGAAGCTTTTAAACGCAAGTGTGAGCGAATCAGGTGATGATGGACGGCACCAACAGCTAATAAGGGGGGAATATAGCTAGTTTTTTCGTCAATAGGAGCAGTCCTGTCACTGAGAATTAAAATTTCCGCTCCCGATGCTACTTTCTTGGCGGCCTCAGCGCACAAATGAGCGATCGCGGTTTCTAATCCCCCCGGTCCGGTGGTCAGATCATAAAGGGTAGAAAGTTCGGCTGTTCTGTAGCTAGAGGTTTTAACTTTGGCTAATTCCGCATTATTGAGCAGGGGAGAGTCTAATTTCAGTAAATGTGCGTCATCAACCCCTAATTTAAGTATATTGCCCCGTCGTCCCAGATACATAGTCAAGGACATGACTAAACTTTCCCGTAAGGGATCGATGGGGGGGTTAGTAACTTGGGCAAAACGTTGTTTAAAGTAATCGTAGAGAAGATGGGGTTTACTGGAGAGGACCGCTAGGGGAGTGTCATCACCCATACAGAAAGTCGGTTCTTTTCCCTGTTCTGCCATGGGAACGATAATCATATCCACATCTTCGGCAGTATAACCGAAAGCGGTTTGCCGGGGAAGGAGATGACTAGGAGCGGGAATGTCTATCGCTGTTTCTTTGTCAATCAAGGTGCGTTGGGATTTAACCCATGCACCGTAGGGATTAGCTCGGGCAATTTCCTGTTTAATCGGCCAATTACGCTTAATTTCGCCTTTTTCTAGGTCAACTGCGATCATTTGACCGGGGCCGAGACGACCTTTTTCGATAATGGTGGTTTCATCGAGGGGAATAGTTCCCGCTTCCGAGGAAACGACGATATAACCGTTGTTAGTAATGCTATAACGGGCCGGTCGCAAACCGTTGCGGTCCAAACAAGCGCCGACGATTCCCCCGTCACTGAAGACCAGTAAAGCCGGACCGTCCCAGGGTTCCTGTAAACCGCTATAGTATTCGTAGAAGTCGATAATTTCGGGATAATCCTGTAAATCCGGCTGATTATTGTAGGCCTCCGGCACTAGGATCATAGCTGCTTCTAGGGGACTGCGACCGGTTCTCACCAATAATTCTAGGGCGCTATCGAGGTTATAGGAGTCGCTGTTAGCGGGGTTAACAATGGGAGTCAGGGATTGTAATTCTTCGTGGGTCCAACCTTCCGTTTCTAAAGCGGGTTCCCGGGCCGACATCCAGTTAATATTGCCCAAAAGGGTGTTAATTTCGCCGTTATGACCCAATAAGCGCATCGGTTGAGCGAGGGGCCATTTTGGTTGGGTATTGGTGCTAAAACGTCGGTGATAAATAGCGAATTGACTGCTATAGGCGGTATTTTGCAGGTCTAGATAGAATTCTCGCAGGATTTCGCCCCGTACCATGCCTTTATAGACAATGGTGCGACAGGAAAAGGAACAGAAATAGAAATCATCGGCCAGTTGCTTACCCACTTCAGAACGGGCAATATAGAGTAGGCGATCGAATTGAGAACCGGCTAAATCGGGGGAAGTAACCAGAATTTGCTCGACGTAGGGTTGATTTTCCCTTGCTTGTCTTCCGAGGACTTCGGGACGGACGGGAACAGTGCGCCAACCTAAAATCTTAATATTATATTTATTGACAATTTCCTCGATATGTGATTTAGCCTCGGCTCGTTCTTGGGCCGCTTGGGGAAGAAAGACCATACCCACCCCTAGGCGCTCAGATTCCGGCATATTTAAGCCATTTTCGGCGAACCAAGGAGCGAGGACATCTCTGGGGATAGCGGTCATCATACCGGACCCGTCCCCGGAATCCTGATCGGCGCTGCAGCCTCCCCGGTGTTCCAAACAACCTAAGGCTAAAAGGGCCTGTTCGATCAGTTGATGGCTGCCGGAACCGCGCACATCGGCAATAAAACCGACTCCGCAAGCGTCCCGTTCCTCTACGAGCCATCGGGGACCCCAATAGGTATCGATTTGGTGGATATTGTCGGTTTTTGGTTTATTTTGTTGCGCCATAGAAGTTATCCTTAGGGTCGTTGTCTAGAAGGGTGGGATAGTTGGTCTGCTGATAAGGGTCAATCTAGAATAGAAATTTTTTTGATCTTGCCGTTTCGATTGTCGCTGATTTTTCCTAATTTTTGCCTGTTGCCATCTTTATCTTGGCCAGTCTGAGGAATCACAGGTGGTCTACCATGATATAGTAGCTCTCAGGAATTGTCATCGAAAATCTGCTAGGCAGGATGGGGTGAAACATCCTGTTAGGTGCTTATTTTGGCAGAATATTGTCAGATTATAAATATTATCGAGGCAATGGGGTCAAATTCAGCACAAGACTTTAGCTAAAGAGGCGGGTAAATCGGCCAATTTTTCCACCACTGTCACCCCAGCTTCTTGAAAATGACGTAGGCTATCTTTTCTGGTATTCTTAGCGGCAACAGAGTAGGAAAGTTGGTTAGAAATAATTGTTTCTGTATCGCCGAAATTGGTTTCAATCCCTGCATTTAACCCCACAAGATAGGCAATCACTGGTTTTTCGATCGCCGAGGCAATATATTTGGCTGCCTCGATTTCGGCCTTTCCCCCCACCTGACTGACGAGGAGAATTGCCTCGGTATTGTCATCTTCCTCAAAAACCTGCAACCATTGGGACAAATTGGAGCCAATAATGCCGTCAGTACCCAAATTTACCGCCATAGATTCACCATACCCCGCTGCTGTTAAAGTTTTCGCCACTTCATCCCCTATGCGATCGCCGCGGGTGATCAGACCGATTGTCCCCGATTGATAAAAATTCGGTTCACAAATACCCAACCAAAGATAATTGGGAATAATTACACCCTGGCTGCCAGGTCCGAGAATTAATGTCCCGGTGGTACTAGCTATCTTTAATAATTCCACCAGATCCAAGGGGGGAACTCCGGGGGTGACGATAATTAATTGGGGGATGGCTGCTGCGATCGCTTCTAAGGCCGCATCTAGGACTTGATTGGGGGGGACTAAAATTAAACTGGTCTTGATTTCTCCCGCTTCAGCAACGGCCTCGGCCACTAGATCAAACACTGGTATCTCTGCGATTATCTCACCACCGCAGCCACTAGCCACCCCCGCTACTAAACAGGTTCCCTGAGCTTTCAATCGTGCCGCATAATATTTGCCTAGGGGTCGATCGATCCCTTGCATAATTATCTGATCTTTATCTGTCCATTTCATATATTAAGTGTTGGGAGTTGTTTCAGTAAACAGTAAACAGTAATCAGTAAACAGTAAACAGTAATCAGTGAGACACTGTTGATGGGAGTTTTTTTCAGTGGTCAGTAAACAGTAAACAGTAATCAGGTTCTGAAGGCAAGAGTCACTCATGCAAGAGGCAAAAGAAAGAATCTGGCAATTCTCTCACCTAAAAAGAAGGTTAGAAACTAGGCACATCAAAGCTTTTAGCTTAACCAATTAGGTTTTAGATTCGGTCCTTGTGAACTGAAAACTCACATCTGATTACTGATGACTGATGACTGATATACTTTAGTCGTTCATAATCTGAGATTTATTAAACTTCTGAAATCCTAGAGTGAGCAAGGAATCCAGTTCTTTTTTATGTTTCAGATGGGCATCATTCAGACATTCATAAATAGCTGAAGAAAAGTCGGAAAAGTTTTCATAATATTTACCATATAAACATTTATTTTTGACCAATTTACCCAGGCTTTCAATTAAATTTAGATTAGGCAATAAGACGGCAGATAGAGTAACTATATTGACAAAGAAAGAGCCAATTCATCAACAATTTTACATTTTTGATAGCGGGCATTATCTAATACTAGAGTGATTTGAGGAAAAAATGCAAGTTATAGCCGTGCAAAGTATAGCTCAAGAGAGCATAGGCTACGATCGCAATCACAATATTAACATCAAATATGTTTGCTCCACCAGATGAAGCAGGACTAATGAATAAGGTGGAAAATGGCGCAATGAAAGGTGCAGATAGATGATTAATCAACTGAGCAAATTGATTTTGTGGGTTCGCACCAAACAAACGCAGCAAGAACCTCATTACCAGTAGTATTTGCCCTATTCCTGCCAGCCCGAAAATGCTATTAATTATCCAATTTAAGGTATTACTTCGTCTGGCAGATCGCAGGCGTTTCTCTTCTTGATCAAGTCGAAAAGCCTCTTCATCATGTAGCAGTTCTTGTCGCCGCTCAAGATTGGTTTCATCATCCCGATCGTGATTCATTCTTAGACCTCAGAGTCAATATTTTTCTGATTTAAATAAATTCTCCAATCAGTGGCGGGTACAAGCCACCACTGATTGTTCCCTCCGACCTACTCCCTTTCAACTTCTGCCTCCTTTTTAGGATTGCTATCCTTTAACTCTATTGATCGAGAGAAAACGGGCTTGCGAGTTTTCAAGTTAAAGCGGAATCCTTGAGGTAAGATGTGCAACCTGACTCCACACACTGCCATCGCTTCATCTTTGAGCAGTTCGTCTAAATTATCATAAGTTGCTTCTGATTCATCGACAATTGTTACAGCCCCACGCCCCACCACTTTAAATTCGTCACCGTCCACAATTACTGCTGTATCTTCGTCAATGCCAAAGCCTAAGTTAGCTGGCTGCTGTAAGAGAGCGGAAATCAGGCGACCTAGCCGTCCGCGCTGGGCAAAATGCTGATCGATCACCACTGAGTGCAGAAATCCCATTCCCGGACCCATCTCTATCGCGTCCATGCGTGGGTTGGTTTCCGAGTCTCCTTCAATAATCATCAGATCGGGCATGATGGCAGCACCGGCACTTGTCCCACCTACCACCATTCCCTCCCGATTGCGTTGGTGAAGTAAGGCATCTAGCTGAGTTCCCTTGATGTGTTCAATGATTAGGGCTTGATCTCCCCCGGTAAAAAACGCTCCTGTGGCTTCCTCAATGATTTTCAGGTTTTCTGGATCGTCGGCATCTTCCCTGTGAATGGTATCGAGGACACGCACATCCTCGACACCGAGTCGCTCAAACACTCGGGTATAGGTTTCTCCAGCCGAACGAGGCTCACTTGTTGCCGCCGTTAACACGGCAATTTTAGCTTTAGTCCCGCCAGCACAGCGAACAAACTCTCGCAAGATTTGACAATCTCCTTCTTTGTCTTCTGCTCCACCAATGATGATTAATTGCCCGCGCTCTTTTGTGGATTCCATACAAAAACTCCTTGAATAACTAAACAGCACAACAACATAAGGGACTTGCGCTTTGATAATGTACCATTTATGGCTGGTCTGATTCTTCTACAGAGCGAGTGTCTGGCTGGGATATTATTCCTACGCAGGTCCCTAAAATTAAATTATAATCGTTCACACCTCCCCTACCCAATACCGTTCGGTTGAGCAAACCAGCCCCCACCCCCCTCAGTCCCCACCCCTCTCTTATCTCCCCTTTCAGGGGAGACGATAGAATTACCCCTTAAGGGGGATTTAGGGGGTGGGATTGACATCCTCACCGCCCTAAAAGGGACGGTGATTCCTAGACCTCACGATCTAGGTTTCTGCTTCTTAGCAGTTGCCTTCACAGACTTGCTCTGTTCGGGTCTGACACTCGCGACCCAGACTGATACCGCAAGCCCTGCGGCCAAAATGTTTTTACTGGCGTTAACATCCCTTTCATGGCAAGTTCCACATTCAGGACACTCCCATTCTCGGACACTTAACGGCATTTTCTCAACGATATGCCCACAATTATTGCACCGTTTTGAACTAGGAAACCATCTATAGCGTTTCTCGCATCTGTGCGGCACAGTTAAACCTTTGCTGATTAAGCTGTTCAGGCTCGGGAATGTACCTTTTGTGAATCAGAAATGCTATATCTATTTCCCGATAGTTTCTCCCATACCAACGGCATTTATAGGCTCATTGTCGAGTGATTTCTCCCCAACTAACATCTGATATAGCTTGAGCTAGTTTCGGGTTTTTTACAGGGTGAGAGCATCTCAAACGCTATTGACAATTGGCCAATTTTGTCATCCGCGTGGGCATTTCAAGTGATACCAGTCAATCAGAATAGTTACGAAATCGACCCAAATGGGTCGATTTTTGCTTAACAATTGAGATGGCAAATTCTCCTCAAATATGCCTGAATCGTGGGCAAGCAACTCACATAAAGTTCATTTTGTCAAGGATTGTTAAGATGCGCTTACCTTCGGGTTTTTTACCAGGTCTTTTACCGCTAAATTTTCAACTACAATCGTTTAGTTTTCACGAACTAATTGAGTGGTTAGCTTATGTAAATGGTCTTTTCTGCTATCGGTGATTCGAGCCTGAATCTTAGCTACTTTGATTCTTGCTTTTTCCCGATTTTTTGACCCTTTCTGTGTTCGAGAATCAACAATTACCGTCGCCTCATAAACAAGTTGTAGACAACGCCAATCAGCACCAAAACCAAAAGCAGGTGGATTAAGCTGCCGCCAATGTTAATGGAGAATCCTAACAACCAGAGGATGAAAAGTATAACAACGGCAGTCCAAACGAGATCAAACATATTTCCCTCCTTGATTTAGAGAAAAGTAATGAAAATTCAGTCATCGATCCTTAATTGAGTATATCTTGAACCGTATCTTTCACATCTTCTACTGCATTGCGAACTTGGCTTTCGACTTGTTTAGCTTTTCCAGCAACTTGATCTTGGCGGTTGCCAGTAGCTTTACCTATCGCTTCTTGAGCTTTGCCTTCAATGTTCTTTGTGACTGCTTTTGCCCGCCCTTTTAACTTCATCTGGTCTTTTATATCTTCTGCTGCGTTACGAGCCTGACTTTCGACTTGCTTGGCTTTTCCCATCATCTGATCTTTGGGATCGCCTGTCATGTTGCCAATCGCTTCTTGAGCTTTGCCTTCAATATTTTTCGTAACTGCCTTGGCTCGATTCATGCTTGCGATTTGAGTCTGCGATTGGGTGGGTAAAGTTGCAGCCCAACTATTTGTAGTTCCAAAATCAAAAGCTATAGTAATTGCCAGCATTATAGTTAAAATAATGGTGACAAAAAAGCGACGAATCTGTTGAAGTGACATCATTTTAACTCCAAAAAAGAATTTGATGAATCGATGATACATGGATGATGAACAACTACTGTCTAGACCCTTTCGAGAAAGATTTTTCTAGTCTTTGACGGCGTAAGTTTACCGAGGGAGAGATCTTCGACTTCTTTGAGAAGCTAGATATCTGGTAATATTGGGTTTATTTACGCCGCCTTGTCCTAGTATTTCACCTGTCTCGAAAGAAGCCATTTTTTGAGGAAGAGTTCCGATGAAATCTGGGTTTCAATCATTTGTCTGAATGGCGGTTGCCGTGACAAATGACCTACTAATCAATAATTTTTTTGACTTCATCTTTCACATCTTCGATAGTGTGACGAACTTTTGCCTCTGCCTGTTTTTCCTTGCCCTCTGCTTGAGCTTTGGAATCGCCAGTCAGATCTCCTACTGCTTCTTGAACTTTACCTTCGATATTTTTGGCGGTTGCCTCGGTTCTATCTTTTAAGCTCATGATGCTCTCCTTATTGAATTTGTTGGATTTGAGAACTGCTTACCTAAGTTGAGCTAACAATTCTGCTTCTGGTATTACTGTAACGGGTGGTTGTTTGATTTACTGTATGAATTGATTGAGTCTGTATGAATTGCTTGAATACGACACAAAATGTAACGATACCGTTTCTGCAAGCACAGAAATTACGCATTGACAAAAAGGCTTAAATGTGGGTGGTCTAATTTTGTTAGTCTTAGATACAATTTCTCTCTCGACTCTTGACAAAACCCTCTCCGATTTGATTTCCTGACACAAGGGCATCTCTTATAACAGAACAACTGATGAGAAACATTACGAAGCCAACAACTGCTCAATGTAATCTGGCTATTTACACCCTATTTTTGCTCGGCGAACCTAAATATATAAGCTGTGTTCGTTTGGCTCAAATTCTGGGCAATTTATCTCATGACAGTGTCAATCGTTTCTTGTGGCGAGAGAACTATACACCCAAGGATTTGTTTGATGAAGTGGCTCCTCAAATCGAACTTGAAGGAGGAACAATCAGTACAGACGACATGGTAATTGACAAGCCTTATAGTCACCCAGCTAAAGCTGAGTTAATCGATTACTTTTACTGGTGGTAAACACAAAAAAGTAGTCAAAGGTATTAACGCAGTTACCTGATATTATACCGATTGTAAAGGAAGGTCAGTTCCCGTTAATTATCGAATCGTTAATAAACAGGAGGGTCAGACAAAACATGAATATTTCTTAGAAATGTTGGACGAAGTAAAAGCTTGGGGATTGAAACCAGAGACAGTCACAGGAGATAGTTGGTATGCTGCCAAAGAAACCATGAATACCCTTAAAGACAAGGGCTTTCGGGGTTTGTTTGCTCCTCATCGAAAATTTGGGTCTGAAACCCCGTCGTTCTACGACGGCTTTACTGTTAAATATGAGCATCGTTTACGAAATATATGCTAAAATGTGAGGTATGGAAAAAGCCTATTCGTTTCGATTTTACCCCACACCCGAACAAGAGTCGCTATTGCGGCGCACTTTGGGCTGTGTAAGATTAGTTTACAACAAAGCTCTCCATGTCAGAACACAAGCATGGTACGAAAGACAAGAAAGAGTAGGCTACGCTCAAACTTCTTCAATGCTAACCGATTGGAAAAAGCAAGAAGAATTAGACTTTCTCAATGAGGTAAGCTGTGTACCTTTACAACAAGGGTTAAGACATTTACAAACAGCTTTTACTAATTTCTTTGCTGGTCGTACTAAGTATCCCAACTTTAAGAAAAAACATCAAGGAGGAAGTGCCGAATTTACCAAATCAGCCTTTAAATTTAAAGACAAACAAATCTATTTAGCCAAATGCACAGAACCTTTACCTATTCGATGGTCAAGAAAAATACCAGAAAGCTGTGAACCAAGCACAGTAACAGTCAGATTACATCCCTCAGGACGTTGGCATATTTCAATAAGATTTGATGACCCAACGATTAAGCCATTACCAGTAACAGATAAAGCCATTGGAATTGACTTAGGAATTAGTAGCCTTGTCATTACCAGCGATGGTGACAAAGTATCTAATCCTGAGCATTTTAACAAGCATTATCGGAGACTGCGAAGAGCATCTAAAAGTCTTTCTCGAAAACAGAAAGGGTCAAAAAATCGGGAAAAAGCGAGAATCAAAGTAGCCAAGATTCACGCTCGAATCACCGATAACAGAAAAGACCATTTACACAAGCTAACCACTCAATTAGTTCGTGAAAACCAAACGATTGTTGTTGAGAATTTAGCCGTCAAGAATATGGTCAAAAACCCGAAATTATCTCAGGCAATATCTGATGTAAGCTGGGGAGAAATCACCCGACAATTAGCCTATAAATGCCGTTGGTATGGGAGAAATTACATCGAAATAGATAGATGGTTTCCTAGCTCTAAAAGGTGTAGTAATTGCGGGTATATTGCCCTTGAAAATGCCGTTAAATGTTCGAGAATGGGACTGTCCAGACTGTGGAACACACCATGACCGAGATATTAACGCCAGTAAAAATATTTTGGCCGCAGGGCTTGCGGTGTCAGTCTGTAGAGCGACCATAAGACCAGAACAGAGTAAATCTGTTAAGGCAGGTGCGAAAAATCCTTCGGGAAAGAAGCAGAAACCCAAATCGTGAGGTTTGGGAATCGCCGTCCGTTTTACGGCGGCGAGGATGTCAAGTGAATCGGTTAGTCTCGGTTGAACTAGGAACTAAATAGGGTTGGCGGCAAAAAGTTTGTTGGTGGGGTTAGGAGTCGGTCGCCGGTCGTCAGTAGCCGGTCGTTTCAGGCTTTGTTGCCCTCTTTTTTGTACCAGTTTATGTACTAAAAAAAGGATAATGCAAGGTTTTTGAAGGTCTTAATCCTATATTCGCAGCATGAACATCGGATTTTAACAGGTCAAAAGCCTTATTTTAAAAGGGTTTTACCATTATTCAGCAAACCCCAGTTAGAATTTCTCCGATTTAAAGCGCAAATTGTTAATTGGTATTCCTGACAAAGAGAGTTATTTACTGAGGTCATCCGCTCTTTTATTGTCAATAATTTAGCATCCAACTTCCTTGACCTCAATAACTTGGAAGCCATAGTCTGAAGTTCAAAGGCATACTACGGAAATTCTGTCAATGCGTAAGTCCTAAAGCAATGATTAGACAAGGGGCTTAAGCCCCTTGTCTTCAAGGTTAGTTACAGTTGCTATCTTCTGTTTACTTCTTTTTAGCTGGAGCTGCTGGCGCAACTTGGGAGCATCTCATTTATGCAAGTGAGTAATTATGCTTGTCGCTAAAACTTGCTTCTGGTAAGGCTTTCAAAATAGCTTGACATAAAACTTAATTTAGGAGTTACAAAGGTGAGATGCTCACCGCAACTTTTGCGGCGTTGTCAGATTAGAATATGAAAGATGCAATGCAATCCTTGCTATCAAAGTAATTTCAGTTCCAAGCTGATTCGGAGCATCTTTCAATTTGACAACGCCACTTTTGCTGTAACTTTGACACTATTGACACCCTTGATTTGTTTTGCCAAGGGGTCAATTTTGTCGAGTTGCTCTTGAGTTTCTACGGTTCCAGAGACGACTACCGCTCCATCTTTAGCAGAAACTGTAAGTTGCCCTTTCGGGATGTTGGCTTCTAGCTTAGAGCGAACTTCACTGGAAAGGTCACTGTTGGCGCGATCCGCATCTCCTCCAGTTAGATTGTTGCGTTGCTCACGAGCGCGAATATCAGAATTGAGTTGATTTCGGCGCACTTGACTAGACGCATCGCTTTGGTTCTTTTGGACTGTTTTAGTATCAGGAACTTGCCCCGTTTCCTCTGTGGAAGAAGGGGCGTTGGTGCTAGTTTTAGCGTTGTTCTCACAAGCCACAGTTCCAATCAGTAGAAGGCTGCTGAGGATTAAAGTTGTGATCTTTTTCATGATGCAAATCCTTTAA
The DNA here is from genome assembly GCF_000010625.1 of Microcystis aeruginosa NIES-843. Lineage (NCBI taxonomy): Bacteria > Bacillati > Cyanobacteriota > Cyanophyceae > Chroococcales > Microcystaceae > Microcystis > Microcystis aeruginosa. The sequence continues at coordinate 2,670,320 of NC_010296.1, forward strand.
TAATTTCCGATTTTACAAACGAGAAGCAGGAGGATCGACATAGCCTTCAATTGCTAGGGCATTGTAAATTTCCCACTCGCGAATCCCTCGGCGCTTTAGAATTGTTTCAGCCTGAAGGATGTCAGCATCTGCACCGTCCACGATCAACAGGTAGTCTCCACGAACCACATAATCGTGATAGACTCGTGCCCGATCTTCTGGAATTCCTAGACCAATTAGACCACCTACCAAACCTCCGGTAGCCGTCCCGATTGCACCGCCAGCTAACGTGGTAGCGATCGCAGTTGCAGCCGCCCCTGCCAACATGACGGGGCCCACTCCAGGAATTGCCAATATGCCCAACCCAACCAGCAAGCCTGTCAGTCCTCCGATGGCTCCGCCTGCAGCTGCCCCGGTCTTTGCTCCTTCGTCAATATGAGTTGTTTTTGTTTCGGTAAGCTCTTGAACTCGTGTCTCACCAATCCGGTTGCTCTGCTCCAGTCGTTCAGGCTCTTTGGCAATGATTGATACCTCATTCATGGCAAATCCGTCATCTCGTAATCCATTCAGTGCCTTCTCTGCCTCTTGATAGCTAGAGAAGATTCCCACGGCTCGTTTACGGTTAGTTAAAGTCATTTTTCCCTCCAACGCTATGCGGTAAAAGCTTTGTAAATCCTATAGTATGGCGAACTATAGCGATTGAATTTCCTGATTCGAGTTGATAATTCTGCTCTTGGCATTACTGTAACAGGCGGTTGCTTGATTTACTGTATGAATTGATTGAGTCTGTATGAATTGCTTGAATACGACACAAAATGTAACGGGCGATGCACTAGAACTACCTTTTTTTATTAATAAATAGCGCCGCCCTTAACAGACGGTAAGGCCACTCTTTTTGTCTCTGCTGCTCTTATTGCACTGCTAGAACAGAAATATGTCCGACCTCTTTTGTATCGCTACGAGGCCGGATGACGATCTCTACGTCTTGATTCAATGCCGTGAGAAATTCCATCAATCGTTCAACTGAAAATTGATCGAGCCGATAGTTTTTTAGTGCTGAAACCTTGGGCTGCGGGATATTAAGCAGTATGGCAATCTCCCTCTGTTTCAGCTTGCGACTTTTCAGAAGTTCGTTAACGGCCAGGGCTAGGCGTGTTTTCGTTTGCCGTTCGGTTGCGTCTGGATAACCAAGGTCAGCGAAAACGTTTGTGGTGCCACGAGTAATTTCCAAATAGCTCATTTTGTCCCTCTACTTTCATAATCCGCTTGTGCGCGTTTCATCCGTTCAACAATAAGCTTTACATCCTCTTGAGGTGTCTTGATTCCAGACTTCGACTTTTTCTGGAATGCGTGCAGAACGTAAACAACTTCAGCGAAGCGCACAGTATAGACCGCTCGATAAGTGTCGCCTCGATGATCTTCGACGATCTCAAATACTCCTGCCCCTTCACCCTTCCAAGGTTTAGCCTTTGGATGTTTACCCCCCAACTGCGCTAGACCAAGGGCATAGCCCATATCGTCCTGCACCTCGGCAGGGAAAGTCAGGTAGTCCTTTTTCGCAGAGGCCACCCAATACAAGGGTTTTTCCCGCGACATACTTTTAGAAATTTATATCACTCAACAATATACCCAAACTGGAATAATCAGTCAAGGAATTAACAGAGCGGCGGTATCGCTTGAAGTTGCATTGCGGGGTCAATATCAACATTCGATTCAGGCTGAGGCAATAATAAACCCCTTCATTTTCTTATTGAAGGGGCGTTTGTGGGGTTTTCTGATTGTTAGGAATCTTTTTCTAGTTCTTTTCCAGTGGATTTAGATGGTTTAATTTTGCGCGTGAGGACTGCACCTGCTCCTAAAGTGCCGAAGGCAAGAAGCCCAAGAACAGAGGAGGGTTCGGGAACTGAACTGGAAACAGGGGCAAGTTGAAAAAGTTGCTGGTATGCCCTTCCCTGTGATCCATCACCAAGGTATCCCAATTGGGCAAAACCAACATCATAATCAGACAAAATATCAATACTTGTATCTACCCAAAAACGGTTCTTCGGTTTGTGTTATGCAATGGACGGGAGTTATAAGGAGTGAAACCCTTATATAGAAAGACATTGCTTCGATTTTTGCCAATTGTTTTCAATCTAGAACGAGCTAATCAATTAAGTCTTTTGCCAGATAAGGATTTAGCCGATTTCTGCCCCCTGATCGAACCATACCAAGTAACGAAGAACCCCAAAAACTAGATAGGTTAGGAATAGCTACAGGAGGTCCATTGATGACTTGAGAGAAGGAATATATTGAAGTAGCACTACCAATGTTGTTACTTCCTTGTGTAGTTCCCACGTCAATAGTCCCTGTTAAAAAAGGTGAGAAACCATTGAGAGAACGATATCGCAGAGGCGATGTTATCTCAGTGATATCGTTCTCTAGGCTTGTAACCTTGAAATTGTAACTGAAGCTTTTCGTCCCTGCACCAAAAACACTCAGTTCCTGATTGTTAGCATAATAGGCTACTCCATGACCAAAGGCTATCGGGTCTTCTTCTTGTACTACAATATTATTGAAGTCAAAGCTGGTAGCTGTCCCAGTTATACTACTATTTACCAAAGACCAGTTACTTAGAATTTCTTGTCCTAAGCTAAACGGCGCTTAACCTGCATGATCCAACAGCTATAACCCTTTTGGAGTCTATATCGGTGATCCGAAGTAAAAGCCGTTTAGCTTACCTGAATAGAACCACCATTAAAAAGCTCAGTTAGAGTACACGAATCCGTTGCAGCACATCCGACAGTGACTGTAGCGGCTAACATTGGATTAGCCACAATTATCAATCCACCGAAGAGAATTCCGCTACTTAAAGTACCTTTGATCACAAATTTAGCACCAGTTTTCATCAATCTCATCATGTACCCCACATTCCGCACCCTAAGTGTCACAACGTCTCAAAAGAGGAAGGGGCGCGAGTCAAAATACTTATCTAGAGGAGTGAGTTGGCGGCAAGCTGCCGGCAACTAAGCCGAAAATTTCAGAGTTCCCCCGGTCATTCTCAATAAACAGTGCTTGTTGAGAATGACTAGGCAATCAGACTTAACATCTAGGGGGAGATGTTCCAGTTGCTCGCTTTGTTTTGTCACCCCTTGAAGTCAATCCATCTGGTCAAGATAAGAGATAATATTCCTGGCAAGGTTTGGGAAAAAATCTCAAAATGTTGCGCCTCTCATCCGTTAAGTTGCTAATCTTTTGATTGTCTTGAATACGGACGAGATGAATCCCTTGAAAGCACTGAAATATCCAGCGTAACGTCGGTCGGTCAGTTAACTTACCCAACGGATTTTTCAGTCCCGTCTCCTGCTGTTTTAAACTTAAACGAAGTTGTCTTTGACCAATAGTATAAACCAGCAGGCACAAGCCCATGAGCATGGCCATGACCTCGATTCTATGGGGAGATTTGAGAAAGACACTGTGGGCAAAAAAGCAGGGGTCTTTGAGAAAAGAAAATCCTCTTTCCGGAGCTTGTTGCCCTTTATATTTTTTGAGTATATCCTCACTGCTTAATCGTTGTTTCTCCAAATCGTTAGTTGCTAAAACGAATCGTCCTGCTCGTTTCTTTAGCCTCTCAATGGCGGTCAAATTCAACTCTAATTCGGCTTGACTTGATAGCTTTGAGAGGGTAAATCGTCTTTTGATTTGAGTTTTGACCCCTGGGACTCAGGCGGAATGAGATTGACTTTAATCTCCGTTAACTGATGAGATTTTAAGGAGTCAGATAATCCTTTGGCTATCGCCAACGCCACCGCTCTATTCTCAAATTCTCTTCGGGATAGTTGCCGGATTTTTTCTTGGGCAGAATTCTTTTCCTGCTCGATTTTTTTCTCTAATTTTTTCAAGTCTGATTCTTGTCTAGCTTGACTTTCAACTAGCAACCATCTTTGTTCTATCCCCCCATAGTTAGAGATGGTTTCCCGCCAGGAATAACCCGGTATTTCTGAATCGGTTAACTCTTTTTCTGAGATGCTATCAACCAACTCTTGAGCCTCTTTAATGCTTAATGGTACTCGAGACAACCAACGCATTTCTTTCATTAGTTTTAAATTCTCTTTGCTATAGAGGGCGCTATCGCCGACTATTAAACTGTCAAAGTCAACTTGTTTTTTAAATTCTCGGGCGATTTGACCAAAAACCGCTTTGTCCGCTTCATTTCCGTCCCCTACTTTCAGGAATAAAGGTACATCTCCATCCCCACTTACGATTAAGTCAATCATAAATTGTTTTAAGTCAGGTCTTCGGTCGCGGGAGTATCCGTAGGTAATTTTTATTGGCTGTTGTCTGGTTTCAATTTCTTCTCCCACTGCTCCTGATTTCAGGATTTCTACTGTTGGGTATTCCTTGTTATATTCTCCTTCTACTGATAGAGAAGTCGAATCTAAATGGGAGTTCTCGGTTGCTACACCAAATTTTTTCACGGCCGCTAAACTAATCAGTAGGAAAATGACCGAAACATTAAGTTGATAAAGTTTGTCCATTACTCGACCAATTTTATCATCATTCAGGTGTTTTGGTTCGATGCCCTCTCCCAGCAGATGTTCGGTTGCTTTATCTTCAAAAAATTGAGGAAATAAATACAAGGCTCGGGAGACAAATCCCAATCCATTCAGGATAATTGCTTTCACGACTTGCCCAGCTGTGACAATTTCTCCTCGCTCAATTGAGACTTGTTCGTTGATAATTTCAACGATTCCTATTTCATCGATAATTCCGGCTACTAATCCCAGATGGTCTAGATTTTTGACTTCAATTTCTGTTGATTGATTCATGGTCGAACAGTCCACTCGCCTCAGTTTTCCAACAATTCCTATTTTTTCATAATTAGGGGTCTCAAGACCCCCCTAGCGGCCACCGAGAAAACCTTCACCAGCTAGGTATTTTTACTCAAGTCTCTGGCGGGGGACAGCTTATGTGACAGTTGAGGGTGCGGAATGTGGGATGTACGCTCCTTATTGAATTTGAGAACTGCTTACCTGAGTCGAGTCAACAATTCTGCTTCTGCTATTACCCTGATAGATGGTTGTTTGATTTGATGTGTGAATTGATTAAAACTGTATGAATTGCTTGAATACGACACAAAACGTAACGGGCGATGCACTAGAACTACCTTTTTTTATTAATAAATAGCGCCGCCCCTTGATTCAATGCCGTGATAAATTCGATTTTTGGACTTAGGAAGACGAAAACAACCAAACGCCGATTCAAAAATGAAGTGCACCACTAGGGTAGTCTTCCAATGAGGAGGCTCATCAAGGTAACCTGACTTGTACCACCAAGAGAGGAAACCCAAGACGAAGCTCCTCACATCAATTAGGAGTTAAATGCTACTTTGCTAATCCTTACCATTCTTGGGAGCGAGGACTCAACGAGCATAAGCTAAAACGCACTTAAACCACCTAAAATAGAAATAGTAATTTTAGAAAAATCCTACTTATGCCAGCAAAAGATTTCCTAGACTTAGAAGAAAAGAAAAACTTACAAAAAGCTCTTAAAGAAGAAGAAAGAGCAGAGGTTAGGGAAAGAATTTTAATGTTTCTCTTGCTAAACGACGGAAAAACTCAACGAGAAATAGCTGACTTTATTGGCTGTTCACTCAAAACGGTCGCCCCTTGGTGTGTTCACGGTGATCCTAACAATTTAGAAAGTCTAGAAGATGGGAGAAAAAATGGAAATCATAAAAAAGCCACAGAGGAATATATTAATTTACTATTAAAAATAGTTGATGAAGACCCGAAGGAATTTGGATATGAATTCGGGAGATGGACAGCGGCAAGATTAGCAGAGCATCTAGAAAAGGAAACAAGAATTAAACTGAGTGGCTCGCAAGTGAGAAGAATATTGAGAAGAAAAAAGTATGTGTATATCTGGGCGAAATATAGTCTAGAAGATAAGCAAGACAAGAAATTAAGAAAAGCATTTAAAGAAAAATTAGATGAATATTTAAGGTTGGCTAAAGAAAAGCCAGAGTCAATCCAGGTATGGTTTTGGGACGGGGCTTTCAAGGTGGCGACGCAGGTTCGCCACACAGCCCCTCATGAGTGTGGATTTAGTTTGAGAGTAATAAGAAGGAGAGCTTGGACAAAAAAAGGAAAGCGAAAAAAAGTGAATGGACAAAGAAAAAGAGGAAGGGTGAATGTGATGGGAGCCTTAAGATATAATGACAAAAAACGAGTCTGTTTTATGAGCAAAAAAGGAAATTCAGAAACTTTCCATGAACAATTAAAGAAACTTCATGAAGAGATTCGTCAAGAATGGATAAACTTGGGAAATCTGCCCGAAGATTTTCGAGAAAAAGGACCGAAAATTATCATCATATTAGACAATGCTAGTTATCACAAAAAGAAAGATGTTATTGAGCAGGTGGAAAAAGAGTTGCCCAATATTAGGCTAGAGTTTTTACCAGCTTATAGTCCAGATTACAACCTAATAGAATTAGTGTGGCATTCCGCTAAAGAGTACATAGCTAATCGAGAATTTGAAAATAAAGAAGAACTGGAAAAAGTAGTCAATCAGCTTTTAAATGAAGGGGGATTGATTATTAAATGGAGTAGAAAACTTAAAAATAAGGGTAATGCTGTCAATGTAACTTAAATGCGTAAAAGCTTACTAACGGTCTCATGCGGCAGTTTTTCCCGAAAGGGACAAATTTCTCTCATCGTCAAACAAGCTGAGGTAGACCGAGTGACAGACTTAATCAACCATCGACCCCGAAAAGCCCTTGACTATCGCACTCCATCTGAGGTATTCTTCAATCAGTCAGGTACTGGTGCACTTCAAACTTGAATTGGCCTTTGCTAAAATCTACAATAGAAATAAATACTAACTAAACAGCTAAATTATGACAACTCAGCCTAAAGACCCTGAAATAGTTTTACGCGATGGGAAACCAGTGTCGGTTATTCTCGATATTGAGGTTTATCAAGAGATGTTAGAGCAAATTGAAGCGATTGAAGATTTAAAGGCTTTAGCCGAAATGCGCCAGAAACCCCTTGAGTTTCGTTCTCTAGATGACTTTCTCAAAGATTATTCAACGGATGTATGAAGTTCTTCTAGAAAAACAGGCGGAACGGGATTTAAGAAAATTACCTGCTGATTTATTTGAGCGTATTATTCCGGTCATTAGAGCCTTAAACACTAATCCTAGACCATCTGGATGTCTTAAGTTGAAAAACTCCCTACAAGATTACCGTGTTCGAGTTGGAGAGTATCGAATTATTTACGAAATTGATGATAAAAACCAAGTTGTGAAAGTGATGCGAGTTCGACACAGAAGGGAAAGTTATCGTTAGAATTTGTTTAGATGATCTCTGTAAAAAAGCAAGGTGAGGCATTTATAGGAAATGCCTCTAGCACTATCTTCAAGATTTGCGTTTTAAGGCTGCACCTATTCCTAGAGTTCCGAAGGCGAGAATCCCAAGAATAGAGGAGGGTTCAGGAATTGAACTCGAAGCAGTCGGGAGTTGGATATTATCCACAATTTCAGGACAAATCGCAGCTCCACAACCAGGTGTTGTTATGCTTATTGCATCAAATGTAATATCACGAAACCCATAAAATGCTGGGTTTGCGGGGTTTGTGGTCACAGCATTGAATGACTCAACCAGGTTTCCGCCCAAGAAAGCTTGGAAAGTAGTAGTTCCATCTCCACTTTTAAAGCTAAACGCTGCCTCTGTTTGTGGTTTGGTGAAGTTGATACCTATGGGAAATCTGGCTGACCCAAAGCCGTACGGTACAAAGTTGCCGATACTGCCTCCGCCATTAGCCGCATCAAAGGGGAGCAAGTCAGTTTTGTCAGAACATAAATACTATTCAATAGCTAAAGACTGTTATTTAGGTAAGCACAGCGGTGTTTAAGCACTTGAGGGATATTTTCTTCATTCCACTGGGCTCCAGAAATTTTCAGTCGTCGGTCAATCTGTTTAACCGTGGATTCAACGGCTCCCGAAGCAATAGAGCAAATCTCTTCTTGTTGATAGTAATTATAATTAACAATTCGATGACGATGAATCTCTAAATAACGACAGAAATTTTCAGCTCGTTCGTTTTTTAAAGGAGAGATTAATGCTATTGTTTCCTCAATTTTGCCCTGCCATAATAAACTTGCTGCTTTTTTCAATCTCTTCACTGAACCGCCGACTTTATGAAGATTTTCTACCAAATGAAACCAGTCAAGTATTTCTCTTTTTTCTCCTGGACAATCCCAGTTTTTCACAATTTTCCCAATACCGGGATGTCCGTCTCCCAAACAGGTAAGGGGGTCAGATAAAGGTTGTTGATTAACCCAATATATTAACGATTCATTCTCTCCAAACCAAGCTTTTCTTAGTGGGACTTAAACGCCAAATAAAGATCAAATCGAGTATAATCGTTAAAGAGTAAGCACTTTACGTTGAAAGATCAGCGATGAAAGAGACAACCCCAGCCGCGATGCCCCCATGCTTTGACCGATGGTGTCGGCGGTTTGACAATTGCTTCAAAAACGAAGCGCAAAAAAACGGCTTCAGACAATATTTAGGAGGATTATTAGGGGAAAGTGAGAGGAAAAACCTCACTCAAATTGCCAATAATGCCGTCGGAGTAGTTTATAACCGATTACATCACTTTTTGACCGAATCTCCCTGGTCAGACCGTCAGGTGAATGAATGTCGGTTGCAAGTGATGAACCAATGCCGCCAGACGCAAATCCCCCGAGGATTTTCCCTGATTGTCGATGACTCAGGACATCGAAAAAGTGGCAATCTGACCGCCGGAGTTGGCAGGCAGTACCTAGGAGAAATTGGCAAGACAGACAACGGAATAGTCGCCGTCACTACCCATCTCTACGACGGCAAAAAAAGTGTCCCCCTAGACATTGAAATTTATCAACCGGCTAGTTCCTTAGCCGAGGGGAAAGAAGACAAAGAATTTAAGAAGAAACCAGAGATAGCGATAGATTTAATTGACCGGAGCTTAACCAGAGGCTATCGACCGAAAATCGTCTTAATAGATGCTGGTTATGGCAACAACACAAATTTTCTCAAAGCCCTGGAAGAAAGAAAGCTAAAATACTTAGGAGGATTGGCAAAAAATCGAAAAGTAATTATTGAAAAAGAAGGGGGTGTGGAAGAAACAATCCAGCTTGAGCAACTAGCAAAAAGCCTATCAGAAAAGGATTGGGAGAAAATCACCCTAAATCTAGATAAAGAAAAAACGGTTTGGGTAGCGGTATTCAGAGCGAAAATATCTCAACTAGAAGGAGAAAGGAACTTGGCGATCGTCATGAATGCAAGTTCAATGGAAAAAGCCACAGAGGTGGACTATTTCATCACCAATGTAGTTGAGGCAGATACAGTAACAGCTTCGTGGATAGTGAGGACTTACACCGAAAGAAATTGGGTGGAAGTATTCTACCGAGAAGCCAAAGGATGGTTAGGGTTAAGGGAATATCAAGTCAGGGATAAACGAAGCTTACTTCGTCATTTTATCCTGGTGTTTTGTGCCTATACATTTATCCTGTGGCATAAGTTAACTGGGGGATTGCAAAGGCAGTGGGCGAATCGACCTTTAAACACTTTTGTGGAAGCCTTGGAAGCTTTTCGGACAGCGATGTCTTTCCGTTTCTTTGAGTGGCTGACCGAGAATCGGGATGTGTTTGCCGCTTACAAAGCCAGTTTAGGCTTTGTTTGGGCTTGAAATTTGTTTAAGTCCCATTAGGAAAGTATCAACACAGATTGCTTGATAATCTTTCCAGATACAAGCCTCTCCCTTAGTTTCGGTTCTTAAGCGCACTTTTCCTCCATCTAGACTAATTTCTTGAACGGGGTTTCCTGATTCTTCTTCGGCAAATTGGTGGCGATGGACTAATCGTTGTTGAGTCCTAGCCGAGACCTTCATCCCTATATAAAATTGAATATCTCTGGCGGCATTTTCATAAGAAACATTGGCACTAGCTCTTAAACAACAGCGTTCTAAGTAAGGACTAATTTGGTTATTACGAGGAATATTTAAACGGATTGCTTGTTTTTCTGTCAGGCATAATTCTCCGATGATGCTTTTTATTTTTCTCGGTCTCCCGGCTTGAGTTCCTGTCGTTTTTGTGACCAAAAAAAATCCTAGTTTCGGAGTTATATATTTTCAGGTCTGTTCTCTTATTGTCGTCTCTATTCCCTCTAAAGTTTGAATTTTTTCAGCCTCAGCTTCCTGATGAAGAATCTTGGCTATCGCTTGAATATGTTGGTTAAGTTCTTGTTGTTGCTCTGGAGTCATTTTTGTCTTTTCCCTACTCTTTTCTCTATCCCATACCCAATTGATGCTTTTGTCAAGTAGTTTATTTGTTCTTCAGCTTTGACTTGCTCCCGCATCAAAGTAAAGCCCATAGGGTGAGAATGTAACTCCCAAATCGGAGTATTCTGTGGTTACACGTGTCAAGAAAGGAAAAATATGCTCATCAAATGTAATCGTTGAATGGGGATTACTCAATCCGAAATTATTTTGGATAAAAGCGGCATGAGCGGCGGGGATGCCTGATAAGCTTAGCATTATGATAGAACCCACGACTGCCGAACTGACGTAATGGTTCATTTCTCTTAAATTCATGACGTTTTACTCCTAATCAATTCAGAAACAAATCTGCTTCCGTAATTACTCTAATAGACGGTTGTTTGATTTAATGATTGAATTGATTGAATTGATTGAATACGATACAAGACGTAACGTCTGCTGCTCTTACTGCACTGCTAGAACAGAAATATGTCCGACCTCTTTTGTATCGCTGCGAGGCCGGATGACGATCTCTACGTCTTGATTCAATGCCGTGAGAAATTCCATCAATCGTTCAACTGAAAATTGATCGAGCCGATAGTTTTTTAGTGCTGAAACCTTGGGCTGCGGGATATTAAGCAGTATGGCAATCTCCCTCTGTTTCAGCTTGCGACTTTTCAGAAGTTCGTTAACGGCCAGGGCTAGGCGTGTTTTCGTTTGCCGTTCGGTTGCGTCTGGATAACCAAGGTCAGCGAAAACGTTCGTGGTGCCGCGAGTGATTTCCAAATTGCTCATTTTGTCCCTCTACTTTCATCGAAAATTTGGGTCTGAAACCCCGTCGTTCTACGACGGCTTTACCGTTAAATATTAGCGCATTTACACGATATATGCTAGAATGCGAGATATGGAAAAAGCCTATTCTTACCGATTTTACCCCACACCAGAACAAGAGTCGCTATTGCGGCGCACTTTGGGCTGTGTAAGATTGGTTTACAATAAGGCACTCCATCTCAGAACACAAGCTTGGTATGAAAGACAAGAAAGAGTAGGATATACTGAAACTTCTTCAATGTTGACCGAGTGGAAAAAGCAAGAAGAATTAGACTTTCTCAATGAAGTAAGCTGTGTACCTTTACAACAAGGCTTAAGACATTTACAAACAGCTTTTACTAATTTCTTTGCTGGTCGTACTAAGTATCCTAACTTTAAGAAAAAACATCAGGGAGGAAGTGCCGAATTTACCAAATCTGCTTTTAAATTTAAAGACAAACAAATCTATTTAGCTAAATGCACAGAACCTTTACCTATTCGGTGGTCAAGACAAATACCAGACGGATGTGAACCAAGCACAGTAACAGTCAGATTACATCCTTCTGGACGTTGGCATATTTCAATTAGATTTGATGACCCAACGATTAAGCCTCTACCAGTAACAGATAAAGCCATCGGAATTGACTTAGGAATTAGTAGCCTCGTGATTACCAGCGATGGCGATAAAGTATCTAATCCCAAGCATTTTAAAAAGCATTATCGGAGACTGCGAAGAGCATCTAAAAGTCTTTCTCGAAAACAGAAAGGCTCAAAGAATCGGGAAAAGGCAAAAATCAAAGTAGCCAGAATTCACGCTCAAATCACCGATAGTAGAAAAGACCATTTACATAAGCTAACCACTCAATTAGTTCGTGAAAACCAAACGATTGTGGTTGAGAATTTAGCCGTCAAGAATATGGTCAAAAACCCGAAATTATCTCAGGCAATATCTGATGTAAGCTGGGGAGAAATAACCCGACAATTAGCCTATAAATGCCGTTGGTATGGGAGAAACTACATCGAAATAGATAGATGGTTTCCTAGCTCTAAAAGGTGTAGTAATTGCGGGTATATTGCCCTTGAAAATGCCGTTAAATGTTCGAGAGTGGGATTGTCCAGACTGTGGGACGCACCATGACCGAGATATTAACGCCAGTAAAAATATTTTGGCCGCAGGGCTTGCGGTGTCAGTCTGTAGAGCGACCATAAGACCAGAACAGAGTAAATCTGGGGCGGCAGGTGCGAAAAATCCTTCGGGAAAGAAGCAGAAACCCAAATCGTGAGGTTTGGGAATCGCCGTCCGTTTTACGGCGGCGAGGATGTCAAGAAGTCTCCTTATTGAATTTGTAGAATTTGAGAACTGCTTACCTGAGTCGAGTCAACAATTCTGCTTCTGCTATTACCCTGATAGATGGTTGTTTGATTTGATGTGTGAATTGATTAAAACTGTATGAATTGCCTGAATACGACACAAAACGTAACGGGCGATGCACGAGTTAAACTCCATCGACTTTACCCGTCAGACGCTCATCAAACTTCTGCTCATAATCGGGGTCTTGAGTTCCGAGGAGTTTGTCCCAGAACGTGAAATATAGACCGTAATGTACGGTGTACTTGCGATGATGAATGGAATGATGGGCAGGACCAATAAACCACCGACCCAACCAATGATGGGGAAATGAGGAAGGCAAGCGATCGATCCCAAGATGATTTAACACTGCCCAGATCGTCATCGTGGTGAGTGCCGCAATTAACGTGATGAAATGCAGGGGAAGGACAAAGACAATGCCGACCAGGAAGAGAGACTGAACGATCGCCTCTAGTGGGTCAAAGGCAAACGAAGTCCACGGGGTAGGATAGCGCGAGCGATGATGCCCCTGGTGTAACCACCGAAAGAGTGACGGGTGGTGAAACAAGCGATGGGTGAAATAGAAATAGGCATCCTGGAGAACCAACACAGCGCCATAACTAACCCCTAAATAACACAGCCCATACTGTTGAGGGTGGCTGTATAAGCGGGTAATGCCCCAACTGTATCCTGTCATGATGAAAGCCGCCGCCAGCGCAAACACCCCCGCCGAAAGAACCGAGAGCGTGATATCTTGTTGAATCGATCGCCAAGAGGGAGACCAATGCCGCAGGTTGTGATTGACAAAGGACTGACTCAAGGGCGAATAGAAGAACAAATAGGTTCCCCCAGCCACGAGAAAGTATCGCGCCAGGATGATCCCAAAGAAAGCGAACCCGTAAAATCCAAATGAGTGGTCTATCAATTTAATCTCCTTGCCATTCCCGATCTTCCAAGTCCTTTTGAGGTAACAGCAACGTGGCTTCAATTTCTTGCCGGATTGCGGCTGTTATTTCGCAGTTACTATTCAAACAATCGATCAGGAGTTGATTGGCCTCATAGTAGCGTTGGAGCAGCTGCTGTTGCTCAGTCGTAAACTGCCAGGGATGATGAATATTGCGATAATTGGCGATCGCACCCCGCAACTGTTCCACCCAGGCAGAATAGTTTTTCTGCCACCAGTGCTGAAGCCGTTCCGGGTTTTGACTCGGAGGTGGCAGTTGGTCTCTCAATTGTTGCAAAGACTTATAAAATCCAGCATCCAGAACCATCACCAGAATGTTGTTGAGTGCCTCGCTACAAGCATTGACATAGGCAAAATCCTGACTGTGGTCGATGGCAAACTCTACCAGCAAGTTCTCCAACGCCGCATCTAAAAACATCCCCTGATCGAGCGTGCTGGCTAAGGCAAAGCGATCTGCCGTATGCGGGCTTTGGGCAAGGGCAAGGTAAAATGCGCGTGCGGTCGCCACTTTGGTTTCGTCTGGGAGCTGCTGGGATTTTTGGCTGGCCCAACTCAAAAACTCTTGCAGATAGGAGTCTTGCGCGACTAAGGCATCAATTTGTTGCTTCATCAACTGCACCAGCGCATCTGCACTTCGCAACATGGCAGCCGTTAACAAGAAGACTTCGCGCCAGTGGGAATCGGTGATGTGACTCACCAACCCTCCCAGTGCTTGTTCTAATGCCTGCAAATTATGGCTGGCAACTATTTTTCGAGCCGTGAAGTATTCTTGAAATGCCAGATAAGAAAATGAAAAAATGCCTCGCGCCCTTTCTGTGAGGATTCCATGCTGTGCCTCGATCGCTTTCAGCATGGCTTCGCTTTCGAGTTGGAGTTCCTCTGCTTCCAGGGTTGCACCTGGCAAATTCCGCAAATAGTCGCCAATGTATTGCTCAATCGTGCGTTGCTCAAAAAAATACTGCCCCTGTTCAAAAGTCACTGCTGCAAGCTGGCTCAACAGCCTCAATTTTTGGGGCAATAAAAACCCCCGGTAAACCTGATCGCGTTCGACTCCTCTCGCTTCATCCCATTTACCCAGCAGCAAATCCAGCCCTTGTTTATAAAACTCAGCCCGCTTGCTCGGAAATTTCCCTTGACCCTGAAACACCCAGCAGGCGAGATGCAGAAACAGAGGTGTCACCACCAGTTGCCGAAATTGCCAGTTTTCTGGCAAGTCCAACTTCTGCATAAACTGAGCCGACTGCTCCTGCCCCGCTTGAGCAGTCGTTTTGCTCAGTGCCACAAACCACTTTTGCGCGAAGGTGCTGATTTGTGCCTGGGTAAAGGGGGCAATTTCTACATCAGTGAAACCTCTAATCTGGAGTTTTTGGGCAGCGGTGCGACAGGTTACTACAAATCGATTGCGATGATACTTTTCTGAGAATTGGCGAATTTCTCTCAGAACTGCTGTAATGTCCTGGTTGAGAACTTCATCCATGCCATCGAGCAACAGCAGGACTCTGCCCGCTTGCAGTAAGGTTTCCAGCACAGACGGGTTGGAAATTCCCGAGGTGAGCAATGCCTGACGGATGTAGTTGAACAGGCTAAATTCACCACTGGGACTGGACTCCTCGGCAAATTCTCTCAATAAGATAAAAATCGGCACTTGATTCGCAGCAAACTCGCCTTGGTTGCACTGAATCGCCAGATGTTGCAAAAAGGTAGTTTTGCCAACCCCCGGTCTCCCCAAAACTCTGAGCTTTGAGTAAGTTTCAACAGCCTGCATTCCGGGTATTTGCTTCTGCTCAACCTCTCCCAAACCGACGCGATCGAATTCATCGGAACCCAAGTTTTGCCAATCGGCAATCTCCACCCACTGTTGACTGCCAATTTCTGCCAAAATATTGACATCCACATAGATGTCATCAATGCTGACTGGATGGCTGATATCTAGTAACTGCAAGATGCCGCACTGGTTTTGGATGGTGTCCCGGCGTCGCGCTCGCACCTCTTGCACCAGAGCATCAATATTAGTTTTCGCCAGTTCTCCAGGTTCAGGAAATTCTGCGGGCGGAGCGAGGGCAATCTCCCGCCAATCCAAATCCAGAATCGAACAAATTTCCAGGAAAACCTGGCGATCGACGGGTTTCCCTGTGAAAAACCGCCAAATCGGCTGGCGGGTCTTTAAGTTCACTTCCCCTGCTAGATTTTCCTGAGTCCACCCCTTGAGCGCAAAGGCTCGTTTAGCCTGTTTAATTCCCGAAGGGGAAGCCTGGAGCGATCTCTTGACCATACAATCCAATCCTCCTTATCGAGTCAGAATCAGTTCTGGTTGGGACGACCAGAAACTTCTAAGGGATCGTAGCCTAGTTGTTGAGTAATCCGTTCTCTGGCTAAGGCCCGGTACTCCCAAAAATGTTCTCCCGCCGCGCACAGACCTAAATACAGATTGAGAACTTGGGGCTTTTTTTGCCAAATCGTCCATAATTGCCGCCAAAACTGTCCCCGAATGTTCCCTCGGCGGATACCCTGATGCCAGATTAACTGGGTAATCAGCCGTAACCCCTTCCCCACGGGAAATTGCATGGTTTGCTTGTGTTTTGACTGCAAACCCAGACCGAGACATTGTTGGAAACAGCGTCGGAGATAGTGGCTGGGTTCGTACAGCGTCCAGAAGCCTTCGACATACTCTCTGGCAATTTCGGCAATCGGGCGGGTGGGGATAAAATTCATCAAGCTATTCTGATCTCCCGTCGGATGGATGCTGTCACCCTCAACTAAACGCTGTTCTTGCTGGAGACGATTCCAGAGCGCCGTGTTGGGCGGAGCCTGGAGGATGCCTAACATGGGCTGAGGAATACTGGTTTCTTCCACAAAGGCTTGAATCCTTTCCCCCGCACCAGAGCGCTCTCCATCAAACCCCAAGATAAATCCAGCATAGATTAGCAAACCGGCTGCATTAATCTTGCGACAGGCTTCCACCAGTGGATTGCGAGTATTTTGCAGTTTGCGCGTCACTTGCAGACTATCTTGGTCAGGAGTTTCAATCCCCAGAAAGACAGAATAAAACCCCGCCTCAGCCATCAGGTGCAGTAATTCATCATCCTCTGCCAAATTGACCGAGGCTTCAGTAATAAAGGTGAAGGGATAGTCGTGCTGCTTCATCCAGGGAATCAAGTCTCTGAGAAAGCGTTTGACGTTGCGCTGATTGCCAATAAAGTTGTCATCGACGATGAACAACGAACCGCGCCAGCCTAGGTCGTAGAGAGTCTGCAACTCTGCTAAAGTCTGACTCGGCTCTTTAGTACGAGGTTTGCGCCCGTAGAGGGAAATAATGTCGCAAAATTCGCAGTTAAAAGGACAGCCGCGAGAGAATTGCACTGCCATCATTAAGTAATCGTCTCGCTGAAGCAGGTCGAAGCGGGGGATGGGGCTGAGGGTCACGTCTGGCTTGTCCCCAGAGCGGAAAATTCCCTGGCTTTGACCTTGAGCGATCGCCTCTAAAAACAGGGGAACGGTTAACTCTCCCTCATCCAAAATGAGATAGTTCGCTCCAGAATCCAGGGCATCCTGGGGGACAGAGGTGGGGTAGGGACCGCCAACGGCGACTTTTTTGCCTAACTGCACGGCTTTTTGAATCAGAGCTTGAAAATCTGGCTTCTGGACCAACATGGCAGAGAGGATAACCAACTCACACCACTCCCAATCGGCTTCTGTTTCAGGATTGACGTTGCGATCGTAAAATCGAATTTCCCAGTTTTGGGGGAGGAGGGCGGCGACAGTAATGATGCCGAGGGGTGGAATGGTGGCTTTCAGTCCCGCGATTTCCATAAAGCGATCGTAAGACCAGAAAGACTGGGGAAACTCAGGGTAGAGTAACAGGGCTTTCATCGAAAAACTGGGTCTGAAACCCCGCCCTTTAGCGATAGCGGAGGGCGGCTTTACATAAGTTAGTGAGAAACAATTAAACCGTTAGAACGACGAATTAACTGAATCTTACTAACAGTTATCTGTCCCAATCGTTGACCATTGGCATCGCTTACAGATAGCTGTTTTTCGGTATCTCCACTAACATAACCAATTCCTTTGGGAGAAGAAATTAAATCTCCTTTACGGAACCCATGTCTTGTGGTAGAGCCACCACATTTACGTCGTTTACCACCTTACAACTATGTCTGCTTCTTCATTGGAGGGGAATATACCGATGATCGAGTGAATATTTGTCATGAATTTCCTGTTTTTAGTACATAATTAGATTATATCCAACATTCCGCAGGTCAGATTCCACTTCATAAATATCCCTCTTTGGGAGTATCTCATTTATGCAAGTGAGTAATTAGGGTTTGCTGAAAAAGTTTTTCTTGGGGGCAGGGTGTGGCCCCCCCAACCCCCCCGACATCGGGGGGGCAGTTGGGGTGTAGGGTTTTACCGATTTTGAAGGCAGGGAAAAAGTCCCTGAATTTTCCCCCCGATCACTCCCATATCTGGTACTTTTTGATTTACAAAAACTCTAAAAGTCTTAACCAACAAGGGTTTTACCATTATTCAGCCAGCCCTAATTATACTTGTCCCTAAAACTGGTTTCTAGCAAGGCTTTCAAAATAGCTTGACATAAAACCTGATTTAGGGGTTACAAAGGTGAGATGCTCCCTCCCTCTTAGCAATGCCATCGTTAGCATGACTTTCTGGTGATTGTTTTGCTTTATTTTTGGATTTTTCTAGTCGCAAATATTTTCTGAGATTAGAGGTTTGCCAACCAAAGCGAGTATGGACTTTTGCCAATTGAGATAGTTGCTCAATCGCCCATTTCTGTCTGACCATAACTGGCGAAAAACCTTTTCTAGACTTAGCTCCTTTTCTACTGGAAGTTAGATCAATATCGGTTTTGACATACTCAAAGTAAATGTCAGTAATTGGATAGATTTTGGTTAGTTCAGAAACGTCTCGAAGTTCAAGTTGACGATTAGCTCTAATTGAGGGAGCTAATTTTCCTTGTCTTCTATTTGAAAATCGTTTTTGTCGATGCGCTCTTAGATTAAAAGAAAGTTGGCGGTTAATCCGTCTTTTTCTACGTCCTCTTCGCATTAAGCAGCGATTGTCTAGGCACTCTCTTACTCGCTTAAAAGGAAGTTCTAAGTGAGCCTTCCAAAGAGTAAAAAGGGAGGATTGAACACCAATTCCAGAGAATAATTTACCCGGGTCAATGCCAATAGCAATTGGTTGGGTTTTGCTATCGGAAGGTTCAGTGGTTAGCTGGACATAGAAAATATCTAAGTCGTTGAATTTACCGATAGCTTTTCCTTCCTTAATCCACCGCCTGGCCCGACTGGGTTTGGTGGGCATTAACGGTTTTCCGTCTTTTGAGATAACAGGAACTCTTGCTATGGAGATAATCCTTAAGAGTGAAGTTAATGTCCCTTACCGCAACACAATCAAGATGTCTTGTCTAACAACGCTTTACCAATAAAGCTTAGAGAGAATCCGAACTAGGGAAGCATTCGGAAGTCTGTGCCAGATTGTGTCTCGATGCGGTAGTCTCTACTTGCGTCGCCTAAATTGGTCTAGGCAAGCCCCGTCCCTTTTAGGGCGGGGTTAGTGACGAATCAAATTATCTCAAACCCAGTCAACGCTTCGACATTTTGTCGGAAAGCGATTAAGGCATGATTAGCTTGATACTCGACGAGACCAGAGAAGATCGCCTCCGAGACTTCCTGCGAGACAACGGTTTTGATCTCAATATTGGTGTTATAACCGACCATATCTCCCTGGCGGTTGCCGTGGCGACCTGCGCCCTGGGCTTGCGAGAGGGTATAGCCAGTTACGCCTAACTCTTGCAGCAGCTTGATCATGCGGTCTTGCAAGACGGTTTCACCAATGATGACAACCAGTACAGCCGGTTTAATGGGTAGGGATGAGGATGACATGGGCAACTCCTAAAATGGGTTTTTCAAAGACAATACTATTGACATCCTCACCACGCCACTTTTTTTGGATGGTCGCGTCAATGGGGTTGACGCAGATAGCGAAAAACGCTTAATTGCTTAAGTCTGACACTTTCGACCCGTCCGTTTTCAGTGTCCGAATGCCGGACGGCCACTTTGAACAAGTCGAAAAAATCTCATGTTCAACCTTATTTCCTAGAAAGTTTTACTCGTTCAAGGCCGAATTTGACTTCTTTTCTGAACGAAACCCCCTACTATCTGTGGTCAGGGTTCAGTTTTTAGCTTGGTTATCGCTTTTTCCATTGTAGCTTAAAGCCGTCCTCAAAGGACGGGGTTTTCAACCCAAATTTTCGATAATAGAATACCTGACTGGGGTACGCTCAAGAGATGGCGATCGCCTCTGTTGTCGGTATCAAAATATTCTCGGAAATCGGCTTGGCATCGGGTAAGTAGTCCATAAAAAGCCTCATCTGATTCATTTGTACCGGACCAAAAATAGTGGCAAAAGAAACATCGGCTGCATCTCGTCCTGTGCCAACGCGAATTAGCCCGCTCTGAGGCACAAGGCGGGTAGGATCGAAAAGATACCAGCGACCCCCTAGATAAGCCTCAAACCAGGCATGAAAATCGGGGGGATTTAAACCATAGGCGTAGCCGGAAACAAAGCGTGCCGGAATGTTCAAAGCTCGACAAAAAGCAATACCTAAATGGGCAAAATCACGGCAAACGCCTACCCTTTCTATCGCTGTATCGCAAGCAGAAGTTAAAGAATCACTGCTACCAGAGAGATACAAAACATTGTCATAAATCCAGTTACAGATAGCTGTCACCCTGGAATAACCAGGGACTAAATTGCCAAATTCAGCCGCGACAAAGCGCAATAATCGATCTGACTGACAGTAACGACTCGGATAAAGATAGTACAAGATATCGAGGGGTAAATCGGCCGGCTTTACTTCAAAAATCGTACTGGGGTCTGAATAATAAGGAGATAAGCCAACGGTTGCTCGATAGGAAATTTGCAAATTGCCAGGAGGGGCATTGAGTCGAAAGTATCGGTTTCCACTGACAGAAGTGATGTATTCCTCAATCGACCGTTGAGAGTTAGAATGGAGGTCTTCCTGAACAATAATCTGATGGTTGTTGCTGACAATAGCAACATTAAGAATTAGAGTGCTTGCTTGCTCAATGCTGTAGGTTAATTCACAGCCAAGCTCATACTTTAGCATATCGTTTTTCCCTGTCCTTTCAATACGAGCAGATGCTGGAGCCGAAGCCGATTGTAACGCTGCACCCACAAACAAGGCAGGTTGAAGGCTGTTCCTACGGCGAGGTTTACCAGCACACCCCAGCCAGGAGTCCAGAGCATCGTCACTAACCAAAACAGCCAGATGGCGATGTGAACGTATTCCGCGCGACGGGTTTCAGCCAAAAAACGGGACATTACGGCACAGTCCCCACCGCCAACGGATGTTTTGCGAAAACCTCCTGGGAAGAAATCCCCTGCTTCTGGCAACCGATCCTTCCATCGCTTGATCCGCAGTACCCGATTGTACCATTGTCTATCTTCCCCCCAGGGTCGTGGCCGGGTCAGGCAGGTGTCCGTTTCTAGGAATTTCAGGGGAAGTCGATGACCGACAAAACCGATCAAAAGTGACCAGGCTGTCCAACCGACCACACAAAGCCCGACAATTACCCCATCCGGTAACTGTAGTATAGATAATCTCATTCATTCACCTTGCCATCGGGTACTTATCCTTCGTCCTTTCCATTCGATTTGACCACGTTCGAGATTCAGAATTGCCAGCAGGAACACTGCAATGAAGAAGGCAACCGGAATGGGGAAGAAAAAGACGATTGCTCCGAATGAACCCACTGGCCATACAATTATGGCTAACTGTATGGCGAAGGCAAGATAAAGCAGTACGTTATATAGTAAGGATGAATTCCCGACAATCGGCCAGCCGAATAGGGATGCGGGCAGACACCAAGCCGCCCAGAACAGCCCTGAAAGCCAGAACACAACCGCCAGCATCCGCAGCCAAGAGACTTCCCCTGCTGCCGTTGCAAAGTTTTTGTCGAAACCAACAACCAAGTCCCGCAGCCCGCCGGGGTACATCCGATAGTCCAGTTGGCCATGACCAATGTAGGCACTTGCTGGCAGTCCCGCACTCTCATAAATATGAGCCATGAACCAGTCTTCTACAACATATCCTGCCACAGCGTCGTGGCCGCCGACCCGCTCATAGTCATGCTTGCTGGTAGCCATAGCCGGTCCAAAAGCCACACCACCTCTTGCTCCCAGTTTGACGGCCATCAAGCCGACGAGATTGAACAGAACCGCTAACAGTTCGTAGGGGCGTTCAGTGCGGTGATAGGGCTGAACTGAGACCAGACCACCTAAGTGTTGAACAGTTGCCACCAGCCTGCGGAGCAGCTCCTCCCCTGGCTCAGTGTCGGCATCGAGAAAGACGAGAATATCGCCAGATGAGGCTGCATATCCGGTTTTGAGTGCCCAGTTTTTCCCTGTCCAACCTGTGGGCAAAGGGCTAGTCTGCACTACTTTCACCCCGGCCTGTTCGGCGATCTGTGGGGTAGCATCGGCGGACTGGTCATCGATGACAATGATTTCGTAGGGCTTGAATGTTTGCTGCTTTAAGGCTGTTAGCAAATTAGGGAGGGTACTCTCTTCATTCCTCGCCGGAATCAAGACCGAGACTTTAGGCGAACCGACGACTGAAAGGTCTGGAAGTCGCGGCAACCGCCACATCAATCCCCAGCCTATTAGCCAGCGCACCACCAGTGTGATGGACATCAGATCCATAATAATTCAACCTTTCCTTCCGTCTAGAACATCACTCACCTACCGATACGAATTCCCTTGAGAAAACTCAGCAATCCGAACACCTTAAGAATCCACAAAACGAGGGCGATGACAACCACAATGTTCAGGATTTGCTTGATCTTGCTGTCCATCGGAATGTAGTTGTTCACGAGCCACAATAGAACCCCAACCACGATGATAACTACCACAAACTGTACCAGATCCATGACTGACCTCCTTTCTCCGATCTAATGAGTTTCGTCAAGCATTTTATTCTCTTCATTATTATATATGCTCGTTTATATATGCTCGTTAGGTGGCCAGGGCAATCGCACACAATTCTTGAAGATACGCAATAAATCTACAAGATATCCTCATGTAATAGCAATTAGGAGATAAATATTAAATTTTTCAAGTTAGTATACAGAATATTAACTATCTGTTTACAGGTTCGCACAAAACAATGTTAACGGACAAATGTTCATCACCAACAGCCCTGATTGAAAAACACGCACTCTAAAAGACCCTAGAGCGTTACACAACATTGAGCATTTGCTGATAGATATTATTGTGATTACTATCTGTGCAACCATTTGTGGGGCGAACAACTGGGAAGCAGTTGCTGCCTATGGTATAACCAAATATGAATGGCTAAAAACTTTTCTAGCTCTGCCTAATGGGATTCCCTCTCATGATACATTGATCCGATTATTTGCCCGTTTAAAATCAGAAGAACTCCAGTCATGCTTTATTAGTTGGATGCAAGCAGTTCATCAGGTGACCAATGGAGAACTCTTAAATGTGGACGGGAAAACCTGACGAGGGGCAAAAGAACGAGGAAATAACCGCAGTTTAATTCCTATGGTAAGTGTCTGGTCAGCCACTAATCATTTGGTACTTGGTCAACGAAAAGTCGCTGAAAAATCCAATGAGATTACTGCTATTCCTGAATTATTGAAGATTTGAGAAATTCGAGGTTGTTTAGTAAGTATTGATGCCATGGGATGTCAAACGGAAATTGCCTCTACAATTATTGAGCAAGGCGCTGATTATGTATTAGCATTGTGAAGCGCTGATCTGCCAAGCATTATACCCTCAGTTATCTTTTGTTATCGTTTGAGTCCCGCTAAATAGGGCTTGCTGAATAATGGTAAAACCCTTTTAAAATAAGGCTTTTGACCTGTTAAAATCCGATGTTCATGCTGCGAAAATAGGATTGGGACATTCAAAAACCTTGCATTATCCTTCTTGTAGTACATAAACCGGTACAAAAAAAAGAGGGCAACAAAGCCTGAAACGACCGGCTACTGACGACCGACGACCGACTCCTAACCCCACCAACAAACTTTTTCAGCAAACCCTAAATAAGCAATTCGACTCACCACTACTTCCAGATCGCTACCCCATAGTCTATCCCTTTCCTGGCGTTACTGGGTTTTCTGCGTTTGCTCCAGATACTTCCGCACACTCTGTCCCATCTGCACCAGATTCGGTTCAATCTTTTTGGCCAGAAGCTCTTCGACTAGGTGAACTAAGCGACTGAGCAAGAAGGGTGGCACACTGTGAACTGCGCTGAGGTCAATCCTCACTTCGCCTCGGCTTTCCACCAATGTGCAATTGCCTCGATCCAGAAAGCGGTTCTTGCCAGCGCAAAACACCGCCTCTCGGTAGGCATGGGTTTCAATTTGCCAGTCCACAGTAAACTCATTGTTGTCCCAGATATCGTATTCCGTCCAAGTGAACAGTTCTTCACTCAAAAGTGCCCGAGCAGCGGCTGGGATGTCCCCACCCCCATGCCACTCCAGCACCAGTCGCACCAGTCGCTCCGCTTCCTGGCGAGACTTGAGTTGCAGCGATCGCACATTGGGCAGATACGGCCCCAACTCCATCAGCTTGTCCCGATAGGTGGCATAAACCAAGGATCGAGAAAACGACACCTGTGAATCAACGGAAATTTTGATCATCTTTGGGCTCCAACGGCATGGGGCAAGATATGCAGTTTAACGCGGGTATGAAGTACTTGTACATCTTCAACCCCTATCCGCCCGAATACTCCGACCCCGTTTAACTCCCCCTTCCACGGCGTTCAAACAACCGTTCGACCTTGGGAATTAAGGATAAGATTCCCAAGGCTAAGAGAGTGCTGAGAATGGCCGTCGCTTCTCGCCCCATCCCAGCCGCTACGCCGATGGCCGCCGTTAGCCATATGCCCGCCGCCGTGGTCATCCCCTTAGCCTCCTCTTGGTGCCTTCCTATAATGATCGATCCGGCCCCAAGGAATCCCACCCCAGCGATCAAGCCCTGCAACACACGAGTTAAATCTGCGATCGATGCCCCAGATTGTTGAGGAATGAGGACGAAGAGTGCTGCCCCGAAAGAAACCAGCATATGCGTTCGCAACCCTGCCGCCTTGCCCTTGATCTCCCGATCGTACCCCAGTAGACCACCAAGGATCGCCGCAAGCAGGAAGCGTAAAATGATGCGGATAATTTGAGCCACATCGGTGATCTCGGAGAATTCCGATAGCACAGTATTCCATATCACTTGCCACACACCCGTAGTCCCTCCTTACTTTGGCTGTACTTCATTCTACAAAGTTGGCTGTAATTTCTTTATTGATGTCCGATCGTTCTACCGATAGATTGCATCATCGGAAATTTTGGGTCTGAAACCCCGCCGTTTTACGGCGGCTTTGCTGTTAAATACTAGCGCATTTACACGATATACGCTAAAATGTGAGACATGGAAAAAGCCTATTCTTACCGATTTTACCCCACACCAACACAAGAGTCGCTATTGCGGCGCACATTGGGCTGTGTAAGATTAGTTTACAACAAAGCTCTCCACGAACGAACACAAGCTTGGTATGAAAGACAAGAAAGAGTAGGCTACGCTCAAGCTTCTTCAATGCTAACCGAGTGGAAAAAACAAGAAGAATTAGACTTTCTCAACGAGGTAAGCTGTGTACCTTTACAACAAGGGTTAAGACATTTACAAACAGCTTTTACTAATTTCTTTGCTGGTCGGACTAAGTATCCTAACTTTAAGAAAAAACATCAGGGAGGAAGTGCCGAATTTACCAAGTCTGCTTTTAAATTTAAAGACAAACAAATCTATTTAGCCAAATGCACAGAACCTTTACCTATTCGATGGTCAAGAAAAATACCAGAAAGCTGTGAACCAAGCACAGTAACAGTCAGATTACATCCCTCAGGACGTTGGCATATTTCAATTAGATTTGATGACCCAACGATTAAGCCATTACCAGTAACAGATAAAGCCATCGGAATTGACTTAGGAATTAGTAGCCTAGTAATTACCAGCAATGGCGATAAAGTATCTAATCCTAAGCACTTTAAAAAGCATTATCGGAGACTGCGAAAGGACCCAAAAAGTCTTTCTCGAAAACAGAAAGGCTCAAAAAATCGGGAAAAAGCGAGAATCAAAGTAGCCAAGATTCACGCCCAAATTACTGATAACAGAAAAGACCATTTACACAAGCTAACCACTCAATTAGTCCGTGAAAACCAAACGATTGTGGTTGAGAACTTAGCCGTCAAGAATATGGTCAAAAACCCGAAATTATCTCAGGCAATATCTGACGTTAGTTGGGGAGAAATCACTCGACAATTAGCCTATAAATGCCGTTGGTATGGGAGAAACTACATCGAAATAGATAGATGGTTTCCTAGCTCTAAAAGGTGTAGTAATTGCGGGTATATTGCCCTTGAAAATGCCGTTAAATATTCGACAGTGGGACTGTCCAATCTGTGGAACACACCATGACCGAGATATTAACGCTAGTAAAAATATTTTGGCCGCAGGGCTTGCGGTGTCAGTCTGTAGAGCGACCATAAGACCAGAACAGAGTAAATCTGTTAAGGCAGGTGCGAAAAATCCTTCGGGAAAGAAGCAGAAACCCAAATCGTGAGGTTTGGGAATCACCGTCCGTTTACGGCGGTGAGGATGTCAACAATCGTGACTCGGAAAAACTCACCCTCTGACTCAAACCGCTCAGTGCCAAAGTACCATCCAATCCGCAGACGGGTCGGAATGGTATAGCCACAGAATGTGCCTTCTTCCTCTATAATTCCACCGAAGTCCACATAATGGGACTTAGGCGTTTTCGGTCAGCAAAAAAGGCTCAAACCATTACGGGACAAACGGTTAACCTCGATTTATGATTTTCCTTGATATATCTGAACTTCCCCCATACATATATACCATAACAGCCGAAAACCCTTATCTATCAATGGATACACCCATTAACTTTTATTAATATACCCATGTAATTTGTAATATTTCTTAATGGACAAGAATTCTCTCCATTTGCTAAAATAGTGGTCATGTATATAGAAAAAGTTCCTAACCGTAATTCCCCCCCCGCTGTTCTTCTTCGAGAGTCCTACCGAGAAGGAGAACAAGTCAAAAAAAGAACCCTTGCCAATCTCTCAAAATTACCCGATGATATTATTGACAATCTGAAACTGGCTCTTAAAGGAGCAACACTGTCAATGACTGAAGGCATTCCCAATCATTTTGAAGTGATTAGAAGTCTTCCTCATGGTCATGTGATGGCTATTTTAGAGACGATTAAAAAATTGGGTTTAGATAAAATAATCAATAGAACTCTTGCAAATTAATTATATGTTGTAATGATGGGTTAACTAATTTTCCCAAAAAAAATTAGTTAATCAGTACATTCGTCCTGAATGAAAACTTGAAGTTTAACTTTTAACTCAAAACTCTTTAGAGCTGCTTTAATTTGGTTATCAAAACCTCTTTATTTAAGCGGCACAAACTATCTCAATTTTTATAATTGAGAATAAATTCTCCTTGACTTGATTAATCTTTAGGCAACTTTTAAGAAGCTGCTATACCTATCCCTAACTCACAGTTATAAATAGCCGCCAACAAGTTAACTCTTAAACTATATCTTCGACGACGATTCCGATATTTACAGGATAAGATTTTAAAGATTTTGAGTTTCCTATTTATAGGTTCAATGATAATTCTTTCTTTGGACAAAGCCTTGTTATACTCCTTTTCTAAGTCTGTTAATTTTCCATTTTTCGGTTTCTTTTTCGGTGTATAACTATTACTATGGTATGCAGCTATTCCCTGATAACCACTGTCTTCTATGCTGGTAGTTAAAGGATGAAAACGAACTCGACTTTTTTTAAATAAACTAAAATCATGACCTCTGCCTTTCCCACAAAAGACACAGATAATTTCCTCGGTATTTTGATCAGCTACTAATTGGGATTTTAAAGTATGATAACCTCTTTTACCCCCCAAAAAATCTTTCTGTTTCTTTTTGGGGTGTTCAATGGGAGTTTCCGTTACATCCATTACCGTTACGACCGGTATCTCTGCTTGATTTAGTAGAGCTTTTTTTCCTTTTAAACGGAAGTTTCCCGATTGTAAAAGCATTTTTTCCGTCTTATTTACAATCCGACATATAGTTGATTCTGATAGTTCCCAGCTTGTACCAATGTGAAAATATGTTCTATATTCTCGCCAATATTCTAACGTTACTAAAACTTGTTCTTCTATAGATAGTTTAGGTTTCGGTCCCCTTTTAGATGGTGAATTAGAGTCGGCTTCAACACTTTTTACTGATTCTACCATCTTTCTATAGGTTTGTTTATACACACCGAAACGGCGTTTGAATTGTTCATCTGATCAGTTTTGATAATCCATAATTTTGCTAATAAACATAGCAAAATTATAGATGATTTCCTGACCTAAGATCACATTTTATTCTTTTTTCCACTTCAATCTAAGAATTGAGAAAAAAGCAAAACCTTATATTATACCATAAAAAAATTATGCAAGAGGTCTAATAAGTTTATCCACATCACGGATAAAACAGGGATAGGAAAATTAAAGCTAATCGGCACTTTTAACCGTCAACTCTTAGACAAAACCACAATCAAGAGAGTCAGGCTTATTAGACGAGCAGATGGCTTTTATTGTCAATTTGTCTTAGACATTGAGAGAAAAGAACCACTTGACTCTACAGGAAAAGAAGTAGGGATTGATTTAGGCTTAAACCATTTCTTGACTGACTCTAATGGGGATAAAATTGATAACCCACGGTTTCTTTGTAAGTCGGAAAAAAGACTAAAAAAGGCTCAACGTAAACTCTCAAAAAAGAAAAAGGGAAGCCAAAAAAGGTTAAAGCAGAAATCTAAAGTAGCTCGCCTTCATCTAAAAGTTTCTAGACAACGCCAAGATTTTGCCGTCAAGACAGCAAAAGCGTTAATCCAATCTAACGATTTGGTAGTCTATGAGGACTTGAAGGTATCTAATATGGTGAAAAATCCTAAGCTTGCTAAATCTATTTCAGATGCAAGTTGGTCAATGTTCACCGATTGGCTAGGCTACTTTGGAAAAATACACGGGAAGTTTGTGGTAGCGGTAAATCCACGATATACTAGCCAACAATGTTCTGATTGTGGCAATATTGTCAAGAAAACATTATCTGTAAGAACTCATGTTTGTTCTTGTGGGTGTGTCTTGGACAGGGATGAAAACGCCGCTATAAACATTCTCAATAAAGCAAATACTGTCGGGCGGACAGAAATTCAAGCCCTCGGACAGACTACCCACTGTCTATTAGGTGAAAGCCTAATAAATAAGGTAACTGGATGAACAGGGAATCCCTCGCTTTTAGCGATGGGAGCGTCAAATGGATGTCGGCTGTACCTCAGTGTGCCATAATGAATGTAGGAAAAGTATTGCACACTACCAAATCATGCCAAATCCCAATTTCGATTCGGTGATTGACACGTTCACAATCGACGATCTGTTTTTTCTCCGTTATCAATATCGCGTCTACAAGGAGTGGAACAACGATCCCCGTCTCGCCGTTCTGCCTGGCTTCAGTCCGGGTGTGACGGGTGCCAGGGCCACCAGCGGCATCCGCTTTGTCGATGGCACGGATCAATTGCGTTACCAGGTGGGTGGCGGCATCACCCCCATCTCGGCACCCTACCCCTTGTCCACCACAGATCCGAAATTCATGGCCGGGGCGACAGGCACACTGTTTCGCCGTCTCACCAGCCAGAGCTTCACGCAAGCCACGGGTGGTTTCACGATCAACTTCCAGACAGGAGCAGTCGTCTACGACCAAAACTATACGCTTGATTACAGCCTTCGCGGCTCTGCCAATCCCAGCAATCCCCACATCTTCGATGCCAGCCCCAGGCTGATCAGCAATCTGGTTTCCAATCAAAGCGGCAAGACAGCGCTGCAGGTGTTGGATGATCCCTACGCCAGGGAGTGGACCCAGGCTGGCACCCAGGCTGGCAAGCGGGTGAGCCAGAAAAACAACACCCGCCATGAAACCATTCTCACCGGTGGCAATGGGGTGAATGGCTCCAATACTGGGAATCCCCTGCCGAATTCAGGCTTTTTCGCCCTGTTTGGCCAATACAACGACCACGGCATGGATTTTCTCGCCAAGGGTAAGGATGGCAGCCTGCTGATCCCCCTGCTCCCCGGAGACAGCCTTTACACCCCTGGCTCGCCCACCAACTTCATGGCTCTCTCCCGCACCAACACCGTGCAGGTGGAGATCGGCGAGGGCAGCCGCGATGCCCTGGTGGCGGAGCTAGGCCTAGCGGGCTACAGCCGCCCCAGCCAATGGGATGTGGACAATGAGAACGCCGCCATCGGCACCAGCTTCACTGGCACCAGTGGGGGGACCTTGGTACTCAATGAGCAGCTGATCGTGATCAGTGCGGGTGCCACCCTCAACGATATAGTGACCACCATCAACAGCAAGGCGGCCTTCACCGGCGTGGTTGCCTCCACCACCACCAACGGCAGCAGCCAGAGCGTGCTGAAGCTCACCCCACGCAATGGCGAGAGCTTCAACCAGACCTCCGCCTTTTTTGATCTCAACCAGGTCTATGGCTCGGTGGAGAGCCATGCCATTTTCATGCGGGAATACAAGGGCAATGGTGAACTGACGGGCCGGCTGCTCGCAGATCCGCAAAACTCCACCGCCCGCTGGTTTGACCTGAAAAAGAATGCCGAGCGCATTGGCCTGACCTTGCGTGATCGCGATGTGCTGTCTGTACCCCTAGTGGAGATCATCCCCCAGGGCCAGCCCAATGCAGGCCGCTATGCCTTTGTGGTACTCGACAAGGTGTCGGGGCAGAAGAGCTACGTCTTTGATACGGCGGATGTCACGTCCAATCAGGTGCTGGCCAAGGCGGGTTCAGCGTTTCTGATCGATCTGGCCCGTGACTGGAAAGGATCTCCCCAGCCTGCTGGTAGCGATCCCTTCAAAGCCAACGGTGATCTGAAGGATCCCTCTCGGCTGAATGAACACGCTGTGGGCGGAGATGGGCGCCTGAATGAAAATATTGGTCTCACGGCAATGCATGAGATCTTTGTCACCACCCACAACAATATCCTGTCTCAGATCGAGGCCAATCTGGCCCAAAATGCCGGAAACAATGGTAATAACCAGGCCCTTTCCGGACAAGAGCTGTTTGAAATGGCCAAGCTGGCCAATGAAAACTTCTACCAACACCATGTGTTGCAGGAGTACGCGCGGCGCATTACCCCCAACCTGGGTGCATTCGCAGGTGCCAATGCGGGCAACAACAACAACGCCGGCTTCAATGCCAGCATCTTGGCGGAATTCGCCTCCAGCGCCTTTCGCTTCGGCCATTCCCAGCTCACCGAAACCGTGGCCCTCACCTCGGTGAACCAGCAAACGGGCCTGGCTAACCCCGGCGGGCAGATGGACATCCCGCTGCTGCAGGCCTTTCTCGCCCCCCAGATCTACACGCGCCACACAGCAGGGCAGATCGCCGCAGGGATGAGCCAGCAGGTGGGCAACGCCACCGATGAATTCATCACCAACACCCTTCAAAACGCCCTGGTGGGCCTGCCCTTGGATCTGGGTGCCCTCAACATCGCCCGCGGCCTGGATACCGGCATCACCTCCCTCAATGAAGCCCGTCGCCAGATTCAAACCTACCTTCGTGACGTGCGTACCTCTCCAGGGGGCACCACCGGGTTGGTGCAGGCCAACAATGCCATTGACGCCAACCTGGCATCCCTGGAGGCCAACCTGCGGCCCTATATCAGCTGGAAGGATTTTGGAGCCCATCTGCTTCATCCCGAATCTTTGAAGACGTTCATCATGGCCTACGCCCGCGATGCCATCCTCAGTGGCTATTCGGGCAATGCCAATCTCTCCTATTGGAATCAACTGCAAGCCAGTTCGGCTCCAGGCGCGGCAGCCACCTACGCCGCGGCCCTCTCCGCTGCGGCGGATTTGGCCATGGGGGATGACGCCTTCATGGGCCTGCTCTACAGCGGCAGCAGCTCCGATGCCCTCAATCCCTCAGCGCCGGTGAACACGCCCAGCGGCAACCAGGACTTCCAAAATATCTCCCTCTGGCTGGGGGGATTGGCAGAGGCCAAAACCCCCGGCGGTATGCTTGGCCCCACCCATGATTTCATCTATGCCTACCAGATGCAGCAACTGCAGCGGGGTGATGAAACCTACTACCTGAGCAAGCTGGCTGCCACGGATCTGGTGGAGGAAATCAAGGGCAAGACGGTGGCCGACATGGTGATGGCTGCCACGGGAGTGAAGCATCTCTACCACAAGATCTTTGCGGTGAATGATGCTGATTATGAGCGATCCCTGCAAAGCTTCAACACCTATTCTTCTGAAGCTTTATTGCTTGGGGCCACTCAGACGGTGGTGGATGTCACCGGAACTCAACGGCTGGTGGGCAGGGCTGGCTATGTGAATGGGGTGCTTGTCGGCAATGGTGGCAACTACCTTGATGCCCGCGGTGTGTTCAGTCCCAACGGGGAGGGCAAGGCCAGTGAGCTCTTTGGCGGCACCAACGGCTCCGATCAATTCAAGGGCTTGGCTGGGGATGACTGCATGTGGGGCGATGGAGGCGCGGACACCTTCTGGGCCGGCGATGACAATGACTTTGCCGATGGCGGTGAAGGACATGACACCATCTACGGTGAAAACGGCTTTGACATGTTGCGTGGGGATGCCGGCAACGATCAGATTTATGGCGGCACTGGCAACGACGATATGTATGGCGGAGAGGGCAACGACAGCCTCTTCGGTGAGGATGGCATCGATGATCTCAACGGCGGCAATGGCAACGACCTGGTCTCCGGTGGGCTGGGCAACGACCAGGTGAAGGGACAGGCGGGTAACGACACCCTCATCGGCGGCCAGGGGAACGACATCATCACAGGGGGGGGAGGAAACGATCTCTTCACCTTCAACGAGGCCCCAGGTCTTAATGGGGTGGATCAACTGCGGGACTTCAACTCCACTCTGGACAAACTGGTCTTCGACAAGAACGTCTACGCAGGACTGAGCGGCTCCACCCTTACCGCAGCCCAGCTGCGGGCGGAGGCCGGGGCGACGGTGGCCACCACGGCGAGCCAGCGCTTCATCTACAACCTCTCCAACGGTGATCTGTTCTTTGATCCCGACGGCACTGGCGTTCTCGCGGTCACGCAGATCGCCAACCTGAACCGCTTCAATCCAGCTTTTCCCTCGGATGTGGCGTCGGCCAACGCGGTCTTCCCCAACCTGGTCAGCAGCAATTTCTTGCTGATCTGAGTGGCCTTGGAAGTGTAACAAATTATACTGAATTTTTTTACAATTCAGTATCGATTACGGCGGTTGCTTTATTTGTCTGGCACAGCTAATTCCTTAGTGGAGAATGTACCAGACCAATCCTGAAGCCGCCGTAGTTATTAAGAATATTGAACGCAATTATCAGCGTTTCAGAGACTATATTACTGGACTTCCCCGTTGACAAAAAGCCATAACCTATGCTGTAGAAGGGATTAAGAGAATTTCCGCCGCCCCGTTACTGGGTACAAATCAGGGAAACTCCCAATAAATCTAACGCTTTTTGTTGCAGTTGGGTCGGTCGAGTTATCTTAGAAAAACGATAACTTCCCTCCCTAATCGTACATTCCACTGTATTCAAGCAAATTGTCCCCAGGTCTTCCAACAAAGTCCGAAAACTATGCACAGGGAGGTTCTCTTGATTCCGTTTTTTTCTCTCTTTAGACTGAGCGGATTCACTCCGATTGGCTTTAATCACATTCAGAGAACCATCATCAATTTCTTCATCCTCAAATAACAAAGGAGCCAAAGACTGTTTTAAATGCCATTCCACATAATAAGCCAACATACATAAAAAGATATGAGCCTTGACTCTATCACCCTTATAATGATAGATAGGACGTACCTTTAAATCAATTGACTTATAACAGCGAAATGCCTCCTCCACTTGAGACAAACTTTTATAAGCTTTAACCGTCGTCGATGCATCCATCAAAGTTGACTCCAGAGAAGTTCTTAACACATACACACCATCCAAGGCCGTTTCTTGAGCGATTAATTCCAGCTTACGCTGATAAGAAAAGCCTTCTTCTGTTATCTCTAGGTTATAGTATTTATTGACCTTAAACTGATGAAGAATCTTGCCCACTCTCAAAGCTATCTTATCTTGACCCTTTAAAGCTCTTTTCTCCCTTTGAGTCGCCTGAACAATCAAATCTAGTTCCTTCTCTACCGCTTCTAATAATGCCTCTCTTTGTAGTTGATTTTTCTGGGCAATGAAGGGATTCCGACAAGCAATTAATCTTTCATCGGGATAATCTTCACTCTCAAATTCCACCAAGTTTACCTGCTCAAATAATCCTAATTGAATCACTTCTACCTCAGCCAGTTTCCGAATTTGAGGCTTAGTTAAACCAGTAATATAGTCTAATCCTTCTAGCGGTTTTACTAATTCCTTGATTTTCGAGTTGGTGAAAATTCCTCTATCGCTTACCCAGACCACATTCTCAATCCCCCAACCCTTTCTGACTTTCTCAATTTGTCCGCTTAAAGTAGCACCGTCTGAGGTGTTTCCTTCAAATACTTCTACCGCTATCGGACAACCCTTGGCTGAACAGAGCAGACCAAAAACTATCTGAATTTTCCCTTTCTTTTTATCTCGATTATCACCATATTTTCCCAGTTCACAACCATTTCCTTCTAGGTAGGTAGAAGTGACATCATACAAGACTAATGTTCCTGATTCTAAGTGTTTAAGTGCTAGGTGCTTCTCAATTTTATCTTGTTTTTCTAATAACCAATCTAAGGCGTTATATAATTCGTCTTCATCGGCTTTCTCTAAGTCTAACAATTGTCCTAAACTCTGACTACAAGTCTCACTATTAAACCCTCTCGCTGTGGCTAGTTTTGATTTAGGATTGATGATTCTTGCCACAATCATCGCCACTACTAAGCTACTAAGGGGAGCATCTCACCTTTGCAATGAGCATAAATACTTAGTGGAAAAATAGGCTTTTCGAGGGTAATTCTTGTTTTAATTCTCCATGTACGCAGTCTTTAAAAGCCTCTATTTCGTTCCAAGACACGATTAAGAGTGGCTTTTAGGCTAAGTATAATTACTTATCGCGTAAGTGAGATGCTCCCACTACTAAGTTTCTGATTCGTGAGGATTTTTCACTGATTATTTTATCTAAACCTAATTTTTTAATCGTCTCTAAAATAGCCATCACATGACCATGAGGAAGACTTCTAATCACTTCAAAATGATTGGGAATGCCTTCATTCATGGACAGTGTTGCCCCTTTAAGAGCCAGTTTCAGATTGTCGATAATATCATCGGGTAATTTTGAGAGATTGGCAAGGGTTCTTTTTTTGACTTGTTCTCCTTCTCGGTAGGACTCTCGAAGAAGAACGGCGGGGGGGGAATTACGGTTAGGAACTTTTTCTATATACATGGCTATCATTCTAGCAAATGGAGAGAATTCTTGTCCATTAAGAAATGTTACAAATTACATGGGTACATTAAGAAAAGTTAATGGGTGTATCCATTGATAGATAAGGGTTTTCGGCTATTATGGTATATATGTATGGGGGAAGTTCAGCTATACGAAAAGACTAGCCGAGAATATACTCGAACAATTAAAAGAAGGAGATATTTTAAATGTTAGCCGAAGAAATGACGTAATGGAAGAAGAGATTCAAAGAATGCTAGAGGACATCGCCGAAGAAATTACAGAGCCAGATTTATCGAAATTAAAAAGACTAGGAATTGATGAAATCGCTCTAGTCAAAGGACAAAAAAATTACGGCTCTTCGGTAGATACTATACTGGAGACGGTTTGTGAATCTTACAAGTCTTATCCATCAAGAGTTTCAGAATCATAATCACCCCGTCTGCATAAGTCTGCATAATAAGTGCCGAAGAACCAACCATTATTACTTATTTCACAGATTTAGAACACTAGCGGAAATTAGATATGGGCAACGATCTCGCCGAAAGGAGCGAGAACCTGAACGGGTTGGGGTCGGATCGGCGCGCTCTCTACTGGTAAACGGGGAAACAACAGTTCGGCAGCCCGGTAGGCTTCCTCTAGATGGGGATAACCGGAGAGAATAAACGTCTCGATACCGAGATCTCGGTATTCGAGCAGACGGCGCGCTACCGTATCCGCATCCCCCACGAGAGCGGTTCCCGCTCCCCCGCGTACCAAACCCACCCCAGCCCAGAGATTTGGGCTAATTTCCAAGGCGGCGCGACTGCCGTTGTGCAATTGACTCATCCGCCGTTGCCCTTCCGAGTCCATGCGCGCGTAGGCGTTTTGGGCGGTGGCGATCGCTTCCTCGTCTACAT
Organism: Microcystis aeruginosa NIES-843; assembly: GCF_000010625.1. Classification (NCBI taxonomy): domain Bacteria; kingdom Bacillati; phylum Cyanobacteriota; class Cyanophyceae; order Chroococcales; family Microcystaceae; genus Microcystis; species Microcystis aeruginosa. The sequence goes on from NC_010296.1 coordinate 2,706,159, forward strand.
AGCGGATCAATGTCTCCGCCGTCTCCCACGCTTCGCTGGCCGTTTCCCTGACGATAACGTGTAAACGAATGCCGAATCGGAGTGTCCGACCGCGGGCCTCGGCTAAACGGCGCACGGTGATGATTTTTTCGGCCACCGCGGACGGGGGTTCGCCCCAGGTTAGATAGACATCGACGTGTTTAGCGGCGATCTCGTGGGCGATGGGCGAGGAGCCACCGAACCAAAGGGGTGGGTGGGGCTTCTGTACGGGGGGAAACAGGACTTTTCCTCCCTCGATCCGCAGGTAATCGCCTTGAAAGTCCGTGTTCGGTTTCGATAATAGTTGTCGCCACACCGTTAGAAATTCATCGGTTAGACGGTAGCGATCATCATGGTTTAAATGTACGCCATCTCCCGCCAATTCCACTGGATCGCCTCCCGTGACGACGTTAATTAGTAAGCGCCCCTCGGAAAGGCGATCAAAAGTGGCCGCCATTCTCGCCGCCACCCCAGGAGAAACTAACCCCGGCCGCACCGCCACGAGAAAGCGCATCTGTCGCGTGTGCGTGACGAGGGTGGAAGCGACGATCCACGCGTCCTCGCAGGAACGCCCGGTCGGTAAAAGCGCACCCGTGTAGCCTAAATCGTCTACGGCACGCGCAATCTGCAACATATATGCGAAAGTAACGCTTCTCCCGCCGATCGCCGTTCCCAGATAACGTCCGTCGCCGTGGGTCGGGATAAACCAGAGTAATTGCATGGTCGGTATCCTTCGTGTAGAAATAATAACACATTAATTCTATCAAAATATTGTCTTTAAAAAAGTATCATCTGGAGGAAAATTTTTGTTACCATTTGCTCGGAATTTGACGGGTATAAATGGGGATAAAGTATATCAAAAACTTTTATAAAACTTGAGCGTACCGATTAAATTTTTCCTCTGGAAAATAACCATTAGAGAGTTGGCTCGAAAAAGAAATCTGATGGAAATGGTAATCTAGTTCGAGTAAATTATAGACTAGCCGTAAAAAATAATCGTCCATCCAAAAATCTACGTCAAATAATGAGATACCGTATTGTCCATCTAACCTACGATTGAGGGTTTTTAATAGCCAAGACCATTGGGGTTTTAGGGTGGGATCGGTGTGGTTTCCAGAGGCAGGAGCGAAGAACTGAAATACCCGATCAGGACAAACCCATGTTACATCGTTTAACAACTTGATCGCTCTTGCGGAATCTGAATGAAACCAATGATTGGCGATTACCAAGTCGTGTAGGTAAGCGATAACAAGTTTGGGGTTTTCTTTGAGAAACCGCGATCGACAAACAATGCCTCTAAGGGAAGGAATTCTTAAACCGAAATTTTGCTCTAGGGGTAATTTTTTGGCTGAAACGTATTCTTGAAAAATAGAAGTAAAAGTATCACAACATACATAGGCATCTATTTGCTTTTTTCTAAAGCTCATACTTGCCGTATGTGGATCTTCATTAACCAAGTGACAATCTCGACTAATCTCCAGTCCGTACAGGTTAAAAAGAGTGATAATAAATCGATGCGCGTTGGAACCAAATAAGGTAGAAATACGCTTGCCTCTTAGTTCTGGGACGGTGGCGATTGGAGAGTCTTTAGGAAGCAGAATCCTCAGATCTTCACCGAAAATATTATAAGAGGCAATCCCGATTAGTTTAGAACCGAAACTGAGATTGTTAAAAAACATAGTACCATTGTTTAAAAGAGAAATATCGTCTAAAATACAAATATCTAAATCTCCTCTTTTCATTTGTTGATTCATTTGTTCACCACAAGCGAATTCAACGATCTGTAAGGTAAAATTTCGATCGATCTCGATATTTTTCTGAAAAATTGGTTTTTCGTTGGACTCTCGCTGTAGATCGAAAACATATTTAACTCCATAGCTGGCGATAAACTGTCCGATCGAATCCCGTTGAATTCCAACTCTGAGTATATTTTCCGTTGGCAAAGTATCGCTGGCAAAAATAAGATTCGGTTGCGGGGAAATGGCTAAATCATCCTGATCGAGGCGAAAACTTCTAACCAAACTTTCTCCTAATATTAATAGCTCGCTAAAATGAGGGACGTGCAGATAGACTCCATATTCGTTGACATCCTGTATAGGTATTATCGATGCTGGATAATTCAAGAGGGAATTAAATTGGCAAAAATCAGGCAGGATAGTTGATTTATGGCTTTTTTGCACAGAATCGAGAAGTTCTTGATAACTTTCAATGATTCGTACATCCCTTAGATAGTTTAATACAACTTGATTTTTACAAAGCTCTTGATAAATTTCATCTAAAAGAACCAAGTCAGTTGGGTTTATATCTGAGATTTTAATCAATTTTTTGCTAGGAAATAGATCATTCTTACCGAAAGAAATAAGTTGGAAGCGGTGGGTAGTTAGTCTAGTACAATGATGTTTATCTTTATAAGCGGAGAAACTGTTGAGCAGAATATCAAGGTTTTTGGGCGAGGATTCGGCCAATAAACCTTGAGCGGATAGGGAAATCTCTTGAATATTTCGACTTGGAAAGCAAAGCCGAAATCGTCGCCAGTAATGTTTTAACCAGACTTCTAAAATTAAAGGGGTAGCACCGAGAATTAAGTCTTCTCCGTCGGCACTTAAGGTCAGCTGAAACTCTCGTTGAAGGGTTTCCACGGTTTCTATCACCTGAAAGGTTTCAGAAATTAGCTTTCTACCCTGATTGGTTAGTTTGATCGAGCCAGGGGAGCGATTAACCAGCAATACTCCAAAATAATCCTCTAATTGCTTGACTTTTTTGCTAATTAATGATTGACTATAGCCCAATTGATAGGCCGCTTTAGAAAAGCTACCAGAATCATCGACCGTCTTGAGAATTTTCAGGTGATTTAGGGTAATGTCTTCCGAGGTAATTCGACTCATAATTCACCGAGAAATTAAAGGATAGGGGTGTGAGTATCGATCGATCACCTGTTGATGAAAATAGAGAGCATCTTCCCGGGTGGATTCAAACTTGAAGATAATCAGGTCAACTCCGATAGATTCGTAGTCTCTCAAGCGACGGATCACCGTCTGTGGATCACCGACAAATCGAGCCGAGAGGCCAAGATTTGCCTCGATCGTTTGACCGATATCTAGTTTATTGTGGGCTACTGCATTGGCATCGATTTGTTGTTGGAAATAACGAATTTTTCGAGTGTCGGCAGAGCGATAAATCTTGTCTAGTCTGGACTCGGCTTCGACCCTGGTAGGGCGGACAATGGCGAAAGCGCTCATCGCTACTTGAATCTGCCGTTGATAGCGATCGCTCGCCCATCGTTTTACCTTCTCCACCAGCGCGGCCGTTTTTTCCACATCATCCGCATTAATAAAAAGATAATCCCCCAAACGAGCCGCTAGATCGATCGCTCGTTCCGATTCCCCCGCAATAAAAACGAGAGGAAGCGGTGTCGGTCGCTCGGCTAAAATGCCCTGGGTGATCGTGTAATATTTGCCCCGATAATTAAAATCGGCAGTCGTCCATAATCCCCGAATAATCTGAAGATATTCTTCTAATCTAGCGTAGCGATCGCCGTGGGAGAGCCAAACATCACCGTAGCTTTCCACTTCTAGTTGCCACCACCCCGCGATCCCGCTCAAACCGAACCGGCCTCCACCGGGTTGATTCTGGAGAGCGGCACTTAGCTTGGCCACCACTGCGGGCAATTTAAACCCCGGTTGTACGGCCGTGACGATTTTAATCTCTTGGGTCGCTAAACTCACCGCGCCAGCCGTGAGCCAAGGGTCAGTTACGTCATGATCCGGCCCGTGTACCGCATTGAGATAGTGTTCGGGAATGTAGTAGAAATCATAGCCCACTCGATCGGCTTGAACGGCCAACTCGACCAGATCGGAAATCGACCAATTTCTCTCCGGGTTAATCACTCGCAACCATCCACCACAAACGGGTGCCCAAATTCCAAACTGAAGCGGCATAGGTGTTTTCCAATACCCACGAGGGAGACGTGTTTTTTAGGAGCCATCACTCTATCATGTTCCTTCCCCAGAAGCGTTATTTTTCCTTATACCGAAATTCCTCTTGTCTATCACGATTTGGAATATCAGGTATTGAGGTTCGATTGGAGTACCCCTGGAAGACGCACCGTATTCCAAAATGGCATAGAAAAAGTCAATCGGGGTGTATCAAACTACGACGTCATCCTTGAGTAGTGATTACACTGAAAGGCAATCAACTATATTTCGGTCGAATTACAGTAGTTCTCGGCTCCAGGCTTGAGAGAGAGCGAGTTTTGACCCCGATATAGGTAACTCGAATCTTGCTAGAAACAGCATTCTAAAGACTTGAGTTAGGGTGCTTGGCGATCGCCAAAAACGGGATCGCTCCTCCAGACGAACACGAAAGAGATCGTCCGAAATGACCGTGTACACTGGATTCTTGCGAACGGTGAAGCGGTCGAACCAATAGTTTCCATCACGGAGTAACCGAATCATGGTAGATATTAAGTTCGCTTACTGGGTTCCCAATGTTAGTGGCGGGTTAGTGGTGAGTAAAATCCCGCAAAACACCGATTGGACCTACGATTACAACGCTTGGCTGGCACAGACTGCCGAAGAAGTCGGGTTCGAGTACGCGTTAGCCCAAGCCCGATTCATCGCCAGCTACGGCGCGGAGTATCAACTAGAGGCCTTTGCCACCGTCGCCGCCCTAGCCCCCGTAACCAAGAAAATCACCCTAATCGCCGCCGTCCATCCCGGTTTATGGCATCCCGGGGTCGTCGCCAAAATCGGCTCGACGATCGATTTCATTTCCAAAGGTCGTTTCGCCCTCAACATCGTCAGTGGCTGGTTCAAGGGTGAATTCACCATCTATGGTGAACCTTGGCTCGATCACGATGAACGCTATCGACGCTCCGAGGAATTCATTCGCATCCTCAAGGGACTGTGGACAGAAGACGAATTCCACTTCAAAGGGGATTTTTATCGCATCAACGGCGGTTGGGTCAAACCCCGCCCCGTTAATAATCATCCCCATCCCGAAATCTTTCAGGGGGGTAACTCCAAAGCCGCCCGACAGATGGCCGGTCGGGTATCGGACTGGTATTTCATGAACGGCAACTCGATCGAGGGAGTCCGCGAACAGATCGAGGAAGTTTCCGCCCTTGCCCGTCAAGCCAGCCGTAGTATCAAGTTCGGTCTCAACGCCTTTATCCTCGTCCGTGATACCGAAAAAGAAGCCCACGAGTTACTGCGGGAGATTATCGCCAAAGCCGACAAAGAGGCCGTGGAAGGATTTGGCGAAGCAGTCAAACAAGCGGGTTCCGCCACCAGTGAAAAAGTGGGAATGTGGGCCAACTCGAACTTTGAAGATCTAGTACAGTACAACGATGGATTCCGTACCGGACTGATCGGCACAAAAGAACAGGTAGCGGAAAAAATCCAGCAGTTTCACGCCGTGGGGGTCGATTTGATTCTCGGTGGTTTCCTGCACTATACGGACGATTTACCCGCCTTCGGTCGCGAGGTGATTCCGCTCGTGCGGCAACTGGAATCCCGTCGTTCCCCCAGAGAAGAGTTCGCCCTGGTTTAAGCGAAAGAAAGAAATACACAAGGAGAAAATCGTAATGGAAGGGATTAGTCTCGCTCAGGCGGCTCCCCTTGGACCGATCGAGGGAATTGTCACCCTGATCGCGTTAGGTCTGGCTATGTTGATTGTTTCCTACTACGCTAAGTGGAAACTGGTAAAAAACACCCACGATTTTGTGATTGCCGGTCGCAAGCTGGGTTTAGGATTCGGGATTGCCGGCTTGCTTTCCGTCTGGACTTGGGTGATCGGGATTTTACTGCCGATCGGGGTCACCTTTAAGTACGGATTATCGGGCTTATTTTGGTTTACCGTCCCCAATGGTGCGGCGGTCATTGCCGTGATTCCCTTTGCCAAAAAGTTACGGCGATTGATGCCCCACGGTTATACCATCAGCGAGTTTATCTCCGCTCGTTACGCGGGAGCAAAATTGGCTCGCGTGGTCGTAGTCGCTGGTATCCTCTTCGGGGCGATCCAAATTGTCACGGTGAATCTCAAGGGAGCATCCCTGATGGTGGCCACGATCTTCGGTCTTCCGGAGGGGGTAGTCGCAACCATCTCCTCGATCGTCATTCTCCTGTACATCAGTTTAGGGGGACTCTGGGCATCCATGGCTACTTCTACCTTGATGTGTTTGCTGATTATGGTTCCCTCTGTCCTGGTCACCACGGCGGTCTTAGGCCAGGTGGGAGGGGCGGAAGCCGTGTGGCAGACCGTACAGAGTCAGGGCGGCGAACTTCTTTCGGTGACGCGACCGGATGCCTTCCAGAATTTCGGCTTAACCTTCGCCCTCGCACTGATTACTGCCACGATCGCCGGACAGGAATTCTGGCAGGTGGCTTGGGGGATCAAAGAACGGGAATTAGGCAAAACCTTTTTCTGGGGTGGGGGACTCTACTATGTGGTCGCCCTCTGTCTAGGGGTGGTAGGGCTGGTGGGCATCGCGCTCAAGGTGGATCTGGCCCGGGATCTTGGTGGTGATCCCGCCGCCTTGGGTCCTTTTTTGGTTTCCCATTTAGGTTTGCCCGATTGGGTGATCTACCTGTTCGTGATCATTGTGCTGTCGGCCTGCTATTCCACCTGTGACGGCACATTGGCGGCGGTTAGTTCGGTTTCTGCGGTGGATGTGATCAAGCCCCTGTTCCCCGCTATTTCCGATCGCTCCCTCTTCGCTTGGACGCGGTTTTCGATGGTCTTAGCGGCGGGAATTTCGGTGGCGGTGGTGCTATCGGGAATCGATCTGGTGACGCTGGTACTGGGGACTTCCATCATCCGCGCCGCCGTTCTCGTGCCTCTGGTACTGTCGATCGTCTGGTCGCGAATGAATGCCACGGCCTTTACCGCCTGGACGATCATCGGTCTGATTGCCGGGGTTTTCGCCCTCGCCAAGTTCGGCGAGGAGATCGGTACCTATACGGTAGTCGCAGTCAGCACGATCGTCCCAATTGTGATTGCCTTGACCAATTCCCGACGCTTCGATTACACCCAACTACGTCAGGCACAGGATCTATCCGAGATACCGGACACTTCTTCTGTCGCGCTGCGATAAGTTTTCACAGAATCACGATCATGAATAGTCTCTTGCAGATGATACCGCCCTCCTTGCGGACTTGGGCGAAGCGGCTCGGCTATTTCCTGGGCGGCACGATGCTCACGGTTTTCTATGCCGGAGCGGTTCCCGCCCAAAGTCTCCCTAGTCGTCCCCTAACTCAAAATCCCTATTCCCCGACCACCATTATCGCCGGTGTTATTGCCGCTATCATCACGATTTTCTTTCTGCGGGGAATGTATCTCGTGTTGACCTACGCTTCGGCAACCTATGGACTGGAAGAGGAGGAAGAAGAGGGGAATCTAGAAGGGGGCCAGGAAAACAATGCCTTACTCTATGGAGCCTTCGGTTGGATTATCGGTTCGGCTCTGATCATTACTTCCTACGGATTCAGCTGGAGGTTCTTGTATATCGGCCCGATCGTCTGTTTGCTCGGCCCTCTCGTTCCCATTTTCGCCATGAACCGCGATATCCAGAAATACCGGCAAGTTTTGGCCCGTAGGGCGAGATATCAGTCCTCGCGCTCTCTGTATTAAAAGCTAGGCCACTCTATCTCACAGTCTAGGAGTAGTAACCATGACCACGTTAGTAAATGTTGCAACGGAACCGACCGCCCATCTGATTCAAGACGATCAAGAAGCGATCGCTGTGGCCAAAGAACTGGCCGCAGAATTTCTCCAAGAGGATTCCCTCCGCGATCGCGAACGCCGTCTACCGGTGGAGGAGGTAAAAAAATTCTCGCGCAGCGGGCTATGGGGGATCATCGTTCCCAAGGAATACGGGGGTGCGGGCGTATCCTACGCCACCCTAGCGCAAGTGATCGCCATTATTGCCGAGGCGGATTCTAGTTTGGGACAGATTCCCCAGAATCACCTCTATATGGTGGAAGCGATCCGGCTCGACGGTACGGAGGAACAGAAGCGATTTTTCTTTGACCTGGTACTGCAAGGCAAACGGTTTGGGAACGCCTTCTCGGAGATCGGCACCAAGTCAGTGACGGACGTGCAAACCAAATTAACTCGATCGGGCGATGGCTACGTTCTCAACGGACGCAAGTATTACTCCGCCGGCGCCCTGCTGGCCCATTGGATTCCCACGATCGCCGCCGATGAGAACGGCAATACGATCGTCGCCTTTGTGGAACGGGACGCGGAAGGCTTGACTCTGCTCGATGATTGGACGAGTTTCGGTCAACGCACCACCGCAAGCGGCACGACGATTCTCGAAAATGTCCTGGTGAAACCGGAACACGTCATCCCTCACTATCTAGCTTTTGAACGGGCGACCCCGATGGGTGCGGTGGCACAGATTATCCAAGCGGCGGTGGACGTGGGCATCGCCAAGGCCGCCCTGCGGGATACCCTGTATTTCGTCCGCAACCATACCCGTCCCTGGGTGGATAGTAACCAGGAGAAGGGTTTTGAAGATCCCCTGACTCTCTACAATCTGGGCAACGTGATCCTACAGATCCACGCCGCGGAAGCCCTACTACGGCGGGCCGGGGAATTTATCGACGCAGCCTATGAATCCGGGTTAGAGGAGGCGAAAGTAGTGGAATCGTCGATCGCCGTCGCCGAGGCCAAAGCGCTCGCCACGGAAGCCTCCCTACTGGCCACCAATAAACTCTTTGAACTGGCCGGCACGAAGTCCACCCTAGAGGAATTTAACTACGATCGCCACTGGCGCAACGCCCGCGCCCACACCCTCCACGATCCGGTGCGCTGGAAATACTATGCGATCGGCAATTACTTCCTCAACGGTGCCAACCCGCCCCGCCATCCTTGGCTATAAGTCTGCGGGAGGAAGGGGAGCGCCCTCCCTCTCCTCCTGATTTCTACCTTCGATCGGTCACACTACTGTAGAGGAAATATGAGTGTTGCCCATCCGCTCCAGAAACGGAATATCTGGAAAAATCAACCCTTTAAGGGACTCTTGTTCATCGGCATTATCGCTGTGGTCAGTCTGGTTTTTGAACTGATCTTCACGGGCCTATTCGCTCTAGATGTAAACGAAAAATTAGTTTATATCACCCTCTGTTTTGTCTGGTGGTGGCATCTGGGTTTTTCCCTAAATGGCTATCCGGGTTCTCGATTTTTTTCCCATCGCTTCGGACGGGGAACCGTTAATTTAGCGATCTTGCTGCTGTTGGTCTATCTGACTGGAGAAGCGTGGAAATTTATCTTCACCCCCGCCCGTCTCACCGATACCCCCGTAGGTTTGTGGGGACAAACCGCGATTGTTGCCGCCTGTGCCAGTCTGTTCTTTTTCGATAACACGATCGTGGCTTCCGAAGAACTCCAAGACCGACATCCCACCAGTGGATTTCTCAACATCTTTTTTGCCGTTTTTATGGTCGCTCCCGCCCTCACTTTTCTACCGCAGCTCTGGGGATTAAAACCGTTCTATATTCCTTGGTACTGGTATCCCCTCTCCACGGTATTCGGTAGTTTTTTCGATCGCTGGCCGCTCGCTCAACTGGGCCTAACCATGCCGCGTCTGGGCTTTCGACCTACCGGGGCGGTATTATTTCTCACCCTCCTGATGGCGTTTTTTCTCCGGCTGGCGGGGATGGATTTATTCACCACGGCGACCGGGCCGACCTTCGCCGCCATCTGGACAACGGTGGGTTTGGGTTTACTCTGGCAATTCAATCTCTGGCCCTTTCAAGGACTTGCCCAACCGGCCAAGGGAATCATTACATCGGTGATTAGTTTGGTCATCTCGCTGATTCTTTACGCCGCAACGGAAGTCCTCTTCGGTCCGGCCAATATCCGACCGGGACTGTACTGGTGGTTCGATATTCTCTGGGTGCAGGTGTTTCTCATGGCCCCGGGATTGTACGACGGGATCGGACTCTGGCAAAGTCGCGCTGAGATAACCGCTGATCGCCCTGCCGAAGCCGTATCTCGTTCCTGATCCGCGAGACCGTTATTACCCATTATTACCAATCTAGGAGATTTACGATGGCGAATATTCTCTCGATCGCTGGCAATCCCACCGCTCCTTCTAAAACCTACGGATTCGTTCAATACGTCAACGAACTCCTAGAAAAAGAGGGATTTCATACCGATACGATCGCCGTGCGGGACTTCTCGCCGGAAGACCTCATCTACGGACGCTACGATAGTCCGGCCCTAGAACCGATAAAAGCTCTACTAGGACAGGCCGACGGGATTATCGTGGCCACCCCGATCTACAAGGCCGCCTACACCGGACTGCTGAAAGCTTTCTTGGATTTACTGCCGCAGGGGGCGTTCGCCAACAAAGTGGTACTGCCGATCGCCACTGGAGGCACGATCGCTCATCTACTGGCGATCGATTATGCCCTCAAGCCGGTTCTCTCGGAACTGAAGGCGCGTCACATTCTCGGCGGTATTTATGCGATCGATAAACAATTGCAATTCCAGGCCTCTGGCCAACTCCAACCCGATGAGGAGATCGGGCAAAGAACCCAAGAGGCGGTACGGGATTTCGTCGTTGCGGTGAACCTACATCGAGCGGCCACGAAGGAAAAAACCCCTACCCCCCTGCCCGTACATACATAAAAGTGTCAGCTTGTCAAGATTCCTTTGAACTATTTTTATGAGCGAGCCTACCCTATCGATTGCCTCTTCCTCTCGAATCATCACCCTGGCGCGACGGAACCCGGTCGAACCGAGGTTTACCATGGTCGATCGGGCCCTCGATGCCCTACGATCTGGGCAAGCCATCGTCGTCGTGGACGATGAAAAACGAGAGAACGAGGGGGATTTAATCTGCGCCGCCGAGTTTGCCACACCGACGATGATTAATTTCATGGCTACCCGGGCCCGGGGGTTGATCTGTCTGGCCATGACCGGCGATCGCCTAGACGAATTGCAATTACCGCCGATGGTGGAGAAAAATGGCGATCACCATCAAACCGCTTTCACCGTCAGTATCGATGCGGCGCCGCACCACGGCGTTACTACGGGGATATCGGCGAGCGATCGCTCCCGCACCATCCAAGTGGCGCTTTCCCCCACCACTACCCCCGATGATCTCAGCCGTCCGGGGCATATTTTCCCGCTCCGAGCGCGAGCGGGTGGGGTTTTCGAGCGGGCAGGACATACCGAGGCGGCGGTGGATCTGGCTCGTTTAGCTGGACTCTACCCCGCCGGAATAATCTGCGAGATCCAGAACCCCAACGGCTCGATGGCGCGTTTACCGGAGTTGATGAGCTACGCGGACGAGTACGGTCTACCGATTATCCGAATCACCGATCTGATCCGCTATCGCGAAGGGGTAGAATCCTCGGTATCGCGGGAAGCGATCGCCCGTCTGCCTACGGAATTCGGCGAATTTAATATCTACGCCTATCGCGACCTCCTCGATGGTTCGGAAGCGACGGCGATCATCAAAGGCGATCCGGACAAATTCGGAGAGCGGACGACTCTGGTCCGAATTCATTCCCAGTGTTTTACCGGGGATGTTCTCGGTTCCTCCCGTTGTGATTGTCGCCAACAACTGCATATCGCCCTGAAATCGATCGAAACCGCCGGACAAGGGGTTGTGGTCTATCTTCCACAGGAGGGACGAGGTGTCGGTCTGATCAATAAGCTCAAGGCCTACTCCCTACAGGATCTCGGCCTAGATACGGTAGATGCCAACAGGAGGCTAGGATTCGAGGCGGACGGGCGTACCTATCGGCTGGGAGCGCATATTCTCAAGGATTTGGGGGTAGCCGATATCCGTTTACTAACTAATAATCCCCAAAAAGTTCAGGGTCTCCGAGATTGGGGGATCAACATTGTCGAGCGAATCCCTCTCGTCATGCCTCCAAACTACCACAATCAACAGTATTTGCTGACAAAGCGCGAAAAACTAGGGCATCTGTTGCCGTTTAGCTAGGGTTGGCTGAATAAATCTAAAAACCTTGTTGGGTAAAACTTTTAGACCTTTTGGCCATCAAAAAGTAATGGATAGGGGAGTGATCGGGGGAAAAATTCAGGGACTTTTTCCCTGAAAATTAGGTAATTGACCCCCTCAAAATCGGTAAAACCCTACACCCCACACCCCACACCCTACACCCTGCCCCCACGAAAAACTTTTTGCCGCAAACCCTAGCTAATCACTCCCCTTTTCTAGCGTAGGGGTCGGAAAAAGAGCAATGCCTGTTGGCAAAGCGGCGGAAGTTCTGCCCGTGTTCTCAAGATAGGACTCCTATTCTCCAGGCCTTAGGATTCTGCGGTTTTACCCTGGAATTCTGCTACAGCACCGGCTTGGGATAACGAGACTTTCTCAATTGCTGCCGGAGATATGGGAATCGATCGAGCGCGGTTCCGAGGATTCGTCTGGCCAAAAAACACCGACTATCTCTATTTTTTGGATGTGAGGATTTCGATGGTTTCTGTCTCTTGTAATTCGTTATGGCGACCTTCTCTCCTACTGGGAAGCGTTTTCTTTGCCGTACCCGCGTTCGCTCAAATCGACCCTTCGGGTTTACCGCTAACCGATATGTCGAAAAACCATCCCGATCCAGCGATGGCGCAACTCACTTCTGTGTCCCAACTTGCCGATGTTCCGCCGACGGGCTGGGCGTTCGAGGCACTGCGATCGTTAGTGGAACGCTATGGCTGTATTGTCGGCTATCCCGACCGCACCTATCGGGGCGACCGCGCCTTAACCCGTTGGGAATTTGCCGCCGGTTTGAATGCTTGTTTAAACTCGATCGAGCGATCGCTGCAAGCAGGGGTTTCGATCGCCCAAGGAGATCTCGATACACTCAAGCGCCTTGCCCAGGAATTTCAGGCCGAGTTAGGGGCTTTAGGGGCGAGAGTGGATAACCTAGAAAACCAGGCTGCTTTCCTAGAAGACCATTCCTTTTCGACGACCACGAAACTACTGGGTGAGGCGATTTTCGTGGTCGCCAACGCCTTTCAAGGTGCGAGGGAGGGGAGCAATACCGTGTTTCAAGATCGCGTGCGTCTTCGGTTCGTCAGCAGTTTTACGGGCAAAGACCAGTTAAACGTAAGGTTAGATGCCGGTAATGCCCGACGATTTAATCTGGGGGATGGGACTCCGGAAGCTACTCAATCCTTTAACCTAGTTCCCTCTCTAGACAATAATGTCAATATCGGTTGGCTCGCCTATTATTTTCCCATTGGCGAGCGCATTTCCGCCTATATTGCAGCGGTCAATGGTGTCACCTACGATTTTATCCCGACGCTGAACCCCTATCTCGATAGCGGTACGGGCGGCGGAAAAGCACTAACCGTGTTTGCGTCCGCCAACCCCATTTACCAGATCGGTGGGGGTGCGGGAGGTGGCTTTAACTATCAACTGAGCGATCGCTGGATCGCCAGCTTGGGTTATCTGGCCGGGGATCATGCCGCTCCCAATCCGGGTAGTGGTCTTTTTAATGGTCAATACGCTGCGATCGCCCAAATCGCTTGGCTCGATTCTCGATCGGGTTTCGGGATCACCTACGTCCACGCCTACCAAAATCGGGGAGATTTATTTGACATCGGCAGTAGTTTTGGTATTGTCGGCACTAGGCAGGCTAATAATCCTTTTGGCACCCCATTGATCAGTGATTCCTTCGGTGCGTCGGGGTTCTTTACCATCACGCCGAACTTGGCGATTAATGGTTTCCTGGGCTATACCAACTCTAGAAATCTCCAAGGCCACGGAAATGCTGACATTTGGTACTATAGTCTAGGTTTCGCCTTTCCCGATGTGGGCAAAGATGGCAATCTGGGCGGTCTCGTGGTTGGCGTTCAGCCCTATCAAGCCAATAATCCCACGGATGCCAAGGATTTACCTATCCATGTCGAGGCTTTTTACAAATATCAAATTAATGACAATATCGCCATCACTCCTGGCTTATTTTGGCTGATCAACCCCGGTCAAAATAGTAATAATACCAGTGTTATTATCGGTACACTGAGAACCACATTTACCTTCTAGCAATCAACAAAATTTACCCCTATACCTTCCTGTTTAGGGGGATTCGATATATCTAAGGAATCTCGATCATGTCAGTATCCCCTAGTCAGTCTGCCGATTATTATCTATCTCTCGCGGTTTCTCTGGCATCGGAATTCGCCATCGATGCAGTGGAGCGAGACCATCAGGGTGGAACCCCGAAACTGGCGCGCGATCGCCTCCGCCAAAGTGGTCTTTTGACCTTATTGATTCCCCGAGAATACGGTGGTTCTGGCGAGAGTTGGATTACCTTATTTCGCATCGTTCGAGAGTTCGCCCAAGTCGATAGCTCGATCGCTCATATTTTTTCCTACCATCATCTTGGGGTGATCGTTCCCCATCTTTTCGGGACGATCGAACAGAAGGAATACTACTACAAGGAAACCATCCGACAGAATTGGTTTTGGGCGAATGCGTTAAATCCCTTGGATCGTCGGACAGCGATCGCTTCCGAGGGCGATATTTTCCGACTAGAAGGCAAGAAAAGCTTCTGTTCCGGTTCGTGGGATTCTGACATTTTACCCGTTACGGCGATCGATCAGGAGACGGGGAAAATATCGGTTCTTGTGGTTCCCACCCAGCGTGAGGGAGTAGAACTGCACGCCGATTGGGATAATATGGGTCAACGGCAAACCGATAGTGGTAGTGTTTCGTTTCATAATGTGGCGATTTACCCCCGCGAGTTTTTCGGTTCGCAAGCCTTTCCTGCGCCACCTTTCGCCACTTTCCGCGCCTGTTTAACCCAGTTGAATCTAGCCAATATCTACCTGGGGATTGCCCTGGGGGCTTTTGAGGCCGCACGACGGTACACGAGAGAGCAAACCCGTCCTTGGCTAACTGCCGGGGTCGAGCGAGCGACGGAAGCTCCCTATCTCCTCCATCGTTACGGCAGTCTGTGGGTCGATTTAGAGGCGGCCAGGGGTTTGGTTGATCGAGCAACGGAAATTCTACAGGACGCGTGGGAGGAACAATGGGAGCTCACCGCAGAAAAGCGCGGTCGCTGTGCCGTGGCGATCGCAGTGGCCAAGGTGGCGGCGACACGGGTGGGATTAGAGGTGGTGAATCAAATGTTCGAGGTCATGGGGGCGAGGGCGACATCGAGTTCCTACGGGTTTGATCGCTACTGGCGGAATCTACGAACTTTTACCCTTCATGATCCTGTGGATTACAAAATTCGCGATCTGGGCAATTGGATTGTCAATGAAAAATTCCCGGAACCGAATTTTTATTCTTAATAACGCTCTCCTAAGAAACAGAGCTAGTCATAGAGGGTGGGAGAGGCTAAGGAATTATCTCAAAGCCAAGGGAGTGGGCTTTTTTTGCTCAGGTTTTGCACGAGTTGCTCTAACTGTAGTTTCAACTAAAAAATGTACATGATCTCGAGCAACTCCGCTCTCTAGAAACTTAATTTCATAACGTTTTTCTATCTCTAAACAGACTTCTTTCAACAGGCAATCTACCTGTTCATCAAAAAGGGTTCTTGCGATATTTAGTTGGGAAAACTAGATGGTATAGCAAGACGCTCATCCCATGCTGTACGATCTATTGCTAACAAAACACACTCTAATTCTGGTATTTCCTGAACATACCTTTTCATTCACTGGTTTTGGTTGGGACGACAATCTTCTAAGTGCTTCGTATGTACTAACGCTCTTCTGGGACTCTGGGGGAGATAGAATTAAGATATATAGGGTTTGCTGAAAAAGTTTGTTGGTGGGGTGTGGGGTGTAGGGTGTAGGGTTTTACCGATTTTGAGGTAGTCAGTTACCTAATTTTCAGGGAAAAAGTCCAGGAATTTTACCCCCGATCCCTCCAATGGTCGGCACTTTTTGAGGTAAAAAAAGTCTAAAAGCCTTATCCAACAAAGTTTTTAGATTTATTCAGCAAGCCCTATTATAGTCTTTGAGTAAAAAATGCAAATTATAGCCGTGCAAATTATAACTGATCACTGATCACTGATTCTAGGCTAATTTAATTGCTGCAGTGACCACCTCTTCTAAAGACTCTAACCAATGAAAGTTAACATCAGCTAAACTCCGGCTGAGATCGATCGCTTTGCTGTCAGCTAGGACGCGAAAAATTATTTGTGGTACGGTGGGATTGGGAAAAGGTCTGGGTTCCAAGGTTTGTCTTTCCTGTCGGGTAGCCCGGATCGTTCTTTCGCCGCTGCCCCGGCCGGGTGATAATGGGCTATAACTGCGGTAGTAATTGCTAATACTCTCGATCGCTTTTTGGCCAAAGTCGGGATAACTGACAATATCAACGATAACCACTTTTAAATCAGGCAATAGTTGGAATTGTTGCAGACCGGCCTCTATTTGCTCGTTTAATTGCTCTAATTCTAGTCTTTCCTCCAGTATAAGCCATGCCGCCAGTTTTGCCCCCTGGCCAGCTAAGACATCCCAGATACTGGACATCAAACCCTGGCCATTACTGATCATCGCTATTCGGCCAGTTTGATCAATTATCGACCAAGGGGATTGTAATTGGGGTGGGGTCAAAGCGAGCAGATCGAGATGTCTAGCTAAAGCGGCATCATTAACACTTATTTTGCCATCTAGGGCCATCACTTCCCCGGCTTCGTTGATACCCAGGGGATTAATCTCGATAATATCGAGATCTTTGCTGACAAAGAGACTATACATTTTTTCGAGAATTTGACTGATAGACTCGATCAAAGACCCTCTTAAACCCATAGATACGGCTAATTGCCGACAGAGATAGGGGGAAAATCTCTCTTCAATGACCACTTTTTGCATGGTTGCCAGTAAACTGTCCACATCCATCCCCCCTTGACTCGCACCCAGTAAAACTGGTCTTTGCAGATGATAATCGAGTAAAATGGCTAAAAATATCTCCTGTTGCGGATTATACCTGGCTTCTGCTAGGATTACCTCTGGATATTCTCCGGCGATCGGTAAATGAAAGATAGCATGGGCAGCAGCGATCGCATCGATGGTATTAGCGACAAATTTCACCCCTCCGGCTTTTCCTCGTCCTCCCGCTCGTACCTGGGACTTCAGCACGATAGGATAGGGAATGTTTAATCTTTTTAGTCCCCCCGGTTCGTGGATTGGTTGGGAAGGTAAAATGGGGATACCTACCTGAGCAAATATTTCCTTGGCTTGGTATTCGAGTAAATCCATAATTAATTAATTGATAAAGTGGCAATTCTCTCTTTGCTCGTTTCGGTAGCTTGGGGACTATTAACTATCATAAGTTTGTGCAGTACCACAATGATAACAATAAGGTAAATTTTTATAAGTTAACTCATGGCAATGATGACATTCTACATATTGATAATAACCGCAATGGGGACAATGAGCATCTTGATTTTTAATCGTTTTAGCGCAGTTAATACATTGTGATTTTTGTACTCGTTTTGCTGCTTGAGACTTGGTATTAAAAACAAACTTTTGCAAAAATTTAATAATAGCAAAACCGAACAAAGGGATTAACAGAATATAAACATATTGAACTAAAAATACTAAACCTCCAAAGATAGCACCGATAATATCAAAAATGAATTGTGTAATAATACCAATTTGCAAAAATTCAAAAGCTTTGAAAATTAAAGGAATGAAGAAAATAACTAATAAATGCCAACTAATTAACGCTATTAAACCATAGCCGCGACTTTGGGCATACTGATTCACTAATAACGCAACAATTATTAATGGTGCTAAAAATAAAACTTGAAAACCTAATTGAATGCTAGGATACCAAAAAGTCGCATTTTTATAACCAGCTTCCACATCATTAAATTTACTTTCATTTCTCATGAAAGCAAGTAAATTTTGACTCGATGGTTTTTGTAGTAGTTCATTTTTTAGCTTAACAATTTCTTCTTTGATTTTTGATATTTTTTTATTATTTTCCTCTAGTTTCTGTTTTGCCTCTTCCGCTTTTACCCGGTTTATCGAATTGTTGGCAGACTGTCCGGCAATTTTCTCTAATAGGGTAGAATCATATTGACTTCTAATAATTTTATTATTATTTTCTAGTATATTAATATTATCTTGTTTTGTTTGTATTTTACTTAATAAAGTTTGATTTTCTTGATTATTTAACTTATTTTTAATATCAGCATATTGCAAACAAATTGGAGAAACTTTACCTAAATGTCCTATTTCTTCATCTTGATAATTATTATTTTTATAATCAACTAAAAAAGTTGTAATTAAATCATAATCTCTATCTGGACTATTATTTTTCTTGTAACTTTGCCATTCGCTGTAACAAGTATATACTTGTTGGGGGCTTAAATGCCACCTACTAATATCATCTAATCCTGTAAAAACATTAACTAAGATGAAAATATCAACAATTATTATTACCAATAAACTTACTTTATTTAATGGTTTATCATTAATCCTTCTTGATCTCCTGAAAAACTGATTCCACAAATTATTAAGTTTAGTAAACATAATCTACTCCTAAGTACAGGACAAAAAGGATGATATTTGGAAACTTCCCGCGCTCTCCCCTATCTAAATGGAGCAAGAGGACTCCCGTTAAATTTCTCCTTAATTAAAAATATACCAGAAATTCAGGGTGAGAGCATCTCAAAAGCTATTGACAATTGGCCAATTTTGTGATACGCATGGGCATTTCAGCTGATATCAGTCAATCAGAATAGTTACGAAATCTTAACATCTGGTCGATTTTTGCTTAACAATTGAGATGACAAATTCTCCTCAAATATGCCTGAATCGTCCTCTGGGCAAGCAACCCACACAAAGTTCATTTTGTCAAGGATTGTTAAGATGCGCTTCCCCTGAGCTTATGGATAAATTTATTGGTTTGAGTATGCTGATTTTTGGGTTTGTAATGATGGCCTTTAATCCAGCAGTTGGGGTGCTAGTGGCTCTTTTTGGGTTGATCGTGACTTGGAATAGCGAGAGAACTGTTTCTGTTCGATCACAGGACAGGGATAGGGTTCCTTGTCCTCATTGTGCTGAGTTAATTCAACCGAAAGCGAAGGTGTGCCGTTTCTGTGGGGCCAGGTTTAGATGACCCCTTGTCCTGAGTTTGGGATCGGTGGCAACCCGATCAGAGGTTTCTTCAGTTTTTTGTCACAATTGTTACATTTTTTCAGAGATTTTAATTCGATCGGGTGATTTTTTTTTGATAGGATTGAACCTATAATTTTCCCATAAATAGTTATTGTTCTCCATTAACCGTGCCAAACTAAGAACTGCGGACAAATCAAGAGTTTTGGCGTTTCAATAGACCAAATAAACTAATAACTGGCAATTAGTAGGAAATCTCAGTTATTTTTTGCTAAAATTCCCCTTTTTACCGCATTTTCTTGCTTGGAAACAAACTTTTTTCCGCTTTCGTCTCTGTCTTTAATTCGCTCCCACTAGGAAACTCAAGGGTAAGATGCTATATTTTCAAAAGCAGGGTCGTCATCATCCTCTGACCCTATTAACAATGCTTTTAAGTGCTTCTTTCGTTGTGGTCTCCCTTTCCTTGACTCCTGCGATCGCACGTCAATTCGCCCCAATTAACCCGATTAAACCGATTCCTTTGGGGAATGATCAATTAATTCCTGCCGGCACAGACATCCCTGTAAAATACGAGCAAGGGGAAAAAATTCTTTTAACCAAACAAGAAACTTTTTCTTTATCTCTGACCGTCACCGATAATATCAAAAATTCCCAAGGACAGACAATTATTCCCGATGGTAGTCAGATTATCGGAGAAATTAAACCTGATGGTCAAGGTTCGCGTTTTTTATCCCAAAAAATCTTTTTAAAAACCCGTCAACCCCAAGAAAAATCTATTGATGCTATTTCGGCAGTTTTCACTCGTCTAGAAAAGCTAATTAAAGGAGTTAACCCCGACAAAATTATTCAGGGTGCAGTATTAGGAAAATCCGCCGCTTCTGTCCTCGCTTCTTTTACTTCTGACCAACCGGTTAGCGAGGGATTATTACGAGGAGGGGGATTAGAAGTATTAGCCGGTTGGTTATTACGAGGAGAATCGGTGGAATTATTGTCAATTAACCCCAAGGAAGATTTAAAATTAACCCTTCGTTCTGATTTTACCGGTCAGTAACCTTAAAAAAATCTGGTGTGTTAGTTATTTATCTAACACACCAGCTATCTGGACTAAGCGGCGTTTTGCCGATACCATTCAATGGTTTTTTGCAAACCTTCTTTAAATTCCATTTGGGCAACAAAACCGAATTTTTCCCTAGCGCGGGTTGTATCTAAACAGCGTCGCGGTTGACCATTGGGTTTATCTATTTCCCAAACAATTTCGCCATCAAAACCCATTAAATCACAGATTAATTCGACTAAATCTTTGATAGAAATCTCAGAATTTGTACCAAGATTAACCGGGTCTGATTCATTATAGAATTGGCTGGCCATGACAATGCCTTGCGCTGCATCGGTGGAGTAGAGAAACTCCCGGGTTGGACTACCATCTCCCCAGACAGGAAGTTGTTTATCCCCCCGTTGTTGTGCCTCATAAACCTTGCGAATTAAAGCAGGAATTACATGGGAACTACCCGGATCAAAATTATCCTCTGGCCCGTATAAATTCACCGGTAAAAGATAAATTCCGTTGAAACCATACTGCAAACGATAAGACTCTAATTGTACCAATAAAGCCTTTTTAGCGATACCATAAGGCGCATTGGTTTCTTCGGGATATCCTGACCATAAATCGTCTTCATGGAAAGGTACTGGAGTAAATTTTGGATAGGCACAAATTGTCCCCACACAGACAAATTTTTGCACTCCTGCTAGATAGGCAGCGTGAATTAATTGGGTTCCCATCATCAAATTATCATAGAATAATTCGGCGGGTTTTTCCCGATTGAGACCGATGCCTCCCACATGAGCAGCCAAATGGATAATTAAATCTTCTTCGTCGGCTAAACGTTGACAGTTTTCCCAAACTCTTAAATCACAATCTTTAGACCGAGGAATTGTAATTTTTTCGGGATTGGCCCCCGCTGCAATTAATTGATTAACTACTTGCCGACCTAAAAATCCAGCCCCCCCGGTGACAACGATTCTTTGTTCGCTTAAATTCAGCATATTTTTACCTCTTTAATCCACAGTTGTCATTGAACGATTGCGAAGATAAGCCAAATCTTTTAATAACTGTCCGCTATCACCACCGTTATTAAGATTAATCCCCAAAGCCGCTAAATCCGCATCTACCATTAATTTTACCAGTCCCTCGAACGTTACCGACGGCTGCCAACCTAATTTCTCTCTGGCTTTTGTGGAATCTCCTATCAATAAATCCACTTCCGCCGGACGCAAATAACGTTCATCAAACTCCACATAATCCTGCCAATTTAAATTAACGTATTGGAAAGAAATATCGAGAAACTCCCGGATAGAATAGGTTTCATTTGTCGCCACTACATAATCATCCGGTTCTTGCTGTTGTAACATTAACCACATCGCCCGCACATAATCCTTAGCATAACCCCAATCCCGTTTAGAATCGAGATTTCCTAAATAAAGTTTTTTCTGTTGTCCGGCAATAATTCGGGCCAAAGCGCGGGTAATTTTGCGCGTGACAAAAGTTTCTCCACGACGGGGGGATTCATGGTTAAATAAAATGCCGTTACAGGCAAATAAGTCGTAGGATTCCCGATAGTTGACCGTTTGCCAGTGACCGTAAACTTTCGCACAAGCGTAGGGACTGCGGGGATAAAATGGCGTGGTTTCTTTTTGGGGAACTTCCATGACTTTCCCGAACATTTCCGAGGAACCTGCTTGATAGAAACGGACTTCGATGCCGGTTCTTTTTTGGTAATCCCGAATTGCTTCTAGTAATCTTAAGACCCCCACCCCCACAGCATCGACGGTGTATTCTGGGGCATCAAAACTAACTCGCACGTGGGATTGGGCCCCTAAATTATACACTTCTACTGGTTGCACTTGTTCGAGGATACGCCGCAGGGTCGTGCCGTCGGTGAGGTCGCCATAATGAAGAAATAATTTAGTATCGGGCTGGTGGGGGTCAGTGTAGATATGATCGATGCGATCGGTGTTAAAGGTGGAGGTACGACGGATGATACCGTGGACTTGATAACCTTTTTCTAATAATAATTCGCTCAGATAGGAACCATCTTGGCCGGTGATGCCGGTAATTAGGGCGCGTTTAGCTTCAGTCATCAGTAATTTACCTAATCAGAAAGAATAAAGACTCTGACTGCTTATAGCACACTTTAGCCCCTCAGGACAAGTTTGGCTAGGTTGAGAGGGGACAAAAAGATGAATTGATTTTTGATCATGTCCCCAGAGAGCCTAAATTGTTCTGAAAATTTTCTCGAAATTTTCTGACTTGAAATTCCTTGACTTTGAGCAGTTGATAATTATCTTTTCCCATGACTAGGGAAAATTTGGCTTCGGTGTCATCAAGTAAATTTTTGGAGATAGCTTTCCACTGTTCTTGTGTTTGCCAATGGACAACGATAATTAATTTTTCCTCGATGGCGGGATTAATCCAAAGCTCCTTACCTAAAAAACCAGGTTGTTTTGCTAAAAACTTTGTCCAAATTTCTTGATCTTTTTGGATAAATTTTTCCCTAGCTTCGGGTTTAACTTGAAATTCTAACCACTCAATGACCATAGTAATTATCTCCTATTTTTTGGCTTTCATCAAGAATTCTTCTGTGAGTTTCATAAAAGCTTTGGAACCACTAGAAGAGGGCATAGCTGCCACCACAGGCACGAACATATCAACAGCTTTAGCTACATTAACATCCATAGGAATCGCATTAGCAAAAATTTGATGGGCTTGAAAATCCTGTTGTACCCGGCGCATGACTTGATTATAGTAGCGACTGAGTAAACCACCACCGGAAAGAATAAAAACTATACCGAGTAAACCGGGGTTAATCGGTTCGGTTTCTTGATGACTAGCTTTCAGTTTAACTATTCTTCTTTCTAATAGCTGAATGCCGACAATTGATAAAGGTTCGGGACGGGCAGGTAGTAAATAAAAATGACTGCTACATAGACCACTACGAGTTAAAAGATTATAGCCCGGAGCGCAATCCATGATAATATAATCGTAACGGTCTTGAATGGGATCAATGATTTTTTGAATTAAGATTCTTTCCAGGTTATTCCAAGCATGATCAAAGCCTAAATCTTCCTGTAAAATTGCTTGGTGGTGCAGGGTTTCTGAGACGACATATTCATCATAAAGTTCGATGTCTCCTGGCAGTAGATCTAAGCCTTGAATTTCACAGACTGAAGGGACAATAATATCATCAATAGTTAATTTATTGTAGGGATTGGGTTTGATAATTGCTTCTAATAAATAGCTTAAAGTGCGTTTTTTGCGACGCAGTTGAGCGAATTCGTGGGGAGACATTAAGCTAAGAGTCGCACTGATTTGAGCGTCTAAATCGAGGACAAGGACTCGTTTTTGCTGAAATTTAGCTAAACAGGTGGCAAGGTTGACGGTAAGGGTAGTTTTTCCTACTCCTCCTTTCATATTAACGGTGCTGATGACAGTGGCCATTAGGGGAATTCCTTTCTAGTTAACCGATGGAATATCTCGACGTAAAACTTGCCCGTTGGGAGCCATAATCAAAGGAGGTAAACTGGTAATATTGATCGCCTCTTGGGTTTTCATGTCGTAGGTGGTGTAAACTGTTTCCTGTTGATTGGGATTAATATCGACAATTGTTAGGGTTTTTCTGGGCGCTTGTTCACTGTTCAATAACCGTCGCGGTCCACTGCCTAAAGCTCCCGCGTGTAATAATTGTAATTGCCCCCGTTTACCCGGATAGTAAGCGTGAGCGTGGCCACTAATATAAGTATGCACCTGATGGCCCTCTAAAAACGCTCTTAATTTCTCGGCATCGGCTAAATAATCCCCCGGTCGATTTCTGCCGACGGCAATACCGTAGAGGGGTAAATGACCGATTACTAGCCGCATTCTAGCATTTTTAGCGTCGCTACTACTCAAGTTTTTTGCTGCCCAATTTAGTTGTTGCCCAGAGATTAAATGAGTGGAGGCATCCCAAACTAGATAGAATATACCATTTTGAGTGAAAGTATAATAAAAAGGAAAGCCGGTTTTATCGATAAAATTTAAACTTGTATCATGTTGGGGGTTTTGCCAATAATCTTGGGCTAATTTTCTCTCTTGAGCATAGACAAATTTTCCTGCCGATAGAGATCCAGAAGCGTCATGATTACCGATGGTAAAACCAAAAGGTATTTTAGCAGCTCGCAGGGGCGCGGCGATATGGCGATCAAAGGCTGACCACATGGCGTTAATTGCTGCCTCTGTCAAGCTGCTTTTTTGTCCTGCCACCATGTCGCCACCACAGAGGACCAGATCGGGTTTATTATTGATAATTAAAGGGATAGCTCGATCGATTTCGGGATCGTAAGTTGTGGAACCGTATTGACTATTAAGGTCACTAATCACAATTATCTTGACTTTTTTCGCCTTTTGTGCTTGTTTAACAGCCGACTCAGGGGGATTTTTGGAAGTAACGGGCTGTAAAATTTGATGAGCGCAAGCTACCAAGCTAAAACCGCCTAAACTGCCACTGATCAGCAAAAATTTACGGCGTTGCATAGGATATCAATCTCGTCTTTAATTGAGGTCACGTCAGTTATTGTAGCAATTTTTGTCCCCTCGCTCGCTTTTTTGTTGATCATCCCAATTAACTATCAGGAGATAACTTGACAATTCTCTTAACTTCTTTTGCGCCTTGGTTATGCCATCACCGGAGTAATTCCTCCGATGATTTGTTAGTATCCATTCAAGATAATTATCCAAAAAAGCTTTTATTTTTGCGTCAACTTCCCGTTAATACCCATCGAGCCAGTGAACGAGTTATCAAAGCTATTCAAGACAAAAAGCCTGATTTCGTTATTTGTTGTGGCATGGCAGAAAGTCGTTATCGTTTAAGTTTAGAATCTCAGGCTAGGAGTAGCACAAAAAAGTTATTTACACCAATTCCTCTTAAGGATTTTGTCAAAGAGCTTGCCTATAGCTATATCAGCGATAATGCCGGTCAGTTTGTCTGCGAAGAATTATATTTTCAAGTCTTAAAACATCATCCGAGAGCTTTATTCGTTCATGTGCCGCTTTTAACTGACAAAAATTTTGCCATTATTCAAAGAGATTTTCAAAAAATTATCAGTAAGTAGGGTTTGCTGAAAAAGTTTTTCCTAGGGGCAGGGTGTGGGGTGTAGGGTGTAGGGTTTTACCCATTTTCAGGTGGTCAACTACCTAATTTTCAGGGAAAAAGTACCTGATACTAAATCCGTTGAGTATAGGCTAGTTATGAGAAGAGGCACTCATGCAAGAGGCACTCATGCAAAGGGGAGAATAAATAATGGGACTTAGACAAAAAACAAATCGAGAAAAGCCTCAACTCCAATCCCCGCTTGGGATTTACTTCGAGAAGCCCAAAATCGCTGAAACCCAGATATATCAAGGAAAATCATAAATCGAGGTTAACCCTTTGTCCCGTAATGGTTTGAGCCTTTTTTGCTGACCGAAAACGCCTAAGTCCCAATAATCAGTTTTTAATAACCGGATTTATTGTTAGGCAGTGGCTTCGACATCGCACTAACTGTCACTAGCTAACTTATGATTGATTGTTATCAGCTTTGCAAAACAAGATTTAGGATCAAAAATAACCTAGAAGCACTGTCCCAATAGAAAACCTAAGCCACCTAACGGTGAAGTTAGGTGTACTTTCACAACTGATATCTTTAAGAACGCTTTTCTGGGTTCTAATATGGACCTAGGAATCTCTCTCCATTGAAGTGAATCATGTGATCGGGCTGATCAGCTACCCAAACTTCTGTTTCCCAGGAAATTTCAGCAAGATAACGAGTCATTTCCCTACGACTGGGAAAAGCAGTAACAAAGACAAGACCCTTACAGCTTAATTGAAAAAGTTGCTTTAGTTCATTGTGGCGTTTCAAATTCACTGGACCATGACTCGTCACCGCTTCTATAAGGACAAGCCAATCTTGGTATCTATGATAGATAACAAGATCAGGCATTTTCCCGTGAGGATCTAATTCAATCCCCATTTCTCGGAATTTTTGTGTTTCGTTGATTATAAATTTATCACCAGCATCGCCAATATATAGAACTACGCCCCCTGGCGTAAATCTTGGACAAAAGCTTTCTAAGATGTCTTTAATTAAAATATTTTGCCCACCTGATGAAAGCTGAATCGCCCGACCATCGGGTAAGGTTATAGGAATCATGGGCAGATTTCGATTCCTGGCTTGCAACCAATTAGTCACTGAAAGCGCATAATTTCTACGAGCTTCTTCCCACTGCTCAGAGCCATAAACTTGAAGCAGTGATAACGCTTGCCGATCAAGTTGGTAGCACCACCTAGGGCTATTAATTGGTCGGTCTGGTTTGTCTGGATTCTGAACCACCAGTCCCATCTGCACAAATTGATGCATTGTCTGTTTTCGAACAGTTTCGCGTGTGTTTGGTGCATATTGTTTTCCGTAATGATCACGGAACCAATCCATCATTTCTGTAATTCCGCGTTTTGGTGCAGTAGCTTGGCTCCAGGGTTTATCAGGTTGAATATCTGCTAACGCAAGTAAGCATAGTGCAGACCTTTCATTCTGTTGCGCTCTAGGAGCAGAGATAGCCTTGAGAATTGTCAGTGCTTCTTCGATTCGTTTGTTTGCTTGAACTGCGGCACTTGCTTCATCCATAATTGATAGAACTTCATGTACAACTTGATCGATTTCTTCTTGGTTTAAGTCATTGTCCCCAACTTGAACTCCTATTTGGATTAAGTCATTTTTACATGGATACTTAACCCTACGAAGGTCGGTAGCATTGACTTGTGTATTTCCACTAAATTGACGAAAGTAGCTATCAAATAAAGTTGAATTAAGAAATGCGGCTAACCCTTTAGCTACATCAGGAGGCATTCCTCTGCCTTTAGCATGATAATAATTAAGATGATTTTCGACACCTAGAGATTTTGAACCAATAGGAGAACACACAGCAGCAACAACACGACGCTTTTCTTCTTTGGATGAAAAACGTTTTGTCAAAACATACCAGCCAGGCTCAATTAACCATTTTTCTGTTTCGTTATTTTTTTCTACCGCAATGGGCTTGCGGGGATTATCAGGAGGAAACACTACTTTCCTTACTTTTACAGATTCTGGATAAAGTAGGGGAACAGTTCTATCACTCAAATGGTTTCTTAAAGACGATTTCAGGCGAAAATCAACAACTGGACCTGTGGAAACTTCTAAGCCTATCTCATCCAATGTACAGGGCATTTTATTCATTTGAACTCTCAAGGAATTCTTGAGAGAATTTGTAACAATATGAATAAACTGTTCAGAATCATTCGGCTCAATCACTTCGTCATAGGGGGTATATCTAGATTCTGAAATCTCGTCTAATGCCATCTCAGAATTACTGGTTATTTTTACAGTGCTAGGTTTTTGTTTAGATCTTAGGGCGTGAAAAATAATATTTTCCTGTAATACCTCATCTTCTGAGAAGGTTGCTGATCTACTCTCAAATATATGGATTTTATCTAGTTTCATATATTCTAGGAAGGCTTTTCGGAAAGGGCGAAAATACTTGCCATTGCAAAAACTTCTCGGCGTAATCGCAACCACTTCGCCATCGTCTATAAGTTGTACGATGGCAAGCCAAACAAATGCGCTGTAGAGATTTACAGTATCAATCCCAATACTTGCAAGAACTTTCTTTTCTGCTGATTGGCTGTGAATCTTCTTATAAGGTGGATTCAGAATCGCATGAGTAAAGCCTGGAACTACCTTCTTAAAGAGTGGCAAGTTCATTTCACTACTAGCTTTGATGAAATTCTCCCCCCGCAAGCAATAATCTGCTTGAATTCCTTTTCCGTTCAAAGCGGCACAGCATTCTGTGAGGGTTTGATTTAGCGAGGGGAAGAAGACTGGTTCGACTTCATATGCTGTAATGCTGCAACTACTAACCTGATCGGGGTTTGCCAGTAACCGCTCTACTACAGCAGCAGTTAAAGTTCCAATTCCAGCCCCAGCATCTAGAAGGTGAATATGACCAGACAGGTTGTTGAATTGTCCTGCCATGAAACGCGCAACAGTTGCGGGGGTCAAGAACTGACCCAACTGACTACGCTGTTTCAAGTTCAATCTTGAAGAGTAGTAGACTCTGGCTATATCAGCAGAATCAGTAAGGAACGTTGCCATCTGGTCATCTAGTAGCAGTTATGAATCAATAGTTACTAATTCTGTACGCAAATATTGCATCTAGAATTAGCTTTGTACGCTTTGACCCGTACTGGGTTAACTACGAACCTCTCTATCGGATTCCCGCTAAAGGCGGCCTCTCCGACTACCTTTCTTCCAATATTTAAGGAACCATTAATATCTGCTCCATAGAAATAACCCGACGAGCTTCTGAATAGTCCTCTTTTAATTCTCTTGCCTAAATAGCTTTTTTGCTTTTGAATAGACTCTAAGTCCAAGAAACTACATTTAGAGGTATAGCTTTCATTAGTTGTTTTGACCTCTATTCCTACTAAATTTGCTTTATAGGTAAGTTGTTCGATCAACCTTGAATGAGGAATATTTACGAATGACTGGTTATTTCTATCTCCAATATTAATGTTTTGTTTCCAGCCTTGATTATGACCAATAACTAAAAGGTTAATTTGATGAGCTAGTAATTTATCAATAATATATTTACTAGCGGTGTGGAGGTAATAATCCACCTGGCAATTACGCTTTAAAGTTAAACCTTGTATTCTTTTACTGGTCTTCTGTAGACTGGGTAATTCCGATTTGAGTTTAGCTAGTGTCTTGTTGTACTTTTGATTGCAGGATTTTAAGGCTTTTCCACATACTAAAGTTGGCTGAAATTCGGGAATATTAGAGGTAACAGCAGCTAGGTTATTTAAGCCTAAATCGATAAAAGCATATCTTTCTCCCTCTTGACTTGATGAGGATGGTTGTTCATAGACAATCTCTAAACAATAAGCACCCAATTTAGGAATAATCCTGACCTCTAAGACTTTCTTTAAATTAGTTTTAAATTCTCAATTAGTCCCTGATAGCTTGATTAAACCTTGCTTCAACGCTTTTTGAGAAATGGCTTGATAGTTATAAGTTAAAACGTTTCTACCTTTTTCCTTGTCTTTGTATCTTGGCAACTTAGGCTCTCCTGTAAATTTATCTGGCGATTTTTTGGATTGTTCTTTCGCTTTTTGGTAGGATTTAAAGGTTTTTTCTACTTGCTTTAATACTAACTGACTTACTTTGGCGGGTAAGGCTTGATAATCTGGACTCATTTTTAAGGCATGATGTAACTCAGTCATTGTTAAAAATGGTTGATGTGAAAAGAAAACTTGACGGTTTAAATAAACAGCACAATTATACAGATTCTTCGATAAAAATCCTAATTTATCAATTACTGAATAATTTTTGTGATTAAATTTAATTAGATGTTTTTGAACTAATTTCATCATTCTCCTCAAGGCATTTAATTAAACATTCTGTCTTTCTATTTCGTCGTCTTAATGAGTATAATCGAGCGCAAAATGAGGTAATTATGCTCACGAAGTCTTGCCTTAAATCGTCTTTTCTTTCTTCTGCTAGATTAACGACCTCTAGCTCTCTATTTGTTTGAGTTAAAAGAACTTTCAGATAATTAAACCCTACTCTGCTTAAACGATCTTTATGTTCTACGACAATCAAATTATAATCAGTTTGTTCTAGAAGTTTTAATAATAGCTTTCGATGATCATTGACTCCACTTCCTACTTCTTTAACTACTCGAACAATTTGATAGCCTTTCGCAATACAATAAGCTTCCAATCTTTTTGCCTGAGTCTCTAAGTTAGATTTATTTTCTGAACTAGAAACTCGCGCATAAATAGCTACTTTATTTTCACCGCAAGAACGGTCATCTTCAAAAATAATAATTGTTCCTGTAGGAAGACGTTCTCCTTGTAACTGCCCTCGATTCCACATTCTCCAAGCAGTGTCATAACTGATCCCTTTTTTCTTAGCATAATCTGATAGTTTCATGTGAACTGCAACGTAAACTTGTACTAACCATATTAGCAGTTGTTTGCAGTCATTTGCATATATTTTTTACAAAACTTTACAATACCACAGAACTCCTTCCCGGTACACCTAACTATCAATTATATCGCTCCCTGCGGTCCCACACCCTCCTCTATCCCACTTCCATCAGTTAAACACCCCCTCAATTTGGGCATAATTACCGCATTTCCACAGCCAAAAGTCTATTGGTCTGTCAATCTTGAAATTGTGGATAGGGGAATGCTGCCAAATTATTCGCCCCCAATCCCTCAAAATCACCTTGACAGACCAATAGAATCGCCCTTAATTTTTGTGGATTACCAGTCCCTAACTATATTCTTCTCCGACACTGAGATTAAAGAGCATTTGCAGGGACTGTAAACAGCGCTTACGCGCTTCGATATCCTGTTGGGCGCGCAGTTGTACCATGGGTTCGTGAAGGATTTTATTGACGATACCGCGGGTCATTGCTTCGATAACTTCTTGGTGTTTTTCGGCGAATTCCGTCCCCAGACGGGAGAGGGCCTTTTCTAATTCCTGTTCGCGAATATCTTCAATTTTGCTTCTTAAACAGCTAATTGTCGGGACAGTGTCCAAAGAACGCCACCAAAGCTCGAAAGCTTCCACTTCCTGCTCTAGGAGTGCCTCTGCTTCCCTGGCCATCTGACGGCGACTTTCCTGATTGGCGGCAACCACCGCTTTGAGATCATCGACGTTAAAAGCTTGCACTTGTGCCAATTCCTTCACGTCGGTATGGACGTTGCGGGGAACAGAAATATCGATTAACATCAGCGAGTTAGCAGTAATCGTCACTTCTGTCAATAAAGTTTTAGTTAAAATTGGTTCCGTGGCTCCGGTACTGGTAAAGACGATATCCGATGCCGCTACGGTAGTCATCATCTCTTCTAAGCCATATAGTTGCAGCGGTAGGTGAGGAAATTCACGGGCCAACTCCTGGGCCCGTCTTTGGGAGCGATTGATGATCGCAATTTGCTGAGAACCCTTAGCCAGAAGGTGAGTAACTAATAATCGGGACATTTTCCCTGCCCCGATAATAGCGATTTTCTTGCTGCTGAGGTCTGTCACCTTAGCATGGGCTAACTCCACCGCTGCCGAACTGATCGATACGGCTCCCGTGCCGATGCTGGTTTCCGTGCGGACGCGTTTACCGGCAGTCATCGCTTGTTTAAACAGGCGATCGAGTAACTGGCTAATAGTATTGTACTTCTGGGCTAATTTATGGGTATTTTTAACTTGAGCGAGAATTTGCCCTTCACCGAGGACAAGACTTTCT
This sequence comes from Microcystis aeruginosa NIES-843, assembly GCF_000010625.1. Taxonomy (NCBI): domain Bacteria; kingdom Bacillati; phylum Cyanobacteriota; class Cyanophyceae; order Chroococcales; family Microcystaceae; genus Microcystis; species Microcystis aeruginosa. The sequence goes on from NC_010296.1 coordinate 2,737,576, forward strand.
AAACCAGCCGACACCCGCAGCAGATGACGGACAGCATCCTGATGCAGCAGGGTAAACAGGTAACGACGCAGGACATTAAGGGGAATATGCCCGATTTCAGCGAGAAACTGGGTAATTTCCACCACGCCCTTTTCCGTATCCGTAACCACGGCGTAGATCTCCAAACGGTTACAGGTGCTGATAATCGCCACCTCTTGGATGTGGGGATAACCCTTGAGGTGGGTAAGGGCGGACTCGATTTTCGCTTCCGGGATACTCAATTTTTCGCGAATTTCCACAGGGGCTGTCTTGTGACTCAAGCCCACTACAGCAATATTCATTTATGTTCTCCTACAAATGTTGCTCAGGCTACAAAAATTATTGATAAAGATCAGTGCGTTATGTCTCTAATTGTTGCAATTTAGTCCCAATCGGGATGCAAATAAAAGATGTTTGAAAAAAAACTTTATATATTTTTACCAATGGGGGCGAGGTGAGCCATGCCCACCCCACCGGGTCAGAGAATTATCTCAGTTGAATGTATTTGGGTCGGTCGAACAGGTGAACGGTATCAACAAAGCGAGCGGTTTTCGATTGGGTGGAGATAACCAAGCTTTGGGTACGAGCGCCACCATGGAAGAAGCGTACCCCTTCCATCAGGGTGCCGGGGGTGATCCCACAGGCGGCAAAGAGGACGGTTTCGCCACTGGCTAATTCTTCGCAACCGTAAACGCGATCGGGATTAGTGATGCCCATTTCTTGCAGACGAGCGAGATTACCCTCGCGGCTTTCGCCGATTAAACCGGTTTTGACCACTTCGGGATCATAGATTAATTGTCCCTGGAAGTGACCGCCTAGACAACGCATAGCCGCCGCCGAGATTACCCCTTCCGGAGCGGCACCGATACCCATGAGAGCATGAATATTAGTTCCCGAAAAAGCGCAGGAAATAGCGGCCGATACGTCACCATCGCTGATCAGACGAACTCTGGCCCCGGCGTTGCGGATTTCTTGGATTAATTCCTTGTGACGGGGACGATCCATAACTACTACCACCAGTTCTTCGATCGAACGATTGAGACAATCGGAAAGGACTTTCAGGTTTTCCGTCGCCGATTTATTAATATCCACATGACCTTTAGCTGCTGGGGGAGCGGCTAATTTTTTCATATAAAAGTCAGGAGCGGCGAATAACCCACCTTTTTCGGAGATAGCTAACACGGCCATAGAACCATTTTGACCGTAGGCGACCAAGTTAGTGCCTTCGCAGGGATCGACGGCGATATCGATTTCGACTAATTCGTCGGGATTACAATATTGTTTGGCATCAACTTGGGTACAGATACCCACTTCTTCGCCAATATAGAGCATGGGAGCTTCGTCTCTTTCCCCTTCTCCAATAACGATGCGACCGCGCATATGAATTTTATTCATCCGTTCGCGCATCGCTTCTACAGCGACGTGATCGGCGGTATTTTTTTCGCCTTTACCCATCCACTTCGAGGAGGCAATGGCAGCCTGTTCGACCACTTCGATAATTTCTAACCCTAGCGTACTTTCCACTCGATGATCCTCCCTACAGCTGATCTATGATTTATCTAGTGAGTTTGTTTCCTTAACAGTCAAAAGTCTATCACCAGACGGGGATCATTCTTAAGTTTTTATGTAGATCATCTGGAGGAGACTGGTATAGCTAGGGAGTTTTTGCTGGCACTGTCGCCTCCATCTCCGTTATTGAGACCTGGATCGCTGATTTCGGCGTTAAACGACGGATAAATTCTAGGGGTAAACCGTCTGTGTCGGCAATAAAGGTGACTTCATAGACGTGATCGCCGATCATCTGTTGTTGGGGGGGCAAAAGAATGTTTAAAGGTTGATATAAATCGGCATCCTCTTGATGGGCTTGCTGAAAGTTATTTGTTAATTTTTCTAACCATTCTGGTAAATTGCTGACATTTTCTGTTAGGTCAAAAGACAAGTGATAATAACCGACATAATGCTGATCGCTAAAGGCATCGGGGGCGGGTTGCGGTTGAGGAATTTGGATTAATTCAATGCGTCCGTTTAACCCCGTTAGCCAACAGGCCAAAGTATAACCCGTGGTGAATCTTTCCTCGAGGGTAAAACCGAGAAGTTGGTAAAAAGCGATCGCTCGATGGATATTAGCGGTGCGGATAGAAGCATGGTGCATTTTCAGGAGAAAGAATTATGAAGTGGGGTGTGGGGTGTCGGGTGTCGGGTGTCGGGTGTGGGGTGTCGGGTGTGGGGTGTGGGGAGAATAAATAGAAATAATCTCCTATCTCCTATCTCCCGTCTCCTGTCTTCTGTCTCCTGACTCCCGATGGCTAATGATTAATCAAAAAGACGAAAATAGGGATAACGTTTGGGAACCCCCGGTTCTTTTTCCAGATCAAAATTAATTACATCCCAACAGGGTTCATCGGGGGCATCGGGGCTAAATTCTACTGGTAAACCGTAGAGACGGGGAATAGTGGCTTCACCCGGTCCATTACCGCGCCAAGTGGTGTTACGTTCTAGGTAGGAACTAACTAAATCGCGATAACGGTTGGCAATAATTACTTTAGTCGCTTTAAATCCTTGAGTATAGAGGCGATCGAGTGCTTCGTGAATCTCAAAACGAATACCATCCGGGTGAGTGTGTTGACGATACCACTCACCATTCCAGAGTCGCCAATGCCGTCCTGACTGCAAGTGAACCAACTCACCCGTTTTGGGATCGGCTTCAAAAGCCCCATGGCGCGGACACAAATAGGTATCCGTCAAAGTGAGGGCAGGGATTAGCTGCCGACAGTGAGGACAATGGATATCGGGGCCAAAAACAGGGTATTGTAAACTTGCATTGATCATGGAAGAACCTAAACTAAAAATTGCTATCTTTGTACCAATAAGCCTATCCATATTATACCCAACCAAATTGGACGGGTATTCTCTTTCGACTTTAGTGCAGCTCCTTTCATGTCTTTAGATAACTTAAGATCAACTTCTAATTTCTGGCCGCTTGTCGATGTCAGTCAAGCGGCTTTTATCGCCCCCAATGCCACGGTAATGGGCGATATTTCCCTAGCTGTCGGGGTGAGTGTTTGGTATGGGGCGGTATTGCGCGCCGACGTGGAACGCATCGAAATTGGGGCCTATACTAATATCCAAGATGGGGCGATCCTACACGGAGATCCGGGCAAAATTACTATCCTTGAAGATTACGTTACCATCGGGCATCGGGCGGTAATTCACGCAGCCCATATTGAACGCGGTTGTTTAATCGGCATTGGGGCAGTGATTCTCGATGGTGTGCGCGTCGGGGCGGGTAGTATTGTCGGGGCGGGTAGTATTGTGACAAAAGATATACCACCGCGATCTTTAGTGGTGGGTATTCCCGCTAAACGCGTCCGGGAAGTCTCGCCACAGGAGGCTCAAGAGTTGATCGAACACGCCGAGCGCTATGCTAAACTTGCCCTCGTTCATGCGGGAAAAGGTACTGATACCGGATTCCCAAAAGGGGCGGATTAGGGTATAAATATAAAATGAGAATCAAGTAACAATCTTTTAAGCACTGACCGAGGAGAAGGAAATCTATGGACTGGAGAGTGTTAATCGTTTTAACCCCTTTGCTTATTGCTGGTGGCTGGGCTGTCTTCAATATCGGCGCTGCCGCTCTTAGACAAGCTCAACAGTTTCTCAGCAAACAAAGTTAATAAAAGTTTATAATTTTTAGTAAAACCGACCGCCTAGGCGATCGGTTTTTAATTTTTTCTTATCCAGCGATCGCTGATTGGGGTGTAGGGTGTAGGGTGTAGGGTGTGGGGTGTAGGGTGTGGGGTGTAGGGTGTAGGGTGTAGGGTGTAGGGTGTAGGGTGTAGGGTGTAAGATGATGGGGAAATGGGGGAATTATGAATTATGAATTATGAATGATAACTGATAACTGATAAGTACCTAAGCAAAATTAATTACACATTTCGATCAAGCTTTTGCCTTTTGCCTCTTGCCTTTTGCCTATCCTAACCAAGAAATTAATTTTGCACGACTACTTAACTGAATTGTCATCTCGACTAGGAAACTAATTTTACACTAATACCTAACCATGAAATCTAACTATCAAAATCTCATTGAAGAACTTGCCCGTCTGGAAATTATCACCGATCCGGGGCAAGTGGCGAAACTTTCCTTAGATTATTATCATTTTAGTCCCATTTTAGAGGCACAACTGCAAGATAAACGGGCTGATTTAGTCATTCGTCCCCACAATAGCCAAGAGGTTATTGACATCGCTAAAACCTGCGTTAAATACCAAATTCCTTTAACAGTTAGAGGTGCGGGTACAGGTAATTATGGTCAATGTGTTCCCTTGCAGGGCGGAGTAATTTTAGACACAACCAAACTAACAAAAATTATCTCGATCGAACCGGGTACAGCGCGAGTAGAAGCGGGGGTGAAAATGGCATTTTTTGATAAACAAGCTCGCGCAATCGGTTGGGAATTAAGAATGGCTCCCTCTACCTATCGGACGGCGACAATTGGCGGTTTTATCGGGGGTGGCAGTGTGGGCATGGGTTCGATTAATTATGGACAATTAAAGGATAGGGGCAATCTGCAAGCAGTGCAATTAGTCACCCTAGAAGCGGAACCAAAAATTATCGAATTACGGGGGGATGAGGTAGAAAAAGTCAATCATGCCTACGGAACCAATGGCATTATTACCGAGTTAGAAATAGCCCTCGCTCCCTGTTATCCTTGGGCAGAATTTATCGTTACTTTTGCCGATTTTCTCACCGCCGCTAAATTCGGTCAAGCTCTTAGTGATAGTGATGGCATTGTCAAGAAAATGGTTAGTGTTCACTCTTGGCCAATTCCCGCTTATTTTACTGCTCTTAAGGATTATTTAACCACGGGGAAAGCGGCAGTTTTGTTAATAGTATCGGACAGCGATCGAGTCGCATTAGAGTCTTTAATTAAAGAATATAATGGTGAACTTACTTACTATAAAACGCCAGAAGAAACCCAAAAAGGCAACAGTATCTTAGAATTTACTTGGAATCATACCACTCTCCATGCGCGTAGTTGTAACCCCAAGATAACTTATCTACAAGCTTTTTATTTTAATCTAGCTACGGTAGAGAAACTCCATAATTATTTTGGTGAGGAAATAATGATGCACCTAGAATTTTTGAAATTTCAAGGTAAAGTTATTCCCGCCGGTCTTCCCTTGCTAGAATTTACCACAGAAACTCGATTAAATGAGATTATTGCTATCTATGAACAACAGGGGGCAGCCATTGCCAATCCTCACACTTATATCATGGAAGATGGCGGCAGCAGACAGATTAATCCGCTACAACTAGAATTTAAACAACTCGTCGATCCCTACGGATTGAACAATCCGGGTAAAATGCGAGCATGGGTTGAAGCAAGGGGGTAGGGATTCGATTCAAGCTAAATTAAACAAGATAGTTCACCGCTAAGTAGTTGGACAAAAGTAAAGTTAACTGTGGGGTAAGGAGTCGGTCGTCAGAAGTCGGTCGTCAGGAGTCGGTCGTCAGGAGTCAGGAGTCGGTCGTCAGTAAGAATTGCGGCAATTTACATTTCTTAAGATAGACAACAGAATTTATGTCCGACTACTTACCAACGAATCACTAACCGCTAAAAAGGGAGTGGGGAAAACAAAACTCCCCGCTGCCCCCTGCCTATTCCCAGACTTGCCCCGATCCGATACAATTAAACGGTTGTCTTGGAAGAATTAATAGTGATCGAGCGTTATACTCTCCCTGCAATGGGGAATTTGTGGACGGATAGATATAAATATCAAACATGGCTAGAGGTAGAGATAGCCGTCTGTGAAGCGCAGGCAGAATTAGGCTATATTCCCGGGGATGCAGTGGAAGAAATTAAGGCAAAGGCTAATTTTAATCCTGATCGCATTTTAGAAATAGAAGCAGAAGTGCGCCACGATGTCATCGCCTTTTTAACAAATGTTAACGAGTATGTGGGCGAGCCGGGGCGTTATATTCATTTGGGTTTAACCAGTTCCGATGTACTAGATACTGCCCTGTCCTTACAATTAGTCGCCAGTTTAAACCTGATTCTAGAACAATTAGAAGATTTTATTCAAGCCCTGCGCTATCGCGCCCAAGAACACCGTTATACAGTCATGGTAGGACGTTCCCACGGCATTCACGCCGAACCGATCACCTTTGGCTTTAAACTAGCGGGATGGTTAGCGGAAGTGCTGCGGGGACGCGATCGTTTAATTCGCTTGCGCCAAGACATCGCCATCGGTAAGATATCCGGTGCAGTGGGAACCTATGCCAATATTGACCCGAAAATTGAGGCGTTAACCTGTCAGAAGTTAGGATTAGAACCGGATACCGCTTCCACTCAAGTGATATCGCGCGATCGACACGCCGATTATGTGCAACAATTAGCCTTATTAGCGGCTTCGATCGAACGTTTTGCCGTGGAGATTCGCAACCTGCAAAGAACCGATGTCCTAGAAGTGGAAGAATACTTTTCCAAAGGACAAAAAGGCTCCTCCGCTATGCCCCATAAACGTAATCCCATCCGTTCAGAACGCTTAACGGGAATGGCAAGAATTATCCGTAGTCATAGCGTTTCCGCCTTAGAAAATATCGCCCTCTGGCACGAAAGAGATATTTCCCATAGTTCCGTAGAACGGGTGATGCTGCCGGATGTTTGCATTTTGACCCACTTTATGCTGAAGGAAATCACCGATTTAGTCAAAAATCTGCTGGTGTATCCCGAAAACATGAAGCGAAATATGAATGTTTACGGTGGCGTGATTTTCAGTCAAAGAGTTCTTTTAACTTTGGTGAGTAAGGGAATTAGCCGGGAATCTGCCTATAAAATCGTCCAAGAAAACGCCCATCGCGCTTGGAACACCGATAACGGCAATTTTAAAGCTTTTATCAGCCAAGATGAGCGAGTTACCGGCATTTTATCCCCCGACGAGATCGAAAGTTGCTTTGATCCCCAGCAGCACTTGAATCATCTTAATAGCATCTACCAAAGGTTAGATATTTAAGGAGCGAATTAGGGAATAGAGAAGCGGGGGTGATCGAGATAGAGATGAAAATTTTATCGGTAGAAGACGATCAAGCGATTGGGCGATTACTTTCAGACACCCCCAGCGCCGATAACTATACCGTGGACGTGGCTGCGGACGGAAAAACTGACTGGGAAACGATCAAACGATAGGAGTAATATCTACTGGTGTTAGATAGAGGAGTAGGACGGTCTCAGGCTTTGTCGGTGGGGGAGGGTGTGGATTGTTCCTTCTAAGCGCATTAGTTGCCCGTGATGCTCCAATCTGTATCTGAAGAACAGTTATAATTCTTGGTTACTAATGTAATACCATTTTTCTAAATTCCTGACAGACATAGAGCTTCTAAAATCCAAGACCATCCCGTCAAATACCCGATCGTGTCATTGGATAGAGAATTTAAAAGATGGTAAAGTTTACTTCTTAAGTTATCAAGGGAGTTAAAATTGCCCCAGGCCAATAGGTTTTTCAAATATAGCCAAACTCTCTCAATTGGATTTACTTCTGGACAATAGGGAGGTTGATAAAATAGGATAATATTATCAGGTATTTCTAGGTCGGTCGCCGTATGTGCGGGAGCATTATCTAATTGAATAATATGTAATTCCTCAGAAAAAGCTTGAGAAAAAAGCGTTAAATATTGATTAAAACATTCCCCATCTAAATGAGAAAATTCATAGAAAAAACTGCTACCTGTTCGAGGTTCTATTAAACCATAGAGCCAGAGATATTGAAAATTATACTGAAAATTACCAAGGGGCTTTATGCCTTTAATTGTTATTTTATCTCTGACAATGGTATGACAGCCGAAGCGACTTTCATCTTGACACCAGAAGCGGACTTTTAAATATTGACTAACTTTTTCAGATTCCTTTTCTAGTAAAGCTTGTAGCTGTTCAGATAGATTATTTTGGAATATTTTTACTTCTCCTGGTAATTGTTTTAAATTTTGAGGTCGAGCCACTTTTAATTTAGCTTGTAATTCATTTCTTACGAGACGGTAAACAGTTATATAACTGGTGGGTATTTCTAAAATAATTGATACCCAAAAATGAATTTCTTTATAACTTTGAAATCCTTCTGGGTCTTTTAATTCATTCTGAATTAGAGCGGCTTCTTCCACTGAAATCTTTTTGGGTCTTCCCAGTTTTTCTGGTTCTGACAAGAGATTTTCTATCCCTCCTTCTCGATAACAACTTAACCAGCGATGAATAGTTCTTTCTGAGCGTCCTATTAACACGGCGAGATGACGAACCGTTTCTACCTCCTTAATTTTTAGTAGATACAGGGATTGTACTTTAGCAAAGTTTAAAGAGGTTACTTGTTGCTTCAACAAGGATTTTAAGTCTTCTACTGACTCAGCAACATTAATATTAGGGACTCCACTCATTGCCTTTTTACCACACAAACTATACCTTTACCAAGTATGACATACTTTTTGAAAAATGGTATAAGTTTGGGGAACACTATGAGCAACCAAAAATTAAAAAAAATAATTAATTATCATTTATCAAAAGTCCTCGAATATAATGCTTTTGAGCGTTTTGAAGGTGTCACTGACAAGAGTAGTTTTCTTAATATGATTGGTAATGATCCAGCTTTTGCTCCTTTTTTTCTTAATGATACTAAATACGTTACAGCAAGGATTGGAGGGAACCTAATTACTAGCCTCCACCGTAAACTTGGTGATATGTATGAGGAAATTTTTCAGACACTATTAGCAGATAAACTTAATATATCTTCGGAAGATTTATCTTATAGTCTTATGCTAAATATTGACAACAAATCACAGAAACGTTCTACCGATGGATTAATCAGCTACTCAAAATTATCTTTAGAGAATGCTAGACGTATTGAACAGTTAAAAACGGATAAAACAGCGATTGGGATGGCTTTTGAAGTACGTTCTTGCTATCAGATTGGTGACTCAAAACGCATACAGGCTGACCGAGACATGGCTCTAGCACTAAATAATAAAAAAATAGAACCAGTCATGATTATTTTTTGCTCATCTTCTTTGACCAGTCCTGTAAGGCGTCTAAGAGAATATTGGAAAGTCTACGAGGGGGACAATGCTTTTGAGTTTGTCAAACTGCTGACAGGGTTTGATTTACTCAGCTACTTCAAACAGGAAGATAAGTTAATACGAGAAATTATGGACAAGATTTTTGACATGATGTAGTCTTAAGCTTTTTTTACACAAATTGCTGTTTCATAGAGTTTCTTCTTACCTCCACGTTTCCGCAAAACAAGAATTTGCTCAACAGCAAAACCATTCTTTTCAAAAATTTTACCCAATAATATGTCAGTAAAAATATCAACGCCAGATAGTCTAGAATTGCCAACTATATATGCCCCTCTAAACTTTTTACTGGTAACTTTGGCAAGTTGAGCTATATGGTTATCCATCATATTAAAATATTTTATGGCGTAGTTACACATCAAGTTATTTTGTGGACGTAACTGGTTAACCATCGGCAAAAGTATATCAAAAATATGATCATTTGGGGCTACTTCAATCTCATAAAGCATTGACGTAGCCTTACCCCATGTGCCACCAATTGAGGCACAATCTAGATCGGCAGATTCAGAAGCCTGTGAGAAAACTTCCATAAAGAAAAGTTGTGGACGAGTAGTATGGACATAACTAAATCTATTAGGATAAGGAGGAGAAGTAATCACTCTATCTATTGTTTCTTCGACAAAACTAGATAATTGGGTACTATCACCTAGGTAAACTTTTATAGTTCCCCACTTGTCTCTTGTAGATAAATGTTTTAGATCAGTGATAATAGCTTCAAAGTTGTCACGGAAGTCTTTCCAAACCTTAATTTCACGGTTATGTTTATCATCAAAACTAATAGTAGGGTGATTTCGATGAATATTAGCGCAATCTAGAACCGAAGAACACAAAGCTAACCAATAAAGATGTTTATAGTTCTCATTCTCTATTTTCCAAACAGCCCGACGAATTAGAAGTAACTCTTTTAAAACTTCTTTTCTCCACCATCTAAATACATTGTGAATTGGTGGGATAGTTAATTGATATTTTTCCTCGGCAGTTTCTAAAGACAAATTCTTCGCTTCATCTAAAGTATCAAGAAGATAATTTTCAAAAGATTGAAAATGTTGAGTTAATTGTTCAAGATCAACTGCCCAAGTCAAGGCATATTCAGATGCAAGTTTTAGTAATGGATTCAACTCTATGCCTATAGCAAATAGTCCAAGTTTCTTAGCTTCTATTATCGTCGTACCTTTTCCTAAAAAGGGATCGCACAATACAGTTTTTGATGAACATTCTAAATATTCACATAGAAATCTAACTAATTCAGGAGCATAACTTGGCGTTAGTCTAAACCAACGATGAACAGGTTCATTAAGACCATTCAAGAAAGTAACATCCCCAAGTTTGGGTGTCAAAAAATTAAACCCTTCTTGAATGTATTGATCTGTGTAACTTGGTTCAAATAATTCAAGTTGGATCATCTGATTCTCCCTTGTGTTGATGGTTAGATTCTGTGTGATACTCGGCAAATCTTTCACAAACTAAATTGATTACTCTATCAGCATGAGTATAGGTTGCATATTAACTCATAATTTTGTCAGCATATAAAATGGTTTTAAGTTCATCGAGTGAGACTTGATAATATTGGGCAATTTTTTCAAGTAAAGTGGTATTTAGAAACAAAAGTCCATTCTCTAATTTACTTAAGACAGACTGATCCATATCTAAATCGGCCGCAACCTTCCTAACTAATTTAGCTTTAGACTCCCGAAGTTCTTTGATTCGTTTGCCAAAGGAACGATAGCCATCGCTTTTTGACATATTTTTTTCTTGATTAATTTTATTCAAGATATTACTGTATCATACTGTGTTCGCTTCAGTCCACAGTTGCTGGAAGTTTTGCCTGAGTGCGATGTCGAAGGCACTACCTAGCAGTACGCCGATTTTGTCGGGTGCGTTTCTTGCTGCAAATCCGACTAAGCAACTAATCGACGACAGGGAACGCACCCTATGCCATTTTTCTTTATTCGTGGCAGACATTCTACTCCTTTCTCCCTTTTTGGGAGAAGGGTTGGGGGTGAGGGAAATTAACCATCTCTGCCATTACTTTAGAAAAATGGTATTAGCAAGATCCTATTCACGTTTCATCAGGATTATCCTCTATATTGTTGACTTTCGTTAATTGTGGAAAAATATCTCGTACTGCCTCTTCAAATTTTTTGTAGGAAGATAAGGATTCTAATTTCGACAATGGGATGTTTGTACCAATCTGTGAATATAAATCGTCAATTTTTAGTTTATTTCGATAGCGTTTAGTAATACCTTCTCTGGCTTTATTGATGGCATTTTTAATCGTTTCTTTCGGATTGCTAAAAGATTCGGGTTCTTTATCGATTGCTAACTCACTATCACTTTTATTTGTACACAATTCTTTTTTTAGTAATTCTTTGTCTGCTAATATCCAGGCTTCAGTCATTTGTATTGGAACGATAGCAACTAAATTTTTACATAAGTCTCGCTCGTCTGATTTAATAGCATTAAAAGCCGGATTAATTCTTTCCTTAAATGCGTTTTTATCTGTTTTATCATCTGCGTCTGCATGGAAGCACAAAACCATTGCTCCCTTCTCCGCCGCTTGAATTGCGTATTTTTTAGCTTTTTCTCGGATATTTTCGCCAGAGATTTGTGGAAGACAAATTGGATCAAAAATTTTTATATCTTGTTCATCGTCAAAAGCAACTCTCTCGAAAGTGCGCTGAATAATATTCGGTAAAAATCTATGATCGGAACTGCCTTCTGTAGCTAAGGCAATAATTATTTGTTTGATTTTTTTTGCCATCTTAATTGATTTACGTTAATTGGTTTTGTTGATTTTTAATATTTTTAATCGCACTTTCAGCATCAGCAGTTTTTAGATATTCGACAACTTCCGAGAGAGTTAGCTTGGCCTCATTTTCGGAGAAAAATAAGGTTAATTGCTTTTTATTCTCTTTGATAACAGGGTGAAAATTACTGCTTTTCATCTTAATTCGCTTCCCTTCAATAGTGGATATTATAGTGGTAAGTTGAGAAAGCCAAATGCTGACATTTTTATCATCTTGCCAATTAATTAATTGACTCACCAGAACCGGAGAATGAGTGTTCACTATTACTTGGCGTAAAGGCATTTCAGTATCTTCAAAATCGACAGTTAGCTCTTTTAATAATCTTGCCATTGCTTGAATACGAAAAGGATGGATGCCATTTTCTGGCTCTTCAAAACACAGTAATCCTGTGTGTTGTCGGTCGTATTGCAGGACACATAATGTTAATAAACGTAGGGTTCCTTCGGAAAGCACTCTCGAAGAAAACTCCCGACCATCATCACCTTTTACCTTGATAATAAATTGTCGATTTGCTTTGTCGTCATAAACATTAACTTCTGTAAGATTCGGTAGCAGATTATTGAGATCACGGGAAATTGCTGTGAGGGTATATTCATCATCTTGTTTGATGCGAAATAAAGCAGCGGCTAAATTCTTTCCGCTTGCTGTTATTGTATCTCTGATGCCCATATCTTGACGCGTAGGTTCTCGCAGATCTTCGGGATTAAGCTGCATAAACTTCCAACTCAGCATTTCTTGTTTGGCGGCTAATATATGTTTAAAATCTATGGTATTAATGCTGCTTAAAACAGTTTGTGATGCGTTTTTTGCGGGAAATACTTTTTTATTTCCTTGTTGACCGTCTTGAGGTACAACAATGGTAGCAATACCATTAATATCTTCAGTCTTAATATAAGGAATGGCTCTCCTACCCGTTACTACTTTTGGTCGCCAAGTTTCCAATACTGTCTTAGGAATATAATTTTTTACCCAATTATCTTCATTGTGCTTTAAGTTTTCTAAACTTTCATAAACAATATACAAGTTTTCAAAGCCACTTATATTAGACTCTCGTTTAATTTTTAATTGATAGCGTAATCTTGTATATTTAAGATCGACTTCCCCACCCCAATTATCTTTTACCTTGCGATTGACTAACATTTCAACTATAAATTCCATTTCCGTGGCGTAGTCGTCCTCATCATATTGGGTAAAAAGTTCGCTAGGATGTCCTCGTTGCTCGCTAAAAGCCGTCTTCAGATCCACTTCTGCCAGCCGCGCCAACAATTGCAAAGCATCAAATAAATTACTCTTACCAGAAGCATTAACCCCAGCAACTACAGTAAGCGGCGTGAATACCATTTCAAAATTATGAAAGGATTTAAAGCCATGAATTTTAATATAAGTAATCATAGTTTTAGGCGATAGGTAATATTAAAACATCAGCGCAATATTTAACCATACTGGAAAATCTTCTCAACTTTCGCCTGATACTGTCCTACTATAATCTAGACATTGGTTTACAGAGGTAGTGCGATGCCGCCGATTTTGTCGGGTGCGTTACCTGCCGCAACGAGGGAGAACGCACCTTACTGATCGATTCCTGAGAGTATAGGGTCTTAGTCTAACAAAACCCATAGACAACAGCTTATCTGGCTGACGGCCGACGGCTGAGGACCGGCGGCTAAAAATTAACATTGCAAGAAAACTTAACAATTGGCCAAGAAACTCGATCGAGTAGGTAGAATAGCAAGTAAATCATTTTGTAAACTCCAACCGATTAATTAACCAGAATAGAGATAACCCAGAACGCCTGTGATAGATAAAAGACGCACTACTCGCGATCTCCCCCAAATTAACGAAAGAATCCGCTTTCCCGAAATCCGCGTTATCGATAGCGACGGCTCTCAACTAGGAATTATTACTCCTGCCGAAGCTTTACGCGTGGCCGAAGAAAAGGAACTTGATCTCGTCCTCGTCAGTGAAACGGCAAGTCCTCCCGTTTGCCGGATTATGGACTATGGTAAGTACAAGTTTGAACAGGAGAAAAAAGCGCGTGAAGCCAAGAAAAAACAGCATACAGCCGATATAAAAGAAGTTAAAATGCGCTATAAAATCGATGAGCATGACTACAACGTGCGAGTCAACCAAGCGCAACGTTTTTTAAAAGCGGGAGATAAGGTAAAAGCGACGATTACCTTCCGAGGCCGGGAAATTCAACACTCTAACCTAGCGGAAGAATTACTGGCGCGCATGGCCAAAGATTTACAGGATGTGGCTGAGGTACAGCAAGCGCCAAAAAAAGAAGGTCGTAACATGATGATGATGTTATCGCCGAAAAAATAACTAACTAGGGTCTGCTGAAAAAGTTTTTCCTAGGGGCAGGGTGTAGGGTGTGGGGTGTGGGGTTTTACCCATTTTCATCGGGTAAATTACCTAATTTTCAGGGAAAAAGTCCAGGGATTTCCCCCCGACCACTCCCATATCTGGTACTTTTTGATTGACAAAAAGTCTAAAAGTCTTACCCAACAAGGTTTTTAGATTTATTCAGCTAACCCTAACTAATCCGGAAAAAGGGGCTAAGACCCCTTTTTTGTTTTTCAGAAATCCGGAAAGGAAACCAATAATTTAAAACAAATGTATTATCCAGATTTTGACTCAATTCGCCGAATCGCCACCACTGCCGGCCGGGGAGGTTGATTAACTTGACCACTGGGCCAATTCGACCCTAGGGGTACTTGTCGTATTTGTTCAAATTCCTGCCCATTAGTGGTTTTAAGGGCAAATTTGCGGTTTTCAAAGGCCAAATCCCGACGAATTCCCCCCGCTTCCCCCGGATGTTGTACTGCCAAAAATAACGTCTCTTGGTCGGGAGTAAAGTACAATCCCGTTAATTCCGCATCCATGGGAGCGATAGCAAAAGGATAGGGATGCTCTTGACCCTTGGCAAACACCCAAGCGCTATTATTGCCAAAAATACCCAATAAATCCCGTTGACTAACCGGGACACCTTGGGGATAACGAGTTTTCATCTCTCGATTTAACCCACCCGTGGAAATATCGCTAACCATCCAGAGATTTCCCTGTTTATCGAAAGCGAGGTTATCGGGATTAGAAAAACCCTCACCTTTCTCTGTCGGTTCCCCTCCATAAGCGACCACATCCCAACGAAAACTTAAGGAAGCAGCATCGTTATTATCTTCCCTTAAGCTGATAATCCAACCAAATTCGTAGGGTATTTCGCCATTTGGCCCCTTAAATATTTCCTTATCGGCTCCTCCCTCCGCTTCACTGGGACTACCAGAGGTAAAGGTCATATATAAAGTGCCATTCTCGTCCACTTCCGTATCTTCCGGGCGACCAGTACAAGTGACCCCAACGGCGTTAGCGGCAAAATGAGCATCGATGAGAATTGCCCCCTGTTTTTCCGTCCTATTACCTTCATACAGGTCTGCGAGGGTCTTATATTTAGCTTTGTAGGCCAGAATCTCCTCATCGTCCTTAAATAGCAGTAATTTAGTATCATTGACCGTTCTTTCGGGATTCGGCAAGGCTACCACCCCATCCCCGCGACTAGCGGCAATTTGACTCGGTAGGACGGGATTTATCTCCGTGTCGGGATTTAAGGGTATCCAATAACCGGTTTTATCGGCGTTGAATTTGGCCCCGTAGAGCATTCCTTTTTCTAGGAGTTTTGAGTTATTTTTCTGCTTAATATCGCTAATTTTGCCCTCCGAAACGAATTTATAGATATGACCGCCTCTGCGATCGCAACCTGAATAAACCGCCAAGGGTTGCCCCGTCCGAGGGAGAAAAGCGACCGCTTCATGGCGAAAACGCCCTAACCAAGTGTGTTTTGTGCCGTAATCGTCGGGATTGGCCGGATCCACCTCCACCATCCAACCGTATTTATTTCCTGCTAACCCGAAGACGTTACCCCGGCCATCCACTTCCGAACTATTGAGAATAAAGGGGGTAGTATCGGGATGCAAAGAGGAACCATCTTTTAACACTACCTCGGTCACTTGGTCTTGAAAGTTCTCCTCGGCACTAAATACAGTCCCCCAAGGCGTTGTTCCCCCGGCGCAATTTTGCAACGTTCCGATAATTTTTGCCCCTAATCCGTCATCGTAGCCAAGTTTATCGGTTTTGGTAAAAATTGCTACAGCAGGACCGGTCGTTTTCAGGTAGTGACCGTCCTTTAGTCCAGAGATACCGGTAATGCGGCGATCGGCTTTACTATAGGTACGTTGCCATTTTCCCGTTTGATCTTTAGCCAGGGAAATTACGCCAATTCCCTGATCAATTAAGCCTTCTAGGGATATTTCCTCGATTTTTGCCTTTAAGCTGGCATCTTGCAGGTGATAGGCGGCAATTTCACCCTTTTCATTCGTTTTTTCCCGTACTTCCTTGACGGGTAGGGTTTTACCGATCACTTGTTCAAAGGTTTGTAGCCAAGTACGACCACTGATATATTCAAAATTAACGGTTAGATAACCTTGACCCGGACTGGTTTCGATAAAAGATAGATAATCATTGTTATAACCGAAACGGGAATCACCCACTGCATCCCCCCACTGGGCCAGCACATCATAGGTGAATCCTTGCGGAAGAACGAGATCATCTAGGACTTTATAGGTTTGATAGGCACTTTTTTGGCTTTCATCGCTCATGCCGTCAATTTTTAAGGGAATCGGCAGTTTGACTGCAGCAAAGTTTAACCCGAAACTATTGGCAGCGATCGCAGGACTGCTGATCAGAGAGGAAGATTTTTTCTCTTGCAGACTGAAAAAAGAGACACCAGCAGTGGCAGTTAAAAAGGTGAGGAAATTACGGCGAGAAATACTCATATTTTCGGCAATAAAGTCAAAACTGATACTCAGACCTTGATTAGGTTAAATTTTATTACGGACACTTGACATAGGGATTATACAGTATCCAAGTTATGACTAAGTTAACAGCCAGTTAAAAAGCTCTCCTGCAAAAATCTTCCGTTATACTAAATCCGGTTATTAAAAACTGATTATTTAGGGCTTGCTGAATAAATCTAAAAACCTTGTTGGATAAGACTTTTAGACTTTTTGGAAACCAAAAAGTGCCAGATCCCGGAGTGATCGGGTGGAAAATTCCTGGACTTTTTCCCTGAAAATTAGGTAATTGACCCCCTCAAAATCGCTAAAACCCTACACCCTACACCCTACACCCCACACCCTGCCCCCAGGAAAAACTTTTTGCCGCAAACCCTATTTATCCCCCCTTTTGCATGAGTGCCTGTCCTTATAAGTAGCATTATGCTCAACGGATTTAGTATAAATTCTGCTGTAAGCTGATAGCTAGATGGTCAGGTCACGGAAATCGATGCAAAGTTCACTGAAAAGGATTATCATCGGGGCGAGTTTTTTTCTCGCTACGGTAGTCGGAGCAACTATCGGTTATATGGCCTACGGTTGGAGTTTTCTCGATGCCGTTTATATGGTGATAATCACCATATTTGGAGTAGGTTTCGGGGAAGTTAAACCGATTAACACTCCCAGTCTGAGAGCTTTTACCATGTTAGTTATCGTCTGTGGGACCACCTCGGCCGTTTATGTGGTGGGAGGTTTTTTTCAGATGCTCACCGAGGGAGAAATTAACAAAGCTTTTAGCGATCGCCAGATGAATAAAGAGATGGAATCCCTAGAAAATCACGTCATAATCTGCGGTTTTGGGCGTATAGGACGCATTCTAACGACTAAATTGGCAAAAACAGCCCAATCCTTTATTATCGTCGATAATAACCCCGATCGCATTGGATTAGCTCAGGAAAAAGGTTACTTAACTCTTAATGGTAACGCCACCGATGAAAGTATTCTCCAGAAAGCCGGTATCGACAAAGCGCGAGTTTTAGCGACGGTGTTGCCCGATGATGCTTTAAATGTCTTTATCACTTTAACCGCAAGGGAACTCAGTCCGCAACTATACATTATCGCCAGGGGAGAATATCCCAGCACCGAGAAAAAATTAAAACTAGCCGGGGCCGATCAAGTGGTCTTACCTGCTACCATTGGAGCAGAGAGAATGGCCCATTTAATCACCCATCCGGCCGCAATCGATTTTTTACAGGAAGATGAAGGTAGGCGCAATCTCAACGAATTATTAGCCGATATCGACCTGCAATTTGAAGAATACTCGATTTTAAGCGATTCGCCCTTTTTGGGACAACCCATCAGTCAGATGGAAGTGCGGGGACAGGGTGCTTTTATTATCGTTGCTGTCCGTCAATTTGATGGTCGTGTCATCGCCCATCCCGACCATTCCACCATTCTACAGCAAGGCGATACGGTCATTTTATTAGGTCATCGGGGCGATGTTCCTAATTTTGCCCGTCGTTATGCTCTGCGTCGAGAAATGCGCTATCGGGGGTCTTCTTGGTGGGATATTTACCCAGAAAAAAGTTGAGCTTTTCTGGAATTAATTTCGCCGCAGATGGAGATAGGAATGGCTCACCAATTATCTCCAGATACAGCTATGAAATTAACCTATCGCAGCATTGCTTACGACAAAAATCCCACTGCCACCGTTGCTTCCAGTCCGCTGATTTTAGGCTATCGTGGTGTTCCCTATTTAAAAAACCGTGGTGTCGTTCAAACCATTCAGAAACAGGTAGCCGTTACCTATCGCGGTCAAGCCTATAATATCACTCAGTCTTTAGCTTCTTTGCCCATGTAAGAACCCTCTTTAAGTTTTTAACTTCTAGTTCTTTTTCAATCAATCTCTTTTAAATATTGTCAATTAATGATCACAGCAATTACCTTAAACGGGTTTTATCTTCCCTCTTGCTCCAAGGGGGATTTTTAACTTGTTTTGCCAGCAAGGAATATATGTTCATAGTTAACAAAATTAATTACACATATTTTTCCCTTCCGCAGTTCCGCAGTTCCGGTGTTCCCCTTTTCTGGGGTGTGAATTTAATTTTGTCGAACTGCTGATAGTTATCAGTTTTTTGTAGAATAGGGAGATTGAGAAAACGAACATCTGCCCTATGACAAGATTTCCTTTGACTGGTCGCTATTCTGGTTTATGCGTCTTACTCACTTTATTCTGGTTAAGCGGTCAATCTTTACCCGTGCGAGCGGAAAAAATCTATAATCCCCTCCCCCTCATCCTCAATAAAGAAATTAACGATACTCTCACCGACAAAGATATTCCCACGGGTGAGGGGGGGTTTGCTAGAGATTATACCGTAGATTTGGACAAGGACGATCAGGTGGCCATCGATCTCAAATCGGAAAATTTTGATGGAGTTTTAATTCTCCTGGCCGACGATGGTTCCACTGTAGCGGAAAATGATGATGGTCCCGATGGTGGCACTAATGCCCTCCTCTTTGCGCGCATTACCGAGTCGGGTAAGTATGTTATTCGGGTGAGAGCTTTCGGAGAAACCGGTGGGGGAAAATTTACCCTGAAATTAACCCGTTTACGGGCTGTGGATGGCAAAAATTAGCTAATTATTGTCAAAAAAACCAAGAATAGAGCCTCTGTCCACTCCACTACTGCACCGTAGGTATCGCCGGTGTGACCCCGAAGACGACGATATAACCAGTAACCAGTAAGCAGAGCGAGGGCGATTCCGGCACTAATGGCGATTATTCCCCACCTTAGACCGCCAAATAGGGCGATTAACCCCCAAATTATTCCCCCACAGTCCCAGGGCAGACAAAAAGCCACTTTATGAAAGGCTCCCTTGCCGGTGGGTTTGAGGTAGGGATAAAGAGCGATCGCCATTACTTGCCCCCAACGTCCCCAAATTGGTGCTAAAATTAGAGCTAAGGCTCGATTATCGCTTAAATCAGTCAAAGCGGCGATTTTTAGCAGCAAAACCATAGTCACGGCCATGACTCCAAAGGCCCCGGTAACACTATCGGCCATGACCGCTAAACGACGCGGGGGGTCGGTGACAGCTAAACCATCGGCCGTGTCACTAACTCCATCAAGGTGTAGTCCTCCCGTTAGATAAACCCAAACCCCCACAAGGACAACTGCACGAGTTAGAGGTGGCATTCCCAGACCAGCTAGAGTTATATCGAGCAAAACTAGAATTAAACCCAAAAATAAGCCCACTAAGGGAATCCATCGGGCAATTCTGCCAAAATCCCGCCAGGCAATCGGAACGGGAATAATCGTGTAAAAAGCGATCGCACCTAAAAATGAGCGAATTTCTTGACAAATGAAGTTAAATATGGTAGTCAATCCCCCCAAAATTAGATTCCGGTATGGCAGCGTTTCTCATAAAGATGAAGTATAACTTAATTTTGTATCGGCCACCCTGTGGGATTTTCAAAACATCTGAGAACGCCTATAATAATTCGGCATAACACGCTTATTGTAATGTTAAGTACCTAAGCAAAATTAATTACACATCTAAGCCACTACTCCGTCAGACTTCTGGTGTGAGGAAACAGTGAACTGAAAACTCAAATCCGATCCCTAATAGCTGTCTCCCGTCTCCCGTCTCGGAGTCTCCCGTCTCGGAGTCTCCTGTCTCGGAGTCTCCTGTCTCGACTAGGAAATTAATTTTGCACGACTACTTATAGGAAGAGTTCTTGCGATCGCTCTATTTGAGCGTAATATACGGAAAGATTCTTTAAAAAGTGCGTATTTAGCGTGATATACGGAAAATTTCCGTACACTATATAGTTATGCTGCTTCGATTGTTGATGGTGGCATAGTTTGGATATTCAGCCATAGCATTTAGGAGAGAAAAAATGGCTAACCAAGTCATATGCTCGCACTGCAATAGCAAAAACATTCAACCAACTAACCAAAAAAATTATGTCGAGTGTAAAGATTGTGGAGGTATTACCGATACTCGTGATTGGGCAGCTAAATTTCTTGGCTCGGCAGTAGGAACTGGGATAGCTGTGTTGGCTGTCGGTTTACTTCCAGATGAAATTACGGATGGTATTGCTGAAGGTGTCACTGATTTCATGGACGACTTTATGGCATGACCATAGAGGCTGATTTAGTATGTATTAGTTCTAGTCTTTGAGAGTTCCGAATGAAGAGAGTTAAAGCCATATTCGCACTCCTTATAGGTGTTGCGATCATAATATTTGCCCTAGTTGGTTCATTCCCAATTGCAACTAAAATTGGTGTCATTTGCATCTATGGTGTTAGTATGGCAATTATTTTCAGCTATCTATCTTCTGGCTGAGAGTCTATACTTTTGGTGGCAATCGATTTCGAGCAAAGAATAAACCCATTTCAGCCAAATGTGTGATAATGAAAGAAATTAGTTCAGTCTGGCATACCTTAATTCTTCATGCAATTTGAGTGGGACGAAGCGAAAAATATTGAAAATATTCGTAAACATGAGATTGATTTTGCTGATGTTCCCACGATGTTTGATGGAGAAATGCTGATTGAGCTAGATGATCGTTTCGACTATGGCGAAGATCGCTGGTTTGGGATCGGTTTTCTCGGTTCTGGAATAGCAGTAGTAGTCTGGACGGAACGTCAAAAAAATGTAACCCGAATCATTTCAGCGCGAAGAGCCAACCGTCATGAGCAGAAACGATTTGAACAGTACCTCTCGTACTAATTGGGCAGCTTTAGAGTCAAGGTCAGAAGAGAATATCGACTACTCAGATATTCCGCCGCTGACAGATGAATTTTTTGAACGAGCTACTTTACGTATTCCAGCAGATCAAGCACACAACCTAGTTCAGCTTGATCCAGATGTGAAACAGTGGTTTCAGGCTCAAGGAGAACAGTATAAAACCCTAATAAACAAGGTTTTGCGTCAATATATGGAAAGCAACCAAACTCAGCACCAAGCATAACCCTTCGTTGGAGCCGACCTTCAAAAGTGATCTTTATACCCTAAAATTTATCTGCGGCGGCTCAACTTAGCCGTTAGCCTGCTCTGCTTCTGGGTTGAGGCACTTATGCCCTCTTGCATTTTTAGTGCGATCGCCGATCTTGTAGGGTGCGTTAATGAAATGTAACGCACCTTATCTAATGTTCAAAATCCGTGCGTTACGCTAACGCTAACACACGCTACATCATATCGATCGCCAAGATTAAGTGATTGCCAAAGCGATCGGGTATAACACAACGTTGCACCTGACTTAATAAAGCGATCAATGATAAACTAAAATCATGGTAAGCAATCTGGGTTAAGGATTTTGCGAATCAGTCGTCGGGGGGCGTTGGATCCCCTTGCTTTTTTTGTGCGCTACTATGGAATTAAATGATTAAAAGCTAAGACTGCTATGGCACTGGCATCGAATGGACAAACAGCTATAATCCGCACAGAGCGAGGGCTTACAATTGCGGATACTCGTATTACTCTGTATGACGTGATGGATTATCTCAAAGCTCAGTATCCACCCAAGTTTATTCGTGATGCCTTCAATCTTACAGATGCTCAGATTCATGCCGCCCTTTCCTACATTGAAACACATCGAACAGAAGTGGAAGCAGAGTATCAGGAGGTTTTAAAGACTGCCGCAGAAACTAAACAATTTTGGGAAGAGAGGAATCGCGAACGTTTTGCTCGGATCGCTGCTACTCCTCCTCGTCCAGGCTATGAAGCGGTTAGAGCTAAACTTCAGGAACGGAGAGCAAAGCGGGAAGCGAAGAAGCAATGATTGTTCTGGCTGATTACAACTTGAATCGGCAGGCAATTCTGATCTCTGGAAGTCTTGTTGTTAGCGGGTTATTAGATCTCGCTCTAATTCGGTTGAGGACATTTGAAGACGTTGGCTTACCCGCAGACAGCAATGATCGAGTAGTTTGGAGATTTGCCCAAACCAACGGGATGCTCTTACTTACGGCAAACCGGAATGCGAAGGGTGAAGACTCGTTGGAACAAGTAATGCGTGAAGAAAATCAACCGACTTCATTTCCGATCATTACGATTGGCGATCCGGATAGGGTCAATGAATCTGATTATCGAGAACGCTGCGTTGAAAGGCTTGTAGAAATTGTGATCGATATCCAAGACTATATGGGGGCTGGTCGGTTGTTTATTCCATAAGGTGATTGGCGCATCATATCTGTTGGTGACACGGCATAACAACCCCAATGCACACCGACCGACGAAAGCTAATCAGTGTGATCGCCAATCTTGTAGGGTGCGTCTCACGCACCTTTTACCTTTTTAAATATACTTTGCACGGCTACAACTTGCATTTTTTACTCAAGGACAATAATATAGTTTAAGAGTCATAATTAGAAGCAAAGCACTCATTGAAAACATGATTAACCTAGAATTCACCGAAGAAGAAAAGAACTCACTGTATTATGAAAGATTTCATCATCCTCATCCCCGGGTTCAACTTAAGATGGAAGTTCTTTGGTTAAAGAGTCAAAAGATACCGCACCAAAAAATTTGTCAGTTAGCAGGAATCTCGCCAAATACCTTATTAACTTATCTTCGAGATTATCAAGAAGGCGGAATAGAAAAATTAAAAGAAATCAACTTCTATCGCCCTAAAAGTGAATTAGAGTCTCAAAGAGAAACGCTCAAAAAATATTTCGAGAAAAATCCACCAGTCACAATAAATGAAGCTGTATATAGGAGAGAAGAATTGATGGGAATAAAACGAAGTCCTACCCAAGTGAGAAAATTTTTAAAATCAATGGGAATGAAATGTTTAAAAGTAGGTTCTCTTCCTTCTAAAGCTGACCCAGATGAACAAGAGGACTACAAAGAAAAAAAGCTAGAACCCAGACTAAATGAGGCTAAAGAAGGAAAAAGGGCTGTTTTTTTTGTTGATGCCGCTCACTTCGTCATGGGAGCATTTCTCGGTTTTGTTTGGTGTTTTGAGAGACTTTTTGTTAAGTCACCGAGCGGGCGTAAACGCTTCAATGTTTTAGGAGCATTAAATGCAATAACTCATGAAGTTATTCTGGTTACGAATGACACTTATATTACAGCAACTCAAGTCTGTGAACTCCGGTCAAAAATAGCTGCTTTAGGACTAATGATTCCCATCACTCTCGTATTAGATAATGCCCGCTATCAGAAATGTAAAATTGTTGAAAAATTGGCTCTTTCTTTGTCAATAGATCTACTCTATCTACCGTCTTATTCGCCTAATCTAAATTTAATTGAAAGGCTGTGGAAATTTGTCAAAAAGAAATGTTTATATGGTAAATATTATGAAAACTTTTCTGACTTTTCTTCAGCCATTTATGAATGTTTGAATGATGCCCATCTGAAACATAAAAAAGAACTGGATTCCTTGCTGACTCTACGATTTCAGAAGTTTAATAAATCTCAGATTATGAACGTCTAAAGTATATAAGCCCGTCTAACAAATCACTGCACCCGACCGTATACCTGGACTTCCCCGTTGACAAAAGGCCATAACCTGTGCTGTAGGAGGGATTAAGAGAATTTACAGCGCCCCGTTACTGGGTACAAATCAAGGAAACCCCTAATAAATCTAACGCTTTTTGTTGCAGTTGAGTCGGTCGAGTTATCTTAGAAAAACGATAACTTCCCTCCCTAATCGTACATTCTACTGTATTCAAGCAAATTGTCCCCAGGTCTTCCAACAAAGTCCGAAAGCTATGCACAGGAAAGTTCTCTTGATTCCGTTTTTTTCTCTCTTTAGATTGCACCGATTCACTGCGACTCGCCTTAATCACATCAACGGAGCTATCATCAATTTCTTCATCCTCAAATAATAAAGGAGCCAAGCACTGTTTTAAATGCCATTCCACATAATAAGCCAACATACATAAAAAGATATGAGCCTTGACTCTATCACCCTTATAATGATAGATAGGACGTACCTTTAAATCAATTGACTTATAACAGCGAAATGCCTCCTCCACTTGAGACAAACTTTTATAAGCTTTAACCGTCGTCGCTGCATCCATCAAAGTTGACTCCAGAGAAGTTCTTAACACATACACACCATCTAAGGCCGTTTCTTGAGCGATTAATTCCCGCTTACGCTGATAAGAAAAGCCTTCTTCTGTTATCTCTAGGTTATAGTATTTATTGACCTTAAACTGATGAAGAATCTTGCCCACTCTCAAAGCTATCTTATCTTGACCCTTTAAAGCTCTTTTCTCCCTTTGAGTCGCCTGAACAATCAAATCTAGTTCCTTCTCTACCGCTTCTAATAATGCCTCTCTTTGTAGTTGATTTTTCTGGGCAATGAAGGGATTCCGACAAGCAATTAATCTTTCATCGGGATAATCTTCACTCTCAAATTCCACCAAGTTTACCTGCTCAAATAATCCTAATTGAATCACTTCTACCTCAGCCAGTTTCCGAATTTGAGGCTTAGTTAAACCAGTAATATAGTCTAATCCTTCTAGCGGTTTTACTAATTCCTTGATTTTCGAGTTGGTGAAAATTCCTCTATCGCTTACCCAGACCACATTCTCAATCCCCCAACCCTTTCTGACTTTCTCAATTTGTCCGCTTAAAGTAGCACCGTCTGAGGTGTTTCCTTCAAATACTTCTACCGCTATCGGACAACCCTTGGCTGAACAGAGCAGACCAAAAACTATCTGAATTTTCCCTTTCTTTTTATCTCGATTATCACCATATTTTCCCAGTTCACAACCATTTCCTTCTAGGTAGGTAGAAGTGACATCATACAAGACTAATGTTCCTGATTCTAAGTGTTTAAGTGCTAGGTGCTTCTCAATTTTATCTTGTTTTTCTAATAACCAATCTAAGGCGTTATATAATTCGTCTTCATCGGCTTTCTCTAAGTCTAACAATTGTCCTAAACTCTGACTACAAGTCTCACTATTAAACCCTCTCGCTGTGGCTAGTTTCGATTTAGGATTGATGATTCTTGCCACAATCATCGCCACTACTAAGTTTCTGATTCGTGAGGATTTTTCACTGATTATTTTATCTAAACCTAATTTTTTAATCGTCTCTAAAATAGCCATCACATGACCATGAGGAAGACTTCTAATCACTTCAAAATGATTGGGAATGCCTTCATTCATGGACAGTGTTGCCCCTTTAAGAGCCAGTTTCAGATTGTCGATAATATCATCGGGTAATTTTGAGAGATTGGCAAGGGTTCTTTTTTTGACTTGTTCTCCTTCTCGGTAGGACTCTCGAAGAAGAACGGCGGGGGGGGAATTACGGTTAGGAACTTTTTCTATATACATGGCTATCATTCTAGCAAATAGAGAGAATTCTTGTCCATTAAGAAATGTTACAAATTACATGGGTACATTAAGAAAAGTTAATGGGTGTATCCATTGATAGATAAGGGTTTTCGGCTATTATGGTATATATGTATGGGGGAAGTTCAGATTTTAGTCGCGACTTTTTCTTCTCTTCTCGCAATAAACCATGAAGATGGTAAGCTAAACGGCGCTTAACCTGCATGATCCAACAGCTATAACCCTTTTGGAGTCTATATCGGTGATCCGAAGTAAAAGCCGTTTAGCTTATGACATCAACTATGGGAATACTTGGAGCCATTGTAGGTTATCTTTTTGGTATTAAGTAAGCTAAACGGCGCTTAACCTGCATGATCCAACAGCTATAACCCTTTTGGAGTCTATATCGGTGATCCGAAGTAAAAGCCGTTTAGCTTACCTAAGCAAAATTAATTACACATCTAAGCCACTACTCCGTCAGACTTCTGGTGTGAGGAAACAGTGAACTGAAAACTCAAATCCGATCCCTAATAGCTGTCTCCCGTCTCCCGTCTCCCGTCTCGGAGTCTCCTGTCTCCTGTCTCGGAGTCTCCTGTCTCGACTAGGAAATTAATTTTGCACGACTACTTAATAGATCTCTTGCAAAAGTAATCAAGATATATCCTTTTGTCGGTAACGAAGTTCGTAATTGTAGATACCAGCAATCAAATTCAATCTCAGACCAAATCGCCGTCTGCGATTTCTGTATCTTGATGAAAGTATCCGAAATATTTTGAGACGACGATGAATATGTTCTATAACTATGCGCCGTTGTGATAACTGACGATTGGCTTTTTTTTGCTCTTTACTTAGTTTTTCTTTTTTCTTTTTTTTATGAGGAATTTGACTGTTTTGATGGATTTTCTGAATTCCTTGATAGCCTTTATCCCCTAATATTTCTATTTCCTTATTTAACCTTATTTTGCTCTCTTTCCACAGTCGAAAATCATGGACTCTTCCTTTCTCACAACGGACACAGATTACCTGCTCGCTTTTTTGATCGGCAACGACTTGCGACTTTAATGTGTGGTATCCCTGCTTGCCACTATAGCATGATTTCTGTTTTTTTTTGGGTCTTTCTATCTCCTGTTTTGACACATCCACCACTATTACTTCTATTTCACTATTACTTTCTAATAGGGCTTTTTTTTCAGGTAGATTAAACAGACCTGATTTGATGAGAATATTCTCTACTTTCCTAACAATTCTATACGCCGTTGATTCGTTAACACCCCAACTATTTCCCAGATGAAAATAGGTGCGATATTCTCGCCAATATTCTAATGTTATTAGTAGTTGGTCTTCCGTACTCAATTTGCTAGGCCTACCTGTCTTTTTTTGCCAAACTTTTTCTGCCTTTAGGACTGTTACCATATCCTTAAATGTATCTGGATACACGACCCACAAACGTTTGAACTCTGTTGGCTTTAAAGTTTTTACTTGTTCGTAAGTCATCTTTCAATCTTAACTCTTGGACTATTTTATCCTATTTTGTCTAGACTTATGCAAGAGATCTAATGAATAGCTTAAGGAGCATTGCTGATCTCTACGATCATTGTTCCTTGACGTAGTTGTTCTAAAGCATCAGGTAAAGTAGCTGACAGCAATTGCCGCAGATTCCGATTCGTGACATTACCACAGGTCAACCATAAAATTTGGGGAGGTGTTCCCAGGCGACAGACCAAATCAATGAAGTCGCTATCTTTAGTCATAATCACGGCATTTTCGGCTCGCGCTGCTTCAAAGATATTGATGTCTTGAGCATCTCGAAGGGACAAGTCTCGTAGAGCAGACGCTTCTAAACCAAAAGTCGCTGATAACCAGTTCGCCAGCGTTGGAGGTAGTTGGGCATCAATCCAAATTTTCATGCCGTTAGTCTGGGGAAATCAGTACGGCGAGCTGCAAAAAGCAAACAAGCTTGGATATCTGCTAGTTCCAAATCGGGGAAGTCTTCTAAAATTTCATTAATGCTAACGTTCTCAGCCAACATTTCTAAAATATCAGTCACTCGAATTCGCATCCCTCGGATGCAAGGACGACCACCACACTGACCAGGTGTTTGAGTAATGCGGGTAAGCAAGCTAACTGTTGAGTTCATGGGGCGAATCTTTAAAGTATTTAATCTACACCTATTTTATCGGGTAATTCTGTCCCATGCGCCAGCTAACACGTCACGGCAGCGGACGGGTGGAAGCTGCTGGTGCTGAGTTCGAGGTTATCTGCCGCCGCTGATTTGAGCCGTTAGACAGACAAAGTTTTGAGAATTTCGGCTCTTCGGTTTGTGTTATGCAATGGACGGGGGTTATAAGGGATGGAACACTTATATAGAAAGGCATTTAGCGATTTTTGTCAATTGTTTTTGATCTAGAGCGAACTAATCAATTAAGTCTCTTACCAGATAAGGATTTAGTCGATTTATGCCCCCCTATCGAACCATACCAACCCACATTCCGCACCCTCAACTGTCACATTGAAAATTTTATCTAAATCGTCAAAACGATTGCCGGCTCTGAATTACAGGCTAGTTTGTTTGCCCAGCCGATGCACAATTAGCCCTAAAAATCTGATAGTTCTGATACTAAATTATTGAGAGAAACTCTCATTAAGCTGGCGATCGCTGACTAGAGTGTGACACTTCATAATTCTTAGTAATCGCTAAAAGTCTTACTATACAAGGGCTAGAGCAACTTTTGATTTCAACAACTAGGGTGCGGAATGTGGGATACCAAGTAACGAAGAACCAGAATTTCAAAGTAGTCCATCGTACACCCTGAGTTCTGCTACAGTCTGGGCTAGACCTTGCCTTTCATAAGCGGCAAGTAACCCATCAACACTTTGCGGTGGATTTCTTAAACTGATTCGCTGTTGCTTAGCAGCTTCACAGATCACTGAAGGAGCTAAATCAATCAGATGAATAATAAACTCATCGGGATGCTGAGCCTCGATACCATATTGCTCAAGAGTTGTAGCCGGAAAATCTGACAGATTGTATGTAACAATCACATCGGCTCCTGCACAAATGGCAGCCGCTAGTACATCCCACATTCCGCACCCTCAACTGTCACATTGAAAATTTTATCTAAATCGTCAAAACGATTGCCGGCTCTGAATTACAGGCTAATTTGTTTGCCCAGCAGACGCACAATTAGCCCTAAAAATCTGATAGCTCTGATACCAAATTATTGAGATAAACTCTCATTAAGCTGGCGATCGCTGACTAGAGTGTGACACTTCATAATTCTTAGTAATCGCTAAAAGTCTTACTATACAAGGGCTAGAGCAACTTTTGATTTCAACGACTAGGGTGCGGAATGTGGGGTACATGACGGTCATTGGCATCTGGTAAGTTTAGCGATGGAATTAGATCTTTATCCCGCATTTCTCACAAACTGAATTAAGAACCTAATTTGGAGGTTAAAAGTTGGTGTTTTTCAAAAATAAGAGAAACCCGCTTAGTTATCAAGGAATAATCTGACTAAACTAATCAAAAAATTCCTGAATTACTGGAAAAATTCCGTCAATTAGGGAAAATGTTCACGACAAAGTTAGCTGAATTTATAAGCAGCCATTTTTAAGACTATTTAATGATCTTTGAAAACTCTTCAACTTATCCAGTTCCCGCTATCGCTTGAATTCTAGAGTAAGCTATCGCTAAAATATCTTGATAGGGACAAGAACTGGCAATTGCGATTAAAATTCTTCTGACACTAACAGTAATTCTAGCTCCTAATTTAAGGAAATTAAGGCGAATTGTTCCCACTGTCGCTTTGGCAAAAGAAGTTTTAGCCAAACAATTTTGACGAAAAGCTTGCATTAAAACATAAGCCATTGATGACAACCAAAGTCTTAATTGATTACTCTCAAATGTCTGTGTCGAATTCCGGTCAGCAAATAAGTCTAATTGTTGCTCTTTAATTCGATTTGACCTCTCACCTCTGGGGCAATATTTTTCAGTGTAAAGTTTAGATGGGGGAATCTTTGATGCAGGTAAAGAAGTCACAACGTGGCGAATTTTTACGCCCTCACTACCAGGACAAACTTTTGTCACCACTCTTCTTGAACGGCTCCAGGATTTTTGGGTTTGATAACATAGGGAACGATACCAAGTCGATTCTGGTACCAATTTCGCCAATTCTCCTAACTCTTCATCGGGAGAAAATAACGTCTCCATTAATTCAGTAACTGGCTGAAGTCTTTGCTCGTAATCTGCCTTAGCTTTCTCAATTACATCGGTCGCTCGTAATTTTAATTGACTATTCGTTGCCATTGCTAAAACATAATCAACTCCTGCTTGACTTTCGCAAAATTTCATGATATCTTCACGGGAATAGGCACTATCTCCTCGTACTAATATCTGCGTATCTGACCATTTTTCTCGAATTATACCGATTATTCGCTGCAATTCTTCTAATGCTCCCCCAGCAGTATCTACATGAGAAGACCGGAGTTTAGCTACTAATAAATGATGCTCACAGAAAATATACAAAGGAGCATAACACACTCCTTTATAATAAGTATTGAAAAACGCTCCCTCTTGATTTCCATGCACTTGGTCATCGGTGACATCCATGTCTAAAATAATTGGTTTCGGTGGCTTTTTGTAGGATTCTAGAAAGATGTCCACAAAAGCTTTTTCAATTTCTTTGGGGTTAGGCTCGATTTTATGGTAACGACTGTTCTCTTGATTGATGACTGTTTCCGGACAATATTCTAGTCGATTAATTGTACTTTTTCCCGCTAAATTTGCTTGGGCTGAGTCAATAAAATTTAGTTTTTTCAATGCTATTGCTAAAGCTGGAGCATGACGTAATTTATCATGATCATTGACATCCTCATATCCCAAAACTATCCCATAAACTCTTTGTGCGAGTAGTTCATGAACTGAATAATCTAGATAGGATGAATTTCGATAATCTCGAAAACATTCGGCAAACCGAGCCGTTATTTTTAGCTTTTGGTCTAACTCTGCCATCAAAATAATTCCTGCATCTGAGGTGATTTTTCCTCCCTCAAAATTAGCGATTACTTGTCTTCCATTGAGGTTTCCAAAATTTAATTGATTGAGTCGAGACTGGTCTGAACTAGGAGTCATAAACTTGACATACTTTAAATAGTTTTAATGATTAAATTATAGCAAGCTTTTGACTTCATTCTCTACTTAAAATTGAGACTTTATCAACTAATTAACCTAAAAATACGCATTTTAAATTTGTTCTTTTTTCAAGGTCTAATTGATGATGAGCTTAAGTTGAATCCTAACAACACACTGTCGTTTTTGCTACAAGGCGATCACCCAGTCAAAACCCAGATTTTGTAAGGCTTCGGGGGTTGGTGATCGTACTTTTTGTGAGAAATGCGGGCTAAGTAGTCGTGCAAAATTAATTTCCTAGTCGAGACAGGAGACTCCGAGACAGGAGACAGGAGACTCCGAGACGGGAGACTCCGAGACAGGAGACTCCGAGACGGGAGACAGCTATTAGGGATCGGATTTGAGTTTTCAGTTCACTGTTTCCTCACACCAGAAGTCTGACGGAGTAGTGGCTTAGATGTGTAATTAATTTTGCTTAGGTACTTAATACCAAAAAGATAACCTACAATGGCTCCAAGTATTCCCATAGTTGATGTCATACCATCTTCATGGTTTATTGCGAGAAGAGAAGAAAAAGTTGCGACTAAAATGATCCCTAAAATTTTCATATTGTAGGGACCAAATCCTTTAACCATATTTCTGAATGCCCCAATAACTGGACTTCCCCGTTGACAAAAGGCCATAACCTGTGCTGTAGGAGGGATTAAGAGAATTTCCAGCACCCCGTTACTGGGTACAAATTAGGGAAACTCCCAATAAATCTAACGCTTTTTGTTGCAGTTGAGTCGGTCGAGTTATCTTAGAAAAACGATAACTTCCCTCCCTAATCGTACATTCCACTGTATTCCTGGACTTCCCCCATACAGAAATACTAAAAAATTAACAAAACCCTTACTGCCTGGAGCTTCTCAGAAAAAATTGAAAAGACGCTACTGGGTACATTTTCCCTTTAAAAATGGCTGTACCGTTGACTGTATCTAGAGTAGAGCAATTCCGTAGAGTTGGCTGTATAGTGATCGCTAACCTTATTGTAACAGATGGTGTCATTAATCTCTAGAGTCAGCGATTCCCTCTGTAGCCATGTTTTTGATGGTTTTCTGCCCGGAAACAAGCTATAATGGTCGAAGGGTCAAATTTGAAAAATTTTGCCTCAAACCCTGTCTGCGTAAGGATTTCAGGAGTTTGTACCCAGTAGTTTATTAGTATTACATTGCTTTAACTCAGGCTCTGTAAGACTTTGAGCCATAGCTAGTATATTTATACAGGGGAAGTTCAGTTATTGAGAGGTTACATCAGTGGGAAGTGGGAAGTAGGGAACACAGAGCAAAAAGCTGACGGCTGACAGCTGATAGCTCTTTATTGCTAACCGGACTGACGATGATCTATTCTGTATCCTAGCCTGACTCGCCAATCCCCACCGCCAAAAAAGAATAATGTACTGCGATTACCTGGTTCAAATCCTCACCGCACGCGTCTACGATGTCGCCCAAGAAACCCCCTTGGAACTTGCCCCCAATCTCTCCCAACGCTTGCACAATCAGCTTTTACTCAAGCGCGAGGATATGCAGTCGGTTTTCTCCTTTAAACTGCGCGGCGCATACAACAAAATGGCGCATTTGTCAAGGGATTTGTTACAAAAAGGTGTAATTGCTGCTTCGGCGGGAAATCATGCCCAGGGAGTCGCTTTGGGGGCGCGGCAATTGGGAACCCAAGCGATTATCGTTATGCCTGTCACCACTCCGCAAGTCAAAATCGACGCGGTAAAAGCCCGGGGCGGGATTGTCGTCCTGCACGGTGACACCTACGATGATGCCTACACCTACGCGCGGCAGTTAGAAGCGGAAAAAGGCTTAACTTTTATCCATCCCTTCGATGACCCGGAGGTAATCGCCGGCCAGGGTACGATCGGTATGGAAATTTTACGACAATATCAGCAACCGATCGAGGCGATTTTCGTCGCTATTGGTGGCGGTGGCTTAATATCAGGTATTGCAGCCTATGTCAAGCGTTTACGCCCAGAAATTAAAATTATCGGGGTGGAACCTGTGGATTCAGACGCGATGAATCAATCCCTAAAAGCCGGTTATCGGGTGCGTTTGTCTCAAGTGGGATTATTTGCCGATGGGGTGGCGGTGCGCGAGGTGGGAGAGGAGACTTTTCGTCTCTGTCAGCAGTATGTGGACGAGATTATCCTCGTGGATACGGATGATATCTGTGCGGCGATTAAGGATGTTTTTCAAGATACACGCTCGATTTTAGAACCTGCGGGGGCGTTAGCGGTAGCAGGAGCGAAAGCTTATGTAGAAAGAGAAGGAATTGAGGATAAAACCCTCGTTGCTGTGGCTTGTGGGGCGAATATGAACTTTGATCGTCTGCGGTTTGTGGCGGAAAGGGCAGAATTAGGGGAACGGCGCGAGGCGTTGTATGCTGTGACTATTCCCGAACAACCGGGCAGTTTACGGCGTTTTTGCGAATGTGTCGGCAAACGCAATCTAACCGAATTTAGTTATCGCATTGCCGATGAAAAAGAAGCACATATTTTTGTCGGCGCCCAGATCGAAAATCGCACCGATGCCAAGAAATTAGCCGAGAGTTTTGAAGCTTGCGGCTTTAAAACCCTCGATATTAGCGATGATGAATTGACTAAATTGCATCTGCGCCACATGGTGGGAGGGCGATCGCATTTAGCCGACCATGAATTATTTTATCGCTTCGAGTTTCCCGAACGACCGGGGGCTTTAATGAAATTTGTCGCCTCCATGAGTCCCCACTGGAATATCAGCGTTTTCCATTATCGCAATAACGGAGCCGATTACGGGCGTATCGTCGTGGGCATACAGGTCCCCCCCGATGAAATGAATCAATGGCAAGCTTTTCTCGATACTCTCGGCTATCGCTATTGGGATGAAAGTCAAAATCCTGCCTATCAGTTGTTTTTAGGTTAGAGTTGGCTGAATAAATCTAAAAACCTTGTTGGATAAGGCTTTTAGACTTTTTTCCCCTCAAAAAGTGCTGACCATTGGAGTGATCGGGGGTAAAATTCAGGCACTTTTTCCCTGAAAATTAGGTAACTGACTACCCCAAAATCGGTAAAACCCTACACCCTACACCCTACACCCCACACCCCACACCCTGCCCCCACCAACAAACTTTTTCAGCAAACCCTAGGTTAAATCGCCATTTTCAGGAAGTTATCAGCAGATGAATCAAGATTTTCCCCATATTTCCGTTTTGAGTCAAGAATTAATCGCCGGCTTAAATATTCAACCCGGGGGGCATTATCTCGATCTTACCCTAGGGGGTGGTGGACACAGCCGCCTGCTTTTAGAAGCCCATCCCGAAACGACAGTAACCGCCATCGATCGCGATCAAAGCGCCCTAGAAGCCGCTAAAATTAGTCTCGCCCCCTATCTAGATAGCCGTTTAACCCTCTGGTGGGGGAACTTCGCCGATTATGACGGACAAAATAGCAGTTTTGATGGCATTATCGCCGATTTAGGAGTCAGTTCTCCCCAATTCGATCAGAGCGAGCGCGGCTTTAGTTTTCGCCACACGGCAGCCTTAGATATGCGGATGGATCGCTGTCAATCCCTAACGGCAGCCGATATTATTAACCATTGGCACGAAAAAGAATTAGCAGATCTTTTTTATCAATACGGAGAAGAACGTTTATCTCGTCCTATTGCTCGCTCGATCGTCCAAAAACGTCCCTTTACTACCACTACAGAATTAGCGGCTGTCATCGCTAGTTCTGTCCCCGCTAGTTACCGTTATGGACGTATTCATCCGGCAACGCGGGTTTTTCAAGCCCTACGCATCGCTGTTAATCAAGAATTAGATTCTCTCCAACAATTGTTAGATCAAGCCCCCCACTGGCTAAAATCCAGGGGAATTATCGCTATGATCAGTTTTCATAGTCTAGAAGATCGTCTGATCAAGTATGGCTTTCGCGAAAATAATTCCTTGAAAATTATCACGAAAAAGCCGATTATCCCCAGCCGAGAAGAACAAGCTAAAAATCCTCGTTCTCGTTCGGCTAAACTAAGAATAGCCCAAAAGATCGAATCAGAGGTTATCTGATAGCAGTTATCTTAATTGTGAGGTACAAACTCTCTGGTTTTGGGGAGTCGTTATCTTGATGAGAAAGGCTGTCAACTATTTTTTACACGAAGGAGAAATAATTGCTCGAGAATTGAATTATGCCTTTGACTTGCCAAGGTTGTTTATTTTCTGTTTCTGTCTGCCATATTTGAAAGCTAAATATCGCTGACTGAACAACCATCTTTGGTTCTTCGGTTTGTGCTATGCAATGGACGGAGTTATAAGGGATGAAACCCTTATAGAGAAGGACATTGATGCGATTTTTGTCAATTGTTTTCGAGCTAGAACAAACTAATCAATAGAACTCTTGCCAGATAAGGATTTAGTCGATTTATGCCCCCCTATCGAACCATACCAAGTAACGAAGAGCCCCATCTTTTTTCAATTTGACTTAAAGCAGACCATTTTTCGTAGGTAGGAAAAGCCACATCTTCAAAAAAAGATATCCATTGATTTAAAGTGGTTTCAATTGTGTGTTCTTTCGCCCTCTTATAACCGTTTTCAACCATTTTTTGATAAAGTTCTGGAGAACTTTTCAGACGACGAACTGCTTCAATTGCCTCCTCTAGAGAGTGAATAATAATAAAATCTAACTCCGTCTTTCTTTCTGCTAAAAAGCCTAACTCTGGAGTCAAAAGGGCGGGAACACCGGCGTGCCAAGCATTAATTAGCTTAATAGAACCTTTATTAGGATAATTTCGAGAATCAAAACTACGCGCGGCGACAATCACATCTAGATTAGTATAATTGTTCCATTGAAATTTATCCCCAATCGGCATCCAATGACAATTGAGAGTGGCCAAAGACTCTCGCCATGCTTCCGACCTTAATTCCGGTGCCAACTGACCCCTGGTGCCAATGTAAGAAATATTCTCGATTAGGGTGTTCCGTTCCCTATCTCTGGGAATTAACCCAGGCATCGGCCAATGACTAATTAGATAGGGGTTCCAAATAGAGTCCTTAACCTTCTCCCAATTAGACGGATTATAAACGATGTGTAGGTGAGCCGAAGGGTGATATTCTTTGTCGCTTTTGACACAAATTAACATGACCTTATCCAGGAAAGGATAGTCATTATCTAGGGTATCTCGGTCGGCGATTAAAATTCCTTGCTCTGGGATTTCTCTGGCTATTTCACAGGGAAAGCCGGCTTGTTTAAGATGAAAGTAGGTTTGGGCTATCCAAGCCGTAAAATTGCTATGATCGCCTGTCCATAGAGTCTGGTCTTCCTTGATATTTTTTTGTCTGATTTCGCCAGGGGCATAAAAATAGATTGTTTGCATTTTCAGGCCAGAGCATTCCGCATCCCCTAGTCTAGATCAAAAGCGCTTTGCCGTCAATTGTCCCTCAAGAGGTCAGCAATTCTGATTATGGAAACCAGCCAGCCAAACCCCTAGTCTAAAGAAATATATTCGATCGCCTCCTAGGGTGGATAATTAGGAAACAATCCCTTGACCTAGGGAAATAGTACCAGGCTTCGCTTTAAGTAATTGACCGACCACAGCAATAATCGGTGTTTGCACCCCATCCATGGGCAAGAGAAGGTTTTTCATCAGTTGTGGTAAAGTAAAAACCAAGAAAGAAAGCCAGTATTTATTCTTCAAAATCATTGACTAAAATAACGCAGTCCCTTTACCAATCTTTCTACTGCCGTTAAAGCCGTTTCTGGAGATAAAGCACCGTAGGCAAGACGCAAATAACAGCCTTCTGTTAGACCAAAAGTTGAACCGGGTAACACCGCCACCCGCTGCCGCTCAATTAAAGTTTTAACTAACTGAAAATCATTCTTGTCTGTAGAAATTTTCAGGAAGAAATAAAAAGCACCTTCCGCAGTGGCAACATCACAGATATCGCCGATTGATTCTAGAGCATTCAGGCAAATTTCTCTAACTTGACTGATGGTTTTTAACTGTTCTAAAGGATAGCTTTTACCCACCTGTAACGCCCCTAGTGCCGCATATTGCGAAACCACTGGCGGACAGATTAAAATAGTATCCTGAATCTTATTAATCGCCTCAGATAAATGTTCTGGTACTACCATATAACCAATGCGCCAACTGGCAAAACCGTAGGCTTTTGAGAGACTAAATAAGGAAATAGTCCAGGATTCACTACCAACAATTGCCGCCGGGGAAAAGTGGCGGGCATGGTTATAGGTAAAATACTCATAGGCCTCATCGTGAATGTGATAGATGCCCTTTTTTTGACAGATTCGATTGACTTCTCTTAGGGTATTTTCTGGATAAACTACTCCCGTGGGATTATTAGGAGAAATCGTCACCACTGCCTTAGTTTTTTCCGTGATTGCCTCTTCAATGGCGGCCGGACGCAATTGATAATTTTTGTCTGTGGCAACCAAAATAACTTGACAATCAGCCATTTTTATGGCCATTTCATGATTGAAATAAAAGGGAGTGTTGAGAATAATTTCATCCCCGGGGGAAGTAATGGCTAAAATGGCATTCATAAAAGCCATATTACTGCCCGCCGTCACAAAAATTGCCTGTTTATCGCTGATTTCTACCCGATTATCTTCGGCTAGTTTTTGCCGAATTACTGCTAATAAGGGGGGAATTCCCGCCACAGATTGATATTGATGATTTTTGGGATTGGCTAAAAATAAAGATAGAGATTCGATCGCTTCCCGGGGTGGATAATAGGAAACAATCCCTTGACCTAGGGAAATAGTGCCAGGGTTCGCTTTAATTAATTGACCGACCACGGGAATAATCGGTGTTTGTACCCCGTCCATGCGGGAGAGAAGGTCTTTCATTAAAGTAATCAATGGAGCCGAGCAGAGTCGAACTGCTGTCCAAATTAGGTATTGACTGTCCGTTCATTCACAGGTTTAGTTTCGATTACCCTCGAAACGGGGACTGTCACTTATCCCGGACAGTGGGATGCTCTAGTTAAAGCTTAGACGGTTAACTAACTAGAGAAAGTTAAACGTGGCATCCGTTGGGGGTTTATCCATAGTCCTTAACGGAGTCAAACCATGAATGCTCGAGTCGATTAGAGACTATTAGGCAGCTACAGGAGCGGCTTTACGAGCGAAAGGAACGATGTTGTTCGCATTTACTTTTTGTTTGAGCCTTTGATTTACGAGAGGAGACTCACTCTCGACCTGTATCACGGGGGAGCTTTCGCTAACCTGTCGAAACCGTTACGGCCCCTTGTGCTTACATTCTGATTATAGCATATTTTTTGATTAAGCTAATTTCCGATTTTCCCAAGGGTTAGAGCCAGGCTAGATCGGTAAAAAAGGGGTTTTATCGCTGATTTTTCCGCAATAGCATCGGTATCAAAGAGATAAGCCATCAGGTTCTCTCGTCCAAGATATTATCCAGTTCTTCGGCTAATTCTTCTGAATCTTCCCAATTTTCGGTTAAATTCCCTAACCCTCCCCTAATTATTGATTGCCTCGGTTTGAATGGCCACCTATCAACAATCTATCTCCATACCACAATTTAGCCATTTTGTCAAAAAAAATTTGACTTTGCAACAAAACTACACAAAAATTAGATCAACGTTGTTCGGAAAAAAAGGGAGAATTGGCGGAACTGTTTGGTTTTGCCCAAGGGAAAAGTCTAGATTTAGCAAGGGTTTTAAGACAACCCAGATCATTAAAACCCTAAAAATTACAATAAGAGGCATCATAGCATAATGCAAAATCATACCAGAATCGCTGGAAGTATTGCAACCTCGTAAATAAATAAAAATTATTCTCAATAAATTCTTAAGTAAAAATAAATATTACCGATTGTAAATTTAAATATTTTTAAGCATTGAAGCTATTTACATATAAAATACTTATCATTTTTCCTGATTGCCTCTGACTGGAAAGAGGGTGTGGGGTGTGGGGTGTGGGGTGTGGGGTGTAGGGAAGGAAACCTCTTTCATCTGTGGGGGTGAAAATTTTTTCATCGGGACTGACTTGAAAGAGGCGGTCGGCAGGGGGCAGGAGGGAAAAGTACCGTTTTGGGGAGTCAGTCGTCGATAACAAACTAGGCTAC
Organism: Microcystis aeruginosa NIES-843; assembly: GCF_000010625.1. Taxonomy (NCBI): domain Bacteria; kingdom Bacillati; phylum Cyanobacteriota; class Cyanophyceae; order Chroococcales; family Microcystaceae; genus Microcystis; species Microcystis aeruginosa. The sequence continues at coordinate 2,776,871 of NC_010296.1, forward strand.
ACTCTATGGGAGAAACCCGATGACTAACTTGATTATTTCGCAAAAATATGGCTAAAAAGCTCGATTTTGTTATTCCCGCCGTCGGTGGAGTCACAGGAGCCAATTTATCTGCTTGTCTGGGAAATATTGGCTTAGTCGGCGGATTTGGCGGTATAAGCGTCGGTTTAGTGGGAATGACGGGGATTGGCATCCTGACAAGTTCGGCAATTTATGCCAGTCTGCAAGGACTAGAAACAAACGATCACAATGTCGGGTTAGCTTTGGGAATAGGAAGCCTTGGCGGAATCGGTATCTACTCTACCTTTGGGGGTGTGGGAGTCGCAGTTAAAGGTACAGCTTTCGGTGTTGGTGTTGGTTCTATGGCAATCGCTGGCGGCCTAGTCGGGTTAGGAATCTACGGAGTGATGAAAATGTTATCTCCCACCTACTCCGACAATAATTTTTATAGGAATCTAGAATTTTTTGATCGCATTACTAGAGAGTACGAAGAAGCTTTATTTTGGCAAGAAGTTACGGGGAAATATGAAAATCTAGAAGCAGAATTACAGCAACTGTTAGAAGAAGTATCTGTTCAGGAAAATCAACAGTTAGATTCTACAGAAATTACTATTCCAGAGCGTTTATCTTGGCAGTGTTTCCAAACTCTTAAAGGTCATCAGGCAAATATTGGGGCGATCGATGTTAGTCCTGATGGTAAAATTATCGCTAGTGCGGGAGAAGATCAAACCATAAAACTTTGGCAGCGAGAAACGGGTAAATTAATTTATTCCTTTGTGGGAGTTAATGAACCGATCCAAACTCTGGCTATAAGTCCTAACGGTAAATCGATTATTGCTGGTGGATTGGATGGCAGAATTAGTCAGTGGCAATTAGACACTAAGCAGTATAAAAGTAGTTTTTTCGCTCGTGTCAATGCTCCCCATAGCCACGATGGTGTAATTTTACAATTAGCTTTTGCTGCCAATGAAAGATTTATTGTTAGTGCTAGTAATGACAAAACTCTGCGAATCTGGGGTTATCATACAGGAGAATTAAAGCGAACTTTAATCGGTCATGAGGAGGCAGTTAATACCTGTGCTATTAGTCCCGATAGCCAAATTATTGCTAGTGGTAGTGATGATAAAACTATTAAATTATGGCGATTTGATAATAGTTATGCTTATCAAACTTTTATCGGTGACAGGGCAGCCGTTAACAGTTTAGCTTTTAGTAATGATGGTCAATATCTAATTAGTGGCGGTAGTGATAAAACGATTAAAATCTGGGATATAAAGACAGGAGAAATTATTAAAAGTTGGCAGGCACACGAGCAGGCAATTATCAGTATTGCTATTAATCCTCATCGCCATCTAATTGCTAGTGCTTCCCGAACAGAAATTAAAATTTGGCAAGGACAAACAGGAGAATTAATTAAAATTTTACGGGGAACTGCTCCCTTAAAATTTAGTCCTGACGGTCACTTTTTAATTACAGGTAGTTATGGAGATAAGGTAAAAATATGGTCAGAAATGTTAGGAGAATTAGAAATATTCCCCCCAGATTCCGACGATTGGTGGGAGGTTTTAGAAGTTTCTAAGAATGCCAGTTTTTCAGAAGTTAAGCAAAGATATTATCAGCTTGCTCGTCAGTATCACCCCGATCACAATTCCTCCGTCATGGCGATTAAAATTATGCAAAAAATTAATCGAGCTTACGAGCGGTTTTTATTTTCTATCTCCCAACGGTAAAATTGTCAGCCTAGGGTCAAGTATTTAACTATCTTTCGATTCTCCCTTAATCCCCCCTTGATCCCCCCTTAATCCCCCCTTGATAAGGGGGGTATCTGATAATTTTTAACGACTACCTACTTATCTCACCATTAAGATAAATGCTATAATTATTCGATTCAAGAGGCAAAAGTAAAACCAGAAATATAGAGAGCTTAGTAACAAGCTCTCTATAAAGTTTAGGTCTTCTACCACTTATCTTCCAGACTAGGATTTGTTAGCAGTATTCAAGCTACCCACTTGAATATTCAGATTAATTTTTTGTCCTTCCCGGCTAATTTCTACGGGTAAATTATCGCCGATTTGAGTATTAGCAACAATTTCCTGAACCGCATCGGGATCGGTGACATTCTTACCACCTACAGATCTTAACACATCACCCGATCGCAATCCCGCTGCTGCGGCAGGAGAATCTCTCATCACCCGCACTAACAAGACACCAGAATCATCGGGGATAGTCCAATTATCAGCCATAGGACTATCGGCTAATTGTTCTTTTACCTCCGGGGTTAACTGTACCATTTGAACACCGAGATAGGGATGTTCCACCTTACCCGTAGCGATTAATTGTTCGGCGATTCTTTGGGCAGTCTTAATCGGAATAGCAAAACCTAAACCCTGGGCATTCTGAATGATAGCAGTGTTAACTCCGATGACTTCTCCGCGATCATTTAACAAAGGTCCGCCGGAATTTCCGGGGTTAATTGCCGCATCGGTTTGCAGGAAATCCACCCGTTTATCACTAGCACCAATTTGGGAGCCATTGCGTTCCTTGGCACTAATAATCCCCGTGGTGACAGTGTTATCTAATCCCAAAGGATTGCCGATAGCGATCGCCCATTCTCCCACCTGTAAACTATCAGAATTACCTAATTTAACCCTGGGTAAATTGCTCGCTTCCACCTGTACCACTGCCACATCAGTTAAAGGATCACTACCTAAAACTTTACCATCAATAGTGCGACCATCTTTGAGGGTGACAGTCACCTTATCTGCTCCCTCGACAACGTGAGCATTGGTGATAATTTTACCGTCATTACTGATAATAAACCCCGAACCCGTACCTCTTTGAACTTGTTTTTCTCCTCGCTCGGGTATTTGAGAACCGAAGAAGCGACGGAAAACAGGATCGTTAGCAAATTCCGAAAAATCACCGCCTCCATTGACTTCCCTAGAAGCATTAATTCTCACCACCGCCGGCCCCACTTCTTGCACCACAGAAGCGACAAAATTGGTGGGCATAACTAGGGTTGAGGGAGCGGCTGCGGCCGGTGTGGAGGGGCGAGGATTAGTGGCAGCGGGGGCAATATTTTGGGCTAATTCTAGAGGATTTTGACTGTAGGCGTAGGTGGCACCGATGCCTAACCCGGCACCCAAAACCAGTAAAGAGGAATAGGCAAAAAGTTTTTTCATTGCAGAAGATTTGGAGCGTTTAGGATTGCCTTCGTTGCGCGGGGAGATATTATCGTTAAAAATATTGCGAGTCATAGTTTTTATTGTTTAACCATTCTGAGAAGGGAATAAAAGTCAGTCCTAATAATCGTGGGTGTGAGAGGAGTGTTTCGGAAAACGGCTTGGGACTGACTATCTCTAATTTAGGCAGGGGATATGAACTTACTGTGACGCAGACATGAACTTTTGATTGCAAGGTCATTATCCTAGTGGATAGACAGATAGAAAGATAGAGGGTGGTGATTCGGTAGTAGTGATGGCGGCTTAATCCTTTGCTTTGCTGTGCATTGTAGTCATGGATAAAATACCAAAAGGCTCCCCAACGTGATTCTTCATTTTGTTAGAGAAAGATAGACTCTCTCTCACCAGCCGAGAAATCCTTTGTCGAAAGGTATTATTTAATCTTTCAATAGGATTAGTTTGACCAGTTTCTTGACCGACTGGTCGATGACGTTTACTGGGAATTACTGTCTTATAGGACTCCCAAAAGTCTGTGTAAGTAACAGCACATTGTCGGTAAACACCGGGTAAACTGGCCCCAAAGTTTTTTGGCTGATTGACGACTCCTATCTCCGCGCATAGCAACCAATAATACTAAATCCGTTGAGCATAATGCTACTTATAAGGACAGGCAAAAGGGGGGGATAAATAATCAGTTTTTAATAACCCTATTTAGTATAATACCCGTCATAATGATGCTTTAAAACTGCCTCAATTTTAACAATTATTACCAGAAAAAAATTCTTGTTTAGTGATTACTCATGATCTAAAATGTACGGCTATTATGATCAATCAACTAGCAGAAAGAAGAAATTTTCTCAAGTAATGGCAGAGATGGTTAATTACCCTTGCCCCCAAGGCGGGGGTGGGAGAGGGGGAGTAGGATGCCTGCCACGAATAAAGAAAATGGTAGAACCTGAGATGCCGCGATACGGAAAGACTTCACCCCCAAACCTTCTCACTCCCCTATACCTTTTAAATAGGGATAAAAAGCTAAATAGAACAGACAAAAAGCCTGTTCTATCCATGAGGAGAAAAAAACTTAAACGGTCATGATATCTTTTTCTTTTGTCGTTAATAAATCCTCGATTTTGGCGATAAATTTATCGGTGGATTTCTGCACTTGATCCTGTAAATCCCTGGATTCATCCTCAGAAATTTCGTGACCTTTTTCCCGTTTACGGATAGCATCGATCGCATCCCGGCGAATATTGCGGATAGCCACCTTTCCTTCTTCGGCCAATTTCGCCGCTAATTTGACCAATTCCTTGCGGCGATCGCTAGTGAGGGGAGGGATATTCAAACGAATGGTCTGACCGTCATTGCTGGGGGTTAAACCCACGTCCGAGAGAGAAATCGCCTTTTCGATCGCCCCCATACTGGTACGATCGAAGGGTTGAATCGCGATCGTGGTCGCGTCGGGAGTGCTAATGGTCGCTAGGGACTTGAGGGGAGTTTCCATGCCATAATACTCCACCACGATCCGATCTAAAAGAGAAGCATTTGCCCGGCCGGTACGAATCGTATTAAAAGCTCTCTGGGTTGATTCGACGGTTTTCTGCATCTGGTCTTGAACTTCAGCTAACTTCACAGAATCCTCCTACCAATGTTCCAACGGGTTCACCTTTGACAGCGCGAACAATATTACCTGTCACCGACAGATCGAAAACGACTATCGGGATATTATTTTCCTTGCACAGAGCGATCGCAGTCCCGTCCATCACCCGCAGATCATGAGTCAGCACATGACCGTAGGTAAGACTTTGAAAGCGTCGCGCGTTAGGGTTATGGGAGGGATCGGAATCATAAACTCCATCCACTTTCGTCGCTTTAAACACCACTTCCGCATCGATTTCGGCAGCGCGCAGGGCCGCCGTGGTATCGGTGGTAAAGAAAGGATTACCCGATCCCGCACCGAAAACCACCACCCGACCTTTTTCCAGATGACGGATTGCTCGCCGGCGGATGTAGGGTTCAGCTAATTCCTGCATGGCAATCGCCGTTAATACCCTAGTCGGTACTTGCGCTCGTTCTAGGGCATCCTGCAAGGTCATAGCGTTCATGACTGTTGCTATCATACCAATATAATCGGCCGTGGCCCGATCCATGCCGGCCGAGGCGGCTTTCACCCCGCGAAAAATATTGCCCCCACCGACCACGATCGCCAATTGGATGCCTTGAGCAACCACTTCGGAGATTTCCTGGGCGATAGCGGAAACCACCATCGGGTCGATCCCATAGCCGAGATTGCCCATCAAAGCCTCCCCACTCAGTTTTAATAATACCCGCTTGTACGCCATGCCCTTACTACCACTCGCTAAAACAAGATCTAGATAATTTTTGTCTCCCCATAAGATAGCAGGTTTTGGCCTTGATTTAAGCTGACCAGTTCACTCTTCCAGAGGGACGAGAAGTTAAACTTAATAAATCTTTTCGTTGGGAAATTGGTATTTAGTGATACCTTTGTTATTAAGGGAAGCTTAAGTCCCTAGGCAAAATTAATTACACATATCTCACTAGCTCTTGTCTTTTGCCTTTTGCATGACTGCCTATCCTAACCAAGAAATTAATTTTGCACGACTACTTAGTTTTATAGAGAATTAATAACCGTGGTCAGCGATCGATTACTATTGGTCAACAAAAGCAATCAAGGGGCTGCTAACATCGATACCTTTGATTGGGTGTATGGGTTTCAGGATGGAACTCGTCTGATGGGAAAGGTTTGCGGTTACTTAGATCCCGATAGTAATCGTCTTCTCGATCCCGAAAACTGCAGCGCTATCTACCAGAATGCCCAGGGACAAGTCCTTAGTCGTTGGCAAGCTGGAGATTTTATCGCTTTTGAACTAACCACCACCGGGGAAGCTCTCTTGATCGTGGCTTCTAATGATAATTGTGTCAGTAATAGTCTCTGTTTGGTTTCGGGCATTAGTCGCAGCTGCGCCCAAGTTAGCGATGAAGGAAAATCCCTCGTCCGGGAGGTTTTTCAATACCCTGCTTGGTCTTTCCAGGGCGATAATAGCACTTCTAAGCCGGCTTTCAGTTGGAATTGTTCCGTATCTCCCTTTTTCCCCTTTGTTTCCCTGCGTTTTAATCTTCAGTCCACCAGCAGCAAAAAATTCTATCGTTGGACGGTTTCCCCCTATTTTCCCTTTTGTCCCCTCTTAGAAGTGGGAGAATCCCTTGCCTAATTAGGGTTTGCGGCAAAAAGTTTTTCGGTGGGGGCAGGGTGTGGGGTGTGGGGTGTAGGGTGTAGGGTTTTAGAGATTTTGAGGGGGTCAATTACCTAATTTTCAGGGAAAAAGTCCCTGAATTTTCCACCCGATCACTCCGGGATACGGTACTTTTTGGTTTCCAAAAAGTCTAAAAGTCTTACCCAACAAGGTTTTTAGATTTATTGAGCAAGCCCTAATTAGCCTTCTCTATTCTTTTGCAAATAATCGACTAATGCCCATAATCCTAGGCGATAACTTTCGGCCCCAAAACCGCTAATCTGTCCGATGGCTATATCGGCAATGTAGGAATGATGACGAAAAGACTCGCGTTTGTAAATATTGCTTAAGTGTACTTCCACACAGGCCATTTTTGTGCCTAATAGTGCGTCGCGGATGGCGATACTGGTGTGAGTATAAGCTCCCGCATTAATCAAAATACCGTCATGCTGACCCCATGCTTGCTGAATCCAGTCCACTAATTGCCCTTCCTGATTGGACTGGTGTGCGGTTAAATTCACCCCTAAACGGGTAGCTTCTTCGTTTAAAAACCGGTTAATCGCCTCTAAATTGACGTTACCGTAGAGATTCGGCTCTCTTTTCCCCAATAGGTTTAAATTCGGCCCGTGCAGAACCAGAATGCTTAGTTTATTCACAAATGTCCTCCCTATCACCACGAGAATTAATCTTATCTCGATCAGGGACTATTGCCGATCAACAACATTTTTGCCGCTACGGTAATCACCGCACCAATAGTAGCACTGAGCGCACCGACGATGATCGGCAGAATCAGACCTCGGAATCCCTGGAGGTCGGAAATAGCTTTAATCATGGTAGCCTGTTCACTTTCCACCTTTTCGAGTCGTTTATCCATCCCCCCGACTTTCTCGGTTAAAGCGACCAATCCTATCGATTTAACTTGTTCGTTTTCCACCTTTTCCAGTCGTTTATCCATCCCTACGACTTTCTCGGTCAAAGTAGCTAATCCTATCTCTACTTTATTTAATCTTTCATCGATTCTGTCAAAGCGCTCATCAATCTTGTCAAATTTTTGATTAACGTCCCTTTGTAGATTATCTATTTTTTGACTAACATCCTTAACGCTGTCTTTGATATCCTTTAAGACAGTTTCTAGGGAATAAGTGACGGTTTCTCCGGACATTCTGGTAAACTCCCCTTAGTTTTATCTTGATCCTTCTCCCATTCTCGCTTTATCGATGGGAGACTACCCTTTAATTATCACCCCAAAATATAGCCCCAGTGTTTGTTTCCCCAGCAGATACCGGCATCTGTCCCCTTTTGTCGATTAAATTTGTTAGATTTTGGAGGAGAAATGTTAACTTATTTTAAAATTTATGCTGACCAGCACTGCTACCCATCCCGTCGGGGGAACAGATATCGATCGCTTTGATTGTCGTCAAGTTTGGTATCCTATCTACTACGTCAAAGATTTAGACAAAAAGCAGCCCCAACGCTTTACCCTACTAGAAGAGGATTTAGTGATTTGGTGGGACAAAAATCAGCAAGAATGGCGAGTTTTCGAGGATAAATGTCCCCATCGCCTCGCTCCTCTCTCAGAAGGTCGTCTTAACGAAAGCGGACATCTAGAATGTCCCTATCACGGTTGGTCTTTTTCCGGAGGAGGAAACTGTGAATTTATTCCCCAACAACCGGAAAACAGTCAAGCTAACACCTCTCGACGCGCTTGTGTGCGGTCTTTTCCCACGGCTATCCGTCAGGGATTATTATTCGTTTATGCGGGTAATCCCGAAAATGCTCCCCTGACTGCGATTCCAATTATTGAACCCATGGAGGAGGATGCCGATGCTTGGATTTGTTTGGATACCTTTCGAGATCTACCCTACTCGGCCGTCACTTTAATCGAAAATATTATCGATTCTAGTCATGTTCCCTATACCCATCATCTCACCATCGGTAATCGGGCCAATGCCGCTCCTATGGAGTTAGAAATTATCGAGTCCAATCGTCAGGGATTTAAGGGAATTTGGCCCGAAGGACCGCGTAAAGGTAAATTAGGTCAACAATACAGCAATTTTATCGCCCCCGGATTCATTTACCACGATCTCACCTCGGAAAAGTTCGGACGGACTTTAACAGCTGTCTATGCAACTCCAATCCGTCAGGGAGAATGTCGTCTCTTTGCTCGTTTTCCCTTTAAATTTAACTCTAAACTGCCGAAATTCTTCATTAAGCTTACCCCCACTTGGTATTCCCACATCAATCAAAACGCTATTCTTGAAGATGATCAGATTTTTCTCTACTATCAAGAGCGTTATCTGCAAGCTCAGGGGGATAGTCGGAATTTTAGTCAAGCTTGTTATCTCCCTACCAAAGCGGATTTATTCGTGTTTGAGTATCGCAATTGGGTTAATCAATACCAAGCTGATCCTTTCGCCGGTCAACCTTTTCCCCCCCGACAATCAAAAGAGATTCTCCTGGAACGCTATCACTCCCATACCAAAAATTGTGCTGTTTGTCAAGGGGCTTTAAAAAATATTAATCGTCTGCGGGGGTTAACATTAGCGATCGCTATTGTTCTTGGTCTATCTTTACCACTTTTAGCCCTAATTTTCGGTCAATCGGCCCTCCTTCCCGTGACAGTGCTGACAGCATTAACTGTCCTTATGGTGGCAGTTTATTGGCGCTTGGGAGAACTGATAAAACAGTTTTATCAAGGACGGGAACTATTGCCGAGAAATACCGGCAAAAAGCGATAAAGCTGCCGAAAAAGAGCGGAAGTTAGGGAACCTGTTCCTCATTATCGACTTTGGGGGTTTGGTTTTGGGAAGATTGCTGAAGTTCTTGCCAGCGAGTTTCTGCCAGTTGTTTTTGTGTTTGCACTTCTCGGTCATTGGAACGATAACGAAGTGATTCTTGATAAGCTTGAATCGCTCGCTCGTATTGACCGAGTTTAAAGCAACTATTGCCTAAACTTTTCCAGGTTTCGGGGTTATCTTTTTGTCTTTGAATCGCCTGTTGATAGGCGATTATGGCTTGGGAATAGTCGCCTAAACGATACCAAGCGTTACCGATACCGATAAAAACTTCGGCTTTTTGGGAAGAAATGCGGCGAGCTTTTTCGTAGGATGCGATCGCTTCTTGAAATCTTTCCATTTGATGAAGTAATGCCCCTTGATTTAACCAAGCTTGATAATAATTAGAATTGGCTTTAGTTGCTTGAGTAAATGCCTCCAAAGCTTCTGACTTGCGACCTAATTTTTGCAGAATAATCCCTTGACTATAGTGAGCTTGGGAAAATTGGGGATTAAATTGTCCGGCTTTGCTATAACTTTCTAAAGCATCATTAATTTTATTTAATTGATACAAACTATTAGCTTTTTGATACCAAATTAAGGCATTATCCGATTCGAGCGCTAGAGCCTGATCATAGGCTTTAACTGCCCCTTCATAATCCTCAAGATTCTGTAATGACCAGCCTTTTTTGTACCATATTTTGGCATCATTTTGCTGAAAAGTTAACAATTTTTCAAGAGCTTTTTGGGCGGCGGAATATTGTTGCAGTTCTAGATAGATATCGGCTTTACCTTGCCAAGCTTGACTAGCGGCAGGATTAAAAGATAAGACCCGATCAAAACTTTCCAAAGCCTCCTGATTTTTGCCTAATTTATCTAAAGCTTGCCCGCGACCGAGCCAAGCTTGCCAAGCGGAATCTGGGTTAATTTGAATAGCTTTTTCGTAGGTATTTAAAGCTTCCGAGTATCTTTTTAAAGCTAATAAAGCATCAGCTTTTCCTTGCAATGCCTCAAGATAATCGGGATTAATTTTTAAGGCTTGACCATAGGAATTAAGGGCATCAGTATAGCGTTTGAGTTGATAAAAAGTCTGACCTTGTTGATAGTAATCAAGAGAATTACGAGAATTTTGCCAATAATCAAAACCCAGATAAGCGCCCGCTATTAAGCCAATTGTCCCAGAGACAACCAGGATTTTTGTTAGCCAAGATTTCCCTGGACGAGCAATCGGACCTTGAGGTTTCACCGACTGGGTAGTTTTCGGATCGAGATGATGAATTTTCTCTAATTTTCTCAGATCGATTAATGCTTCACTGACACTGGTATAACGCTGACGAAAATCATAGCGGATCATGCGCTCGATAATATAACTAAACTCGGCGCTAGTCATGGCCAAATGTTGCCAGAGAATTTCCCCCGTGCGAGCATCCAGTGGAATATCTTCGGGATCTTTACCGGTTAAAGCTTGTAATCCAATCATACCGGCGGCATAGATATCGCTACTAAAACGCGGATAACCTTGGGCCTGTTCACTGGGGAAATAACCAGGGGTACCAATAGCGATGGTAGAAACGGTTTTACCTTCTTTAACCACTTGAGTGCTAATTTGTTTGACAGCACCAAAATCAATTAAAACCAATTGATGATCTTGGCTGCTACGAATAAGATTAAAGGGATTAACATCGCGATGGATCACCTGTTTGTGATGGACAAATTCGAGAATTGAGAGAATTTCTGTTAATAAAGCCACCACTTTCCCTTCATCTTGCCTATAGACACCGGCAGTAATTTCTCTGGCTAAATCTTCCCCTTCAATGTATTCTTGCACGAGGAAAAATTGCCCATTTTCCTCAAAATAAGCAAATAAACAGGGAATATGGCGATGAATGCCCAATTCTTGCAGGATTTTCGCCTCGGTTTCAAAGAGTCGTCTAGCGATGGCTACAGTTTCGGCATCCTGGCACTGGGGTTTAAATTGTTTGATCACACAGCGATTTTGATTGGGTAACTGGCGATCGCAGGCCAAGAAAGTTTGTCCGAATCCCCCTTTTCCCAATTGACGGATAATTTGGTAGCGATGACTAAGGATTTTTCCGGCAGCGAGTTCCATAGACGATGGCAATCCGAGGTTTTTTACTATTCTAGGCTTTTCGGCTCTCTTTTGCGGTCGATGGACAAAATGCGGAAACTTTCCCCACTCCACTTTTTTCCCTATAGAGAGAGAAAAAATTCCCTGTTGAGGGGACTGACATGACAGACAGAAAAAAATAATCTAGAAACAGAGAAAGTTCACTGTTGTTTTTTGAGAGGATAACCGCTATGTCTATGAATCCTGTTACTAGAGCCAGCACAGCTTTACTGATTACCCTGCTCATGGGGTCGATGTCCGGTACTTTTCCCGTCCTCGCTCAAAGTAATATTAATCGGCAACGTCTCATCGCTCAACAAATCTCGATTCCGGTGGGAACAGTTATCCCTTTGAATTACGAGAAAGCCGATAAAATTTTAGTTTCTAAAAGTGATGTTATTCCTCTGACTTTAACCGTAGCCAGAGATATTCGTGACCGGAATGGGATTGTGGTGATTGCAGCGGGAAGTGAAGTCAAGGGTACTTTAGAAGCGGCGGGCCGAGGTGTGCGGTTTATTGCCGATGAAATTCGCCTCGATGGGGGTAATCGCACCATTCCCCTCAATGCCACTTCGCGATTAATTACTACCACTGAAACCCTGCGTAAAGGGGCAAAAACTCAAGATATCTTAGGGGGAACCCTCGCCGGTGCGGGGGCAGCCACAGCGATCGCTGCTCTTACGGGCGATCGCAAGATCGAAGTTCTCGATGTCTTAGCGGGGGCAGCCGTGGGAACCCTTGCAGGATGGGGCTTACCGGCGGCGGGAATTGTCGGTGGTAGTTCCGTGCAGTTATACTCTGTTAACCCCGATCGAGATTTAAATATTACCCTGCAATCGCCCCTAGTGATCAGAGATTAGTTAGGGTCTGCTGAAAAAGTTTTTCGTGGGGGCAGGGTGTGGGGTGTGGGGTGTGGGGTGTAGGGTTTTACCGATTTTGAGGTAGTCAGTTACCTAATTTTCAGGGAAAAAGTCCAGGAATTTTACCCCCGATCACTCCAATGGTAGGCACTTTTTGAGGGAAAAAAAGTCTAAAAGCCTTATCCAACAAGGTTTTTAGATTTATTCAGCCAGCCCTAGTAAACGGCAAACCATGACCAAATCCGTCTGCTGGCGGATTTGGTGTCAACCATCGATTTAAACGGAGCGATCGATTTGTTAGATTTTTAATAGTCCGTCTGTCAACCAATAGACAGAAACAGTCAAAACATCAGAATCAGAGATCAAAGTATGAAACTTCCTACAGGGTTACGGCGAACTATTACCCACGCTTTAGCAACTTTTCTGGGAGTTATGCTCGGTTTTAGCAGTTTAGCGGCGGTAAATGCTCAAAATCTGCCCACTGCTGCCGCCGATCTGGCCAGAATTCCCCCGGAGATGACGGCGGAAAGTTTTGTCGCTAAGGCAGTGGCGCGCACGGGTGCGGCAGTAGTGCGAATTGACACCGAAGCGATCATTACTCGTCCCAATAGCCCCTTTTTTGATGATCCTTTTTTTCAGGAGTTTTTTGGGGAACAGTTTCGTCTTCCCACCCAACAGCGAGTGGCTGGCCAGGGATCGGGTTTTATTATCGATGGCAGTGGTTTAATCTTAACTAATGCCCATGTGGTCGATAATGCCGATAAGGTAACGGTAACTTTAAAAGATGGTCGTAGCTTCAAAGGAGAAGTACGCGGTACTGATGAGATCACTGATTTAGCCGTAGTGAAAATTAATCCCCAAGGGGAAAATTTACCTGTAGCCGTCCTCGGCAATTCCTCATCCATACAAGTGGGGGACTGGGCGATCGCAGTAGGCAATCCCGTCGGTCTAGATAATACGGTAACTTTAGGAATTATTAGCACGATCGGGCGCTCGGCGGCTAAGGCTGGTATTCCCGATAAACGCATTGATTTTATCCAAACCGATGCCGCTATTAACCCGGGTAATTCCGGCGGTCCTTTACTCAACGCCCAAGGGGAAGTCATCGGCATCAATACGGCGATTCGTGCCGATGCCATGGGCATCGGTTTTGCCATTCCCATCGACCGGGCCAAGCAGTTACAAGCAACCCTAGAATCAGGTCAAAAGGTAGCCCATCCCTATATTGGTGTACAGATGGTTAATCTAACTCCCGATTTAGCCCGGGCTAATAATCAAAACCCCAATTCTGCCATGATCGTCCCGGAAGTGTCGGGAATTTTGGTGGTGAAAGTCCTACCTAATACCCCCGCCGAAAAAGCCGGGATCCGTCGCGGGGATGTGATTGTCAAAGCTAATAATCAACCGGTTAGCGATGGCGCTGAGTTACAGGAAATGGTGGAAAAAACCGGGATCGGTCAATCTTTACCCCTAAGAATCAGAAGGGGGGAAAGGGCGATCGATCTCACCGTAATCACCGCCCAAATGTCAAATCAGTAATCGGCGGTCAGTGATCAGTTATCAGATGTGAGTTTTCATGCCTTGATTGAGCAGCGACGAAAATCTTTTCAGGACTCGTAGCGCCGATAAAGTCGCTGCAACTTGTCATAGAAACGCTTGCGGACTTTTTCCGGGGAGATCAGCAAGCAATCTTCTCCGTAGGGAAGAATCTCGCGGAAAAACCAGAAGCTACTCGTTACCTGTCGGGTAATCTGCCGGACGAGGGGATCGTTCGAGATCAATTCGTTGGCGATATCGATAGCGCTTTTAGTCCGGTACGATCGAGCTAATCCATCGAATAGCTTAAACTCGGCCGACACACTATCAAGCTGATTGCGCCATTTGCCCCTAGGGATCGGGGTAATTAAGGAATCGTTGGGGATTCGATCGATCCTTAAACTCCAATTATGCTGTAGTTCGGAAATATCTTGATTTCCCTCGGTTTCCTCGCACCAACAATCGAGATATAAGCGATCCTCGTGACGATTGATAGCGGCATGGTAAAGATGGAATTCCCAGATTCGATCGCCGGCATCCTGATAGGATAACTGAAACGGTTGTTGTCGGAGAATGCAGCGATCGAGTTCCAGTCGCCATGGTGGGGGAGGATTATCGAGGCGGCCTTCTAGCTCTTTCCGTAAGGGTCCCGGCAGTTCGCTCCGTTCTAATAGTAGTTTAGTTAGTTCTAGGGCGATGGGGATTTGTCCGGCATCAATGAGAGAATCGATCGCCTGTTGGAGCATCTGCAAGCGATCGGGCTTCCAGTCGTGATTAGGGGCGATTTTAAGCTTATTACGGGCAATTTCTTTGATTAACTTCGATATATTCGGTTTATCTCCCCAAAATAGCCCGAATTCACTGGCAAGGATTTCTAGGGCCTGTTTTTCTTTTTCACTGACCGATAAAGTGATCGATTGTCCTATCCGGCTCATAATTTATAAGTGTACGGACACTTTTTCTGTTAAGGTACTTGTCCATCCCTATTATCCTGGTTACTATGGAAGATAGCAAGAAGTTACGGACATAAATTTGTGGGTAATTATCAAGTAACGCTCAAGCCGGTCTATTCCTGTCCCGCGGACGAGATCCCGGACGGGATCAAGGTTCCGCAAGGATGGCGGTTATCGTGGCATCAGGTGGAGACGTGGAAAGCACTCAACGATCCCGATATCGATGTGATTTTCAATACGGCCATGACGGGGGACGGGAAAAGTCTAGCGGCCTACCTGCGAACTTTGCAAGGATATTTCCCGATTATGGGACTCTACCCAACCAACGAACTGGCGCGGGATCAGCGGGGTCAGATCGAGGCATATATTCAACGATTTCAACCAACGGATCAACCGCGGGTCAATCTTTTAACCGGGCCCGAGTTGGAATTGTACGCCGAACGGGATGGGAAAACGAAAGCGATCGCTCTAGAGACTCGATCGAAACAGTCGGAAATTCTCTTAACTAACCCCGATATTTTCCATTATCTGCATCGGGGGGCCTATTTAACCCCCTACGATAACCCCGATCAGCTATGGAACCGGATCGATAAACATTTCGATCTCTTCCTATTCGATGAATTTCACGTTTTCGGCACGCCACAGGTCGCCAGTATTATCAATACCATGCTTCTAATCCGACGGGCCAATCGTGGGAAACGATACCTGTTTTTGTCCGCAACTCCCGACGAGGGTTTACTAAAACGATTGGATAAAGCGGGGTTTCGCTATCGATCGATCGACCCAGTAAGAGAAGGAAAATACCGGTTTCCCGATACCCCAGAAGAGGCCAATTCCCTCGCTCAACAGGGATGGCGGCAAGTAACCTCGGAAATCGAGCTATCTTTTATTCCCTTACCGTCGAGTTTTCAAACTTCGGAAAATTGGTTGAAGGAAAATAAAGAGCGAATTTTAGACTATTTTAAGCGATACCCCGGCAGCAAGGGCGCGATTATTCTCAATTCGATCGCTTCGGTTAAACGTCTGCTGCCGATTTTCCGAGAATTATTGGCGACTATCGGTTTAACAGTGGGGGAAAATACGGGTCTTTCGGGAACGCGGGAGAAGTTGGCATCTTTAAATCGTGATCTGGTGATCGGAACGAGTACCATCGATGTGGGGGTGGACTTCAAGATTAATTTTCTCATTTTCGAGTCGTCGGATGCGGGAAATTTTATTCAACGTTTCGGCCGTTTAGGCCGTCACAGCGGCTACGATCGAAAGGGAACGGCGGTAAAATTTGCTAACTTCACAGCGATCGCTCTGGTTCCGAAATTTTTCCTAGAACGGTTATTCGAGAAGAAAGACGCGCCGTTACAAGTTGGGGAACGGTATGACCGAATTCAGCTACAGGAGGCCATCAAGAGTAACTACCGTCATATCAATAATTTCGAGGGTTATTACCAACGTTGGGGAGCGGTACAATCATTTCAACTCTGGTGGAATTTAGGGAGTCCGAAGATCAAATCCCAATACGGGGAAAGTCGCCAGAAGTTTCAACAGGAATGCGAGGAGGTTTTCGATACCAGTTTAAAACGGGTCGCCGGTCGGGTGAAAGGATGGGCCGACGAATGGAAGGAGTTATCGGGGAAAAACGGTAATCCGATTTTCGAGGATGCGTCTAGTTTTCGCGGGTCGAGTCCGTTACTATGCGGGTTATACGATTCGACGGAACCAGAGGAGGGCGATCGCTTTAAAACCTACGATTTACCCAGTATTCTCGGTAATCTAGAGGTGGAGGTGTGGAGAAAAGGCGAGTTTAAGCGCCAGATCGAGGCCACGGAAACACCGATCGCGCGCGGACGTTTCGATTATTGTCTCACGTTTCTGAATTTAAAGGGATATCGAGAGGAACGGTTAAACTGGCGCTTTACCTACGACGGCGATTTAGGCGAGATTGCCTCCGCGTGGAAAGTACAGGTTTTGACGGGAATCGGTGTTTGGCAACCAGATAATCCTTGGCTCGATCGAATTAGTCGGGAGTTACGGGATCTGGCTCTGGTTAGCTTCGTTCTTGCCTATCCCGTCGCTGCAGTTCGCCAACGCTTACAATTACCGATGCACTTTGGTATCTATCCGATTAGTGACGAGAGTAGTCTTCATTCTCCCCTGTCACCCTATTCTATAGCGATCGGTCAATCGGCTTTGTTGTTGGATACTCTCGCTCATCGGTTCAAAGGTCAAGGGGGTGAGGTGTGGATCTGTTGATGCCGTTTGAGGCTACCAAGAGATGAGGGAGTCAAAGTGTACGGACACTTTTTCTGGGATTTAGTTGCTCTTTGCTTCCTCCGCGTTTGATAATAGACATAGACAGACGCTAGGGACATCGATCGATATATCCATCGGATTCTTGCCAATTTTTTGATGGGAGCTAAATATGAATAGGCTAGTAGAAAAAATTACGGCTATTGTCGAAAAACTACCGAATTTAAAACTATTAATTCTCTTCGGTTCTAGAGCGCGTGGAGAGCATAAACCTGATAGCGATTGGGATTTCGCTGTTTTATACGAGGAAAGAAGCGATCAAAAGGATATTTCGAGTCTATTGAAAATTTATTCACTGCTCGAACAAGCTTTAGAGATTCCCGATGACAAAATTGATGTGGTTGATTTAAAAGAATGTTCGCCGATCCTCGCTCATTATGTCGCACGGGATGGTCAACTTCTATACGAACGGGAAACGGGAATATTCGAGGGATTTAAAGAAAAATTTCTCATGAATCCTGAAGAATCGAAAGCGTTATACCGTCAATTACGGAATAATCTAGAGATTTCTCTACGAGAAAAAGGAGTGTAAATGCTATTCAACCTCTGATCACGATAGACGAATTAAACCTCATGAATCAATACCTCGCCGAACTTAGCGAGTACGGTTCGATCACCTTAGAGGATTATCGTACATTAAGAGAACGTCAATTAGCCATAGAAAGGTTAATTCAGCTTATCGTTCAAACTGGCATCGATATCAATTACCAGATTTTAAAATGTTTAGATATCGAGTCTCCGAATAATGCTCGCGACGCTTTATTTCAAATCGTAGAACTGGGAATTTTAGAAGAACACCTAGCCGTTCAACTGGCCGAGTCTATTAAATTAAGAAACTTACTCGTACACCTATACAAGAAAATTGATCCCGATATCGTTCATTCCTCGATCGCTAATATTTTACGAGATTATCCCCGCTACCAACGCTCGATCGTTCAATATCTAGATTTCTTGGAGGCAGAAAATGGTTAAAAACACGAAAGAATTGAAAATTATCAATACAGTCAATAGAATAACCACGACTGTGGAAAAAATACCGAATTTAAAACTATTAATTCTCTTCGGTTCTAGAGCGCGTGGAGAGCATAGACCTGATAGCGATTGGGATTTGGCAATTTCACACGATGAAACAAACAGACAAACACATATTAAGGAAATCAGTAATGATTACTTAACTTCTCTCTCTATCTTGAGTGAATTGTTTGAGATAAACCGTGATTTGATCGATCTAATTGAACTTGATCGCTGTTCTCCATTAATGAAGTATCAAGTCGCACGAGATGGAAAACTTATCTATGAAAAAAATACGGGAGACTTTTTAAAATTTCGTGTACGCGCTTGGAAAGAGTACGCCGATACCGCTAAATTCCGAAAGATTCAAAAAGACAGTATCGATCTTTGGCTCAAACAATGGGGAGTTTAAACGATGGAAAGGGAGATAGTCACCGTTAGAATTCGTTTGATGATCAAATATCTTAATCGATTACGGGGGTTCGAGAGCGTTACTCTATCAGAGTATTTGGACAATTTTGACTATCAACTTATGGTTGAGAGATTGATAGAATTATTGGTAGAGTCATCTTCCGATATTAATAGCTATCTTCTTTTACAATTACATAACGTAACTCCCGCTACCTATTACGATTCTTTTATAGAAGCTGGTAAAAATGGTTTAACTACCAGAGAACTAGCCGGGGAGTTGGCGAAATCATCAGGAATGCGAAATCGTTTAGTGCATCAATACGAGGCGATCGATAATGAACTTGTTTTTAAGGCGATTCCGATCGCTTTATCTCAATTTCCGCTTTATCTCAAACAAATTACCGACTATTTAGACTCTCTAGAGGTGAAAGATGCCTAAAAAACAAAAAAAATTAGAGGAAACGGGACAGTTAAATCTATTCGATAACACTACAGAAATTGACGATGAAGATCTGGATTTTGAGTTCGAGGATATTGATTTAGAATCTCTTGTTTCCGAAGATTTGGGGATTACTGAATCAGTAAGCGATCGCCGAGTCGAAACCGTTCGCCAACTGCTAACCCTAAAACTCCTACGGGAGGCGATTCGAGCGGAAAACCCCGACGATCGAGTTATGGCAGATTTTGCCGAAATGGTATTACCCAATTTACTCCGATTAGCGATCGGTGTCACGGCAAAAGGAGGAAATTTCTTCGAGGAAATCGATCGCCGTCGGGAATTAGAGGGAAAAAGCAAAGTTCGACAGGAGGAAATTTCTTCGAGGAAATCGATCGCCGTCGGGAATTAGAGGGAAAAAGCAAAGTTCGACGGGATAACGCGGGCGATCAATCTCTCAATACTCATTTACTTAATGGATTATTTCCCGCCAATCTCATCGAAAAACGACTAGAAAAACTCAATACTACCGTTCGACGGGTAGTAAAGGAATGCGAGCGCAGGTTGGCGATCGCTGGGTTTATTCTCCACGATTTCGAGAAATTCCGCTACTCGCTTTTTCCCGCGATGCCGGCGAAATATATCGAGATTAACGAGGACTTCGATCGAGATATCCGCAAACTATCACGAGAGGAACATCGAGAGATTTTTCAAGTATTGGTTCCCGAATTAGGATTAGATCGCTTTTTATTTTCCGATCAACCAGAAAAATGGACTGAATATCTTGATGATTTGATATACATCGCTAAAAATGCCCAGCGTCGGAATGATACCGATCGAAATACCTCGGAAGATGGGTTAAATACTCGCTTAAACAATAGCGCCCTCGAAAGTTTAACCGATCTTGCCTGTCTAGCCGATCGCCTCGCATCCATTATTAAACACCCCCACGACGCGGAAAAAGCCTCGTTACAAGACCTTTTATACAGCCTCAGCGATGGGGAACTAAAATTTACTTACCACAGCATCGCCGAAAACCGCGGGGTACTGACGAACGTACTTAATAACGCGGTGATGGAAGCACATCAAGAACTAGACTATCAGCCTTTACTTTACTTGCCTACGGGAGTTGTCTATATCGCCCCCAAAAACGCGCCAGAAGTGTCCCTAGAAACCTTACCGAATCGAGTGGTGGACACGATTAAATCCCTCTGTAGCGGCGAATTACAGCGTAAACAAACGGGATTCGGTAGAGATGGCAAGGGGATGAAATACGCAGATTACTACAGCCAATTTTTCGACGATGCCGGGTTAATGCGCGCTGCCCTCAACGCCACCCTTCGCATCCTCGGTGATAATAAAGCGTCCGTGGCCGGAAGTCGCGGCGAAAACCTGATTAAATTTCAACAACAGGGCGTTTTACCGACGGATTACGATTTTCATTGTGAAGATGATATCCGCATCGATCGCCTAGCGGAATTCGGGGACGTGGTGACGCGGAAAATCTGGGGCGATCGCTTGGGAAAAATCGAACAGGCGCGAAAATTGCAGAAAAACTTACCCGCACCGCCGGATTTAGATTTAATTAGCGAGATCGCGCATTATTGGAATCTAGAAAATTATCTGCCACAAATTCGAGCGATCAAGCGTATTAATGAATCGTTAAAAGAACTCAAACTGAAAGGCAATACGGGAGGGGTTCCCTACGAATGGTATTATCTAGCGGCGCAATACCTGAAACAGCATCCCGGAATCGAGGATATTAGACCGGTTGCAGAAGATTTAATCGCTTTTCTCGCCGCAAAAATCGCCGCCATAGTTGCGGGATATAACTTACCCGATGGTTGGGAGGATTTGCGAGAGTGGGTTAATCAAGTGGTGCAGTTACCCGGTCGGGAATTGGCCCACTCGATCGAAATCTTCCAGAAAGAATTAAACCACTACAACGCCGCTAAAAAACAAGGTCGCGGCCGTCAACTTCTCTGTTCGATCTCCCATTCTCCCTATAGTGTCAGCGAACAGATGGAATCGGCGGTTCTTTTTACTCCCCAAGTCTATACCAATAAACAAATGCTGGCAGGCTCGAACGCCAAACGAAATATTTCCAGTATCGCGGGAACGGAAATGATGTTGCGTCAGATTCTTATGAATCAAACCCAAGCGGTAGGAAAACGTTTCGAGGACGGCAAATATCGCTATCTGTACTTTTACCCGACCTATTATTTTACTCCCGAAACCAATAGTTTTTTACAAAAAGCCTACGCTAACATCGCTCAAACTCGTTTTGATAGCTCGATAAAGTTGCACTTTGTCGATAAGGATCTAGTCGCTAACTTCGATCGAACCCGTTATCAGAGTGTCGATAGTTTCCTGATCGATGAAAAATTAAGGCAGAAAAAGGAAACAATTAACGAGGAGGAAGATGGCAAAAAAGACCGCACTTTTAAACTATCCTATCCCGAAGATAAACCCCTAACCTTTTATTTTATAGCCCTACCTCCGGGCCGCGATCCCACCGATACGGAATCCTGGGTTATGCCAGCATGGTTAGGATTAGCTTTCCCGATGATTCTAGATGTCAAAACGGTGGTTTCTGAGTCTCCTATTCCTCCCTATCGCGACGGTGCGGAATTTGAAGAGACGGTATTTCTCGACAGTGCGCCCCAAGCGATCCGGTCCTTAACCCGATGCGATCGATTCCGTCTCGATCGAGTCTTGAACCCATGGCAAGATAATGACGGAAAAAAATATCCTGCCCCTCTAAATACCCTCACCGCAGCCTATTCTATTCATTTAGACGTGAACTCGAAGCAGGGTAAGACGGGTTATGATCCCAATTGGGGCAAATTAACGGAACTCGCTATCAATTTAGAAACCAGTCCTCTCTATGTTTTTCATTACCTTAAACAGTGGAAACGGGGCAAAGATGCCGATATACCGAGCGCTAATCGAATCGCTCTGTATCTCTACGATTTTTATCCTTGTTTCGATCCCTATGTACAAGCCAACCGAACCAATTTAACTATCGATATGACAGCAGAATCGCCCTTAAATCACCCGAAAAACTTAACCGAATTGTATCGTCAATTCTATCGAGCTAATAAACGATATAATCCGAAAGCGAACGCAGTTTTAAAACCGATCGATGTGGCCGCCGATACGATTCTCAAAGGAGGAATGTATCAGGGAGAAGCCCTAGTTTCTGTAGTAGCGGCGGAAGTGGCCAGCTTAATGAATCGGGTTCATGCTTCTACAGCAGAAGGTCGCTGGATTCTATCCGATCGAGAACAGGAAAGACAGAAAATATTGTCTTTTGCTCGTTATTTTGTGATCGATGTGTTCGAGGTTTCTTTTAAGGGCGATCGAGCGCGTCTAGCCGGCAGACAATTAAACCTTATTCGCGATACCTGCGAATTTCTTTACCGTCTTGAACAGGACAGAGAAAATCAAGAGTTAAAAGCCCAGGGTCAAACTGTGGATGAAGATTCTGAAAACAATAATTAATTCAAGGAGTACCTACCATGTCTTTACTGAAAACCCTCAATTCTAAATTCTTTCATAGCGAGATTCCCTACAAACCGATGGGAAAATACGTTCACTTTTTGACGATTCGAGTCACAGAATCCTATCCTTTATTTCAAACAGATGGAGAGCTAAATAAAGCTCGTGTTCGTGCGGGAATTGATAGCAAAAAAACGATTAGTCGTTTATCGATGTTTAAACGGAAACAGTCAACTCCAGAACGTTTAGTCGGTCGAGAATTACTCAGAAACTACAAATTAATTACCGCCGAAGAATGTGAGTACAATGTAAAATTTGCCATGAATAACCCCGACTGTATTATTTATGGTTTTGCCATCGGTGATTCGGGTTCAGAAAAATCGAAAGTAGTAGTAGATACGGCTTTTTCGATCACACCCTTTGATGAATCCCATGAAAGTTTTACTTTGAACGCTCCCTACGAGAATGGTACTATGGCATCGAAGGGAGAGAATGACACAAAAGTAGGAGAAGTGACTAGCAGGATTAACCAGCAGGATCACATCCGTCCGCAGGTGTTTTTCCCTAGTATTGTCACGCTCAAAGATCCGACAGAAGCAAGTTTTCTCTATGTTTTTAATAACATCCTGCGTACCCGTCACTACGGCGCGCAAACTACCCGGACGGGACGGGTAAGAAATGAGCTTATCGGTGTTATTTTTGCCGATGGGGAAATTGTTAGTAATTTGCGCTGGACACAGGCAATATATGATCGCCTTCCCGATGAAGTATTACACTCGATCGATCCCTTAGACGAGGATTTAGTTATGGAAAAAGCCACCGAAGCAATACAAGAATTAATGGCGGAAGAATTTATCGTTCATACCGATTTTATCGGGGAAAATTTTCAACCTTTATTAACTGAGGTGAAAACTCTCACGGGTACGGAAGCAGGAATTTTATCGATCTTGAACCAAGCAGATAAAGAAGCGAAAGACTACGCTAAGAAACATATCGCCGAGAAAAAACCAGCCGCTCAAAAACCGTAAATTTCAGTAGGGTGAGTAATTTCTCACCCTAGATCCTCGCAATTTTTAAAGAGTTATGGTACATATTTATTCCTGTCAATTAGAACTGCACGATAGTCTTTATTACGCAACCCGTGAAATCGGCAGACTCTACGAAAGCGAACCCGTAATTCATAATTACGCGCTCTGTTATGCTTTGGGATTGGTAAATAGCGATAGTTATCGTTACTTCTGTTCCGAACAGATTCCCCAGTACCAAGAACATTTAAATCCTCTTAACGAAGAGAAAATTTATGTCACTCCCGCACGGGCGATCGTTCATACGGCGGTTCTCAATACTTGGAAATATGCCAATAATAACTATCATGTGGAGATGGAAAAAACCCAGAAAAATATTCCCAGTTTTGGCAGGGCAAAAGAAATCGCTCCCGAAAGTGTTTTTGAATGTTTTATCATTTCCCATCACCCCCTACAACTTCCTAAATGGATTCGTTTGGGAAAATGGATGAGTAAAGCGGAAGTAAAACTGACAGAACTTTCCCTATCAAAACAAAAAGAGGATTTATTTATTTATCCCTATCCTTTAAATCCTCTCGATGTTATGTTTACCCATCAGGTGATTGGCTACGATGTGATTAATATGCCTCCCGTTAGTTTGATTCGTAATGTGAGAATGCGCGGGGAATATTACCAAATAAGCGATCGTCCCGATCTGAAAATTCCCGCTCGATTGTCCTATCGCTTCGGTTGAAAATTGACCATGACTCTTATCTCTTCTAAACCCCTCACTTTACCGGAATTTTTCTCGCTAACCGCTCCCGAGGGCGATATTACCGTCGCATCGCACATTTTACCCCGATTCGTACTGTTGACGAGATTTAAATAAAATTTGTTTGATCCGGTTGCGTAATGGCTCTGGTGTAAGTACAATACAGCGATCTCCGTAGGGTAAAATCTCCCGAATTAACCAAAAAGGACTAGAGACTTTACGGGTTATAATCCTTTTTCCGTTTACCTCTCGGTCGTCGATATCCCTTGTGTTCCTTTCATAGGCCTTCACGAGGTCTTTTTCTAATTGTAATTGTACTTCTATAAAATCGAGACTGTCTCGCCATGGTTCTTCGATCGGGATCAGGCTTTGAATACGAGAGAATTTAAGACAGCGATTGTGAACAAGCTCGGGAAAGTCTCGCCTATCTTCTTCTGGCAGATCGACCGTTTCTTCACACCAGATCTCTAGATAGAATTCTTTTTCCCGAAACATGATCTCGGCAGAGCGAACGGTAAATTCTAGGGTCTGTCCCTGAGAATTTTTGTACATTACCCGAAAAGCTTGCCGGTCATGGATATAGCGCTCCACCGTGAGCCGCCAATCGCGATCGTACTGACTCACCTGTTCGGAAATCTCCCGACGCTCTTGAGGGGAGAGATTTCCTCTCTCTAAAAGAAAATTAGAAAGAGTCTGGGCCGGTTCGATGTGACCCGATCGCACCAGACGGTCGATCGCTTCCTTGATCGCTTCGACCCGCTTTGCCGAGAGGGTAAAAGGTTCACCGATCTCCAGTTCTCCTTCGGCGATGGCGGCGATTAGACCTGACGGACTAGGACTTTTCCCCCAAAAGATGTCAAAGCGTCGGGCGATCGCCTCTAGCTTCTCCTTCGTGCCGGGAGGGATTGACAGTGTAATTGTTTCTTTTTTGCGATTCACCTGAAAAATGTACTTGCAATTCTGGAATATTTGTGCTACAATACCTATATTGTAATGATAAATGAGCGCAAAAAGCTATGGTAAGAGGAAATGAGGGGGATATACCACTGACGATGGTTCTGCGTCCGTGTAACCTTTTGTCGGGAACTCGGAAAATATTGATCAGCATGGTGTCACCGCCACATCGTTGTGGGGAGTTCAGGCGATCTAAAACGGCAGATATCTGAAGTGAACAAAAGGAGACAGAGTAGTATGGACAACCTCATAGACAAAGATCGCATATTGCCCTGTCTGGCTTCAATCCCTAATAGGGATTCGATGAAAAGGCTAAACAGTAGCCTCACGACTTGTCAGGTTTCAATCCCTCTTAGTATCAGGGGTTCAGTGATCGATCATCTTACCATGATATGCTTAAGAGAATGATTTGCTTTTCCTGCCTCAGACTTGTCAGGACGTAAACAGTGAGCTATATTAAAAGAAGCCGTTTTGGGGTCGGCTATCTATAGAAAAATTTATGCACTTGCATTATAGCAAAGCTGACCCCAGATGGATACCCACCTCAATCAAAATAAAATGGAGGTCAGTAATGCCTGCTTTTGACGATATTTACCAGCAAATCGAAATTATTCAAGACCAAATCGAGCTTCTTCAGTGCCAAATCAAAGAACTGAGGCAGTCTCCAGTCTTGGATTCTGAAGGCGAAGTCAGAATTTTCGATGATTTAACCTAGAATCCCAGCAATAACGCCTCTAGAGAGCGGAAGTAGGCACTTTTCAGCCTACTCCCTCAAGATAAGAAATCAAGGAAGGACAGCACTATGTCGATTAAACAACTTTCACTTTTCGAGAATGTTCCTCCAGAGCAAGATACAAAAGCGGTTACGACTTCGGAAGAGATTAGCGAACTTGAAATTACTATCTTATTGAGTGCTTTGACCGCAAATGCGATCGCTCAAACCGACTCGACATTGATTTTCGCTTTAGCTGACGATCCAAGAGCGATGGCGATCGCCAAAACTTTTGATCGTCCTAAATTGGTTAGACAGTTACGACTTTCTCAACCCCAAAAAGAAAGCGAGTTCATTAAACCCACGTTTCAAGGGAATCAAGTTTTTTATCGAGAACGAGAGATAGGTAGGATACAGCTTGTGTACAAATCACCGTCACCGGGAGAGCTACAAGCAAAATTAACTCATGAAAGCACGATTGATCGGTTTTTAGAGTTTTTGCAAAAAAAATATCAGATTGTTTCCCTGCATGAAAGTAATTACCATGTGCAGATTTTTATTCCACAAACTCAACAATCACATAATATAGAGGAGCTTTGGATAGAATTTATCACGAAAGTTATTTTTTCTATCTATGGTGATTTTCAATATCAGCTATCAGGATTAATGCAAACTTTTATCACAATGCTAAAAAGTGTTACCTTAGCGGGACGAGGTTTTAGCACCCTAGAAATTCCGATAATTACCAGAGATCAAGCCAAGGTGTTAGCGGCTTTTTATTTAGCTATTTTCGAGCAAGTAAAGGATCGCCAAGAGAAGCGTGAGACTGAGATCGTTCAACTTATTGAGAAAATTAAATCCGAAGAACTTAACTCGAAAGATTTAGAGT
Source organism: Microcystis aeruginosa NIES-843 (assembly GCF_000010625.1). Lineage (NCBI taxonomy): Bacteria > Bacillati > Cyanobacteriota > Cyanophyceae > Chroococcales > Microcystaceae > Microcystis > Microcystis aeruginosa. The sequence goes on from NC_010296.1 coordinate 2,803,546, forward strand.
CCACTGAAAAGAAGCTAAAAAGCAGGCAGGAAATGCAAGCTAAAGAGTTTAATAAATATAGAGATTATTTTCAGAAAGTTTTGTCTAAATTATTATATGAGCAACGAGCTATTTATCATAAGATAAGAACCCTTGACGAGCAGTTAGGAAAAACTGGTTTGTCAAAAGCTCAAGTTAGCAAATTACAGAAGCAAAAGGATAAAATAGAGTCACAAATTATTTTTCAGGAAGGATCGATCGAGGAGAAGCAGAGATTTCTAGAAGAATCAGACGGAAATCCGTTTGAGTTTATAGAAAAACAAAAACAAACAGATCTATTGAAGCCAATTCAGGTGATCGCTAAATCTTTTAACAAAACGGCCACAGAACAAATTAACTCGACTCGTGGCGATATTTTCACTCAATGTATATTAGAGATGTATCGTTTGTTAGAAAATCCAAAACTCGAAACCATTCCAGAACCGCTTTTAACGATTAACCCAAAAATTTTAGCAGCAAGGACAGCGGGAGACGATGGTAAAGATTTTTGTTACTCTTGCGGAGTAACTTTAGATGCTAAAACTGTGCGGTGGAGAGTAGCTAGATTTATGTTCGAGCGACCGTCTCAACGTCGTCAATCATCCTCTAGTGAAGATAGACCTTTCATTTGCTCTTCTTGTTCTGTATTATCGTTTGCCTCCCCCTTAAAAGTAACGGATGATAGTATTATCTTACGACTCAAGCCTATTCGAGAAAAATCTGGCTATGATGATAGAGTTAGATTACATAACCTAAAAGAATACTTGAGAGGATTAACTACTGGTGAACTAGATATTACTGCGGGAAAATATATTATTTTAAATTCTCAAAAAGATAAAACTAACAATGGTGATATCGCTTCTCAAAAATTAGGATTAAAGCAGTACGCTTTAGCCAAGATCGCTTCTAAACTTCCTTTAGAGGTTCTATCGGATTGGGAAATCGATTTATATTTACAAAAAAGTACACCAGATAAGCTAGAGCGAAGACAACTAATTTTGCTCAAAGGAATAATGGAGGGATATAATCAAAACATCATTATTAAAGATGCTAAAACCCAGGAACAAAAAAATGAACACAAAATAAATCTTAAACTAGGAGACGCTATTCGTTATGTACAACAAGATATGCCTTACTTGGCGGAATTTATTGTATCTGGAGTTCCCGACTACAATCTCAAATTTGAAAACAAGATATGGTTAGAGAGTATTCGAGAACTCTACTGGAAACAAATCAATGAAGACGTGAGAAATCAACAACGATCAAAAGGAGTTTATTCTATGTCAGAAACAACAATGTCTAAAAGAGCTAAAATCTATGAAGATGTAGCTGCATTAACAGGCTTACTTTATCCCTTTATAGAATGGGCTGAATTTCTTATAAAAAAGGATAAAGAGATGGAAGAAAAACGGAAGCAAGGAAAAAAAGAACAAGATAATTTAGATGAAAAAACTATCGATAAAATTAAAAAAGAAGTTGCCAGAGAAATTAGCAAAATCATCGAAAATGTCAAGGATGAGCATTTTTTCACCTACTATGCCTCTATTGGAGATCAAGACCGTACTAAAATCAAAGCCACTCTCAAGCGAGATAGAGACACATATTTTATTTACGATCAAGCCAGAAAGTTAATTTTTGAAAAGCTTAAAATTTCGGAGGATATAGAAGTAAAAAAAGATGGTATCGCATCGTTAAATCTTACTCTTGACGATATTAAAAATGCTTATACTTATTTTGCAAATGATCCTCTATATACGGATAAACAAGGAGATAAAAACTGGAGGGACTTCACTTATCGATTAAAACTTTCTCTTTATACGCGGTTTCCTGAATTGGTTCGTAAACTTTCATCTAAAGGAGATAAATAACGATGGCTACCGAATCTAAAGTGACGACTGGACTACCTAAGACTGATGCTAATAAACCTAGATTGCATTTTGATATTTATGCCATTCTCGAAGGCTCTCAAGAGCTTTACCTAGGACATGAAGTACAGGTTAATGTTAACTTAGTTGAAATCGTTAAACTGAGTACAAAAGATGGTAAAGAAATTGAAAAATGTTATATTTCTCCGACCAAACGGCGAGGAGTTGAACGACGTTGTTTACTATGGTCTCCTGTGAAAAGTGGAGAGCTGCTAGGAGATAAACAAAACTGCGGAATCCCGAAAACCTGTGCTGAACCCACTTGTCCGATTTGTGCTACATTTGGCGCACTCGATCCAGGAAAACGGACTTTAATCGGTCGGGTAACTCATGGTGGAGGTGTTGCCATACAAGAGATTTACCCAGTCGAAAAACAACGAGCAATGCACCCCGCTTTATTGGTCAATCGCAATGATGAAACTCCCACACCTTTTAGACGAGAATACAATCAACCTGGCATTCTCTATCCCGTTTATAACCACGCTCTGAGTATCACCGATCAAGACTTTTCAGCTGTGGCTTATGCTTTCTTAGATTCATTACCTCGCATAGGTTCAGGAAATCCGAAAGGAATTGCTATCGCGGAAACGGACGATCGTACCCCGCTTCTGGTTTTGGATAGATATTTGTCTCCTAGAGGGAAGCGTCCAATCGTTTCTCCCTCGGAAACCGACCCGCAAAAGGCGATCAATGATTTCCTTTATTTGGCACTGTATCCTGAAACTAATTTCACTAATCATATTCAAGAAGCGCACTTCGATCGCTGGATAGGCAATGAAGCGTTAGCCAAATTGCAAGAATACTCCGCAATATTCGTCGATACAGTTTTACAAGCATAAATCATGTATTGCCTGACCTTTAAGATTATCCCAACGGCGGCGATGACATTTCGCATACTGCCTGGATCGATTCTCAATATCGCCACCTATCCCTTCGTCCCACCGACTACTTTTTCTGGGTTTCTCCGACGGATAGTAATGTTAAGCGAGGGATTAGATATCCCTGAAACCAGCATTAACAAGGAAAATCCGCCTTATTTCACCCTACCTCGTCAGTATATAGCGTTAGGAGCCTATCCAGTCCTAGATAAATGGTCTGGAGTCCATCGTACTCATCGCAAAGGAACTCGATCGTTTAACCATGATGTTTTTTCTAGACTATACATTGATGGCGATCGAGAAAACTTTCAGTTACACACTTGGGAATATTTTATCGCTGAGGAGTTAATCGGCTATGTTGTAAGCGAATCTAAGTCCAGTCTAGAGGCATTTTCTAACCTACAAGGAGTCGGATGTAAAATTGGTAAGGAAGGATTTGCGGTGATTGACGAGGTATCTGAATCTATACGACTCCAAAGAAAGATTCTTTCCGCTCACCCGTCAACTGTTGTTCCCATGGAAGCTTTAATACAGCGAAATCCTTGTATCAATCGTTGTGATATTTATAATCTCTATCGTCATGAATGGTCAGCAGATCAGACTCAAGATGAAGATAAGGGATTGTTCGATACAGAGCGATCTCCTATTAATGGTTTTATCCCCTTTGTTGCCGCTTACTATCCCGAAAAAGCCAATCCTTTACCCACTTTAGATTTCTATACGGATGGAAATCTTCAGATTCCTGTAGCACTTGTGGAACTTTTACAAGGAGAATCAATTAATGTCTAAATCTAACCCTCAACCTTTTTTCAAATTCGGCCGCGTGTTTTTTCCAGGCGAACCTACAATTGCTCCTGATAAAATTCTTTTTCAACCCCTGGGTAATCATGTAGGTAATGTTAGACAATTAGCTAGAAAATGGCAAGATGGCAACTTTTCTTTAGAACGAGTTATTGAAGGAATCAATTTACACGACAAAGCTAAACCACAAACTTTCAAAATTCGCGTTGAAACTAATAAACAGGGAGAGTTTACAAAATATACTTATTCATTTAAAGGGCATCGATTTAAAGTAGATGAACCACAAAATCTTTGGGTGCAGGCTCTAGCAAGAGGACATCATGACTATTCAACTAAGGAAATTATCAAGGATACCTATCAATTAAAAAAAGATCCTAAATATCAGAAGATTTTCTCTAAAGACCCCTTACAATACGCCAAAGAACTTTATATTTTGGAAATGTGCGATCAAATTGAAGCGGAATTAGCTTGTCGTGTCATTGGAGACGACGAACAGGCAAAATCTCGCACATTTATGGATTTTACAATAACTAAAGGTACATCCGAAGATAGCAACCACCGTGTTTTTTATCTCGATCCCTATCCTTTTAAAGAACCAACTATCACTTTAAATTTTCGTTCGTGGACATATAACTTGTCAGACGAGGATAAAAATCAACTCCAACAATTACGCGAAAACGGAAAAGATAAGGAATTAGGAGGTAAATTGAATACTCTTGTTAAAGAGTGGTGGAAAAAAAACGAACATACAATCAGTGAAGATAGAGCAATTACTGCCATTATCAAACCTGATAATTCAAACACTTATTCCCCATCAGAAAAATCAGAAAATGCAATTTTGTGGTGGTATAGAGAATTAGCGAATTTTCAACCTAATCCAATGCAGGAGCAAGTCTTTCAAACGATGGTTGAAAACAAACATCCAGCTTTTATACTTAAAGCTCCTACAGGAGTGGGAAAATTTGAAGCGATTATTATTCCCTTTTTAGCTATGCTATCTACAAAAGAAGATAGACCTCGCCTGATTATACCCCTACCTGCACGAAGTTTGTTAGAAGATCAAAAACAGAGATGCGATAAATATTTAAAACAATTTTCACTCCTACACAAAGGACGTGAAGTGTCTTTGGTGATAGATACAGGAACCGAAATGAATCGATATGTTTATCTAGATGGAGAAATTAAATCTAGCAATAATTCTCGAAGACATTTATACAAAGGAGATATTATTTTAACAACGATTGATAAATTTATATATCGATACTTTGGCTATGGTGATAAGCAAAAATCATTCATCTTTCCCTATCGAATTTATCATGGTAATACACTGATTTGTTTTGATGAAGCTCATACCTATGATGATATTTCGTTTACTAACTTTTGCAGTTTGGTTAAAGCTTTGTATGAAGCAGGACGCTCGCTTGTTTTAATGACGGCAACTTTATCACAAAATCATCTGGAAAGATTCGATTATCTTGCGGATAACATGATCGATTACATTGATGTTCAGGACAATCTAGAGAAGCTAAATAATTTTTATCAGCAAATTTTGAAGCAAGACTATTCTAATTTAAAACAGTTTGAATGGGTTGATGATATTGTTTATGATGTAAAAGAACCAACAAATTTACAACAAAAGTTGACCTCGATAGCCCTTGCAGAATGGAACTCTAACCCAAGCCATCGTATCATTGTTTCTGTAGAAACTGTTAAAGATGCCATAGCAATTTATGAAAAAATAAAACAGAAATTAAACATTAAATCTTCAGGACAAAATGAATTTTTATTTCTCTACCATGGTCGTTTGTCAGATATTCCCAAAACTTCCCATTATTCTCGCACCAATCTTTATAAAAGATTAAAAGAGAGAGATGAAAATGACCAAGCTTATATTCTGGTTACTACCAGTGCGATCGAAGTTGGTTGTGATTTAAATAGTACCCGTTTGATTACTCAACTGTGTAACCCAGAAAGTTTAATTCAACGAGCGGGACGTTGCAATCGTAAAGGTAATGTTGAAGATGCAAAAATCATTGTTATTGGCAATAATATTCCTGAATTTATTAATACTTTAAGCGAGGCAGAGCTAGAGGATTATAAAACAATTCTTAAGGGTTTGCACGCTCGAAACTTTGATCCGAAAGCGATCATGAATTGTGTTTCTACAAAACAGAAAATTGATGATTATCGAGTTGTTGAGCTTTTTTCCCTGTTGCAAGACTATGTTTATAATGCCGATCTCACTTGTCAATCTGCTCATGAAAAAGGATTAGTAATCACCCGTAGCTGGACTCCATCCGTTACCTTGGTATATGATGACGGTAAGCAGGGTGATAGTTTAGAAAAAATTGTCAAAGAATCTCCTCAAATTCAAGTCCCCATTGATCGTTTAATCAATAATGAAGGAAATTACACAAATCAATACGCTAATGTGTCTGTGTACGAATGGATTTACGACAAGGAAGAAACTCGATATAAGTTAGAACCTTTAAAATATTGGGGATGTGCATACAGTAAAGACATGGTGATCAAAGTCTGTGCAGTTCAGGAGGGAGCCATATATGATCATGAATTAGGGTTTAAAGACTTGCCTAGAGTTTTTATTAAATGCAGATCAAATGGCTATCAAGAAAGACTTCGGTATAACCCCACAGAAGATAGATCAGTAGTGATTAATTACACTTCTGCTCTAACACAAGATTGATTTTTATCTGGCGCGGGATATGTTCACTACACTAAAAACTATATACCATGACTCTTATCTCCTCTAAATCCCTCACTTTACCGGAATTTTTCTCACTAACCGCTCCCGATGGCGATATTACCTATGAATTAGTCGATGGAGAAGCGATCCCAAAAATGTCACCGAAATTCTTTCATTCTCGTTTAACTCTGGCTTTATCTTCTATACTCGATCGCTGGAATCAAGGACGGGGAGAAGTGGGAATCGAATGGGCGATCATTCTCAGCAAAAACGATCGAGATTGGTGTCCGGTTCCCGATCTTCTCTACATTTCCCCGGAAAGGTTAGGAGATATTCCCCTCACCGATGAAGCTTGTCCCGTTCCCCCGGAATTAGTCATCGAAATTATCTCTCCGGAACAATCTTTCAGCAGCCTGAGCGAAAAAGCCGTGGACTACCTAAAAGCGGGAGTCAGTCGTATCTGGATCGTCGATCCCCGGGCCAAGCAGATCACAATTTTCTATCCCGATGCACCCCCGGCGATTAAAAAAGGCGATGACGAAATTAGCGATATTCTCCTCCCCGATTTAACCCTAACCCCCAGACAAATTTTTGCCAAGGCCCGATTAAGTTAATGCCCTACAGTCTCGTTCTCAATCTCACCCCTCGATCGCCGATCTATCCGAATTTTCTCACCGGACGACACCTTCAGGCGCTATTCCTTACAAAAAGAGGATTTATTTAGGGCTTGCTGAAAAAGTACGGGCGAAGCATTCGGATAGAAAATCTCCGGTTTCACCGATAGGTTATTGCCCGAATGCTTCGCCCCTACAGGACCCGGGCCGATGAAGACGCAAGGTTTTGAACGACGATTCTCTCAAAATCTTGCACCTGTTTCGCTCGTAAAGCCCCAAAACCCTTACTTTGCCTACATTTCACATTTATTCAGCAAGCCCTATTTATCTATCCCTATCCTTTAAATCCTCTCGATGTTATGTTTACCCATCCGGTGATTGGCTACGACGTGATTAATATGCCTCCCGTTAGTTTAATCCGTAATGTACGAATGCGCGGGGAATATTACCAAATAAGCGATCGCCCCGATCTGAAAATTCCCGTTCGATTGTCCTATCACTTCGGTTGAAAATTGACTATGACTCTTATCTCTTCTAAACCCCTCACTTTACCGGAATTTCTCTCGCTAACCGATCCCGAGGGCGATATTACCTATGAATTAGTCGATGGAGAAGCGATCGCAAAAATGTCACCGAAATTCTTTCATTCTCGTTTAACTGGTGCTTTATTTCTCGTACTCGATCGCTGGAATCAAGGACGGGGAGAAGTGGGAATCGAATGGGCGATCATTCTCAGCAAAAACGGTCGAGATTGGTGTCCGGTTCCCGATCTTCTCTACATTTCCCTGGAAAGGTTAGGAGATATTACCCTCACCGATGAAGCTTGTCCCGTTCCCCCGGAATTAGTCATCGAAATTATTTCTCCTGAACAATCCTTCAGCAGCCTGAGCGAAAAAGCCGTGGACTACCTAAAAGCGGGAGTCAGTCGCGTCTGGATCGTCGATCCCCGGGCCAAGCAGATCACGATTTTCTATCCCGACGCACCCCCGGCGATTAAAAAAGGCGATGACGAAATTAGCGATATTCTCCTCCCCGATTTAACCCTAACTCCCAGACAAATTTTTGCCAAGGCCCGATTAAGTTAAGTAGGCAGGCGTTAAAAATCATCAGATGCCCCCCTTATTAAGGGGGATCCCCCCGCCTATCGGCACCCCCCTTATCAAGGGGGGCAGGGGGGATCGACACCCCCCTTATCAAGGGGGGCAGGGGGGATCGACACCCCCCTTATCAAGGGGGGCAGGGGGGATCGACACCCCCCTTATCAAGGGGGGCAGGGGGGATCGAAGCTAAAATCCATTTTTAATTTAATTATAACCAGCTACTTAATGCCCTACAGTCTCGTTCTCAATCTCACCCCTCGATCGCCGATCTATCCGAATTTTCTCACCGGACGACACCTTCACGCGCTATTTCTTACCCTTGTCAGTAGTGTTGATCAGGAATTAGGGAAAATTCTACACACAGCCGAGGCAGATAAAGCCTTCACCTTATCGCCACTACAGATGCAATCCGGGGGAAAAACGATAAATTCCCCGCAGTGGCGATACGAACGGCCAATCGCCCCAGAAACTCCCTGCTGGTGGCGGATTTCTCTGCTCGATGACCGATTATTCGGTAAATTAACCCCGCTCTGGTTGAATCTCAATCCAAAACACCCCTGGCATCTCGGTTCCGCCGATCTGGTTATCACCAGCGTCCTCGCCACCCCGCAATCGGTTCAACCCTGGGCGAACTCTTGTACTTATCAATACCTGTATGAAAACGCCTCGGAAACGAATCGGGAATTTGATTTCCTTTTCGCCACCCCCGTCACCTTCCGGCAGGGAAAATTCGATAGTGCCTTACCGACGCGGGAACTGGTGTTTAATAGCCTTCTCAATCGTTGGAATCGCTATAGCGCTATCCCCTTCGATTCCATCGTCCTAGAGTCGATTTTCCCTAGTTTCTTCGATATTCAAACGAAATTAGCCGACGAAGCCTATAAAAACCAGTCGTTCGGTTGTGTGGGCGAGATTCACTATCGTCTTTTGGGAGAGGTGGAACCCGCAAAGATTAAAGCGATTAATGTACTGGCGGATTTTGCCCTCTACGCGGGAGTGGGACGGAAAACCACCATGGGAATGGGGATGACTCGCAGAATTGCTAAGGAGAAAAGATAGCCATGGATGAATCTGATTACATACCGATCGCCGCTCTCAACCATTACGCCTACTGTCCCCACCGTTGTTGGAGAATGTTCGTCGCCGGGGAATTTCTCGATAATAGCTACACGATCGAGGGAACAAATTTACACGAGCGAGTTCACACCGTCGGGGCGGCAAACCGGGAGGAAATATGGCAAATACGGGCGATCTGGCTTAAATCAGATAATTACCGTCTCATCGGTAAAGCCGATCTGATCGAGTCCCACGACGGCGAATTTATCCCCGTGGAATACAAACGGGGCAGTAAAGGCGAATGGGATAACGACGAGTTGCAGGTGTGCGCTCAAGCCATCTGTTTGGAAGAAATGACTGGAAAAAGGCTAGATACCGGCTATATCTACTATGCCAGTTCTCACCAGCGTCAACCGGTGGCGATCGATCTTGCTCTACGGCAACGGGCGATCGCTACGATCCGAGCAATTGAAACCCTGATCCAGACGGGAAAAATGCCCCCGGCGGTCTATTCACCCCGCTGCAAGGGATGCAGTTTGTTCGATCGCTGCTTGCCCCGATTAACCGAAAAAGTCCAACGATATCGAGAGGAAGACTAAAAAATATGGGAACGGTATATGTGACGAGAGAAGACGCATTTCTCGGCAAAAATGACGAGCGTTTAACGGTTAAAGCATCCAAGGAAACGATCCTCGATGTACCTCTATTGAACGTGGAAGGAGTGGTGATTTTCGGACGGGGTTCAGTTTCTCCCGCATTGGTGATCGAATTGTTGGAACGTCATATTCCCCTGAGTTTTGTCACTGCCACGGGAAAATATCTCGGTAGATTGGAGCCGGAGATGACCAAAAATATTTTCGTTCGTCGAGCGCAATGGCAGGCCGCCGGCGATTCTCCGAAAGCCATTCATTTAGTGCGGGGATTCGTCCGCGGCAAGCTGAAGAATTACCGCAACATTCTACTCCGTCGTCAACGCGATCGAAAGGAGTTGGATTTACAAACGGCGATCGCTTGTTTGGAAGCAGCGATCGGCTCGATCGAAACAACCTCGGCGATCGATTCTCTCCGGGGGTTAGAGGGAGCGGGAAGCGCAGCCTATTTCAGTTGTTTTGATTCCTTAATTCTCGGTGATACTTTTACCTTTGCCTCGCGTAACCGTCGCCCCCCGCGAGATCCGGTCAATTCTCTTTTGAGTCTGGGTTATGCGTTATTGCGCCATGACGTGCAGAGTGCGATCAATTTGGTCGGTTTTGACCCCTATCTCGGTTATCTTCACTATCAACGCTACGGTCGCCCCTCGCTGGCACTAGATCTGATGGAAGAATTTAGAGCGATCGTCGTTGATGCCGTGGTTCTCAATGGGGTCAATCATCCTTATCTTACCCCCGAACATTTCACCACCGAACCCTTAAGCGGTGCGGTTTCCTTGACGAGAGAAGGTTTACAGATTTTCCTGCGCTTGTACGAACAGAAGAAACAATCGAAGTTTAAGCATCCAGTAATGGGTAAACAGTGTACTTATCAAGAAGCTTTCGAGATTCAGGCCCGACTAATGGCGAAATATCTGATGGATGAGACGGATAAGTATCCACCCTTGATTTTAAAGTAGATAGAGGCGGTCATGTATTTTGTTGTCAGTTACGACATTTCCGATGATAAGCGACGAACCAAAATTCACAATACGTTAAAGTCCTACGGCCAACGGGTGCAGTATAGTGTTTTTGAGTGCGATCTAACCGATACCCAGTACGCTAAGCTGCGCGGGCGCTTGAGTAAGTTGATCAAACCCGATACCGATAGCATCCGCTTTTATTTTCTCTGCGCCTGTTGTCGGGGTAAAGTGGAACGCATCGGTGGTGAGTTACCCCGGGATAATACAATTTTTTTTGTTTAGCTCGGTTGCGCTTCCGGGTAGCTGTAAAAATCCTTAACTATTATCTGGTGGCTGAAAAGCTTATGCAATATAGATTCGAGATGATTTTCCTTTCCAACGCGGGGCGCACCTTATCCCGTAAGGTTTTGCGGGGTCTTGAAGAACTGGGTCACTTGCTGTATGATTGGTTTATTGCGGGTGCGGCGCATACGAACCTTGAAAATCCCATAACGTATAGCTTTTACCACTGGGCGGTTCCAATTAATCTTAAACCCTATTAGGGATTGAAACTTCAGAATTCGACACAATTATTGCTATAAAAAATGATAGCGTTCCAATTAATCTTAAACCCTATTAGGGATTGAAACATGGATTTTACATGGGATGAAGAAAAATCAAAATTGTTCCAATTAATCTTAAACCCTATTAGGGATTGAAACCATGAAGGATACCAGATAGAACGTAACGATGGGACGGTTCCAATTAATCTTAAACCCTATTAGGGATTGAAACCAATGGCAAGTGGAGAGGGGTGTTTATGATTTAAAGTTCCAATTAATCTTAAACCCTATTAGGGATTGAAACGAGAGATTGCCTTGATCGGAATGTTACCTCATCAATGTTCCAATTAATCTTAAACCCTATTAGGGATTGAAACAACTTAATCCTCTAAAAAATCATGAGAGTCATAGAGTTCCAATTAATCTTAAACCCTATTAGGGATTGAAACGGAGAATATCGGTATCTCTGAGGGTGCGTTGCGGGGGTTCCAATTAATCTTAAACCCTATTAGGGATTGAAACGTGGTGAATGTGAGACTGCAAGTGGATAGGGAGCCGTTCCAATTAATCTTAAACCCTATTAGGGATTGAAACTTGCCTTAGCCAACTTCCGTAATTCGTTAATTCCTGTTCCAATTAATCTTAAACCCTATTAGGGATTGAAACCCCCCAATAGCCTTTCTTGGCTAATTTGAGGGCTTGTTCCAATTAATCTTAAACCCTATTAGGGATTGAAACAGAAATGTGTCGAATTGGGCAGTTTATTGACCTAGTTCCAATTAATCTTAAACCCTATTAGGGATTGAAACACAACAATATCTTCAGAATTAGTCAAAGGATGATCCCGTTCCAATTAATCTTAAACCCTATTAGGGATTGAAACTAATCACTTTTATTGCTGACTTTGCTGTACATCTTGTTCCAATTAATCTTAAACCCTATTAGGGATTGAAACGATGCTTTATAGGGAGGAGAGAAAAATAAAAAAAGAGTTCCAATTAATCTTAAACCCTATTAGGGATTGAAACTCCTATGGATGGGCATCGGAGGGTATTAGCTTGGTGTTCCAATTAATCTTAAACCCTATTAGGGATTGAAACTCGATTAATCATCCTAAAGATATCGGCAGAACCGGTTCCAATTAATCTTAAACCCTATTAGGGATTGAAACCTCTACTACTCCATCTACCCAATAAAAAACCCGGTTCCAATTAATCTTAAACCCTATTAGGGATTGAAACAAGACTAGGAACATCAGCATAAGTTGAAAACAAAGTTCCAATTAATCTTAAACCCTATTAGGGATTGAAACTTGGCACTTAAGAAAGGAACCCAAGATTTAAGCGTGTTCCAATTAATCTTAAACCCTATTAGGGATTGAAACCCAAACACTAGCTTTTACAAAGCAACCAGCTCGTGTTCCAATTAATCTTAAACCCTATTAGGGATTGAAACAAGCATGGAAAAACTAAGCGAGTTAACATCAGAATGTTCCAATTAATCTTAAACCCTATTAGGGATTGAAACAACCCTGATTCTAATGCAAGAGAATTGACTTCTAGTTCCAATTAATCTTAAACCCTATTAGGGATTGAAACCGGCATTCTCTATCGGCGCGTCTCCGATAGACTCGTTCCAATTAATCTTAAACCCTATTAGGGATTGAAACTCAGGATTCGGTCCTGTGTAGTGACATCTATAGTTGTTCCAATTAATCTTAAACCCTATTAGGGATTGAAACAAATTTAGTTTTGACTGCAATTAATACTATCTCATCGTTCCAATTAATCTTAAACCCTATTAGGGATTGAAACACCTGAGAAAGCACGCTGGCGGGCGAGGAAATATAGTTCCAATTAATCTTAAACCCTATTAGGGATTGAAACCTAAAATTACTAGAAGGGGGCGTGGTATGATTAGGTTCCAATTAATCTTAAACCCTATTAGGGATTGAAACCGAAATTTTACTCGAAAAGCGTCGATTACTACCGGGTTCCAATTAATCTTAAACCCTATTAGGGATTGAAACAATGGTTTGCATAATCCTAATTGCTACATCTCCCGTTCCAATTAATCTTAAACCCTATTAGGGATTGAAACGATGCCATTGGTGAGCCGTCTTTATCTGATGATGAAAGGGTTCCAATTAATCTTAAACCCTATTAGGGATTGAAACCTTATCCCTTAGCGAAAAAAAGCAGATTGCCTCTTGTTCCAATTAATCTTAAACCCTATTAGGGATTGAAACCCAAAACAGCCATGGCATACTCGATGATGTCCAGGCTGTTCCAATTAATCTTAAACCCTATTAGGGATTGAAACGTTTTTTAGCACCCAATCAAACCAACAACACGCAAAGGTTCCAATTAATCTTAAACCCTATTAGGGATTGAAACATTATACTCCCTAAAGCAGCTAAATTGTTTCCCGCCGGTTCCAATTAATCTTAAACCCTATTAGGGATTGAAACGTGCTAAGACTAATACTGCATATTATTTTGGAGATGGTTCCAATTAATCTTAAACCCTATTAGGGATTGAAACGGGATTGTTTTCTTTTGGGATCGAGTTCTCGAGTTCCAATTAATCTTAAACCCTATTAGGGATTGAAACTGATAAATTGGCATCTCTTTTAAATCTTGCTACTGTTCCAATTAATCTTAAACCCTATTAGGGATTGAAACCATCAGGCGATTTCAAAACTACGCGAATTGGAAGGTTCCAATTAATCTTAAACCCTATTAGGGATTGAAACATCCACTGCCCGACCCTGGGGACAATCCATACTAAGGTTCCAATTAATCTTAAACCCTATTAGGGATTGAAACAATCTTTCGCGAAACAGCATCGCTAACTTAAATGGGTTCCAATTAATCTTAAACCCTATTAGGGATTGAAACACAAGCCTACAAATCGAACACCTACCCCTGCCCCGTTCCAATTAATCTTAAACCCTATTAGGGATTGAAACTTGCTTGATAGAATCGTGGTACAAAAAAGCAACCAGTTCCAATTAATCTTAAACCCTATTAGGGATTGAAACTTTTTTAATAATCAGATTAAGCCTAATTTAACCGAGTTCCAATTAATCTTAAACCCTATTAGGGATTGAAACTTGGATAAGGCTGAGACCCGCATAGCCGATCGCGTTCCAATTAATCTTAAACCCTATTAGGGATTGAAACACGATAATTGCTGAATCCCAATCCTCACGAATTTTGTTCCAATTAATCTTAAACCCTATTAGGGATTGAAACTAAATGTTATTAATTGGGCGTTAGAGAAAGCACAAGTTCCAATTAATCTTAAACCCTATTAGGGATTGAAACCGATTTCCCCAAAAATACGATCTTCTTTGTTTAGGGTTCCAATTAATCTTAAACCCTATTAGGGATTGAAACTTTGATTGGAATTGATACTCAATTTCTCTTTCTCGTTCCAATTAATCTTAAACCCTATTAGGGATTGAAACCAATTTTCCCTAAAACAACATCTCGATCATGATTCGTTCCAATTAATCTTAAACCCTATTAGGGATTGAAACGGGCTTAACGCGATCGGGTTCCTAACCGACTTTCAGTTCCAATTAATCTTAAACCCTATTAGGGATTGAAACAAAGTTGCATTCTGAAAGTCTAAAATCTCATTGCCGTTCCAATTAATCTTAAACCCTATTAGGGATTGAAACAAAGGAATTTTAACAGGGGGATACATTTGTTACTAGGTTCCAATTAATCTTAAACCCTATTAGGGATTGAAACGTGATCAAGATTAATCGACCGGGGAATTAAATTAGCGTTCCAATTAATCTTAAACCCTATTAGGGATTGAAACTCAGACTAACTCCGAAGGGAGTCTTGGGGAAAAAGTTCCAATTAATCTTAAACCCTATTAGGGATTGAAACAAGTTCCAATGGTACGAAACAGCCTGGGCAGACCGTTCCAATTAATCTTAAACCCTATTAGGGATTGAAACAACGATTTTAAGGATTCCGGGGATGCAGTCTCGCTCGTTCCAATTAATCTTAAACCCTATTAGGGATTGAAACATTCTAACTTAAACTCAAGAAAAATCAATAAACAGTTCCAATTAATCTTAAACCCTATTAGGGATTGAAACCCCCTCATCTTGAATTGATAGCAGCGACGCATCATTGTTCCAATTAATCTTAAACCCTATTAGGGATTGAAACTCCACAACGACGACGACCCCTTAACAGCATAAATCGTTCCAATTAATCTTAAACCCTATTAGGGATTGAAACTCGATTACTTCTAAAACTTGAGACGCTCTGCTAGGGTTCCAATTAATCTTAAACCCTATTAGGGATTGAAACAGGCAAGTCTTAGCCAAAGTTCTTAAACTACTATCGTTCCAATTAATCTTAAACCCTATTAGGGATTGAAACTCGGAAAATAATCTTGATGTGACTCTTGATGCCCGTTCCAATTAATCTTAAACCCTATTAGGGATTGAAACGTTAAAGATTTAATAGGCATTGTTTTTACTCCTAAGTTCCAATTAATCTTAAACCCTATTAGGGATTGAAACCCATCGTAAATTCTGACTGCATAGCTATCTAATTGTTCCAATTAATCTTAAACCCTATTAGGGATTGAAACTTGTAAAAATTATCTACATAAATCATCAAAGTTCCTGTTCCAATTAATCTTAAACCCTATTAGGGATTGAAACCCAAAACTACAGCGACCCTACTGGTAACTTCCTGAGTTCCAATTAATCTTAAACCCTATTAGGGATTGAAACTGCTGAATGAACTTATATATTGTGATGCCTCTAGAGTTCCAATTAATCTTAAACCCTATTAGGGATTGAAACGTAATACCTTGAAAGAGCTAGAGTAGTAATCTATAGTTCCAATTAATCTTAAACCCTATTAGGGATTGAAACTGTAAGTCACCCCATCATCATTGTTCCCACTACCAGGTTCCAATTAATCTTAAACCCTATTAGGGATTGAAACTTCCGTGAATATTTATACTTACATTCACAGACTCGTTCCAATTAATCTTAAACCCTATTAGGGATTGAAACGTTTTTAGGAATGATGCCTGCCGTGGCAATGTCTGTTCCAATTAATCTTAAACCCTATTAGGGATTGAAACGTCTATAGGAGTATCTGGTAAATACCCTACTCCCTGGTTCCAATTAATCTTAAACCCTATTAGGGATTGAAACTTCCCTATATCGCTTCTTTGAGCGGGGAGATTTAATTGTTCCAATTAATCTTAAACCCTATTAGGGATTGAAACGTAATTCAGGCAAAAACTTCGGTTTTTGTTCAAGTTCCAATTAATCTTAAACCCTATTAGGGATTGAAACTAAATATTCTTAGTTTTAATCCTCAGGCAAACCCGTTCCAATTAATCTTAAACCCTATTAGGGATTGAAACAGTTAATAGTGGCTAGAGGAGTAGGATTAAATTGGCGTTCCAATTAATCTTAAACCCTATTAGGGATTGAAACTTAAAAGCAGGTAGTTTTAACTACCTGCTTGATTGTTCCAATTAATCTTAAACCCTATTAGGGATTGAAACTTGTGATCGACCTTTGCCTGCTTGCCAAGCTCTCGATCGTTCCAATTAATCTTAAACCCTATTAGGGATTGAAACCTTCTACCCGCAATAATAGCGCTTCGATCTCTTGGTTCCAATTAATCTTAAACCCTATTAGGGATTGAAACTTTGCTGTGGACTATAAGGGTCGCAACGCTCGATCCGTTCCAATTAATCTTAAACCCTATTAGGGATTGAAACATTGACAGATTACAGTGGGCTGAAACCCACCGGGTTCCAATTAATCTTAAACCCTATTAGGGATTGAAACGCATTGGCAGATTTATTCAAATTAGCGATCGCATTGTTCCAATTAATCTTAAACCCTATTAGGGATTGAAACATTTTAGACATTTTTAGGTCTGTGCCAAGAATGCAGTTCCAATTAATCTTAAACCCTATTAGGGATTGAAACCGTTAGTTTCAATTGAAGCATCAAGATAAATATCATCGTTCCAATTAATCTTAAACCCTATTAGGGATTGAAACGTAATATTAAATTATAGAGAAAGACGACCGCAACTAAGTTCCAATTAATCTTAAACCCTATTAGGGATTGAAACATTTTTTTTAGCGACCCTTCGGCTTTGCTCGGGGGTTCCAATTAATCTTAAACCCTATTAGGGATTGAAACTCATCCGTCTATCATTCACCTTTTTATAATACCATGAAAAGTTCCAATTAATCTTAAACCCTATTAGGGATTGAAACATGAGCCCATTAGTTGAGGGATTCACAAAAGTTTGTTCCAATTAATCTTAAACCCTATTAGGGATTGAAACAAAAAAGGAGGACAAGTTGATGGGATTTGTAAAACGTTCCAATTAATCTTAAACCCTATTAGGGATTGAAACCGAATACTTCATCTGACCTCCTGTAGAATCGGGTTCCAATTAATCTTAAACCCTATTAGGGATTGAAACCTCGCTCTAGCCTCGGAACGATCAGAAATCTACTGGTTCCAATTAATCTTAAACCCTATTAGGGATTGAAACCTCTTTGGCTTTCTGATGTGTCTCCTCGCGACAAACGTTCCAATTAATCTTAAACCCTATTAGGGATTGAAACGCCATAAGAAGGGATCTCTTAAATATAAAATTATTGTTCCAATTAATCTTAAACCCTATTAGGGATTGAAACAATTTCTTATTAGAGATTAAGGGGTAATTGCCCTCGTTCCAATTAATCTTAAACCCTATTAGGGATTGAAACCCACAAACCTTTTTTACCGGAGTAACTTTTAGATCGAGTTCCAATTAATCTTAAACCCTATTAGGGATTGAAACTCTTTATAAGCATATCTTCTCATTATCTCTCGCCAGTTCCAATTAATCTTAAACCCTATTAGGGATTGAAACCTCAAACAAATCGGCTAAATCAAAACTCCAGTTTTGTTCCAATTAATCTTAAACCCTATTAGGGATTGAAACTATTCCAATGCTCCCATTTGGGAGCCTAAAAAGATGTTCCAATTAATCTTAAACCCTATTAGGGATTGAAACCGAAATTCTGCAATTCCATCGGCAATAATTAAAGTTCCAATTAATCTTAAACCCTATTAGGGATTGAAACCGAAATTCTGCAATTCCATCGGCAATAATTAAAAAGTTCCAATTAATCTTAAACCCTATTAGGGATTGAAACACAATCGAAATTAAAACTAATCCGATAGCGATTAGTTCCAATTAATCTTAAACCCTATTAGGGATTGAAACTGGCAAAGGATAGGATAACTCTCTTAAACTCCGCGTTCCAATTAATCTTAAACCCTATTAGGGATTGAAACGCTTCTGGTAGTGGAAATAATGACGACGGTGTGACTGTTCCAATTAATCTTAAACCCTATTAGGGATTGAAACCTATGAAGTATCAGAAGATATTGCACGCAAAACAGTAAGGTTCCAATTAATCTTAAACCCTATTAGGGATTGAAACCAACTCCTGCTCAACCTACTAAAATAGAGAAAATAGTTCCAATTAATCTTAAACCCTATTAGGGATTGAAACATTTGACGGCACATCTTTTGCTGATCAGCTAGAAGGTTCCAATTAATCTTAAACCCTATTAGGGATTGAAACACTAAGTATTTTGCTGGTAAGCAAATAGATGAATTGTTCCAATTAATCTTAAACCCTATTAGGGATTGAAACCCTGATAGTGCAGTATCGCACCCCTCGCCTTAATTGTTCCAATTAATCTTAAACCCTATTAGGGATTGAAACATAGGCGATACGGGTATTCCATCCGGTTTCACCTGAGGTTCCAATTAATCTTAAACCCTATTAGGGATTGAAACGAGGTACAGGTTGCGGTTTACTTAAGTCTCTAACGTTCCAATTAATCTTAAACCCTATTAGGGATTGAAACTTGGATACTTACGAAGATAAATTACCTTGTTCAGCGTTCCAATTAATCTTAAACCCTATTAGGGATTGAAACTTGTAATTGAGCTTCGTTGTACAGCCAATTTAATCGTTCCAATTAATCTTAAACCCTATTGGGACTTAGGCATTTTCGGGCAGCAAAAAAGGCTCAAACCATTACGGGACAAAGGGTTAACCTCGATTTATGATTTTCCTTGATCTATCTGGGTTTCAGCGATTTTGGGCTTCTCGAAGTAAATCCCAAGCAGGGATTGGGGTTGAGGCTTTTCTCGATTTGTTTTTTGTCTAAGTCCCACTATTAGGGATTGAAACTCCTGCTTTGGTAAAATTACTGATGCCCATAAGCGTTCCAATTAATCTTAAACCCTATTAGGGATTGAAACCAGCCCGAATGGTACGAGACAGCCTGGGCAGACCAAGTTCCAATTAATCTTAAACCCTATTAGGGATTGAAACTGCTAATCATTCTTTTAAATCTAATTCAGTAAACTTGTTCCAATTAATCTTAAACCCTATTAGGGATTGAAACGTGATTGAGGTGTAGGTAGTTCCCGCCCATCCAACTGGTTCCAATTAATCTTAAACCCTATTAGGGATTGAAACATTCTGATGGCCAGTTTACGGTTGAGGTAATGGGGGTTCCAATTAATCTTAAACCCTATTAGGGATTGAAACATGTAAAACGGGAATCCGCAAAGAGTGTTACCCGGGTTCCAATTAATCTTAAACCCTATTAGGGATTGAAACAAGGATCGTCGGGCGCGGGATTCGGGAAATGAAATTGTTCCAATTAATCTTAAACCCTATTAGGGATTGAAACATGGTTTTTACTCCTAAGTATTTGTTTTTACTGGCGTTCCAATTAATCTTAAACCCTATTAGGGATTGAAACAAACTGTAACCCATATCGTTCCGTGATTCTACGGTGTTCCAATTAATCTTAAACCCTATTAGGGATTGAAACCCCAGATCGGATATTTAGTAAATTCGATTACCTCTTGTTCCAATTAATCTTAAACCCTATTAGGGATTGAAACACCAAGTATTTTGCTGGTAAAGAAACAGACGAATTGTTCCAATTAATCTTAAACCCTATTAGGGATTGAAACGCAGAATCGGAAAAGACGATTAACAATTTTTCCGAGTTCCAATTAATCTTAAACCCTATTAGGGATTGAAACTTTTTAATCGATTCTTTTTCATTAGCAAGTAATTCGTTCCAATTAATCTTAAACCCTATTAGGGATTGAAACATTTGCTTCTTATTGCCATAGTGACAAAACCGTATGGGTTCCAATTAATCTTAAACCCTATTAGGGATTGAAACGTAAGCACCTCTCGATACTTGCCACTGGACATATTTGTTCCAATTAATCTTAAACCCTATTAGGGATTGAAACCAGTTGGACTGACTTATCGGCATCAGATTTTTAGCGTTCCAATTAATCTTAAACCCTATTAGGGATTGAAACTTTGAAACTGGCAATAGCGTCGGTGTAGGAGCGGCGGGTTCCAATTAATCTTAAACCCTATTAGGGATTGAAACCCCTTCGAGGTAACGCCTTTTAAAGCCAATCCCAACGTTCCAATTAATCTTAAACCCTATTAGGGATTGAAACAGTTAATCGATGAATAGCGATCACCCTCTTGACTGATCGAGTTCCAATTAATCTTAAACCCTATTAGGGATTGAAACCGCCTACTAAATTCCCCTCATCTTGAATTGATAGCGTTCCAATTAATCTTAAACCCTATTAGGGATTGAAACTTCTTTTGATGATGATGCTAACCGGGAAGCAATCGTTCCAATTAATCTTAAACCCTATTAGGGACTTCCAAAAAATAAACTATTCATGCTCAAGAATAATAATCATTCTCGGAGTGTAGGAGGTAGGGGTCGATGGTTGCCTCCTCCTTCCAATTTTGTAGTAGAATTAATCCTGTACATTATTAATCAAGTTTTTCTTTGTAAGTGTATATGGAATTAACTGATTCCCTCAAGAAATTGCTCAGTGAAACTGCACTTCAATTAAAAGGTGCAGCTAAAAGAAGATTCATGGCCCAAACAGTCTTAGAATTAGGCTATGGGGGACAAACCCTTGCTGCACAGGAGTTAGGCTGGAATCGAACTACTATTCGTAAAGGAATTAAAGAACTAAAAAGAGGTATTATTTGTGTTGATAATCATTCAGCTAAGGGGCGGAAAAAAGCAGAAGAACATTTACCTTTTCTATTGGAAAACATCAAAAGTTTAGTGGATTCTCAAAGCCAAACTGACCCAAGTTTTAAAAGCCAAAGGCTTTATGTGAGACTGAGTGCGGCCGAAGTCCGAAAGCAATTAATCTCTAAATATGGGTACAGTGATGAGGATTTACCGAGCGAGGAAACTATTCGGGTTAAATTAAATAACTTAGGTTATCGTCTGAAAAGAGTCGCTAAAGTTTTACCTCAAAAAAAATTCCAGAAACCGAGGCAATCTTTGAGGAATTAGCTAACATTAATCGGGAAGCGGATGAAGACCCTACGATGTTACGTCTTAGTTTGGATGCCAAAGCCCGTGTTAATATTGGACTATTTGATCGAGGAGGTAAGAATAGAATAACTGTCGAAACAAACGATCATGATTTTAATCCGAAAACAACCCTAACCCCTTACGGAATATTTATTCCAGAATTTGATGAGTTGTTTTTGTATTTCACTGCCTCCACAGTCACCAGTGACTTTATTGTTGATATATTAGAAGATTTCTGGGAGTCGGAAAAATCTCGTTTTGAGAAAATTAAAACTTTGATAATTAATCAAGATAATGGACCAGAAAATAATTCGAGACGAACTCAGTTCATGAAACGTATAGTTGAGTTTTCCCAAAAATATCAAGTTAATATACGTTTAGCTTACTATCCCCCTTACCATAGTAAATATAATCCTATTGAACGAACCTGGGCTGTGTTAGAAAACCCTTGGAATGGGAGTATTTTAGATGAAATCGAAACGGCTTTGAAATTCGCCCAAACTATGACTTGGAAAGGAAAACACCCGATTGTTAAGTTGATTACTGAAACTTATGAAAAAGGAGTAAAGCTTACTAAAAAAGCCATGGAAAAAATCGAAGAAAAAATCGAACGTCTCACAGAATCAACGAATCAAGACTTTCCCGATTTGGGACAATGGTTTATTGATATCTATTATGATAAGACCTAGTTTGTAGTTAACTAAGATGGTTAGCTAAAAACTGTCTTTGATTCTTTAACTTGTCCTTGTTATACTCGAAAAAGCTCGGAAGTATAAGAGTTTGTGCTGCCTATTTTTTCGGAAAAATAGGTTGTAATGGGAGACTCTTTGTTTTCCTAGACAAAAATAATTACTTTTTCAAAAAAACACTTTTCTATTTTTTTGTTGGGTATTTTATTCTCTGGAAGTCCCTTAGGGATTGAAACAGCAATATTTTTGGCATCGGATTCGGTCAAAACTGTTCCAATTAATCTTAAACCCTATTAGGGATTGAAACCTTAAGACAGTGCCTTTGAGCGATAAGGGCGATTATCGTTCCAATTAATCTTAAACCCTATTAGGGATTGAAACGCAAATGCAAAATCTTCGGATCAAGCAGAATTATCTGGTTCCAATTAATCTTAAACCCTATTAGGGATTGAAACGCAAATGCAAAATCTTCGGATCAAGCAGAATTATCTGGTTCCAATTAATCTTAAACCCTATTAGGGATTGAAACAGGCGGGCCGGGAGACAGCCTTTTTCTTTGATCAGGTTCCAATTAATCTTAAACCCTATTAGGGATTGAAACTTTGTGAGTCCCTGTGCAACAATCCGAAAATTCCCGTTCCAATTAATCTTAAACCCTATTAGGGATTGAAACACTACACACAACCGAATTGTAAGTGATAATTTATCGTTCCAATTAATCTTAAACCCTATTAGGGATTGAAACCTGACAGAACGGGTTGAATGGGAAGGTAAGCCTAGTTCCAATTAATCTTAAACCCTATTAGGGATTGAAACGCACAAAGTTGTCACTTTGTCTCGTCAGGAAAGCGTTCCAATTAATCTTAAACCCTATTAGGGATTGAAACAAATTTTGCATTTGCTGAAAAAATCTTTGACCTTCGTTCCAATTAATCTTAAACCCTATTAGGGATTGAAACGCTGGTGTACCTAGCCTACAATCTTAGTTTAAATCGTTCCAATTAATCTTAAACCCTATTAGGGATTGAAACCATTTACTTTTTAATGAAGGCACGCCATAATTTAAGTTCCAATTAATCTTAAACCCTATTAGGGATTGAAACTGTGCAAAGCTACGCCCATCGATTTCCCGTCTGGGGTTCCAATTAATCTTAAACCCTATTAGGGATTGAAACTGGGAGATTGGAATCACAGCCGAAAAATAGGATCGAGTTCCAATTAATCTTAAACCCTATTAGGGATTGAAACCCGGCTTTT
The DNA here is from genome assembly GCF_000010625.1 of Microcystis aeruginosa NIES-843. Taxonomy (NCBI): domain Bacteria; kingdom Bacillati; phylum Cyanobacteriota; class Cyanophyceae; order Chroococcales; family Microcystaceae; genus Microcystis; species Microcystis aeruginosa. The sequence goes on from NC_010296.1 coordinate 2,827,215, forward strand.
TTAGCTCCCTCAGTAATGATTATTGGGTTCCAATTAATCTTAAACCCTATTAGGGATTGAAACCCCAACTATACCGATGATTTCGGTACTGAATACAAGTTCCAATTAATCTTAAACCCTATTAGGGATTGAAACCCCGTATTTGCGGGTGTTGGAGCTATACTCAAAAAGAGTTCCAATTAATCTTAAACCCTATTAGGGATTGAAACACTATGGTATAATGAAAGTACAAACAAAGAAAAGGTTCCAATTAATCTTAAACCCTATTAGGGATTGAAACTTGATTATTTCCGTGGCTATTTTTAAGCATTGCTCATGTTCCAATTAATCTTAAACCCTATTAGGGATTGAAACCATAAAAGTGCCTCTTTAATTCCGGCTTCTAGAGGTTCCAATTAATCTTAAACCCTATTAGGGATTGAAACATTTTACTTGCAACTTATTCTCAATAAAAAATCAGTTCCAATTAATCTTAAACCCTATTAGGGATTGAAACCAGAGGCTTGAGCTAATTCAAATTTTTCACGCGCTAGTTCCAATTAATCTTAAACCCTATTAGGGATTGAAACTTTCCTTCCCTCTCGGCTTTTGCCCGGATAATCGGAGTTCCAATTAATCTTAAACCCTATTAGGGATTGAAACTAAGTTCTGTAGAAAACGACTTAGATATACAGCTTGTTCCAATTAATCTTAAACCCTATTAGGGATTGAAACACTGTATTCCTTTGGTGCGAGAGTATCGGGGTATCGTTCCAATTAATCTTAAACCCTATTAGGGATTGAAACTTTCCTTTATTTTTGGCTGTTTCTCCTAAGCTTGAGTTCCAATTAATCTTAAACCCTATTAGGGATTGAAACTTCGGAGTATCCTGTAGATATGTACTTTTATAAGGGTTCCAATTAATCTTAAACCCTATTAGGGATTGAAACTTTTTTGTATTCCGTGGAAGAATACGAAGAAATGAAGTTCCAATTAATCTTAAACCCTATTAGGGATTGAAACATCGACATAAAACACATACTAACAGTCCTAACCAGGTTCCAATTAATCTTAAACCCTATTAGGGATTGAAACAAAGCTAGGCTAATAGCGGCACTGATTAAAATTTCGTTCCAATTAATCTTAAACCCTATTAGGGATTGAAACGTAACTGCCTTATTTTCTGGCAGTTTTTTCAAAAATGTTCCAATTAATCTTAAACCCTATTAGGGATTGAAACTACTCGTCGGGAACCCTATCACCCGCTTTCGGTTCCGTTCCAATTAATCTTAAACCCTATTAGGGATTGAAACCTGCCATTGTCCGCAATGGTAGCCCTAAGCTATCTGAGTTCCAATTAATCTTAAACCCTATTAGGGATTGAAACGCCAATAAATCCAATTCTCGCCGGCGCGTCTTGACAGTTCCAATTAATCTTAAACCCTATTAGGGATTGAAACAACAGAAATATTGCTGATTTCGCCGCTATGCCACGCGTTCCAATTAATCTTAAACCCTATTAGGGATTGAAACCCCTCGGAACAGCAGTTGCGGCGGTGGCTGAATAAGTTCCAATTAATCTTAAACCCTATTAGGGATTGAAACAATTACCACCGGCTTAATCCACCCAGACTGCCGAGTTCCAATTAATCTTAAACCCTATTAGGGATTGAAACGAGGGAAAATCTGCCCTTGTCGCAGATGCCCAAATATCGTTCCAATTAATCTTAAACCCTATTAGGGATTGAAACCATGATTTTCTAAATATTCAGCTATCTCTAGCCGAGTTCCAATTAATCTTAAACCCTATTAGGGATTGAAACCATTTACTTTTTAATGAAGCCACGCCATAATTTAAGTTCCAATTAATCTTAAACCCTATTAGGGATTGAAACCTCACTTTAGGCTAGTGTTTGCCCTCTCGTGAAAAAGCAAGTTCCAATTAATCTTAAACCCTATTAGGGATTGAAGTGAAGGGAATTTCTGAAATGGAATTCAGTCTGTCTATATTTGACTATACTTTTACTAACTAGGGCTTGCTGAATAATGGTAAAACCCTTTGAAAATAAGGCTTTTGACCTGTTAAAATCCGATGTTCATGCTGCGAAAATCGGATTGGGACCCTCAAAAACCTTGCATTATCCTTCTTGTAGTATATAAGTTGGTACGAAAAGAGAGGGCAACAAAGCCTGAAACGACCGACTACTGACGACCGACGACCGGCTACTGACTCCTAACCCCACCAACAAACTTTTTGCCGCAAACCCTATCTAAAAATCAAACTCGTCTAACCCCGGTTGTGGGGGAGGAAAGCGACTGCGAGGAGATTTTTTCGACTTTCTCAAAAAAGCGGGGATAAATGCGGCCATAAAAAATCCAATTCCCAAAGAAAAAGCCAATAAAACACCGATAGGTACTTTAATTGACTCAAATTGTAGAAACTTTAAAGAAACTGGTTGGATATTTTGAATAGCAAAAACTGCCATGGTCATAATCCAGCCGCCGACAATAGCACTAGCTAAAAAATTACTAATTGTATTCATGCTTGTCCTCGCCATGTTTGTGGGAGATTTTTTCAGGTTTTGTAGGCTAATTTCGCAGTTAGCTCCCTATTAATACCATTTTTCTTTATTCGTGGCCCTCCTATCCATTAGTCGCATCTTTCTTAACATAAAATTTGACAAAAAGAGAAAAGTGTGCAAGATTGCTCAAGGGGGTTCTATGGGGGAACTAATTTGATCAGATAGTTTCCAAGTCTGGCTGATATCATGTAACCTTCCCAGTCCTAACCAAATAGTTTTAACACTAGGTTCACCGTCGCCTTTTCTACCTAAAAAAACCCCAAGAGAAGCAATCATTCTCACCACTGAAGGTTGAAAATAGGGTGAATTCCCAAAATCAGATGTGGCACTGACGGCGGCTAGATTTGCCGAGGAATGTCGTACGCTTGTACTAAGTTGGCTGGCCAAGTTTTCCACGATACTGATTAACCTTTTCTTTCTTCTCGTGTCTCCTAGGTCTGCATACTGTAATTCTTGGGCTGCCCATTTCTCCATTTTTTTGCTCACCTCCACCTTGATTCCTTCTTTCAAAACTATACCTATCAATCGGTTCCCCTTTTTTTAAGTTTCTTCTCTTTTTGTTAAGAAAGCTCCGACTAACTGATTACTGATCACTGAAAAATCTCTTGTCTCTTAATCAAATTCTGCTTTTAAATCCCGACGCATCAATTCATAAACGGCAACTTGGGGAGAAATTTCCCCGCGCAAAAGACGATCAACTTGGCAGGTAATCGGTACATATAAATTTTTTTCTTGGGCAATTCTCATCAAAACTTCTGTGGTATTTATTCCCTCGGCAGTTCCCTCTAACTTTGCTAAAATCTCAGGCAAAGATAAACCTAAAGCTAATTGATAACCCACTTGATAATTGCGAGATAAAGGACTATTACAGGTGGCTAATAAATCCCCTAAACCCGATAAACCGAAGAAAGTTTCTTGACAACCTCCTAGACAAGTTCCCACCCGAACTATTTCCGGTAAAGCGCGAGTTAACAGGGCAGATTTGGCATTAGTACCTAACTGTAAACCATCGCAAACCCCAGAAGCGATCGCCATGACATTTTTGAGAGTGCCACCTAACTCAGTCCCCAAGGGATCGCTATTAAGATAAACCCGAAAAGATTCCCCAGATAATAATTTTTGTAACAATATTGCTGCTTTTTGCAGATAACTTGCTACCACCGTGGCAGCGGGTAAACCTTGATTAATTTCTTTAGCTAAATTGGGACCGGAAAGAACCACAAGGGGATTAGCGGGAAAAGCTTGATTCCACAGATGAAAAGGGGTACGAGTGGTGATTGGCTCTAATCCTTTAGTAGCGGTGACGATAATTATGCGAGAATTTAATTGTAATTGCTGTAATTTTTCGATCGTTGGAACAACTCCTTTAATCGAAACTGCTGAAATAATTACCTCAGTATCTGCTATAATAGCCCCTAAATCTTCCCCAGTATGACGCGACCAAACCCTAACAGCTAAGTGATTAAGTCTAGCCAAATTAGCGAGAGTTTGTCCCCAAATTCCCCCACCTATAACCGTAATTTTCTTGGCATTTTCTAACAACTTTTATTCTCCTCCTTATTAGTGATCCCTGATCAGTGACTGGTTAGAAATGATTCGATTTGAAGGTTATGAGTCTTAAATGAAATTATTCACCGATTACTGATAAGTAGGTAGGTGTTAAAAGTTGTCAGACACCCCCCTTATCAAGGGGGGCAGGGGGGATCCCCCCGCCTATCGGCACCCCCCTTATCAAGGGGGGCAGGGGGGATCCCCCCGCCTATCGGCACCCCCCTTATCAAGGGGGGCAGGGGGGATCAGAGGCAAAATCTATCTTCAATTTAATTATAACTACTTACTTAACTGTTCACTGATAACTGAAAAAAATGACAAACTATCGCAATCCTGCCCCCACTGTTGATATTATCATCGAACTGATCGACTCGCCCCACCGTCCGATCGTACTAATTGAGAGAAAAAATCCGCCCTTTGGCTGGGCAATTCCGGGGGGATTCGTGGACTACGGCGAATCGGTGGAAACGGCGGCCATTCGGGAAGCTTACGAGGAAATCAGTTTGCAGGTGCAGTTAATCGAGCAATTTCACGTCTATTCCGATCCTAACCGCGATCCGCGTCAACACACCATTAGTATCGTTTTTATCGCCACGGCAAAAGGCCAACCGATCGCTGCCGATGATGCCAAAAAAGTCGGGATTTTTCATCTCTGGGAATTCCCCCAACCTTTATGCTTTGATCACGATCGCATTCTCAATGATTATCGTCGTTATCGGGATTATAAAATTCGTCCCACACATTAGACCCCAACCTAGCCATAAAAGCAATCCTTGCCAAAAACGTCCCCGAAAAACCTTAAAAAATTAGACACTTCTGAGGGCGACAATCGGCTCCAATTTAGAGGCACGATAGGCGGGAAAAACGCCAAAAAAGAGACCAATACCCGTGGAAACGCTCAAAGACAGGGCGACGGCGGTGGCGGAAACAGTGGCAGCCAGGGGAGAGAAACTGGAGACGAGAACGATCGCTCCTGCACCGACGAGAATACCAAGCGCACCGCCGGCGATGGAAACGAGAGTTGATTCAATCAGAAATTGTAAGAGAATATCCTGTTCTCTGGCTCCGATCGCTTTTCTTAGTCCGATTTCCCCGGTTCTTTCCGAAACCGAAACGAGCATAATATTCATTACCCCGATACCACCGACAATCAGGGAAATACCAGCGATTAAAGCCAAAAGTAGGGTGAGACCCTGAGTAATCGTGGCGAAGATTTCGATCATCTGTTTAGCAGTTTCGACGCGAAAATCATCCTCAGCGACGATTTTATGGCGTAAACGCAGAAGATTCTGGATTTGGAACTTAGCAGCGCGGATTTCCTCCCCCGATCGCGCGGTGAGACTAATCCAACTCAACTCGACACCGTAGGGTCCGGTTTTGCCCACCAGTTGCGAGTTCATGGTGCTAAGGGGAATAATCAGCATTTCATCCTGATTATTGCCAAAAAAGGAGCCTTTCGCCTCTAAAATCCCGATCACCTCAAAACTGAGATTTTTGATCCGCAGCTGTTGACCAAGGGGATTTTGGGTGGGAAAAAGTTGCGCTGCCACTTCCGTGCCGATCACCGTTACCCGTTTGTTGCGGGCTAGATCGATATTATTGATAAAACGACCTTTTTCTAGGGTAAAATTGCGGACAGAAGCGTATTCTGGGGTGCTTCCCGTGACTAGAGCCGTCATGTTGCGATTACGATGGGAAATCAGGAAACGAGCGTTTATTTCCGGGGCGACTTCAGCGACGGTGGGAACCTGTTCGGCGATCGCCTGAGCATCGGCTAAAACTAGGGTTTTCGGTAAATTAACGGTGGTATTGCGTGCTTGTCGCGACCCCGGCACCACAAAAATGGTATTGGGTCCCAAGTTAGCAAACTGGTCATTGGCTAAGGTTTGCGCCCCTTGGCCAATACCGATCATGGCCACCACCGAAGCGTTACCGATGATAATCCCTAACATAGTCAGGCCGCTACGCACTTTATTGGCCCCTAGGGTGGAGACGGCCATTTTTAAACTTTCGGTGATCAACATATCAGTTATCAGTTATCAGTGATCAGTTATCAGTTATCGGTTAGATAGTTGTAGGGTTTTGGGGTTTTGGGGTATTAGTTGAATTCCCCCATTTCCCCATTCCCCCATTCCCCCATTCCCCCATTTCCTGAATCCTGTCCGATCAGAAAAAAGACAATTTGGAGATATTTGTTAAGAAAAATTATTGAGATTTTTGATTATTTTTGATTAGTTTTCGAGGTATCTTCGGCCCCTTCGGGGAGATCGATAAAGACCTTTTCTCCAGCTTCCAAACCTGATAAAATTTGGGTTTTATCGTCTAAGACCAAACCGATCGAAACGGGTTGAAAACTGGGTTTATTTTCGGCATCGGGAACTAAAACCCCTGACTTGCCTTCCCGGGTGACAATGGCGACAGTCGGCACGACGAGGGCATTATCTAACTGCTGGCCGACAAAAGTTACATCCACATTCATTTTCGATTTGAGTTTGTCCCGTCCCGTCACCAAACCGATTCTCACTTCAAAAGAAGTAACATTATCCTCGATAATCGCTTCGGGAGCCACGAGAATAACTCGACCTTCAAAGACTTCTTCAGGAAAAGCATCGGCGACAATGCGCACTGGTTGGCCGCGCTGCAATAAACCCACATCTACTTCCGGCACTTTAGCAATCACTTCCAATCCCGATGCTAGGGCGATAATCGAGGTGGAAGTGGCGGAAGCGGTACTGGAGGCCGAAGTGGTGGGAGTGACAAAAGAACCCTCGGTGGCGTATTTTTGGGTGACGATGCCATCAAAGGGAGCAGTAATGACCGTATCGCGGTATTGAATCTTAATTTGCTCTAAATCGGCCCTAGCGGCCGCTACAGATGATTCTAGTCGAGCAAGCTCGGTTTCTTGGGTTTTTTGGCGTTGTTCGAGGGCAAATTTCGCTTCTGCGATCGCTGCTGCCGCTCCTATCATTTCCTGCTCAATTCCGGCCACTTCTGGGGAAGCGGTTTTATCCGCTTGTTCCAAACGGCGGATCGATTCGTCTAAATTGGCTTTAGCGTTGAGATATTCATTGAGGACGGCATCAAATTGGTCTTGGGCGATCGCCCCTTCCCGGACTAAATTTTCATTGCGTTTAACCCGATTTTCTGCTAGTCGAAAACGGGATTGGGCTGCTTGTACCTGAGCTTGCAGCTGGTCTAAATCTTTGGGAATTCTTTCTTTGGCCTGAGCTAAACGGGCTTCTAATTGCTTATAACTGGCCTGGGCCTGATAAAATCGGGCTTGTAATTGCCGGATATCTTCGGGAATGCTGCGTTTAGCCTGTTCCAGATTGGCTAGAGCTTCCCGTAGATGCGCTTCTGACTGCATTCCTCGGGCATAAACCTCTAAATTATCCATGACGGCGAGGGTTTGTCCCTTTTTAACAATCATGCCCTGATCTACCAATAATCGCACTAATCGGCCGGGGTTTTTTGGGCTAATGTTGACACTTTGGATTGGTTCCACCCTACCACTAGCTTTAATTTCCACAGCGAGGGTTTCCCGTTGAGCAGGAACGGTCATTTTCGCCAATTCTAGGCCAGGAGGAGGTGTTTGCAGCAAGCGATAAGAAACCACTCCCACCGCCAGAAAACCACTAGCCATGAGTCCGAATATCCAAAATAGGGGGCGATTTGATTTTCCCAACACGGTTATTGCCATCGATCAGCCAAAAGTTAATTGGTTATATACTAACGTCTCTAGAGCTGCCTTTGTTGTTTCTTTAGCCAACAACTCCCAAGCGAGATAGACTGATTAAAAAAGGCCTATCGCGGGGGTAAACTGTGCCAAAACTTCAATTAATCATTTCTTTGCTCGTTTTTTTCGTCGCTGGCAGCCCGCTGGCTTTTTCCCAAGCGCTACTCCCCTACGCCATCGAACCGGAGTTAGAACAGATGGAACAAGCGGGAATTGAAATCGCCGAAGATGCCATCCAATTAGCTCGTTTTCGCCGTACCGATGCGGCCCTCGGACGGGCTAAGTTAGCGGTGCAGTTAGCCCCCCATCTCTATCAAACTTGGTTTATTCTCGGTAGTTTATATCTGCAAGACGATCAGGTGCAACTCGGTATCGAGGCATTAAATCAATCTTTGTCCCTTGCTCCCGCCGATGCCCACGCTAATATTAAATTTTCCCTCGGTAGTGCCTATTTTCAGAATCAAGATTACCAGTCTGCTATTGCCCAGATTGAAGCGGGTTTGCAAATGAAACCCGATATCTCCCCCGCTCTTTTTGATCTGGGTAATTCCTATCTCAAGTTAGAACAATATCCTGCGGCGATTGCAGCTTACGAAAAAGCTGTTAGTCAAGATAAAAATTTTTGGCCGGCTATTAATAATATTGGTTTAGTTAAATACGAACAGGGTGATAAGGAAGCAGCCCTTAAAGATTGGCGCACCGCTTTGAAAATCGATCCTAAACAGCCGGAACCTCAGTTAGCTATTGCGGTGGCCGTTTATAGTCAAGGTAAAACTGAGGAGGGCATCAAATTAGCTCAGGCCGCTCTCACTAGCGATAGTCGTTATGTCAGTCTGGAATTTTTAGAGGAAAATCTCTGGGGTCAACGTCTTCTGCAAGATACGGAGAAAATGTTTAATCATCCCAAAATGAAAGATTTTATCGCTCGTTTACCACAACCAACCCCAGAAGCGGAGGAAGAAAATTAAGCTGATAGCAGCAAGCATTAAGATAACCCCTTAGTTAATTTGCTAGGAATTCTTGAGGCTTGCTCTAGCTAATTAGGGCTGGCTGAATATCGGTAGCAGCTTTGCTAAAAAATGGTTTTGGGACTTTATTAGCAAAACAACAAACTTTTTGCCGCAAACCCCACATACAGTACAATTATTATAGTTAAGGGTTTGAAAGGCCTAGGATGATGGCAAAGCAATCAAGGGCAATTGCGGTGACAGAACATGATAATAAGTATCCTGAATGTCTGCACTTGGAGATTTCGGGAGAACCCCTGGCGCCTGAGTCGAAGGGACTTTTTTCGCCTTTGAAAAAGTCTGATCCAGAGGCGATCGCCCTATCAGTGCGGCTTAATTTTAATCAGCAGTGGCTTGATTTTCGCTTTGGACGGGTTAAGTTTGGTTTGCGGGGGGGAGAGTTACGCTTAAAACTGGAGAATGGCCAAATGCCTTCTGAGTTGAGAAATGAGGCGTTGAAAAAGATTTTAGCAAGGGAGTTGGAGATTAGACCTCTTGCATAATTTTTTTATGGTATAATATAAGGTTTTGCTTTTTTCTCAATTCTTAGATTGAAGTGGAAAAAAGAATAAAATGTGATCTTAGGTCAGGAAATCATCTATAATTTTGCTATGTTTATTAGCAAAATTATGGATTATCAAAACTGATCAGATGAACAATTCAAACGCCGTTTCGGTGTGTATAAACAAACCTATAGAAAGATGGTAGAATCAGTAAAAAGTGTTGAAGCCGACTCTAATTCACCATCTAAAAGGGGACCGAAACCTAAACTATCTATAGAAGAACAAGTTTTAGTAACGTTAGAATATTGGCGAGAATATAGAACATATTTTCACATTGGTACAAGCTGGGAACTATCAGAATCAACTATATGTCGGATTGTAAATAAGACGGAAAAAATGCTTTTACAATCGGGAAACTTCCGTTTAAAAGGAAAAAAAGCTTTACTCAATCAAGCAGAGATACCGGTCGTAACGGTAATGGATGTAACGGAAACTCCCATTGAACGCCCCCAAAAGAAACCGAAAGATTTTTTGGGGGGTAAAAGAGGTTATCATACTTTAAAATCCCAATTAGTAGCTGATCAAAATACAGAGGAAATTATCTGTGTCTTTTGTGGGAAAGTCAGAGGTCATGATTTTAGTTTATTTAAAAAAAGTCGAGTTCGTTTTCATCCTTTAACTACCAGCATAGAAGACAGTGGTTATCAGGGAATAGCTGCATACCATAGTAATAGTTATACACCGAAAAAGAAACCGAAAAATGGAAAATTAACAGACTTAGAAAAGGAGTATAACAAGGCTTTGGCCAAAGAAAGAATTATCATTGAACCTATAAATAGGAAACTCAAAATCTTTAAAATATTATCCTGTAAATATCGGAATCGTCGTCGAAGATATAGTTTAAGAGTTAACTTGTTGGCGGCTATTTATAACGGGAGCATCTCACCTTTGCAATGAGCATAAATACTTAGTGGAAAAATAGGCTTTTCGAGGGTAATTCTTGTTTTAATTCTCCATGTACGCAGTCTTTAAAAGCCTCTATTTCGTTCCAAGACACGATTAAGAGTGGCTTTTAGGCTAAGTATAATTACTTATCGCGTAAGTGAGATGCTCCCATTTATAACTGTGAGTTAGGGATAGGTATAGCAGCTTCTTAAAAGTTGCCTAAAGATTAATCAAGTCAAGGAGAATTTATTCTCAATTATAAAAATTGAGATAGTTTGTGCCGCTTAAATAAAGAGGTTTTGATAACCAAATTAAAGCAGCTCTAAAGAGTTTTGAGTTAAAAGTTAAACTTCAAGTTTTCATTCAGGACTAATGTACTGGTTAACTAATTTTTTGGGGAAAATTAGTTAACCCATCATTATAACATATAATTAATTTGCAAGAGTTCTATTGTTGAAAAACGCCCAGATGGCTATATTGCTTATCCTTTAGGTATTTCTTGTTCCAAGGCAGAGCCTTGGAACATAATATCTAAGGCTCTGCCTTAAAGTAGTATTTAGGAAGAACTGGAATTTCAGTAAACAGTTATCAGTCAACAGTTATCAGGTAGAACCTGAATCAAGCGTTCCCAGGTTCTACCTGGGAACGAGATAACTAGATAAATAAGTTAAAATAGTAAGGCGATCATTAACAAAGGGGTCAACAGATGCAAAATTTACGTCAGGTTTCTTTACTAACAAGTGGACAAGAGCAAGTATTAACTATTCCTCCTGAACTGGCCCTATCAAGTACAGAGGTTTTGTTACGCAAAGAAGGTCATCGCTTAATCATTGAGCCGATTTCTTCCGGTTCTCTAATTTCTTTGCTGACTACTTTGCCAGACATTACAGACAATTTTCCTGATATAGATGAAGGGTTGCTTCCCCTTGATGACATTACATTTTAGTACCACCCAATGACCTATCAATATCTGCTTGATACTAACATCCTATCACATTTGATCAGGTATCCCCAAGGTCAGGTTTTCCAGCATATTGTGGATGTCGGCGAAGAAAGCGTTTGTACGAGCATCATTGTGGCGTGTGAATTAAGATTTGGAGTGGTTAAAAGTGGTTCCTCCCGTCTGGTGCAGCAACTAGAACGCATCCTGGAGTTCTTGACAGTTTTGCCATTAGAATCAACTGTAGATAAGCACTATGCCCTAATTCGTAAACATTTGGAGCAAGCAGGAACCCCAATCGGTCCAAATGATTTACTGATTGCTGCTCATTCTCTAGCGCTTGATCTGACTCTTGTTACCGCAAATACTCGTGAATTTGAGCGTGTGCCTGCTTTGAAGTTAGAGAATTGGTTGATTGATTCTGTAATAATTTTTGGGGGATAATTTGTCATAAATGATGTTGCTGATGATGGTTTTGTATATATTCTGCAACTACTTTTTTGCGGTTTTCTCGCAATGACAAATCAGGTGGAGCATTTTCTAAAAGATGCTGAGGATGACCTCCCCGGCGTTGTGATAAAGTTTTACGCGGTTTTAAGCTTTGCCAATGTTCGTAAATGAGTTTTTTCAGAAGTTCTTCTGAGCTAATATTCTCTTCAGAAATGATGTCTGCTAGATAGTTCTCGGTTTCTCGATCTAGATTAATCGATAACATTGTTACCTCATGGGATAAATCAATATCTTTGATTATAGTTGAAAATCCATGATCGCACTACAGATAATCGCACTCACCCCCCCATCCCCAAATGGTAAAATGTTTTATGACATATAATTAATTTGCAAGAGTTCTTATCTATCATTAATTTATTTGGTGCGTTACGCTATCGAAGGGCGCACCCTACTGGACTTTTTCAGTTACTATTTTCTTGCACTAACATCAGATTTTAACAGGTCAAAAGACCTATTTTAAAAGGGTTTTACCATTATTCAGCAAACCCTAATTAGGATAAACTCGCCCTTTCCAACCTCCCCCTTGGCCGCGCCAATAACGCAGGGCAGAATCGACGGTCATTAAACTATAAAAGAGGGCAATTAGTGGTAAAGTTAAAGCCCGCAGGGGGGATAATTTATATAGTCTTAAAGTCGGGCTATAGGAAAGGGCGATTAGTAATAAGGTGACGGCGCTAATTATGATAATTGATGTTTCTTTTAAGACTAATCCCCAGATTAAACCCAAGGGGGCGGCTAAATAGGTTAAAAACATCCCGAAAATTGTCCCGATTAACCAAAGTGTTGAGTAATTTAGTTGCGTAAATGCGGTGCGGGCTACCATATTCCAAATGCTGGCTAAATCGGGATAGGGACGGAGACTATAGGTGGTTTCTGTTAATCCTAACCAGATGGAACTCTCGGTATTTTCGGGGTGATTTTGCAGATATTTTTTAACCGCAATCGCCAAAGAACAATCATCAATTAAAGCTTGTTTAAGAATCTCAATACCGCCAATTTTTTCTAGGATATCTCGGCGAATTAAAATGCAACCCCCGGCGGCGGCTGCTATCGGGGAATTAGGATTATTAACTAGGGGAAAAGGATAGAGTTTCTCGAAGAAAAAAACAAAGGCAGGAATGAGAAATTTTTCCCAAAAACTGTCACAGCGTAGCAACACCATCAGGGAAACTAAAGCTTGTTTTTCCTGTACTGCTTTAGTAACTAATTGGGTTAAATTATCTGGTGCGTGGGCAATATCGGCATCGGTGAAGAGAAAATAATCGGGTGCGAATTTCTCGGTAGCCTCTTTTATTCCCTGTTTCATTGCCCATAATTTACCCGTCCATCCTATCTCTAAAGGTTGTCCAGAAATAATAGTTATTTGTCCAAATTTATGATATTTATCAGCAATTTCTTGGGCAACTTTTTCCGTACCATCACTGCTTTGATCGTCAATTAAAACAATCGAAAGTTCTCCTTGATAATCTTGGTTAAAGAGGGAGGTTAAACTCATAGGTAAAACGTCGGCTTCGTTTCGTGCGGGGATAATTGCCGAGACTTTTGGATAATTTGTTAAAGGAGAGGTGACAGGATTAATTTTTTGGTTAGATAGCCAAAATTGTCCCCTGGCTAAGATTAAATATAACCAAATTATTAGCGATAGGAAAGTAACTAATAATAATAAAAATGTCATAAGTTAGTCCACATTTTGATGAGGGAATAGGGAACAGGTCAAAAAGAGTAAGTAGGTAGGTGTTAAAAGTTGTCAGACACCCCCCTTATCAAGGGGGGCAGGGGGGATCCCCCCGCCTATCGGCACCCCCCTAATCAAGGGGGGATCAAGGGGGGATTAAAGGCAAAATCCATTTTTAATTTAATTATAACCAGCTACTTATCAAATTTAGATGCACAACAGCTTCATAAGTTTGGGGTTTAACAGAGGGCGATTTAGGGTAAAATAAAAGCAAGTTAGCAAGATTAGGCGAGGGAGTAAATCATGGATTATGATGTCGTAATTATTGGGGGTGGACCGGCGGGAGGTCACTGTGGTAGATTATTAAGTGAAAAAGGTTATCGTGTTCTTTTAGTGGAACAACATTCTAGTTGGCAAGATAATAACTTTTCTAGTGCCGCTTCTCCCCTAGAAATTTTAGAACAATTCAATCTCCCCGAAACCGTAGTGGCTAGGTTTTGGAAAAATATCGAAATTATCTCCACTAGCATACATCATTTTTGGTCATCACCGCAACCTTTAGGGGTAGTTTTTGATTTTGCCAAATTGCGAGAGTTTTTAGCGGCGGAAGTGCTGCGTTGGGGGGGAGAAGTTCGTTTAGGTTGTCGTTATCTGAAATATCAACAGATGGAGGATAAGCTAACTGTTTTCTTGAAATCAAAAGGCGAGGAAATCGAAACAGTTAATACTCGTTTATTGGTTGATGCCACGGGATACGCTAGAGCAGTTATGTATAAACACAGACGAGAAAAACCTAATTTTTTAAAAGCAGTGGGCATTGAATATTTAATTGCTGTGCCAGAATTAGATTATCAAAAGTATCAAGATAATTTAGTTTTTTTTCTCGGTCATAAATGGAGTCCTAAAGGTTATAGTTGGATTTTTCCTATGGATAATCAGCAATTAAAAATAGGAGCTGCTTGGTTAGAGGGAGAACATCCTTATATTTCTGAAGTTAAGCCTTTAAAAAGTTATATTACACAAATTATTCAAACCTACATGAATCTCTCTAAATATGAGATAATCGACATCCATGGTTCTATTTTAGAATATTCGCTCAATCTGCAAGATATTTATTATCAAGAACCGAATATTATAGCGATTGGTGATGCTGTTTCTACGGTTAACTTTTTAGGAGGGGAAGGTATTCGCTATGCTATGAAAGGAGCCGAAATTGCTTGTCAATACATGGAAGAATATTTACAGGGAAAATCGAGTAGTTTTGCCCCTTATCAACAGAGGATGCAAGAATATTTTCAACCCAAATGGAATTTATCTGCTCGCCTCAGTCGCAAAGTTTATTTAGAATATAGTGATGCGCGTATCGATCAAGGAGTATCCTATCTCAAGTATCTTGCCACCCAGGATATAATCGACGTTTTATTTTACTACAAATTTGAAAAATACACAAAAGGTTTAGGAGGATTTCTGCTGGGGAAATTACGTCAATGGTGGCACCGAATTTTCCCTAGTCAAAAACCTGAGTAAATAGGCTAGGATAAAGCTAAGGAAACAATATTGGTAAAGACCGTGAGTAAGTTTATTCGCTACAGTACAATTATCACTCTGCTGGGTATTTTAGGAGCCTGTAGTGGCAATCCTGCCCTAGAAAATCGTCTGGCTGCCGATCCTAATCTACAAACAAATCCCATACCAGAAAACTCTCCTAATAACCAGCAATTACCCGCAAATTTTCCCGCAGAAATTCCTCGATATAGTCAATCAGAATTATTATCCGTGCAGACAAATCCTGATAATACCGGTGGACAAACCCGTTGGCAATCCAACGATCCCAGCAATGCGATCGAGGCTTTTTATCAACAGGAATTAGTTAATAATAATTGGGAAATTATCACTCCCTTTTCTGGGGAAGGAGTTAATAGCACCTTGACAGCCCGTCGAGATAATTTAGAATTAACTATCACCATAACTGCCACTTCTCCCAATACGGAATATAGCCTCGATTATCGTCCAACGGGAACCCCGATTGCTTCCCCTAGTCCCTCCCCCATTTCTTCCCCCTTACCCAATCTTAATCCCACCAGTTTTAACGATCTCGAATCCTTACCTAATCCCTTAAAAAGCCACATTCAAGACTTAGCTAGATTAGGAGTATTAACAGGTAATAACAATCAGTTTAACCCTAATGATACAATAACGCGCCGAGAATTTGCTCGCTGGTTGTTACAGGCTAATAATGCCATTTATGCCAATGTAGCGGGTAAACAAATCCGTTTAGCTACTCCCAATAGTTCCCCAGCTTTTAGTGATGTTAAAAATAACGATCCCGATTATATTTATATTCAAGGATTAGCGGAAGCGGGGTTAATTCCCTCTCCTTTAACGGGAGATAGTAGCGCCCTTTTATTCCGTCCCAATGCTCCTTTAACCCGGGAAGATTTAATCGCGTGGAAAGTGCCATTAGATATTAGAAAAGCTTTACCGAGTGCCAATCTTGATACGATTAAAAATACTTGGGGTTTTCAGGATACTAATAAAATTAACCCGCAGCTGGTGCGCGCTCTTTATGCCGATTTTCAAAATGCCGAACAAGCCAATATTCGGCGAGTTTTTGGTTTTACTACCCTATTTCAGCCAAAAAGACCGGTAAATCGCGCTGAAGCTGCCGCTACTTTATGGTATTTTGGTTTTCAGGGTGATGGTGTTTCTGCTGCCGATGCTTTGCAGGGTCAAGATACGCAACAGAGTGGGGTTAATTAGGGTTTGCGGCAAAAAGTTTTTCCTGGGGGCAGGGTGTGGGGTGTGGGGTGTGGGGTGTGGGGTGTAGGGTTTTACCGATTTTGAGGGGGTCAATTACCTAATTTTCAGGGAAAAAGTCCAGGAATTTTCCCCCCGATCACTCGCATATCCGGTACTTTTTGATTGACAAAAAGTCTAAAAGTCTTACCCAACAAGGTTTTTAGATTTATTCAGCAAGCCCTAATTGAAATTTGTCCATAAAAATTAAGGGTGTGTTAGGAAAATACAAGCACTCTTTTTGACATTTCTTCATATCTATTCAGAAAAATTAACAAAGGATTCTTGACCCGGCAGCTAGGGGAATATTTTATGCTAAAGATATAACTCTGCTGCGGGGGATTTTCTTGCTGACTTCCGCTGCTATTAAAATTATGACCCATCAAACTCTCAAACTCGCCGGGATGAGTTGCGCTGGTTGTGCTAATTCGATCGAACGGATAATTAAATCTATCCCCGGAGTGATTCAATGTCAAGTTAATTTTGGCATGGAACAGGTGGATGTGGACTATGATCCCAAGCGTACCGATCTTAACACTATTCAAGCAAAAGTTAGGGATGCCGGTTTCCGGGCTACACCGATAACGGAAATTAATCTCGAATCCAGGCCAGAAAAAGAACTTCTCACTAAACTATCGATCGCTATTGTTATTAGCATTATACTTTTTATCGGTTCTTTGCCGATGATGACGGGTTTATCTCTATCTTTTATTCCCCACTGGTTACACGCTCCCTTATTCCAATTAATTCTCGCTACTCCCGTCCAATTTTGGTGTGGTCAAAGTTTTTATAAAAATGCTTGGAAAGCCTTTAAAAACCGCACTGCCACCATGGACACTTTAGTAGTTTTGGGAACCAGTGCCGCCTATTTTTATTCCCTGTTTTTAACCTTCGGGAGCGATTTTATCGAAAAACAGGGGTTTAATTCCCATGTCTATTACGAAGCATCAGCTATCGTCATTACTCTGATTTTACTCGGTCGTTTCCTCGAAAAACGTGCCAGAAAAGAAACGGCCGCCGCTATTAAACAATTAATGAGATTACAGGCAAAAACTGCTAGGGTGATTAGGGAAGAACAGACGCTAGATCTACCGATCGAAGAGGTAAAAGTAGGAGATATAATTTTAGTGCGTCCGGGAGAAAAAATTCCCGTCGATGGCATAATTATCCAAGGCAGTTCTAGCATTGATGAATCGATGGTGACAGGGGAAAGTTTACCCGTGCGAAAAACCGTCAATCAACAGGTAATCGGGGCGACAATTAATAAAACCGGTAGCCTACAAATGCAAGCGTTACGAGTGGGAAAAGATACGGTTTTAGCTCAGATTGTCCGATTAGTGCAAACCGCACAAGCATCAAAAGCACCTATACAAAGATTAGTCGATCGAGTGACCGCTTATTTTGTGCCGGTGGTGATGATTATTGCGGTAATAACTTTCTTATTTTGGATTCTCCGCACGGGTAATCTCACCCTCGCTTTGATTACAATGGTGGAAGTCTTAATTATCGCCTGTCCCTGTGCGCTAGGATTAGCTACACCCACCTCGATTATGGTGGGAACAGGACAGGGAGCAAAACAGGGAATTTTAATTAAAAATGCCGAAAGTTTAGAATTAGCCCAGGGCATTACTACTATTGTTCTAGATAAAACCGGAACTCTCACCCAGGGTAAACCAACGGTGACGGACTTCTTGACTCGCGAAGGGGTGGGGGATGGACGGGAATTATCGCTGCTGCAGTTAGTCGTATCGGTGGAGAATCATTCTGAACACCCGTTAGGAGAAGCAATAGTTAAATATGGGCGGTTAAACGCCATTAAAACCCTAGAAGTAAGCGAATTTGACTCAATAACCGGGTCAGGATTGCAGGGAAAAGTCGGGTCAGATTTCGTGCAAATTGGTACACAACAATGGTTAGAAAGTCAAGGGATCGAAACAAAAGTTCTTAAAAAAGTCGCCCACGATTGGGAATGGCAGAAAAAAACCGTGGCTTGGATAGCGGTTAACGGTGGTTTAGAGGGGGTTATCGCCATTTCCGACGTTTTAAAACCTTTTTCTTCTTCAGTGGTCGCCAAGCTCAAAAAAATGGGCTTAGAGGTGATGATGATGACGGGGGACAACCTCGAAACCGCAGAAGCGATCGCCAGCGAGTTGGGTATCCGGCGTTTTTTTGCCGCACTCCGTCCCCAACAAAAAGCCGAAAAAATCGAATATTTGCAGAAAAAAGGGAAAATAGTCGCCATGGTTGGAGATGGCATCAATGATGCGATCGCATTGGCGCAAGCGGACTTAGGTATTGCCATTGGCACGGGGACCGATGTAGCGATCGCTGCGAGCGATATAACCTTAATTTCGGGAGATTTACAGGGAATTGTGACTGCTATTGAGTTAAGTCGGGCAACAATGCGAAATATCAAAGAAAATCTCTTTTTTGCTTTTATTTATAACCTGATTGCCATTCCCATCGCTGCCGGAGTCCTCTATCCTTTTCTGCTCAATCCGATTATTGCCGGTGCTGCCATGGCTTTAAGTTCCCTTTCCGTGGTGACGAATGCTTTACGATTGCGTCGAGTTCATCCCAGGGTGGAGGGATAACTTTCGTTAACAATTCTTAAGGAAAAACTAGAAAAATTAGCTGTACGGGGGATGATACCGTAGAAAAGGCAATAGAATAATCATCCTGATATGACTGACTCCCCTGAAATACCTTATTTATTACGCGCTGCCAAAGGAGAAATCTTACCCCGTCCTCCCGTGTGGATGATGAGACAAGCAGGACGTTATATGCAGATTTATCGGGAATTGCGGGATAAATACCCCAGTTTTCGGGAAAGATCGGAAAATGCCGATTTAGCGATCGAAATCTCCCTGCAACCCTGGCGCGCTTTTCAACCGGATGGGGTGATCATGTTCTCCGATATCCTCACTCCCCTAGCGGGAATCGGTATTCCCTTTGATATTATCGAAAGTAAGGGGCCGATTATCGATTCTCCCATTCGTACTCAAGCGCAGGTGGACCAACTTAATCCCCTCGATCCCGATCAGTCTTTACCTTTTATCAAAACGATTTTAAAAACCCTGCGTCAAGAGGTGGGAAACAAATCCACTGTCCTCGGTTTTGTCGGAGCGCCTTGGACTTTAGCAGCATACGCAGTGGAAGGGAAAGGTTCTAAAAGTTATTCTGTGATTAAAGGGATGGCTTTTTCGGAACCCTCGGTACTGCACCAATTTTTAGATAAATTAGCGGATATGATCGCCACTTATGTCCGTTATCAAATTGATTGTGGGGCGCAAGTGGTACAAATGTTCGACTCTTGGGCGGGTCAATTAACTCCCCAAGATTACGATGTTTTTGCCTTACCCTATCAACAAAAAGTAGTTCGTTTGGTGAAAGAAACCCATCCCGATACACCGTTAATTCTCTACATTAGTGGCAGCGCCGGCGTTTTGGAAAGAATGGGTAAATCGGGGGTTGATATTATTAGCGTCGATTGGACCGTGGATCTGGCGGAAGCGAGACAGCGTTTAGGTAAAGCGATGATGGTTCAAGGTAATATCGATCCGGGGGTTTTATTCGGTTCCCAGTCCTTTATTCGCGAGCGGATTATTGATACTATTCGTAAAGCAGGTAATCAAGGTCATATTCTTAATTTAGGTCATGGTGTTTTGGTGGGAACTCCTGAAGATAACGTGCGTTTCTTCTTTGAAACTGCTAAACAATTTAGTTATCAGGACTAGGGAACAGGAAATGGGGAAATGGGGAAATGGGGGAATGGGGGAATGGGGAAATGGGGAAATTCAACTAAAACCCTAAAACCCTAAAACCCTAACACCCTAAAACCCTAAAACCCCAACACCGGTTTTTACTTTTGACTTTTGACTTTCACACTGTCCCCTAAATTCTGCCGTATCAATTAAAATAATGAAAAAAATATTTCTAACGGGTGTGAGTGGCTGTATTGGGCATTATATCGCTGAGATTTTACTGGAAAATCCCGACTATGAATTATATTTTTTAGTTCGTAATCCAGAGAAGTTAAAATTTACTTACCAAGGGCGATCAAATGTTCATATACTTTTAGGCGATATGCAAAATATTGGGGTATATGCCGATCTTTTAAAAACAATGAATATAGCGGTTTTAATCGCTACCAGTTGGGGAGGAGAGGAGGAAAGTTATCAGATTAATGTGGTAAAAACCCTAGAATTAATTAGTTATTTAGATGCTCAAATCTGCGAGAAAGTCCTCTACTTTTCTACTGCCAGCATTCTCAATCAAAATAATCAACCTTTACCGGAAGCTGGGGAGATAGGAACTAATTATATCCGCACTAAATATATTTGTTATAGTAAATTTGCTCACCTAGAAATCGCCGATAAAATTATCACTTTATACCCCACTTTTGTCTTAGGTGGTGACGAAAATAAACCCTATTCTCATATCTATGGGGGTTTACCGGATGTGTTGAAATATATCGGTTTAGTGCGTTGGTTTCAAGCTGATGGCAGTTTTCATTTTATCCATGCCAAAGATATAGCTCAAGTGGTGAATTATTTAATCGAAAATCCCGCACCAGAAAGCAAAATTGTCCTAGGCAATCAACGCACAACAGCTAACCAAGCAGTGGAGGAAATCTGTACTTATTTAAACAAAAAAATCTATTTTCGCATTCCTTTATCTTTAACCATTGCTAACTTTTTTATCAAAGTTTTTAACTTGCAGATGGAAGCATGGGACCGTTTTGCCATGAATTATCGCCACTTCACCCACATAAAAACCTATACTCCTGCTGATTTTGGTTTAAAAAACTATTGTTCCACCCTCGATGATGTTTTAACCCTGCGAGGAATTCCCCGAAAAAAACCCTAAGTAGTTGGGCTGCGGGGTTTGGGGGAGGCACTTCGTCCCCCGACGGGTAGGGTTGATTCATGAATCAACCCTACCTTGAATCAACCCTACCTTGAATCAACCCTACCTTGAATCAACCCTAGTGGTTTGGGGGGTAGAACCCCCCAAAAACTTGGCTTGAATGATAAAATCAGAAATAACGCCCAACTCTTAACGCCAAATAGACTAATCTTGAAATTGTCTAGCATGAAATTGAGCGTAACGACCATTAAGATTTAATAACTCCTCGTGATTACCCACCTCAATAATTTCACCCTTTTCTAAGACTAAAATACGGTTAGCTTTTCTGACAGTTGCTAATCGGTGAGCAATAACAAATACTGTGCGCTCCGTCATAATTCTTTCTAAAGCTTCCTGCACTAAAGCTTCCGATTCCGAATCGAGCGCGGAAGTCGCTTCATCTAAGATTAAAATTCTCGGATTAGATAAAACCGCTCGTGCGATGGCGATTCTTTGTCTTTGTCCACCCGATAAATTAACACCCCTTTCTCCCACATAGGTATAGTAACCCTGAGAAAGTTCACTGATAAATTGATGAGCATTAGCAATTTTTGCCGCTTTTTCCACCTCTTGCAGATTAAAATCTCCCTGGCCAAAAGCGATATTTTGGGCTATAGTGCCAGAAAAGAGAATATTTTCCTGCAAAACTACGCCAATTTGTCGCCGGAGACTTTTTAAAGTCACATCACGAATATCCACCCCATCGATTAAAATCTTGCCGGCAGTGGGGTCATAAAAACGCAATAAAAGATTAACTAAAGTGGTTTTTCCCGCTCCCGATGCTCCCACTAAAGCAATCGTTTCGCCAGCGTGTGCAGTAAAATTAATATTTTTTAAAACCTGTCTGTCCTCATTGTAAGAAAAATTTACTTGACAATATTCAACTTCTTTGCTGTGGGGTTGCAGATTGATCGCATTCGGTTTTTCGGTAATTGTCGGCAGAATAGCTAACAATTCAAAAATCCGATCCATGGAGGCTTGACCCTGTTTAAATTGATTATAATTACTGGTAATATGGGCGATGGGATCGATTAACATTGCCACCGCTGCCACATAACTAACAAAGTCAATTCCAGTTAAATTCTTTTGGGAAATTTGCCAACCAGCGAGAAAGAATAAAAAGATGACACCGAGAGCTTGTAAGAATCCCACCACGACGTATTGTAAAGCTTTGGTGGATTCTGATAGGTATTGAGCGCGGCGATTTTCCTCCGCTTCTTGGGCAAAAAGCTCGGTTTGATAATCTTCAGCAGCGAAAGCTTGCACCACACGAATACCGCTAAAAACTTCGGTTAATAACGCAGAAAGATTAGATATTTTTGCTTGGGCGCGACGAGCATATTGTAATAATTTTTCACCAAAAAATCCCACCAAAACTCCCAACAAAGGAGCGATAATAATGACAGCGATCGTCAATTGCCAGTTAACAATAAACATATAGGCAAAGACGACAATTAACTGTAAGGCTGAGGGGATAAAATCATGGAAAAATTTGTTAATTACTTCCCCAATGCGATCAATATCTTCCGTTAAACGATAGGATAAATCACCAGTTTTGGCAGTTTCAAAGTAATTTAAACCGAGGGTTTGCAGGTGTGCATAAACTTTTTTTCTTAATTCGAGAGCAATTTTTAAAGAAGCTTTTGCCATCAGGGAATCTTGCCCATACTGAGACATTCCCCGCAGTAAAAAAACCACTGCCCCCACCCCCGAAAGTGTCGCCAATGCTTGCACATTTCCCTCACCGATATATCTGGCCATTTGTCCGGCTAACCAAGCTAAAATCGGCCAAAATACCGTAAATCCGATCGTACAGATGAACGCCAAAATAATTGTTTGGGTTTGGGGACGGAGATAGGGAATGAGGTTCCAATAACTAGAGCGAGATTTCAAAATAATTTAGCGCCTTTAAATATAAGTATTCCTGCAAAATTAATTTGCTAGTCGAGACAGTTATCAGTTATCAGTTATCAGTTATCAGTGGGTAAGTTATCAGTTATCAGTTATCAGTTATCAGTTATCAGTTATCAGATTTAAGTTTTAAGTGAGCAGTATTAAATAGAAGTTTCCTACTGTCTTTTCACTGTTTACTGTTTACTGTTTACTGTTTACTGTTTACTGTTTACTGTTTACTGTTTACTGATCACTGATCACTGATTACTGTTTAGACACTCTTTCACTTTGGCCAGAGGGGTTCTTCGGTTTGTGTTATGCAATGGACGGGAGTTATAAGGAGTGAAACCCTTATATAGAAAGACATTGCTTCGATTTTTGCCAATTGTTTTCAATCTAGAACGAGCTAATCAATTAAGTCTTTTGCCAGATAAGGATTTAGCCGATTTCTGCCCCCTGATCGAACCATACCAAGTAACGAAGAACCGCCAGAGGTTTACTCAGAGGTATAATTAACTTTGCTTAGGTACTGAAGAAAAGGAGATTGACTAACAAATTTGCTTAAGGGGTTAATCAGGATGTAGAGACGTTTGTAGTCCACGTCCCTACGATGTTTTCCAACAATACAAAGTTATGCTGCGATTAAACCGCCACAGCTTGATGAATGTAGCCTAATTCCGTCAATTTGTTCCAGACTTTGGCGACACTTTCCTCTAAAGTCTCTAAATCGGTGCGGCATTCCACTTCCGGGTTAAAAGGTGGTTCATAGGGATCATCAATTCCCGTAAAAGACTTGATTTCGCCAGCACGCGCTCTTTTATATAATCCTTTCACATCGCGATCCTCACAGACGCTTAAGGGAGCATTCACGAAAACTTCGACAAAATTGCCGATTTTTCCCCGTACTTCCTCGCGAATCTCACGATAGGGAGAAATAGCCGAAACTAGGACAATTACACCGTGACGGGTGAGCAAATTAGACACAAAACCAATGCGACGGATATTTTCATCGCGATCCTCTTTACTAAATCCTAAACCTTTGGTGAGGTTCGTCCGTACTATATCGCCATCGAGAACTTCAATGGAATAACCTTCAGCGATTAATTTTGCCTGTAATGCCTCGGTAATCGTGCTTTTCCCCGCACCGCTCAATCCCGTTAACCAAACCGTCACGCCGCGCTGTTTCATAGCAACCATTAATAATACTTAAATCCTGTTTAGCGTACCATATCTCAGGGATCAGTGATCAGGAGATAGGAGATAGGAGTCAGGAGATAGGAGTCAGGAGCCGGTCGTCAGGAGATAGGAGATAGGAGATTATTTTATTTATTCTCCCCACACCCCACCTCCCCATTCCCCCTCCCCACACCCCACCTCCCCACTTCCCACTTCCCCACTTCCCCACACCCCACTTCCCACTTCCCACTTCCCCACTTCCCACTTCCCCACTTCCCCACTTCCCACTTCCCCACTTCCCCACTTC
Organism: Microcystis aeruginosa NIES-843; assembly: GCF_000010625.1. Taxonomy (NCBI): domain Bacteria; kingdom Bacillati; phylum Cyanobacteriota; class Cyanophyceae; order Chroococcales; family Microcystaceae; genus Microcystis; species Microcystis aeruginosa. The sequence continues at coordinate 2,851,724 of NC_010296.1, forward strand.
CCCAACCTGATTGAAACAAACAACCTGTCACCACGATCACTGATAATGTATGTTGAGTTACTGTCTTGAATAAGGTAATGTTTAAGAAATTCCCCCCTCACACCCCGCTCATTCTTGGACTAGGTTCTGGGGTTGCGCTTTTTACTCTCACCAGTCTCTTTCTCTTTCACCCGAAAATTCTCGCTTGGCTCGATCGCAATAGTGCGTCGCTTCCTAGCCAAGATCCTAACCAACCCTCTGCCGTGGTTGATAGCGCTTCTTTACCACAAACCGAGCGAGATGTCAAGTTAAAAGATGTTGCCGATGCCAACGCGCCCTCTTTAGATCGTAGTCGCGCCCGCTATCTCCTGGCCATGGATTTATTGAGAAAATATGAAGGGGGTCCGGCTTTAAAACAATTAGAAGGCTTAGAAAAACAATATCCTGTCCTCGCTCCCCAGATTCTCCTCAAACAGGGACGCGCCCACGAATTAAGCAACGATAGTGAAAAAGCGCAAGAAATTTGGCAAAAATTACTGGAAACCTATCCCCAATCGCCCGTAGTGGCCGAAGCTTACTACTCTTTGGGCAAATACGACCCCAGTTATCATGAAAAATTGCTCAAGGAATACCCCCGACACCCGCGTACTTTGGCTTTAATTCGCCAACGTCTTCAAGAAAATCCCGATCAATTTCCCTTATGGTTGCAGTTAGCCAAGGCTAATCCTTTTGATCCTACCCTCAATCAGGCCCGCGATCGTTTGGTGAAAGACTACGCCGAGCAGTTAACTCCGGCGGATTGGGCAATGATTGGGGCAGGTTATTGGCAGTCGGGATTGTACGAAAAAGCCTATAAAGCCTACGCTAAAGCCACTCCTAGCCCCGAACAAGCCTATCGTTACGCCCGCGGGCTACAAATTGCCAAAAAACTGCCAGAAGCTCGCAGCGCTTACCAAAAATTAATTAAAACCTATCCCCAGGCCTCAGAAACCGGTTTGGGATTACTGCGACTCGCCCAAATTTCTCCTAACCGCGATGCCATAGCATATCTCGATCGCATTGTCAAGCAATTTCCCGATCGCGCCCCGGAAGCTTTGGAAGCGAAAGCCAAATTACTCAACTCAACTAATGCCCAGGCCGCTAGTCAAACATGGCAAACTTTATTAAATAAATACCCAAAATCCGACGAAGCCGCCGATTATCGCTGGTTAATGGCCCAAAGAGCCGCTAAATCCGGTGATTACGCCAAGGCGTGGCAGTGGGCGCAGCCAATTGCGGTTAATAATTCCGATAGTCAAACTGCCCCGAAAGCAGCCTTTTGGGTGGGAAAATGGGCGCAAAAACTCGGCAAAAACCAAGAAGCAAAACAAGCTTTTACCTACACTATTTCTCGTCATCCCCATTCCTATTATGCTTGGCGCTCGGCGGTTTTATTAGGTTGGGACGTGGGGGATTTTACCACTGTCCGCTCCTATAATCCTACCACCGTCAAACCCGCCACTCGTAACGATCCCCCCGCTGGTTCGGAAGCTTTCAAGGAATTATATCGAATTGGTGAAGATACGGACGCTTGGAATCTCTGGCAAGCAGAAATTGTCGATCCTTGGAATTTAACCGTTGACGAACAATTTAACCTCGGTGTCTATAAACTCTCTCGCAATCAAAATTTAGAAGGAATTAACCTGATTTGGCGCTTGCGAGAAAGAGATACCCCGGAGGAAAAGAAAGCCTGGAAACTCCTGCGACAAAATGATAAATACTGGCACGCTTTATTCCCTTTCCCCTACTACGATACCATCCTGCAATGGTCAAAAGATAGACAATTAAATCCCCTGCTAGTGACGGCTTTAATCCGGCAAGAATCCCGCTTTGAAAAAGAAATTCGTTCTCCTGTGGGGGCAGTGGGATTAATGCAAATTATGCCCGATACGGGTAAATATATCGCGGGTAATACTGGCAATAAAAGTTATTCTTTAACTAATCCCGAAGATAACATTATGATGGGGACATGGTATCTCGATTATACCCACGGTAAATTCGCTGGAAATTCACTTTTTGCTGTGGCTAGTTATAACGCCGGACCTGGGGCAGTTTCCAAATGGAGACAGCGTTTTGATTTTAGCGATCCCGATGAATTTGTTGAGAATATTCCCTTTAGAGAAACTAAGGGTTATATAGAATCGGTGTTTGGTAATTATTGGAATTATCTCCAGATTTATAACCCCGAAATTCAAGAGCAAATGAACAGAATTGCTAACCCTTCCTAGGGAATTGATGGGGATGGGTAATTAACTCATTCCCTTAAGTAAGTAGGGAGGCACAATTATTTGTAGGATGGGTTAGCGGTAGCGTAACATAATCGGGCGTTGGGTTTCATGCTTCAACCCAACCTACGTTCTCATTCCCTTAAAGTTATAATTAAATTGAAGATATATCCCCCCTTAATCCCCCCTTAATAAGGGGTGTGCCGATCCCCCCTGCCCCCCTTGATAAGGGGGGTGCCGATAGGCGGGGGGATCCCCCTTAATAAGGGGGGCATCTGACAGTTTTTAACACCTAGCTACTTACTAACTTTTTTCCTAATTATGCAATCATTTAACTGGCAAACCGTCGATCGAGATTCTCCTTTTACTCGCCTAGATTTTCGGACAAAATTAACCATGATGATCGTGGTTACTCTCATCGCTTTTACTTGGGAAAGTCCCCTCGCTGGCGGTTTGCTAACTCTTATTGTCGCTTTAGCTTGTCTCTGGGCTGGGGTAAAATGGTCTTATCTCCTCACCATTTTAAAATTCATGGCTCCTTTTTATCTATTCTTATTAATTACCATGGGATTTTTTAATGTAGAACAGGTAAAAGCTTTAACGGGAAAAACTGAATTAACTCCCTTATTAACTGTCGGTTCTACTCAAATGACTGTCGAGGGAACCCTCTACGGTTTAAATGTGATCTTTAAAACTCTCACCATGGTTTTAATTATTCCCCTCGCTATTTTTACCACTGATATAAATCAGATGATGGTGAGTTTAACTAAAGCCAGAATTCCTTACAAAATAGTCTTTATTTTTTCCTCTACCCTGCGCTTATTTCCTCTCCTAGTAGAAGAATCCCGATCGATTATTTCTGCTCAAAGATTACGAGGATTAGCAATAGAAAAAATGGGTTGGTTACAAAAAGGAAAAATTTACGCTTCTATCGCTGTACCTTTAATTTTAAACGCTATGGCTAAATCGCAAAAATTAGAGGTAGTTCTACAAGCTAAAGCTTTCTCTGGTGATCCTAATCGCACATTTTTACAGGAATCAATCTTAACCAATAAAGACTATTTATTAATTATTGGCTTTCTATTTTTATTGGTTTTGGCAATTATTCTCTATGTAAAATTCGGGGTGGGAAAATTTGCCTGGTTGTTTTAAAATTAATCCCTATTGTAAGTAGTTAGGTGTTAAAAACTATCAGTTTCCCCCCTTATCAAGGGGGATCCCCCCGCCTATCGGCACCCCCCTTATCAAGGGGGGCAGGGGGGATCGGCACACCCCTTATTAAGGGGGGATTAAGGGGGGATCTATCTTCAATTTAATTCTAACCAGCTACTTATAGCTCGATCGATCTGGGTATATAAAGCTTCTAAATCCCCGGAATTGTCTAAAACAATATCAGCTAAGGCAATTTTTTCGGCTAAAGGCATTTGATTATTAATCCGAGCGATCGCTTGTTCCCTAGTTAAGTTATTCCTAGTCATTAAGCGTTGAATTTGTTGCTCAAAACCGCAGGAAACCACCCAAATCTCTGTGACTAAATGGGTTAGTTTGGCTTCCAATAATAAAGGAACAGAAAAAACAACTATCGGGGCTTCTAACTGCTCTAAATGCCGCTTAAAACATTCTCTAACGTAGGGATGAATCTGACTTTCTAACCAGATTTTTTCCTCGGGATTATTAAAAATAATCTCTCCTAACTGTTGGCGATTAAGGGAATTATCCTCAGTTTTAACTTTTCTGCCATAACGCTGAAAAATTCTCTCTAAAATTGCCGAACCTTTTTCCACTGCTTCCCGGGCATAAATATCCGCATCAAGGACAGGAATTTTGTAGATATTTTCTAAATAATTGGAAACCGTGGATTTACCACAAGCTATTCCCCCTGTTAACCCGATAATTCTTCTCGACATAAATTATTAAATTGCTAATCTCAATTAAGGTGCGTTACGCGCTCGCTAACACACCCTACGGTTATAAACTCTCTATCTAAGGTGCGTTACGCGCTCGCTAACACACCCTACGGTTATAAACCCTCTATCTAAGGTGCGTTACGCGCTCGCTAACACACCCTACGGTTATAAACCCTCTATCTAAGGTGCGTTACGCGCTCGCTAACACACCCTACGGTTATAAACTCTCTATCTGTTGTAAAACTCTTGCTTGTACTTGTTGATAGGCAGTTTCCACATCTCCTAAATCGCGACGAAAACGATCCTTATCGAGAATGCGCGCTTGGGCATCCTCTTGGGTTTTATCCCAGAGACGACAGGTATCGGGGCTAATTTCATCACCTAGATAAATTTTGCCCGTTTTATCAACTCCAAATTCTAACTTGAAATCGACGAGAATAATCTGGCACTTATCGAAAAATTCTTGCAGATATTGATTGATTTGCAGGGCTAAATCTCGTAACTGATTGACTTGCTCCTCGCTGGCAATATCGATCACTTTTATGCGATCGGGCGTTAACAAAGGATCGCCTAAAGCATCGTCCTTGAGATAAAATTCTACAAGAGGAAAAGGTAAAACTTTCCCCTCCTTTAATCCCGTTTGCTTGCACAAACTCCCGGCAGCGATATTTCTGACTACTACCTCCAAAGGAATAATTTTAATCGCCTTGACGCGCATTTCCCTAGAACTAGGGCGATCGATATAATGGGTAGGTATTCCTAGGGATTCTAACCATTGAAATAGGGCAGTGGAGACAGTACAGTTAATTTCCCCTTTACCGACAATTTGCCCGCGTTTTTGGGCATTAAAAGCGGTGGCATCGTCTTTGTAATAAGTGAGGAGAATATCAGGATCATCGGTTTGATAGAGAATTTTGGCCTTACCTTCATAGAGTTTTTCCATAGTTATCATCCTCGGCAATTGATAAACGAAAATCGATGGTTAATCAGATAGTGGCGGCAGTAAATTTTGGCGATCAACCCAGGCAAAAAGTCTCTATCATTGGGTAGATGATCGTTGAGAAAAATAATGTATAATTGCAGCTTAAAGATAACTGTCAACATTTGACGATCGAACCTTAACCTATAACCAAAAAGTGTCACGATACCAGGGGTCAACTTTTGGCGAATCAGCCAAGTTTTTACTTAAATCCTCAATCATAGCCAACAATTGATATTATCTCCCATTACCATTACCGAAAAATCTAAAGAAATTCCGAAAAATTACCCGCCGTCGCCCTATGAATCAGAATCCTCCTAACGATGATAACCCGAATCTCCCCGATCGCCGCAAGGAGGATTTTCTCTATCCTCGCGCGCCCTACTATGGGGAATTTAAGCCAGAAAACTTGCTATTTAACGCCAATTTACAGGAATTTGCCCAAAAAGTCAGTTTTATTTGTAATCTGGAAACGGGGGGCAAAATCAGTTCTCTAGAAGCCTATCAAAAAATTAAAGCCCTCTGGAAAGACTTAAAACAGAGCAAAAAAGGCCTAGGCATTGGGGAAAATCCCTTTCAAAAAGATGACGATACCTAAAGGATAATCAAGAAAAATCGGGTGCATCTCAATTTTGTAGAAATATCTATACTTTAGACGTTCATAATCTGAGATTTATTAAACTTCTGAAATCGTAGAGTCAGCAAGGAATCCAGTTCTTTTTTATGTTTCAAATGGGCATCATTCAAACATTCATAAATGGCTGAAGAAAAGTCAGAAAAGTTTTCATAATATTTACCATATAAACATTTCTTTTTGACCAATTTCCACAGCCTTTCAATTAAATTTAGATTAGGTGAATAAGACGGCAGATAGAGCAGTTCTATTGACAAAGAAAGAGCTAATTCTTCAACAATTTTACATTTTTGATAGCGGGCATTATCTAAGACTAGAGTGATGGGAATCATTAGTCCTAAAGCAGCTATTTTTTCAAGGAGTTCACAGACTTGAGTTGCCGTAATATAAGTGTCATTCGTAACCAGAATAACTTCATGAGTTATTGCATTTAATGCTCCTAAAACATTGAAGCGTTTACGCCCGCTCGGTGACTTAACAAAAAGTCTCTCAAAACACCAAACAAAACCGAGAAATGCTCCCATGACGAAGTGAGCGGCATCAACAAAAAAAACAGCCCTTTTTCCTTCTTTAGCCTCATTTAGTCTGGGTTCTAGCTTTTTTTCTTTGTAGTCCTCTTGTTCATCTGGGTCAGCTTTAGAAGGAAGAGAACCTACTTTTAAACATTTCATTCCCATTGATTTTAAAAATTTTCTCACTTGGGTAGGACTTCGTTTTATTCCCGTCAATTCTTCTCTCCTATATACAGCTTCATTTATTGTGGCTGGTGGATTTTTCTCGAAGTATTTTTTGAGGGTTTCTTTTTGAGACTCTAATTCACTTTTAGGGCGATAGAAGTTGATTTCTTTTAATTTTTCTATTCCGCCCTCTTGATAATCTCGAAGATAGGTTAATAAGGTATTTGGCGAGATTCCTGCTAACTGACAAATTTTTTGGTGCGGTATCTTTTGGCTTTTTAACCAGAGAACTTCCATCTTCAGTTGAACCCGGGGATGGGGATGATGAAATCTTTCATAATACAGTGAGTTCTTTTCTTCTTCCGTGAATTCTAGGTTAATCATGTTTTTAATGAGTGCTTTGCTTCTAATTATGACTCTTAAACTATATTATTGTCCTTGAGTAAAAAATGCAAGTTGTAGCCGTGCAAAGTATATATTACAGGGCGCACGCGGTGCGCCCCTACTATTGGCGCAATAATATTATTGTAGGGGCGAATTGCATTCGCCCTCTTTGAATAACTGCTGCTGCTCACCATAAGTGAGAGAAAGTCACAAATATCAGATGCACCCGAAAAATCTCCTCGCTTGATAAAAAATGCTGGGACAGAAATATTTTCTGTCCCCATAGAATGAGATGAGCAAACGCTTAAAAATTACCGTGATTTTGGATGGCACTTTCTAATTTTGCCACCACTTCCTCGACGCTAATTACCCCTAAATCGCCCGTGGCACGGGTGCGAATACTTAAACTATTACTTTCCATTTCTTTTGCCCCCACCACTGCCATCACGGGGATTTTTGCGGTTTCAGCATTGCGAATCATTTTACCCAAACGTTCGCCACTGGTATCGGTTTCGGCGCGAATTCCTAACAATTGCATTTTCGCTGTCACCTCTTTAGCGTAATCCAATTGAGTATCACTAACCGGTAATAATCGTATCTGGACAGGGGCTAACCAAAGAGGAAAATCCCCCGCGTATTCTTCGATTAAAATACCGATTAAACGTTCCAAAGAACCAAAAGGTGCGCGATGAATCATCACCGGACGTTTACGATTACCATCTTCGGCAACATATTCTAGTTCAAAACGTTCGGGTAAATTATAATCTACCTGTACCGTTCCTAACTGCCATTCTCTTTCGAGGGCATCTTGGAAAATAAAGTCTAATTTTGGACCATAAAAAGCCGCTTCTCCGGGGGCTTCAAAATAATCCATCCCCAAAGTTTGCACCGCTTTTCTAATCGCTGATTGTGCCTTTTCCCAAGCTTCATCGGAACCGATATACTTATCCGATTCGGGGTCACGAAAACTCAATCGCGCCTTAAAATTCTTTAATTGTAAACTCTTAAACACCGTCAAAATTAAATCAACAACGCTTAAAAATTCCTTGTCTAATTGTTCGGGAGTGACAAACAAATGGGAATCATCGACGGTAAAACCGCGAACTCTAGTTAACCCCCCCAATTCTCCCGATTGTTCGTAACGATAAACTGTCCCGAATTCTGCCAGACGCATCGGCAATTCCCGATAGGATCTCAAATCACTTTTATAGATTTGAATATGAAAAGGACAGTTCATCGGTTTGAGGACAAATCCTATTTCTTTACCAGCAGATTCCTCATCGTCTGCCATCATGGGAAACATATCTTCTTTGTACTTTTGCCAGTGACCGGAAATTTTAAACAAATCCACGCGAGCAATATGGGGAGTAACTACGGGTAAATAACCGCGTTTTAACTGTTCTTTTTTGAGAAAATCTTCTAACAAAGAACGAATTAAAGTTCCTTTGGGGGTCCATAAAGGCAACCCCGGCCCGACAGAATCAGAGAAAATAAATAAACCTAATTCTTTGCCTAATTTGCGATGGTCTCGTTTCAGTGCTTCTTCCTTGCGGCGCTTGTATTCGGCTAATTGTTGGGGATTTTCCCAAGCTGTGCCGTAAATGCGCTGTAATTGGGCTTTATTCTCATCCCCACGCCAATAAGCACCCGCTACCGTCTCTAATTCGATCGCTTTTGGGTCTAGTTCGCTTGTATTATCTAGGTGCGGACCGGCGCACAAATCCCACCAAGCGTCACCAAGATGATAAAGGGTGATGGGTTCTTGAATTCCCGCCAGAATTTCCAGCTTATAGACCTCATTAATCGCTTTAATGCGCTTTTCCGCTTCTTCCCGAGAAACTTGCTCGCGAATCACCGGCAGTTTTTTATTGATAATTTTGACCATCTCTTTTTTGATGTCCTTGAGATCCTTATCGGTAAAAGGTTCCGGCACATCAAAATCGTAGTAAAATCCGGTTTCAGTCCAAGGTCCGATAGTAACTTGGGCTTTTGGGAATAATTTTTGCACCGCCATGGCCATCACATGGGAGGTGGTGTGACGAATGCGCTTGAGGTGGTCGGATTCGCTGGTTTTCGGTAGTTTAATCGGGGCTTGGTTATCCATGTCTTTTGAATTTACACCTTCTCTATTCTCTATTTTAATGGTAAAAGGAGTCTTTAGTCAGGAAAAAAATCAAGATAGATATCAATGCCATTTCCCCCCATCTCTAACCTCTAAACCCTCATCTCTATTTCCCGATGAAAAAACTAATTTTATCCTGTTTATTTTTGGGATTGGTTGCTTGTAATGATGCGGTTAATACCACCGATAACCAAAAACCTAAGGTAATCTCCACTAGCACAATTATCGCCGATTTAACCGCACGAGTAGGCGGTGAAGAAATTGACCATCAAGACATTTTAAAACCAGGGGATGATCCCCACGTTTATGAACCAGTTCCCGCCGATAGTGTGGCTTTAGAAAAAGCCGATTTAATTCTCTATAACGGTTATAATCTCGAACCGGGGTTAATTAAAATGATCGATTCTACGGCAGTTAAAGCGAAAAAAGTGGCTGTGGGAGAAGCCATTACACCTTTACAACTGGAAAAAGAAGGGCAGAAAGTACCCGATCCCCATGTTTGGGGTTCGGCAAAAAATGGCATAATCATGGTGAAAAAAATCCGAGATCAATTGATTGAATTAAGTCCCGAAGATAAAGAGATTTTTACTGAAAATGCCGCCCAATTAATCAGGGAATTAGAAAATCTTGATCGCTGGATTACTGCGGCTATTAAAACTATCCCCCCTTCCCAAAGGCAATTAGTCACCACTCATGACGCTTTTCAGTATTATGCTCATGCCTATGGTTTAAAAGTTGCAGGAACTTTAATTGGCATTAGTACCGAAGAACAACCTAGCGCCCAAACGGTGAAAAATTTAGCCGATGCTATTAAAAATCTCCAGGTTCCTGCTATCTTTGCCGAGACCACTATTAATCCCGCTTTAATTACCACTGTAGCCGAAGAAGCGGGGGTAAAATTAGCACCAAAACAATTATATTCTGATTCGATCGGCGCGGTGGGTACTAGGGGGGATAGTTATGTAAAAATGCTCAGGGAAAATACTCGCTCGATCGTGGAATCTTTAGGGGGAAAAGTACCTCAAGAAGGTCAATAGACCTCTTGTAAAAATCAAAAAATTGTCCTTAGAGTCAGGAGTTAGGAAGGCAGAAATACCGACAATCAGCAATTATCGGTGACTTTTAGATGATGACAAATGGATCAGCAGCTGCCTGTAAGCATCCCACCGAAAAGCTAATGCGCGGGGGGTTTGGGGGCGGCGCCACGCCCCCAACGGGGGGTTTGGGGGGTAGAACCCCCCAAAAGCTTGGATTGAGGGAAAAAATCGAAAGTAACGCCCGACTTTAGCAGAGAGTTTCCCCTTAAAAATCCCAACTTAGTAGATTTACAAAGCGGGGTTTATTTCCCAAATCCTTTACCGCGATTGACAGCAGGTAAAATGAGACAACTGTTAATCTGTTCTTTTAGGGTTTCATGATCGAGATTTTGACCGATAAGAACTAGCTGATTTTTGGGAGTACCTTTCCATTCGTCATCTTCGAGAGTAAAACGTTTGCCACTGAGGTGAAAAATATGACGTTTAGGACTTTCATCAAACCAGAGAATACCCTTAGCGCGGAAAACGCTTTCCGGTAACTGATTATCGAGGAAATATTGGAACTTCCGAATCGAAAAAGGTTGGTCACTAGCAAAGGAAATAGAAGTAAATCCATCCACCTCTAAATGATTGGAATGGTCGTGATGATCATGATCGTGATCGTGGTGGTGATCATGGTCGTGATCATGATCGCAATGGTCGTGATCGTGGTCGTGGTGATCATGGTCGTGGTGTTCTTCTTCTGTGTCGAAATATTTATCCGATTCAAATAGTCCGACGCTGAGAATTAAGGGTAAAGGAACCTGACTTTTGCTAGTACGAAGAATTCTCGCTCCTTGCTTCATGTCCCGGATTCTTATTTCTAAAGAATCCACATCCGCTTCATCCACTAGATCGGTTTTATTGAGAACAATAATATCACCGTAGGTGATTTGACTTAAGGCCGCTTGCGAGTTGAATAAATCGAGACTAAAATTGGCACAATCCACCATAGTGACAATGGAATCTAAACGGGTCATTTCCCGTAATTCTGTACCTAAAAAGGTTAAAGCTACCGGTAAAGGATCGGCTAATCCCGTGGTTTCTACGACTAAATAATCGATTTTTTCGGGACGTTCGAGAATTTTATAAACTGCTTGAATTAAATCCTCGTTGATCGTGCAGCAAATACAGCCATTATTTAATTCTACCATGCTGTCATCACTACTGATAATCAGTTCATTATCGATACCGATTTCACCGAATTCATTGACAAGAACAGCAGTTTTTAATCCCTGTTGATTGCTGAGAATATGATTGAGGAGAGTAGTCTTACCACTACCAAGAAACCCAGTAATAATTGTTACCGGTAGCCCTTTTTTTGGCACTGACATCGTGTTAATAGCTTGTGATTCGACGGTTTGCATAATGATTTGGGGGTGAGTATTCTGTCACTAAAAAGCGATTTTTCGGGATGAGATAAGTAAGTGGTTTCAATTAAATTGAAGATAGATTTTGTCTTTGATCCCCCCTGCCCCCCTTGATAAGGGGGGTGCCGATAGGCGGGGGGATCCCCCCTTAATTCCCCCTTGATAAGGGGGGGGGATGTGACAATTTTTAACATCCACTTACTTAGCTAGTTTTTTTCGATCAAACAGTCTCCACTTGATCGCCGACTATTTTTATTGTAGATATTTTTGGACCACATCCCATCCTGTTAGGGTAACAAAAAGAAAACCCAGAAACAATAAAAGATTAGTGCCGATGTGGAGAGACCGCGCTAGAGGTGGACGAGTTGTAATGTTCAGGCCGCTAATTGCCGAAACAAAAACCAGAAAAACCACCGATAAACCCGCTATCAGGTGGGAAGAGTGGCCTAAACTGCCATAATGACCGATTGTTCCCACTAATCCGATTCCCAGCAGAATTAAGACCAAAGCAACCATGATCAGGCCGCTGAGGAGATGAAAGGATCTTAACCATTTCGGTCGAGATTGGCCCGCGAGTCGTCGATAACCCATGTTTACCCCCGAAACCGCTAGTAAAAAATAGGCAAAGAGGGTAAATCCCATCGACCAAGCGGCAATTTTCCATAACCAGAGAAAGGAAGGGAGATTCATAGGGGTGGGATTATTATTAGCAAGGAAAGGGACGACCGATCGTGTTAATTTAAGTTTACCGGACAAAAATCAGCAAGTTAGGGCTAATATGTCTCATCTCACCATCGACACAGAAAATAATCAGCGTCAACCCTTTGAGTTACCCGGGGCTAAACCCCATTATAACCCCGATCGACCCGGACAAGTTAATCATATTTTTCTCGATTTAATTATTGATATTCCTCAACAAAGTTTTCAGGGCAGCTGTCAGATTACCCTCACCCCCATTCGTCAGGGAATTAGCAGTTTAACTCTGGACGCGGTGGATTTAAATATTAATTCTGTGTTCATTGAAGGTATCAGTCAACCCTTTGACTATGATCGTTCTCTTCTGACCATTCATCTGCTGCAACCCACCACCGATAAACCGATTATCCTGACGATTAACTATCAGGTTAACCAACCACAACGGGGATTATATTTTATCGGCCCCGACGAATATTATCCCGATAAACCGATGCAAGTTTGGACCCAGGGAGAAGATGAAGATTCTCGCTTTTGGTTTCCCTGTTTTGATTACCCTGGCCAATTAGCCACTTCCGAAATTCGGGTTAAAATTCCCCAACCCTATATCGCTATTTCTAACGGGGAATTAATCTCGGTGGAACCCGTTGGTGAGGACAGAATTTATCACTGGTCACAAAAGCAAATTCATCCCACCTATTTAATGACTCTTGCGGTGGGAGATTTTGCTGAATTATGCGACTCATGGAATGGTGTTCCTGTCACTTATTATGTGGAAAAAGGACGGGAAGAAGAGGGCCAAAGAAGTATGGGTAAAACTCCCCGCATGATCGAGTTTTTTAGCCAAAAGTTTGGTTATCCCTATCCCTATCCTAAATACGCACAAGTTTGTGTAGATGATTTTATTTTTGGTGGGATGGAAAATACTTCTACCACAATTTTAACCGATCGCTGTTTAATTGATCAAAGAGCCAGCATCGATCATACTTGGACAGAAAGCTTAGTTGCCCATGAATTAGCTCATCAATGGTTCGGTGATTTAGTGGTGATTAAACACTGGTCTCACGCTTGGATTAAAGAGGGAATGGCCTCCTATTCTGAGGTTTTATGGACAGAATCGGAATACGGAAAAGCTGCTGGTAGTTATTATTTATTAGGGGAAGCAAGAAGTTATTTAGAAGAAGATACTTCCCGCTATCGTCGTCCGATTGTTACTCATGTTTATCGAGAAGCGATCGAACTTTATGATCGTCATCTCTACGAAAAAGGCGCTTGTGTTTATCACATGATCCGCTCTATTTTAGGGGAAGATTTATTCGGAAAAGCGATTCAGACTTTTGTGCGAGATAATGCCCATAAAACCGTGGAAACTGTGGACTTATTACGGGCGATCGAAAAAGCGACCGGGTACAATTTATTATTCCTCTTTGATCAGTACGTTTATCGCGGTGGTCATCCCGATTATAAGGTGGCCTACAGTTGGGACAATCAGAATAATTTAGCCCAATTAACTGTCACCCAAACCCAGGACGAAAAAGAACTATTCGACTTGAAAATTCCCGTCGCTTTTGCCTATCTCAACTCTGAGGATATTACCTACAATCTGCGGATTCACCAAAAAGAACAAACTTTCTATTTTCCCCTAGCACAAAAGCCCGATTTTGTCAAGTTCGATCGGGGTAATAATTTCCTCAAAACCGTCACTCTTGAGTATCCCATCGGTGAATTAAAAGCGCAATTACAACAGGATACCGATCCAATTTCCCGTATCTATGCAGCCATAGCCATTGCTAAAAAAGGCGGTTTAGAAGCGATCGAAGCTTTAGGGACATCCCTAGAAAATGAGCCTTTTTGGGGGGTGCGTGTGGAGGTGGCCAAACAGTTAGCAACTCTTGGTTTAGATCAGGCAGTTACTGCTTTAATTAAAGGTTTAAACGATGAAAAAGCACAAGTACGTCGGGCAGTTGTCGAGGGATTAAGTGAAATTAAAACCTTAGATAGTTATAATGCGCTTAAATCCCTATTAGAAACTGGAGATGCTAGTTATTATGTGGAAGCGGCCGCGGCGCGAGGATTAGGCTCCATGGCCGTGGGACAATTGCAAAATAAAGAAGGGGAAATTATTGACCTGCTCAATCATGTTTTACAGTCAAGAAAGGGGTGGAATGAGGTAGTAAGAGCGGGCGCAATTGGCGGTTTAAGCCAGTTAAAAACCTCCCCGGCGGCTTTGGAGTCAATTTTGACCTACACAGCTTTAGGCACGCCTCAACCCCTGAGATTAGGGGCTATTCGGGCCCTGGGAGCGATTTCTTCGGGACAAAGCACGGATAAATTAACCGTAATTTTGGAACGTTTAGAAACCATTGCCAAGGAAACTTTTTTCTTGACGCAAGTGGCAGTGTGTAACGCTTTAGGACAGATAGAAAATGCCAAAGCTATCGTTATTTTACAAGCTTTGAGCGATCGAACTCCCGATGGTCGTGTCCGTCGTGTAGCCGAGGAAGCAGTACAAAAAGTCCAGAAAAAATTGGGTTCCGAGAAAGCAATTCAGGAAATTCGCGAGGAATTAGAAAAAATGAAACAGGAAAATCAGGAACTTAAAAGTCGTTTGACCAAATTAGAGGCGAAAAATGGTTAGTTAACCTGAGTTATCAGTTATCAGTCAATATAAACACCGAATTTTGAACAATTATGCAACAATTTATTCAACAGTTAAAAATCGATTTATCCTTGACAGTGATCTAGCAGTTTCATCATTTACTTTCCTAAATATCCTTAGCTAATCATCGCCAATAAACCTTGATAAAAAATCTGAAAACTAGGAGAACAATTATGAGCAGGAGTCATAAATTGAGAAATTTCTCGGGCTGCTTTCACTTTTTCTAAACCTCCTCGATGATACCCAGCTTTTTGAAGTATCTTTTCTAAGTTTTCCCAAGTTCCCCCCGTAATTTCATCGGGTTTTCTGTATTTTGCTTGCTGTCCCACATTAGTAGAAACTTTGGGATAGGCTGAGACTATAGCCTGAATATCACCAAAAAACCAAGCTTCTAGTTCTTCTATAGCAATTCTATTTAACACCTGAAATGTTTTTTTATCTTCACTAATCGTTTTGGTGATCAGTCCTGTTTGTTGGGCAATATTTTCTAACTTTTCTTTGAGCATTTGACAATCTTCATTGTCTCTATCTACAAGAATAATGATTCGATAATCATCGGGTATCCAGCATTGATAGCCTTTTAATCGCTCCGGTAGTTTTTTGATTAAATCGGATTTACCTCGAAAGGCATGAATTTTATAGGTGACATTCTCAAATAATATTTTAGGTAAAATTTGATTTAAACATTCTTGGGTAGAAAATTCTTCAACTAAAAATTCAAGATGCACTTTTTCCCTCCTTTGCTATTAAACTTAAATGCTAGGATTACCCACATCAAAATAGTCCTCCATCCATAATTGACCCAACAAAGCACCATTTTGAATAAATTCCTTAACTCCTTGCATTGCTGAAGTACGTTTAGCTTGAGTAAAACCATTTTCATCTCGATAAAGTACCCAAACCTCCTCTGGTTTCAAACCATCTACAAAAAAGGGAGAATGAGTTGTTACCATTAATTGTGTACTTGCGGTCGCTGCCCGACATTCTTCTGCTAATTCAGGTAATAAACGGGGATGAAGATGATTTTCTGGTTCTTCTATTCCCAGTAATTGCGGAGGGCTTGGATCATATAATATAGTTAAATAAGCCAACATTTTTAAAGTGCCATCGGAGGCAAATTTGGCAAGAATTGGCTCTTGAAAAGGTGCGTCTTTAATTTGAAGTAAAAGCTGTCCATTCGGCATAATAGATGCTTCTACTTTTTCTAATCTGGGAATTCGACGAGAAAGGGTTTGTAAAATAGATTCTAATCGTTGAGGATGATCTTCTTTTAAATATTGAATAACATTAGGTAAATTGTCACCAGTTGGCGATAATCTTTCTTGCGCTCCTGCTTCTGGTTGAGTGCGAGTATTATCTGCGGTTAAGTAGGAAAGATACCAACTTGTGATAAAACGACGCAAAGCACTAACCCGGGGATGTTTGGCCAATTGTCCGAGGGTACTAACAGCTAAAAATTCCGGGGAGTCTAATCGTTCAGAAATTCGTTTATCTTTTGGTTTGGGATTTTCTCCACTAACCACTATTCCTCCCCCTTCTTTAAAGTCTAAAAAGCGATAAGGTTTGCCCTTCGCTCCTTGTCTCCACTGTAACCATTCTTCGGCAACATAAGGGCGATTGTTAGCTTCATTAATAGCCAAATGATAGGTAATTAAAGGTGATGCCAATTTTTCTCGATATTTTAATTCGATAATGATGTAACCTTCTTGTCCTCTGGTTCTTAATTCTTTAAATCTTCCCCGTCTGTCCCAAGCTTTTTTTAAACCAACAGTAAAACATTCAGAGAGGAAAGCAAAGACATCAAATATGGTAGATTTTCCGCTCCCATTAGGACCGAGAAAAACGGTTAAAGGAGTAATGCTTTTTAATTCTAAGTCCTGTAAAGCTCGGTAATTTTGCACGCGCAGATTTTCGATTCGAGGTATAGAGTTTTTAGACATTGATTGTTGCTCTCTGCTGCTTTTAGCTCGTCTTGTCCCAGATTAGCTGTTAATTTCGCCAGTTCCCCGAAAAAACTGGTCAATTTTTAGTAATCTCTACTTATAATACCAAATCCAATCGGTGATCAGATACACCCATTTCTCTTTCCTGAGTTTCCCCATCATCTGCTTTGTCAAGACCAGAATCGGCCTTGACTTGGCTTTAAGGTTTATTTTATAGATGCCTTTGATGTTAACAGTAGGGAACTATGGCATAATCCAGTTATACTTCATCTTTATGAAAAACTCTTTAATAAACCTAGAGTTTTTAAATTGAGTAATCGATAACTTTCTCACTTTTATTGTCAAAATCAGTGAGTAAAGTCGCTTTTCTCGGTTTTAAATGTACCGTTTGTTCTGGTTGTAACTGTAATTGCTTGTATTCCTCACGATTGAGATAAGCCACCACCATTTCCCCATCGGCTAACATTAATTCTACTTGTATTTCCCAGCCTAAATGAATAACTCTTTTTACCACTGCCCAACTATTCAAACCATCTTGTTCGGGCATAATTTCCAGGTCGTGGGGACGGATAAAAACGGTGGAATTATGACCCTGATGATGTCCATTTCCTAATCCTGCTAAACTGGGTAAGATATTCACTTCCCCAATAAATTGCATCACAAAAGCTGTGGCTGGATGATCGTAAATTTCGGCGGGAGAACCCACCTGTTCAATTTTACCATGATTCATCACGACAATCGTATCGGCTACTTCCATTGCTTCCTCTTGATCGTGGGTAACAAAAACACTGGTAACGTGAACTTCTTTATGTAAATTTCTCAGCCATACCCTTAATTCTTTTCTGACTTTTGCATCTAAAGCTCCAAAGGGTTCATCTAATAATAATACATTCGGTTGAATAGCTAAAGCGCGGGCTAAAGCTACTCGCTGCCGTTGTCCTCCCGATAATTGGGCGGGATAGCGATCGCCTAATCCTTGTAATTGAATTAATTCTAATAATTCCTCAACTTTTTTCTTAATTACTGGGGATTTTTGCTGGCGAATTTCTAGACCAAAAGCAATATTTTGACGGACAGTTAAATGTTTAAATAGGGCATAATGTTGAAAAACAAAGCCGATATTTCTCCGTCTAGGATCCACATGGGTGGTATCTTGTCCGTTAATGATAATCGCGCCACTGTCGGGAGTTTCTAATCCGGCAATTGAACGTAATAAGGTGGATTTTCCCGATCCCGATGGTCCGAGGAGGGCGACTAATTTACCTTCAGGAATGGTTAAACTGATATTATCTAAAGCCTGAAAATTGCCGAAACGTTTAGAAACTTGCTGGATGGTAATACTCATATTTTTAGGTTTTTTGTAGAACGTAGGTTGGGTTGAAGCATGAAACCCAACGCCCGCTCATATTTTTAGGTTTTTTGTAGTTAGGTAGTGTGAATTTTGTGGGCGGTTTTACGTTCGAGAATTTCTTTAATAATTAAAGTAACTCCCGCTAGTAAGGCGAGAATAGCCGCCGCACTAAAAGCGGCAGGAGTTAGATAATTTTTATAGGCCTGTTCTACGAAAATTGGCAGGGTAGCAGTTCTCCCTAAAATACTGCCAGAAACCACAGAAACCGCCCCAAATTCTCCCATCGCCCGGGCATTAGTTAACAGCACTCCGTACATCAATCCCCAACGAATATTGGGTAAAGTTATGCGCCAGAAAATCTGCCAATCACTTGCCCCTAAAGTGCGCCCCGCTTCCTCTTGTTCTAAGCCAATTTCTTCTAAGACTGGGATAACTTCTCTAGCGACAAAAGGCATAGTAACAAATATAGTTGCTAATACCATTCCGGGTAAAGCAAAAAGTATTTTTATATCGAAAAATTCTAGGAAAGAACCTAACCAACCATTGCGCCCATAGAGCAGTACAATCATTAAACCCGCTACCACGGGAGAAACGGCAAAAGGTAAGTCAATTAAACTAATTAATAAAGTTTTGCCACGAAATTGATTGCGAGCAATTACCCAAGCTGCACAAAGTCCAAAAATTGTGTTTAAAGGTACAGTAATTAGGGCAATAATTACTGTTAATTTCACAGCTTCGATAAAGTCAGAAGTTCCCGCCGCTTCTAAAAAAGCTTGGAATCCATTGCGAAAAGCATAGTAAAATACTGCCGCTGCTGGAATAAATAATAACAGTGCCAGATAAACAAGGGCGATGATAATTAGTAGGGGTTTGTAATCCCACTCTTTCGGTTTAGTTGATTTTTTTAGACTCAGCATTTTTGATCTGTCTCCAGTCATACTCTAATATTTTTTACTCTTTACTTAACTTTGTATTTTTGCCCCCATTGCTGCAGGAAATTAATTACTACTAACATGAACAAAGAAACCAGTAATAAAACCATGCCGATTACTGTCGCACCTGTGTAATCATATTCCTCTAGTCTTTGGAAGATTAAAACTGGGGCAATTAAATCCTTAAAGGGAATATTAGATGAGATAATAACTACGGAACCATATTCACCGATCGCTCTGGCAAAACCGAGGGCAACTCCTGTTAAAATAGCGGGTAGTATCGTGGGAAAAATCACTCGCCAAAAGATTTGCCAAGAGGAAGCACCGAGGGATAAAGCCGCTTCTTCTACTTCTTTTTCCATTTCCTGTAAAACCGGCTGTAGGGTGCGGACAATAAAGGGTAAAGCGATAAATAACATCGCCACAAAAACCCCTAAAATGGTAAAGGATATCTTAATGCCAAAGGGGGCAAAAAATTGACCGAGCCAACCGTTATCACTGTAAACTGTGGCTAGGACTAAACCGGCAACAGAAGTGGGTAAAGCAAAGGGCAAATCTACACAAGCATCGACAATTTTTTTACCCGGGAATCGATACCGCACTAATACCCAAGCGATAATAGTGCCAAAAACTCCGTCAATTAATCCGGCGATTAAGGAAGTAAAAAAAGTGACTTGGTAAGCGGATAAAGAAATCGGTAAAGTGGCAACACGCCAAAATTCAGCAAAACCAAGGGTTAGGGATTTAGCAAATAGTGCCGCTGCCGGTAAAACCAACAAAACCACTAGATAACTAATGGTAATTACCCAAGGAATAGAAACTTTTTTCAGGGGTTGACTGGGAGATAAAGATAATTGTGGGTTAGCCATTGTTTATTATTGCTAGAGATTACCAATTGTCCGCTTCTTCAAGAACTTGTGCTGAATCATACCAAACTTCTACATCTAAATCTGCCAGATAGGAAAGGGCATTTTCTATCCCTTGGGAGTTGCCTTGTAGTTGTAGATCGAACCAGCCATCTTGATTATTATTTGCCGCTAACAAAGCGGAAAATATATTCACTTTTAGACCAGGAAAAGACCCTAAACGTGCTATAATTGGCTCGTTAATATATTGTTTAGGAATCCGAATTTTTATTCTTCGGGACGTGGGGCGATCGAGTCCTGATTGATCGAGATGTAAGTCACTTTGGGGATGATTAATAGTTTGCCATTGAGGTTGATTATCCATGGTTTTTCTCCTTAGGATTTACCAGCTTTAGTCAGAATTTTATCGAACAAGGCTCCATCATCAAAGAATTGCTTTTGTACTTTATCCCAACCGCCTAAATCCTGCACGGTAAAGAGATTTTTTATCTGAGGAAATTTACTCTCAAACTCTTTAAATACCGTCGGTTCAACGGGACGAAACCCCACCTGAGCAAATTCTCTTTGGGCTGCGGGAGTAAATAAAAACTGCACAAAAGCCTCGGCCACTTTTCTCGTACCTTTTTTATCCACATTGGCATCAACAACCGCCACGGGATTATCAATAGAAATATTGTAATCGGTGGGAACAGTGTAGGACAACTTCTCGCCTTTTTGGTTAGCGAGAATCATCTCATTTTCGTAATTAATCAGCACATTTCCCTGGCCTTGTTTAAAAAATACATCACTAGATTCGCGAGCATCTCTAGGTAAAACTGGCGCATTTTTAAACACTTTTTCGACAAAAGTTTGCGCCGCTTGTTCACTGCCTCCCGCTTGCGTCACCGAACCCCAAAGAGCGAGAAAATTCCAGCGCGCTCCGCCAGAAGTCTTGGGATTAGCGGTAATAACTTTAATATTATCCTTGGCTAAATCTGACCATTTATTAATTTTAATATTGGCATCACGAGGAACAAAAGCCACTACAGATTTATGAACAATAGAGTCATTGGTTGCTTCTTTTTCCCAACCGGGTTGAATTAATCCCGCTTGCTCAATTTTCTTGGTATCCAAAGCTAAAGCCAACGCTACCACATCCGCTTCTAAACCATCGATAACGGCACGAGTTTGGGAACCGGAACCACCATAACTCTGTTCAAAAGTTACCTTTTGCCCCGTTTTTTGTTGCCATTCCTCGACAAATTTGGGAATGATTTTTTCGTAGGCACTTTGGGTGACAGCATAGGAAACAAGCGTCACAGTCACGGGTTTTTGGCTGTCATTGCCGCTATTGGTGGGGGATGGGGTGCAGGATACCAGCATCCCCCCCGTCAGGACAGTTGCCATTAGTAGGGATAAACAAGACTGGGATGACTGCATCGGCGGCGCTCCTAAGATTTACTCTAAGGTTGTATCTGTTTTTAGGCGTAGTTTAATCCTACAGCACAGGAAACAAAATTTCAATACATTTATAAAACAAATTGGGAATAAGGTGATAACAAGGGAAACTGTGAGAAGATGGAATCAGTGCTACATCTAGGTTTGAGACTATGGGCAAGAGCGTCAAGGCCAAAAAAACAACCCTCCTACAACAACTGATTAACCAGAGTTTTCTCTTTCGCGGACTAGAGGAAGCTTGGTTAAGTCAGTATCTCGATGCCGACAATCTCAAGCTAGAGACGCTATTTTCCAATCGTCCCGTCTATACGGCTTTTCTCCCCGATGAATTTCTAGATGTTTTGTATGTGATTTTGGATGAGGGTGTAATCGTCGTCCGCAGCACTCCCCTCGACCGGATTATTGCCATTAGCTACCCCGGTGGCTGTTTTGGCATGAGGAGTTTACCCTTTAGTTATGGTTTAGCCAGTCGCGCCTTTCCCTGTTTGGTGGAATCCTATAAAACTACCCACGTCCTGAAAATTCCCTTATCGGCGCTAGAAAAGATTTACAACGATAACCAAAGTTTTCGTCAACGGTACTGTTTGTTATTTGAATTACAGCAAAAATTCGAGTATCATTTGCTTAATTGCAGTAGCTATCCACCCCAAGCTGTAGCCACTTTACTCAGAGCTTTAATCTATCAAGAAAGAGAATTAGGCAGTCAACCAGATGCCGAAAATATCTATACTTTTGATTTATCCGTCGATGTGATTGCTCGCGCTTGTCAACTCAATCAACGCACCGTCGAACAGGTATTAAAAGGATTGCAAACCGTGGGATTAATTGCCTCAGAATCGACGGGGGATTTAATTCGGGTACTAGATGCCGAGGGTTTAAAAGAAGTGTACAGTGCCACCCGGGATAAAGTTAATTGGTGGCCCCTAAGATAAGTGGAATTTGCTGAATAAATCTAAAAACTTTGTTGGATAAAAATTTTAGACTTTTTTCCCATCAAAAAGTACCAGCCATTGGAGTGATCGGGGGGGAAATTTAGGCACTTTTTCCCCGAAAATTAGGTAATTGACCTCCTCAAAATCGGTAAAACCCTACACCCTACACCCCACACCCCACACCCTGCCCCCACGCAAAACTTTTTGCCGCAAACCCTATTTACCCTTGCAATTGACAGCGCTTTAAGGCATCTTCGGCAGCCGCTTTGGTGGCATCCTGTTTTCGTTTACCCTTACCTGTACCGTAGAGAAGATTATTAACCCGCACTTCGGCAGTAAATTCCCTAGCGTGGGGGGGTCCTGTCACATCAATGATCGCATATTCTGGATTAGAGGCAAAATTGGCCAGGGCCCACTGTTGAAAGAGATTTTTAGCATCGATAAAAGATGACGATTCCGATTGTTGAGAGACTAAATGAGAGGCTACAGGGATAAAAAGCCCGTGCAGATAGTTTTTAACCGCATTTAACCCCGAATCTAGATAATAAGCCCCAATTATCGCTTCAAAAGTGTCCGCTAATAGGGTAGGATTCGATCGCCCCCGATCTTTAATTGCCCCCTTACCCAAACGCATTAACTCCCCCAGGCCGATTTCAAGGCCCAATTGCGCTAATTGTTCTTCTTTGACCAAATTTGACCGCAAACGGGTTAATTCTGCCTCATTCATGGCGGGATATTTTTGATACAACAGTTCGCCCACCAAAAAAGCCAAAATCGCATCGCCCAAAAATTCTAGGCGCTCGTTATTTTCCGTCAATTCCGACTGTTCATTGACATAGGAACGATGGGTTAAAGCTTGGGTGAGAAGGAGAGCATTTTGAAAAGGAGGCAAACAAGACATTACAGAAATGATCAAGTCAAGAGCATTTCTTATCTTAATCCGACCCCACCCCGAATAGATGAGACGAACGATCCTTTTTTTACTGTTTTTTCCGGCTAGTTTAGGCATAATCTCCCAAATCTTCTCACCGGAAAACCTATCCGCTGCTATTCTTGCCCTAGGGACCCTGGTGATGTGCATGGAACAGGCACGCATGGCGGCGGTGGACTTGGGAGAAATTGCCCAATTTCAGCAAAAAACCAGCGATCCTCGCCTCGATCGCTTTTTTATCGTCACAATTAGTACAATTGTTTTGGAATTATCGGGCTTTTATGTGGCTGCCCTCTGGATAGGATGGGGAGCTTTAATAGTTTTAGTCAGTCAAATTTGGTTTCATTGTTTAGCCAAAATTCAACTGCAGCCAAGCACGGGAAAAATTATTGACCATGGCATAGGGCCACGTTTACCCATCTTACTCGCTGACGGAATCGGCATAATCTTCGTGGCTTTCTGGTTAGCCAAAATCGCTCCCCTAATTATGGCCATGACTTTAACGACAATGTTATTAATCTACGGCTCTATTAAGTATAGACCTCTTGTCAAAATCAAAAATCTTCCCTTGGTTGAGGAGTAGGTAGCTAGTATTCGGTCGTCAGGAGAATCAAAAATGAGCTTTAATCAATTAAATTCTCTATTTAGAGATTTTATGCCTATTTTTCTCATTTTTGAACTCTCAAAAATTAATTATCGTTGAGCTTGCCGCTAGAGGATTTGAGCGCATTTTTTTCTTAGACATCAGCCCTCCTTTGCTACAATGATAATCATTATCATCGTAGCTGGCAATGGTCAATCAAATTAAGTCCCCCCGAGCAGAAAGCCCCGTTATCGAAGAAGATTCGCAAAAAATCGTAAAAATACGCCATACTTGCGCCCATATCTTAGCGATGGCTGTACAAACTCTCTTTCCTGAAACCAAAGTCGCTATTGGTCCCTGGACAGAAACGGGATTCTACTACGATTTCGATCGCCCAACACCCTTTACCCCCGAAGATTTGGAGAAAATAGCGGCAGAAATGGGGCGAATTATCGGGAAAAACCTGCCAATTATCCGAGAAGTGCTGGAAAGAAGCGAAATTACCGCAGAAATCGAGCGCCTTAATCAACCCTACAAACGGTCAATTTTAGAGAGAAT